>CANGIS010000001.1 GCA_947454055.1 Hyphomicrobiales bacterium
CCCGTTGGCGAACTGCACCGGCTGGCCAATCCGGGCAAGGTCATGCTCGAAATCATCGAGGTTCAAGTGGGAAGTTATACCGGCGAGGACGATATCGTGCGGATCGAGGATGTTTACGGAAGAGGATAGGCTTTCCACTCCGATAGGGCTCGACGATGCACCAAGATCATGCCAGCATGGTCGCGATCAAGCCTCGGAATGTCCCAGTCCCCGTGAAAAAGCCCGTCCTCATCGTTCTACATCAGGAGCAATCGACCCCCGGGCGGGTCGGTTACGCGTTACGTCAACGCGGCTATCGGCTTGATATCAGGCGTCCTCCGCTCGGTGATCCTCTTCCCGATACGGCAGCCGATCATTCCGGCATGGTTGTCTTCGGCGGCCCTATGAGTGCCAATGATCCTGACGCCTGGATCGCCGACGAAATGCGCTGCATCGAAACCTTCACCAAAGCGGACGCGCCCTATCTCGGTCTGTGTCTCGGGGCGCAATTGCTGTGTCGGGCGCTGGGATCTCGAGTGTATAAACACGCCGATGAAGAAACGGAAATCGGTTATTATCCGCTGTCGCCAACCGAAGCCGGTAGCCGTCTATCCGACGATATGGGGGTGGAATGGCCAAGCCATGTCTATCATTGGCATCGCGAAGGCTTCGATCTTCCCGCTGGTGCCGAATTACTCGCCCAAGGCTCGACCTTCCCCAATCAGGCCTTCAAGCTGGGCAGTCACGGCTACGGCCTCCAATTTCATCCCGAGGTCACCTATGCGATGATCTGCCGGTGGACCGTCCGTGCCTTTGAAAAAATGCAGCACAAGGGCGCGCAGGAAGCCGGTCAGCACCGTGCGGGATGGTATGAATACGACCATTCCGTCAAGCTATGGCTTGATGGCTTCCTCGATCAATGGCTGCCTTCGAGCTAAGCCTGTTCGTCGTCCATTTCGACAACGCCGATAAAGGGCAGTTGCCGATAGGAATGGGCGACATCCATGCCATAGCCGACCACGAACAGGTCCGGACAGGTAAAGCCAACAAAATCGGCCTTGACCGACACGGCGCGCTTGCCGGGCTTTTCAAGCAAACAGCATGTCAGAACGCGGGCGCCACGCGCGGCCAGCAGATCCTTGGCAAAAGCGATGGTCCGGCCTGATTCGAGAATATCATCAATCAGAATCACATCGCGATCACGCACATCGCTCTCGACATCTTTCAGGATCACGACCTGACCCGATGAAACCGTCGCGTCGCGATAGCTCGATAAATGCATAAATTCCACCTGCGGCATCAGCCCGGCATGGTGGAGCGCGCGCATCAGATCAGCGGCAAACATAAAGCTGCCCTTCAGGATCGCGACCAGCAAAAGCTGCTTCGGCTCCCGCTTGGCAATTTCAAGCGCGATCTCGTGATTGCGGCGAGCAATCTGATCCTCGTCGATCAGAACGCGAACTCGTCTTTCTTGGGACATCATCTAACCCGTCAGGCCGGAGAAGAAGGAGCTTTGCGTCGCCTAAACCTTAGGCGCCCGAAAAGCGGATCCGTATGTCTTTACCGTCCCGCGGCGGAGAGGCAAGCCTTGCCTTGAACGGGACGGGCTCTCCCTTGACGATTGTTGCGGCCGGAGCGGGTATCATCCACTGAAAAATCACGCTTTCCGTTCCATCCCGCATCGTGAATTGAAGCGGAGGCAAAGATTTTTCGCGATTCGAATCAGACAGAATGTCCCCTTCGATCATAAGGGCGGTCTCGCCCCCCTCGCTGCCAAGCGTTGTCCTGATATTGGCAAAGCTCAAGCCCGCCACGTCGCTGGAGGGTATCACAGCGTCAATCCACCCCATGGCGCGCGCCATGACCCAATCGAATTTTTCATATCCTGCAAGAAGGGTGAGCCCCGCCAAAGCGGCGGCCCCCATCGCCACATGGCGCCTGAGCGGTCGTTTTGGCATCGACAGCGGCGCATCGTCCAGCGAGGCAGGCACCGGCATTTCAGCATCATGTTCGGAAGGTTGCTTTCCTTCGGACGTCGCCCCGTCGGCCCGCCACGAGGTTTGGCAAACGCTACAGCGCACCAACCGGCCCGGCTGGCCGAGCTCGGCCGCACGAACCAGATAAGAGCGCGAGCAATTTGGACAAACGATCAACATGGCGAATCAGATATGCTCTTGCAAAAGGGGTCTCTTCGGGCTCCACATCCGATCATGCACGCATGACCTTAAAGAAGGTTGAAAGTTCCTTGCCGACGTTTGCGCATCGCCCTTTGGGTGAACTCGTCCGTTTTGAGAATGTCGGCTTGCGTTATGGCGTGGGGGCGGAAACGCTCACCGATGTCAGCTTTGCCATTGAGCCACAATCCTTCCAGTTCCTGACCGGCGCATCGGGTACCGGCAAAACGACGCTTCTGCGCCTGATCATGCAGGCATTGAAGCCGACGCGCGGCATGATCGCCCTGTTTGGTCAGGATACATCGCAGCTGGATAAAGAGGGGCTGACCTCGTTAAGACGACGGATGGGCATTGTTTTTCAGGATTTCCGGCTCCTCGACCACCTGACAACCTACGAAAACGTCGCCCTTCCACTGAAAGTACAGGGTCGCGAAGAAGCGACCTATCGGGCCGAAGTATCCGAGCTTCTCAATTGGGTCGGCCTTGGCGATTTAATGCATGTCACGCCCGCGGTTTTGTCGGGCGGTGAAAAGCAACGCGCCTCTATTGCCCGCGCCTTGGTCGCCCAGCCTGAACTGCTGCTGGCGGATGAGCCGACCGGCAATGTGGACCCCTCGCTAGCGCGGCGGTTGTTGCGGCTCTTTGTCGAGATGAACCGTTCGGGAACCGCCATATTAATCGCAACCCATGATCTATCCCTGATGGACCAGATCGACGGCGCAAGACGTCTGGTGCTGGCCGATCGCCGATTGCATATCGAGAGCGGCCATGACTGACCGATCCGGCATTCCCCGCACCCCACGTTTCGCCTTGAGCCGGCTCGTCCCGCTGTTTCAGCGCGATCCGATGGTTGCCGCCGATCCCGTTACGGATAAGGCCCTGATCGCGGTCATCGCCATCATGACCTTTCTGGCCGCCATGACAGCAGGGGCAGCCCAGTTTACGGCCAGCACCACCTCGCGCTGGCAGGTGCTGATGGCCTCGGAAGTTACCGTTCAGCTCAAACCGCAAGGCAGCCGGCCGATCGAGACCGATATTGTTCGGGCCACCGATATTTTGCGCGGCACGACGGGCGTTTCCTCGGTGAAGGTGTTCTCGCGGGAGGAATCTTCCAAACTTCTCGAGCCTTGGCTGGGCTCGGCCTCGGCCATCGAAAGCTTACCCATTCCGCGGCTGATTGCGGTTCGGATTGATGCCGACCAGCCGCCCGATATGGCGGCCCTCGGCAAGGCCGTAGCCGACAGTGTGCCGGGTGCCAGTCTGGACGACCACCGAAATTGGACGAGACGCTTGAGCCGCATTTCGGACCTGTTCCTGCTGGTTTCGCTTTCCGCCCTGGTTCTGGTTTTAACCGCTACAGGCCTTGCCATTGTTTTTGCCACGCGCGGCGCCATGGCCGGCAACCGCGAAATCATCGAAGTCCTGCATTTTATCGGGGCGGACGACCGCTATATCGCCACCCAGTTTCAGCGTCATTTCGCCGTTCTGGGGATCAGGGGCGGGCTAATCGGCGGCGGCGCGGCGTTGATCCTCCTGCTAGCCCTTCGGATCGCGGGCTCCTCATCGGTTGGATTGTTGGATGCCAACGGGCTTTCCGGTTTGGCGCTCCCCGGTTCCGAAATGATGGCGGCAACCGTGCTCGTCATCGTGCTTGTCGGCCTTGTCGCCGGCATGGCCTCGCGGATCACGGTTTACCGAACCATTGGTCGCCTCGCCTGAGCGAAAAACACCACTTCTTTTGAGCGTGCAGGATAAGCCACTCGCGAATTTCCCCGAATTGGTTTACGAAATGCGCCTGATCAGCATCCACAATAATCCCGGTGCGGCGCCTGCCATCATTGCTCCGGCTAGAGAATAAGGGTTGAGCATGTCGCCACGGGCGCTTTTGATGATGGTTGCGCTTTATGCCAGCCTGCTCGTCTGGATGACGGTCGGCCTCATCGTTCTTATTCTTCCGCGCTGGTTTGCGATGAAATTGGCCCGGAGCTGGGGGCTATATTTTGTGTGGCTGAGCCGAACCGTCGGCGGAATTAACGTTGAATTCCGCGGCCGCGAAAATATCCCGCCCGGCCCTTTATTGGTCGCGATCAAGCATCAGTCCATGTGGGAAACCTTCATGCTGCTCGGCATGTTTGATGATCCCTGCTTTATCATGAAACGCGAATTGGCCTTCATTCCGCTGTTTGGCTGGTTCATCTATAAAATGCGCAATGTCCCGATCAACCGGAAAGACGGTGCGCGCGCGCTCATCAAGCTGACCCGTGCGGCCAATCGGGAGATTCACGCCGATGGCGGTCGCCAAATTCTCGTATTTCCCGAGGGTACCCGACGCCCGCCCGGTGCACCACGGGCCTATAAGTTCGGCATCGCGAAATTATATGAAGGGTTGAATGTGCCCTGCCTGCCGATAGGCTTGAACACCGGCATGTTCTGGCCACGCCAGTCGCTGCACATGAAACCGGGCACGATCATCATTGATATTTTGCCCCCCATCCCCCCCGGTCTGGATCGGAACGAGTTTTTTCAGCAGGTTCAGGATCAGATCGAGGCAAGCTCGAACCGTCTCATGGTGGAGGCCTCGGCATGAGGCAATCGTGTCTTTTACGGCATAAGGCGAGCGGTTCGAAAACCGCAGCGATGGTCGATCATGTCGAATAAACCGACCCTTTCCGCCCTCAAGAGCGATTTCAGCGTCCTCAAACGCCTTGTCGCCGAAAATATTCGTGTTTTTCTCCCGCGTTACGCGCTGGCCATCTTTTTTATGGCGATTGTGGCGGGCGCCACGGGGTTCAGCGCTTGGATCATGCGTGATCTGATCAACAAGGTCTTTATCGACCGCGATCCGGCGATGATGATCCTGATTTGCGTCAGCGTCGCTGTGATCTACATCGTCAAAGGCTTCGCCTCCTATGGTCAGGAAGTGATTCTTGCCCGCATCGGCAATGCCATTGTAGCGTCCACGCAGCGCAAGATTTTTGATGCTATCCTTGCGCAGGACGTTCCATTTTTCCAGAAAAACCAATCCTCGGATCTGGTTACCCGCATTACCTATAATGCCCAGGCGGCAAGCTCCGCCCTCAATCTGATCGCAACGTCCATGGGTCGTGATCTGTTGACGGTTCTGGGTCTGCTGTTTGTGATGGTGACGCAGGACATTGTCCTCACCGGAATCGCGCTGATCGGGCTTCCCGTTTTGTTTTCCGTGGTCACCCATCTCCTGCGCAAGGTCCGCACGCTGTTTGGCAGCGAGGTGCGCTCGGTGGCAGCAACCGTTTCCACCATTCAGGAAACCATCCACGGCATCAGGGTTATCAAAGCGTTCCGGCTGGAAGATCCGATGCGGCAGCGCATGGCTTCGTCCGTCGGCGCGGTTGAGCGGCTTGCCAACAAGATGGTCGGTGTTCAAGCCGTCACCGTCCCCTTGATCGATGCGCTGGGTGGTGTCGCCGTTTCGAGCGTGATTTTCTATGGCGGCTGGCGGGTGATCCATAGCGGGGCGACGCCGGGCGAGTTTTTTGCGTTCATTACGGCCTTGCTGATGATGACGGAGCCGGCCCGACGCTTGGCACGGCTGCATCTCTCGCTCGCAGCCTCGGCCGTCGGGGTTCGTATGCTTTATGAGCTGGTTGACCTGCCCCCGTCGACGCCGGAGCGGGACGATGCGATAGCGCTCGATGTTCGAAAGGGCGAGGTTCAACTCGCCTCCGTCATCTTTGGCTATGACCCTGAAGCGCCCGTGTTGCACGATGTCGATCTGGTCGCGAAAGGCGGCGAGATCACCGCCTTGGTCGGCCTTTCGGGCAGCGGAAAATCGAGCATTTTCAATCTTGTCATGCGTTTTTGGTCACCCCAGACGGGCAAAGTGCTGATTGACGGAACCAGTCTGGCCGATGTGACCGCCTCGTCGCTGTATGACCAGATTTCACTGGTCGGGCAGGATGTCTTTCTGTTCGAGGGCACGATCGCCGAAAATATTCTTCGTGGTCGCCCGGAGGCAACCGAAGCGGAAATGGTGGAAGCCGCCCGACAGGCCGCAGCCCATGATTTCATTGTGGCGCTGCCCGATGGCTACCGCACTCGGGTTGGGGAATTTGGCAGCCAGCTCTCCGGCGGCCAGCGTCAACGCGTGGCCATTGCACGCGCGTTTTTGCGCAACGCGCCGATTTTATTGCTCGACGAGCCCACCTCGGCGCTCGACGCCGAATCCGATGCCGCGATTCAGGACGCCCTGTCCCGTCTGATGAAAGGCCGTACAACGCTCATCATCGCCCACCGTTTGGCAACCGTGGCCCACGCCGACAGCATTTATGTTCTCGATCAGGGTCGCATCGTCGAACATGGCGCGCATAAGGACTTGTTGACCCAAAACGGGGTCTATTCGCGGCTTTATGATTTGCAATTTGCCGGAACGGATTGAACGTCAAACGGAATTCGGCAAGTATTGCGCATGAAACGAACCCATAGCCCGCGCCCGGCGCCTGCCCTTCCACCACACGCGCCTGGGATGCGGATCGGGCTGCTCGGTGGCTCGTTTAATCCGCCGCACGCCGCCCATCGGCTGATCAGCATGGTCGCCATGAAGCGGCTGGGGCTGGATCGGGTCTGGTGGCTGGTAACGCCGGGCAACCCGCTGAAGGATAATTCGGCTTTGCCCGCTTCCTTGGCGCGTCAGGCGCTGGCACAATCCATCGCTGCTCACCCGAAGATTGATGTCACCCTGATCGAGGATGCCATCGGAACGCGCTATACATTCGATACGTTGAGCTGGCTCAAACATCGCAATCCCGCCGTCCATTTTGTCTGGCTGATGGGCGCCGACAATCTCGCGGGGTTTCACCGCTGGGCACGGTGGCGCGAGATTGCGTCCTTGATGCCGCTTGCGGTGTTTGATCGACCCGGCTCCACGCTGGCTGCGTCCCGATCACCCGCCGCTTTGGCGTTATCACGCTACCAGATCCCTGAATTTCGCGCCAAAACGCTTGCCCTGCAACGCACACCGAGCTGGATCTTTTTTCACGGGCGACGCTCCAGCCTGTCCTCGACCGTGCTTCGCCAGCGTCACAAAGCTATACCGAATCAGGATTAGGTTGAAAATGAAGGTCAGATCAGGCATGATCCCCTCGTCCCGATAATGGGACTGAACTTTAAGGTGACGACACTGACACAACAGATTTCGCGCGCTGTGACACCGAAGTCCCAGCCCTCCGCCATCGCCGCCAAGCCGACTGAGCAGAGCGACATGCTGTCCAGTATTCTCGAAACGCTCGAGGATGCCAAAGCTGAACAGACCATCGTGATTGATCTCGACGGAAAGACGACCCTTGCCGATGCAATGGTTATCACCACGGGCCGCGTGAACCGTCACGTCAGCGCGATTTCCGACCAAATCATCGAAATGCTGAAAAGCCATGGACATACCGGAATCAGGGTTGAGGGTCAGCCGCATTGCGACTGGGTTCTCATCGATGCGGGTGACGTCATCGTCCATGTGTTCCGGCCTGAAGTCCGCAGCTTCTACAATCTCGAGAAGATGTGGAGCGCGGATCGCCCGGCTGAGCGCACGGCCTATTGACCCCGAGCGGTGAAGATAACAATCCTTGCGGTTGGTCGCCTGAAAGAAGGGCCGGAGCGCACTTTGGTGATGCGTTATCTGGAACGCTCGCGCGATCTCGGTAAAAGCCTCGGCTTTACGGGGTTTGATGTGATCGAATTGCCCGAAAGCCGCGCGACGCGTCCCTTGGACCGCAAGGCCGAAGAAGCCCGCGCTGTTCTGGCACGCACGGAAGGCGGTATGCTGGTAACGCTCGACGAGACCGGCAAATCACCCAAAAGCGATGCCTTCGCCCATCTGAACGCGGGGTGGCGCGATAGCGGAACACGGCAGGTATTCTATGTCATCGGCGGTGCCGACGGCCTCGAAAAAGCCCTTGTCGAGCAATCTCACATGGCGTTAGCCTTCGGCGCGATGACCTTGCCGCACCAGATTGTGCGAATCGTCTTGTCCGAACAGCTTTATCGCGCGATGACACTTCTGGCGGGCCATCCCTATCATCGGGTGTGAAGCGGACAGATGCTGAGGATGTCTTTTCAAAAAACAGCGTTGCAGCGATGGCTAGCCTTGGGCCTGCTTGGCCTCGGCGCCGTGGTCCAAATCCCAGTCCAAGTCGAAGCCCAAACCCAGACACCCGGAACGGCACCATCGGCGGCCATCACAACCACCGACACCGCCGCCCGCAAACTGGAACTTGAAGAAACCGAACGACTCCTGGCCAATGGCGCAGCGGATCGGGCGAAGCTTGCCAGCGAGATCGAAACGCTCCGATCCGATCGCACCCGCCTCAATCAACGCATGATCGAGACGGCCGATCGCATTCGCGCAACGGAATTGCGCATCAGCAGCGTCGAAGAACGCCTGGCGACCCTCACCGCATCGGAGGCAAAAGCGCGGGCCTCGCTGGAAACCCGTCGCGCTGTGGTCACCGATGTTCTGGCCGCCCTTCAACGCGTCGGCGGCACACCGCCCCCCTTGTTGCTTGCCGATCCCGACTCCGTGCTCGATACCGTGCGCAGCAGCATCCTGCTCGGCTCGGTTATCCCTGACTTGAAATCCGAGACCGATGCCCTGTTGGCGGACCTCTCGGCCATCGAGCGGATCAAGCAAACGGCGGCGGCCGAACGCGATGGCCTTGCCAAAGATGTTGCCAGCCTTGTGCGCGACCGGCAGGACATCGCCCTTCTCGTCGAGGCGCGCCAGAAAGATATTGCGGGGGCCGAAAGCAAGGCCAATGAGCAGGCAGCCCAGGCCGCCTCGCTTGCAACCAAGAGCCAGACGCTCAAAGATCTGCTCGGCCGCGTCGAGGGCGAGGTCGACAGCGTGTCGAAGGCAACCCAGGACGCCAATTCGGCCTCGGCCCGCAATGAGGAAGACGCCAAAGCGGCGATCGACCCTGCCGCCAAAGATGCCCGGAGCCGGTTTGCCGCGCTGGCCTTTCGCGATCCATCGCGGCTGGCACCGAAAGTCTCCTTCGGCGAGTTGAAGGGCTTACTCCCCCAGCCCGTCAACGGCACGCTTTTAACAGGCTTCAACAAGCGCGACACGATCGGCGGGATCACAAAGGGCATTACGCTGTCGACCCGCCCCAATGCCATTGTGTCCGCCCCCGCCGACGGATGGGTTTCCTTTGCCGGCCCGTTTCGAACCTATGGTCAACTCTTGATCCTAAATGCGGGTGGAGGGTACTATATCTTGCTTGCGGGCATGGACCGGATCAGCGTAAGTCTCGGTCAATTCGTTCTTGCTGGTGAGCCGGTAGCGACGATGAACGACCCACAGAAAGATATCGCCAATTCGGCGTCTTCCGATAAGAGGATGCCGTCCCTATATATTGAGTTCCGGAAAGACGGAACGCCGATTGATCCGTCGCCATGGTGGGCGCCGGGCTCAAATGAGAAAGTTCGCGGATGATGCGCAAGCTGACCTATCTTCTTACCGGTGCCGTATTGGGCGGTGGCCTTGTTGCATTTGCCTTCCAGGGCCTGCCTCTGGGAGCTGGAAGCGCCGTAGCGGCAGGGTCCGAGACCTATCGCCAGCTCAATCTGTTCGGCGATGTCTTTGAAAAAATCCGCACGGACTATGTCGAAAAGCCCGATGATTCCAAGCTGATCGAAACCGCCATCAGCGGCATGCTGACCGGGCTCGATCCTCATTCGAGCTATATGGATCCGAAAAGCTTCAAGGATATGCAGGTCCAGACCAAGGGCGAATTTGGCGGCCTGGGGATCGAAGTGACGCAGGAAGATGGCGTTGTGAAGGTGGTTACCCCGATCGACGATACACCCGCCTCCCGCGCCGGTATTTTGGCGGGCGATCTGATTGTCGCCATCGACGGCGATGCGGTGCAGGGCCTTACCCTCAATCAGGCCGTCGACAAGATGCGCGGCCCGGTCAAGAGCCCCGTTGTTCTCAAAATCAGCCGCAAGGGCAAAGCCGACACCTTCGATGTCACGCTCGTGCGCGAAGTCATCAAGATTTCATCGGTCAAGCCGCGCAACGAAGGCGATGTCGGCTATATCCGCATCACGCAGTTCACCGAAAAAACCTCGGACGGCCTCAAAGCCGCGATTGACCAGTTCAACCGCGATATTCCGGCCGACAAGTTCAAAGGCTATATCGTCGATCTCAGAAACGATCCGGGCGGTTTGCTCGATCAGGCGATTGCCGTCTGCGACGCCTTCCTCGAACGCGGCGAGATCGTCTCGACACGGGGCCGCAATTCGGATGATGCACAGCGCTATGTCGCGCGGTCGGGTGATTTGACCAATGGCAAGCCGGTTGTTGTGCTCATCAATGGCGGTTCTGCCTCGGCATCCGAGATCGTTGCCGGCGCCCTGCAGGATCACAAGCGCGCAACCATTATCGGCACGCGCTCCTTCGGCAAGGGATCGGTCCAGACCATCATCCCGCTCGGCCAGAATGGTGCGTTGCGTCTGACGACAGCGCGCTATTATACGCCATCGGGCCGCTCGATCCAGGCCAAGGGCATTGATCCGGACATCCAGGTGCTTCCCGATGTCCCTGACGAGTTCAAGGGCAAGGACGAGACCAAGGGTGAAGCAGCCCTGAAGGGCCATTTGAAGAATGGTGACAATGAGCAGGGCGGATCGTCCGCCTATGTTCCTCTTGATCCAAAGCAGGACAAGCAGCTGAATTACGCGCTTGATTTGCTGCGCGGCATCAAAAATGCCGATGCTGTCGGCGATAAGGCCGCCGCTCCAGCGCCGGCCCCAGCTGCCAATTGATCCGGTAAGGCGGCACCCGACAAGGGTGCCGCCTTAACCAAGCATTGTCAGTTTTACGATACATGACGTTGGGTCATCTCTTTTTCGGAGCACCCAACGCGTGACGCTTGCGACGACGCTTGATCCCCCGCTCGATCATTCACTTCACAAACGCCAATGGCCCTCGCCGCGCCTGCTGGCATGGAGCGCCGCTTGCGTCACGTTATGCGCAAGCCTAAGCATTGCCGGCTATTTCGCCATCCAGTGGCGCAACACCCCTCCGGAAGCCATCGTCCCGATCAACTGGCCTGAGGCAGCAGCGCCCGCCGCCCCGTCTTCCCAACCGGAGCTTGCGCCACGCAAGGGCCGTGGCCTGCGTCCGGCGCCCGATCCGCGCTTGGTCGAAGCTCTGCCCTTGGGCTTGTTGCCAAAAATCGGCGAAGACGGCACCCGTCCGGCCGATCGTTACGCCCGACCCCCAACACCGGTATCGGGCGCTATGGTCGACGCACCGCGGCTTGCAATTTTGATCACCGGCGGAGGCATTGGCCACCTCGCCACGGTCGAAGCCATGGTCAAACTTCCCCCCGACGTCTCGATAGCCCTTTCACCCTATAGTTCCGACATCGATCGGCAGGCCGCCGATATAAGAAGCGAAGGGCATGAAATTTTTCTCGAAATGCCCGTTGGCAAAGACGGTGAACCCTTTGGCGGGGCTGGACCGAACGAATTAGGCGATCGGTTCGATGCCGACATCAACCAGACACGATTGCGCTGGGCGATGAGCCGGTTTGCGGGCTATGTCGGCGTCTCGGGCCATTTTAGCGACCGCGTCAAGCCGGACGGGAACGCCATGGCGGCCCTATCGGAACTGGGTCAGCGCGGGCTCCTGCTCTTTGATGTGGGCGGCGATAGCGGTCCTTCGCAGCTCGATACCGACCTGCAATCCCGCGCCATGGACCTGCAATTGCAGCGCCTTGAAGAGATCGCTCGACAAAAGGGGCAAGCCATCGGGCTTGCGGGAACCACTCCGCTCGCGATAGACCGGTTGAAGAATTGGAGCGCGGGTTTAGCCGCCCGTGGTTTCCGGCTCGTGCCGGTCAGTACGCTTCTTCATTAGAACGGAACCAAGTAATGCGTCACGAAGACCTGCCCTATCGCCGCAATGTCGGGATCATGCTTCTCAATCACCGGAACGAGGTCTTTGTCGGCCGCCGTCGGGCAGAAGCCGGCCCCGAGCATGTTGATGCGTCGCACGCTTGGCAGATGCCGCAAGGCGGCATTGATCCGGACGAAGAAGCCTATCCCGCCGCCTTGCGTGAATTGGCCGAAGAGACCGGCGTGACCTCGGTTTCCCTGCTGGCCGAAGCACCGGGCTGGCTGACCTATGATCTGCCGCCCGCCGTGGCAAAAGAGGCATGGAAGGGCAAATATCGGGGTCAGACGCAAAAATGGTTCGCGTTTCGCTTTGAAGGCCTGGAAAGCGAAATCAATATTCTAGCCCCTCCGGGCGGCCACAAACCCGAATTCGCCGAATGGAAATGGGCGCCGATGCACGATCTTACCCGTCTCATCATTCCGTTCAAACGGGTGGTCTATGAGCAGGTCGTCGAAATGTTTGGCCATCTGGCCGATTGATCAGGCCCTCTTGTGGATCAGGCCCGCTTGCGGTTGACCGCCGCAAGGCCGATGGCGATCAAAACCATCCCGACCAGATTTTGAGCACTAATCGATTCACCCAGCACAAGCGCGCCCAGCGTTATCGCACTTGGCGGAATGAGAAGGGTTACAAGCGCAATGGCCACCGCACCAGAGCGGTTCAAAACGCGGAAAAAGAGCAGATAGGCAATCCCCGTACACAGCATGCCGAGCGCCAGAACGCTCAGCACCGCATGGACCGGTGGCATAGCAAGGGTCCAGGGTTGGTCCACCAAAGCTGCAATGGGCAGCATCAGAAGGCTTGAACTGCTCACCTGTCCGAAGGCGATTTCAAGCGGTTTCAATCCCATACCCACAAAACGGCGGCCAAATATGTTGGAGGTTGCATAGGAAATGGCGGCACCAACGCATGCCAGCTCGCCGATAACGCTTGCGTCGATCTGCAACAGCAGACCCGGGCCGATCAACACGATCACGCCGCAAAACCCAAGTCCGATCCCGATCAATTTATTGGTCGTGAGCTTCTCGTCGGCGGTCAGAAGATGGGCAAACACGATCGTGAAGATCGGCGTCATGGCGTTGATGATCGAGGCCAGACCGGCACTGATCGCGTGGGTGCCGAACACGATGAGGGACATCGGCACGACATTGTTGAGAAAGCCCATTACCAAAAAAGGCCGCCACCGCGCCCAGCCCCTTGGCAGACCGAGACCGGACACCAGAAGAATGGCCCCCAGCGTCAGGGCACCAAGCGCAACGCGGGCAAACACAATGGTAAAGACCGGCAGATAACCGACCGCAATCTTCATAAAAAGATAGGATCCGCCCCAGATCACGGACAGTGCAATCAACGCCGCCCATTCGAGGGGGCCGATGGCGCGAAAGGGCGAAGGTGCGGGCATGGCTTGAGCTCTCGGGTGCGAATCAAATCAGCGGGTTGATCGCTTCTCGACGAAATTTGACCCGATAGCCACCCGTTTCCGATGAGCGGGTCAGCGTCCCGCCGTCCAATCAAGCACGATCTTACCGCTTTCGCCGCGTTCCATCGTCTCGAAGCCCGAAAGAAAATCAACCGCCGGCATCCGATGGGTGATCACTTTTCTGACATCCAGCCCGCTCTGCAGCATCGCCAGCATCTTGTACCAGGTTTCAAACATCTCGCGGCCATAGATGCATTTGATGGTGAGTACCTTGAACACCATTTTGGACCAATCGGTCATGAAGGGCTTCGAGGGAATGCCCAACAGTGCAATCTTGCCGCCCATCACGAGGTTATCGACCATCTGTTCGAAGGCCTGCGGCGATCCGCTCATTTCAAGGCCGACGTCAAAGCCTTCGACCATGCCGAGGCGGTGCATGACATCTTTCAAATTCTCTTTCGAGACATCCACTGGCGTGACATCGACCACTTGTGTCGCCAGCGCCAGACGGTTCGGGTTCATGTCGGTAATCACAACATGACGCGCACCGACATGGCGCGCAATCGCCGCGCTCATGATGCCGATCGGGCCTGCACCGGTGATCAGCACATCTTCACCGATCAAATCAAACGCCAGCGCGGTGTGCACCGCATTGCCCAAAGGATCGAGAATGGCGCCCAACTCGTCATCAATATCGTCAGGCAGTGGCACGATATTGAACGCGGGAAAGCGGACATAATCGGCAAAAGCTCCCGGAATGTTGACGCCGATACCGCGCGTTTCAGGGTCCATATGGAATTTTCCGGCGCGGCTGGCGCGGCTCTTCATGCCAATGACATGGCCTTCGCCCGAAACCCGCTGGCCCAGTTTGAAACCGCGCACATGCGAGCCAAGCTCGACGATTTCACCGGCAAATTCATGACCGACGACCATCGGTACCGGAATCGTTTTCTGCGCCCACTCGTCCCATTTGTAGATATGAATATCCGTGCCGCAAATGCCGGTTTTATTGACCTTGACCAGCACGTCATCCGGCCCGATCTGGGGCACGGATTCTTCGCCCATCCAAAGACCCTTTTCGGCCTTAGCCTTAATCAGTGCGCGCATGGCAAGTGATCCTTCTGAACGGAGTTAGAGAATACCGAGCGTCTTTCCGGCGTCGGTAAAAGCGGCAATGGCGGTATCGATATCGGTATCGTTCAACGCGGCGGACATTTGCGTACGAATGCGCGCGCGGCCCTTCGGCACGACAGGAAAAAAGAATCCCGCCACATAAATGCCGCGCCGGTCGAGCTCGCGGGCCATGTCCTGTGCGCGGCTGGCGTCATGCAGCATGACCGGAATAATCGGAGTTTCGCCCGCCAGTAATTCAAAGCCGGCTTTCGTCATGCCGTCCCGAAAGCGCGACGTATTGCGCATCAAGGTGGCGCGCCGGTCATCGGCCTTTCGCGCAATTTCGATGGCCTTCAAAGAACCCGCGGCAATGGATGGCGCAAGGCTGTTGGAGAAGAGATAGGGACGCGCGCGCTGGCGCAACAGGTCGATAATCGGTTGCGCCGCCGCAATAAAGCCGCCCATCGCACCGCCCAGCGTTTTACCCAGAGTGCCGGTGACAATATCCACACGGTTACCAACGCCGGTCAGCGCGGGGGTGCCTTTTCCCTCCGGCCCCAAATGGCCGGTCGCATGACAATCATCCACCATCACCATCGCGCCGTAGCGCTCAGCCAGATCACAGATCGCGGGCAGATTGGCGACGTAACCATCCATCGAAAACACGCCATCGGTGACAATCAGCTTGAAGCGTGTGCCGTCGGCATTGGCTTCTTTCAGGCGGGTTTCGAGCTCATCCATATCGCTATTGGCATAGCGGTAGCGCTTGGCTTTCGACAGACGCACGCCGTCAATGATGGAGGCGTGGTTGAGGCTGTCCGAAATAATGGCATCTTCCGCCTCCAGCAACGGTTCGAAAATACCGCCATTCGCGTCAAAACACGCAGCGAACAGAATGGCGTCATCCTTGTCGAGATACTTCGCAATCGAACGCTCCAATTCGCGATGCACCGTTTGCGTGCCGCAAATGAAACGGACGGACGCCATGCCGAACCCGTCCTGATCGAGCGCCTTATGGGCCGCAGCAATGATTTCCGGATGATCGGCAAGGCCGAGATAATTATTGGCGCACAGATTGAGCATCGGCCGGCGCTGGCCGCCATCGGCAATCGCGATATGACCCGATTGCGGGGTTACGATTTCCCGCTCGGTTTTATAAAGCCCCTCGGAGCGGATCGTCTTAAGCGTTGCTGTGATGTGGTCGAGAAAATGCGCGGTCATTCCCATCTCCGGATGCAACTCGGTTATCGCGGATGATAACGCGGCTGGCCGATCTGATGGGAATGCTTAATTTCGGCGGAGATATGCTCTTGCGCTCGGAAGCATCAACGAAGGGAAGCGTAAACCCTTGGCTGCCCCAAACCGAGTGCCGCTTCGACGCTTTGGTCATAGCCGTAAATATCGCCAAGATGATGCAGCTCGCCCGTCTCGTCCGGCACCACGGTGAAATAAGTAAGCTGTACCGGCAGAGGCTGGGCCAATCTGATCAACTGCTCCCCTTTACCGATCAAAGCCTTCAAACCGTCCGTGGTATATTTCGGATCATTGAGCACAACGGCCGCCAGTGAAAACGGATCATCCACCCTGACACACCCGTGGCTATAGGCGCGCTCGGTATTGGCAAACAGCTTCCGCGTCGGCGTATCATGCAGATAAACAGCGTGCTGGTTCGGGAACATGAATTTCACAAAGCCGAGCGCATTCCGCTCGCCGGGAGGTTGGCGGACGGTGACAAGGTCACCATTCTGCGAAACCTCATAGCCCGATTTGGCGGCATAATCCGGATCCTCCGCCAGTTTTGGCAGGAATTCCTTTTTCACGATCGAATAGGGCACATTCCAGGACGGATTGACGATCAGATACTGCATCTTCTCCGAGAAGAGCGGCGTCGGCGTGTCGGGCTTACCCACCACCGCGCGCGTCGTGTGCACCACTTGGCCGTGATCAATCACATGCAGCATGAATTCGGGAAGATTGACCTCGATATAGCGATCACCAAGATCACGCTCCACCCAGCGCCAGCGTTCCATATTGGCGATCAGGTCGAACGGCGTCACGGGCGCTTGCGCTACCATGGCTGTGGTCGTTTTGACCGGCTTGCGCGACTGGGGCAAAGGCGTGGCAGGCCCGATGCTCGCCGTCATCTCGTGCAAGCTCGCAAGCTTCGCTTTCAAAAGGCGGTAACCCGGCTGTTGCGGATTATAAAGTGCCAGAGCCTCACCGGGATCGGATGCAGCCATCAAGGCCGACAATACTGCCGCCGCATCGGGCATATCCAGCTTGGGCGTGATCAGTTTGGAAAGGCGGGCCAGATCAATGCGTGCACCACGCGCGTCGCGGGCATAGGCGACAGCTGCAACGGAATAGGCCAACTCGGCTTCCGCTAGCTGATCCGCGGTTGCCAAGGTTTCGGCATGCGGCACGACGGGATAATCATAAGCATCAAGCCCGTCTTCATCGGCACGGGATAGGCGATCGATCAGCTGGGCTGTCCGGTTGGCCGGCACCCCATCCCCAACCCAGATCGGTGCATTGTTCCGCGTCGCATAAAAGGCGGCAAGCCCGTCCCATTCCCGCTTCGGCAATCGGGCCAGATGCGGATGGTTGCTGCCTCCGGACAGCAGGAGAGTGCCCGTTGAATCCGCAATTGCGCCAGCAGACACCACCGGCACAGCCGTGTGGGTGATGCCCGGCGCCGGAGCGTGAAACCCGACCTCGTCCGTCAAAGGGACAGCCGCAAAGGCTTGAACCTGTGCCGAGACCAAGAACGCGCCGATCCACCCAAGCCGTTTCACGCTGCATCTCCCATCCAGGCGCCCATTGACGCTCCCTCGACGGCATCCTTTTCCTGGATTTTCCGGTACAGCGTCGAGCGTCCGAGGCCGAGCGCCTTCGCAGCCCTTCCAAGCGAACCACCACAGTGACGTTGGGCGCGCGCAATAATATCGGCCTCGATATCGGCAAACGAGCGAAGCGCACCGGTCGCATCGAACAAGGTCAAGCTGGCATCGTCCTCAACGCGATCCCGTGGACGGGGGATCATAGCCCCTTCGGCGATCAGCTCATCGTCAAAATCCGCGTCAGTCAGCCAAGCGGTCGAAACGCGGCGAACCGCCAGCCTGATCGCGGCCTCAAATTCCGGATGATTGCCCCGCCATTCCTGCTTCGAGAGGAAGGCGATCGCTTGCTCGGTCAAGCCGCGAAGGTCCTTGCCGCTTTCGGAGGCCAGACGCAAAGCCGTGCGTTCGGCCAAAATGGCCAGATCGAATGGCCGTTCCCGCAAGGGCGGAATGCGGATCGGGGTGACCGTCAGCCGATAAAACAGATCTTCCCGGAAGGTGCCCGAACGCGCCGCTTCGATGAGACTGGTCCGGCTGGCCGCCACCAGACGCGGCGTCCGGACCGAAGGGGCTGTCGTCATGCTCGCCGTCACCAGCAGCGTTTGGGCGGCTTGATCGAGCAAATCGATGGAGGAGAGATAAAGCGTGCCCCCCTTCGCCCGCTCCATAGCGGCTTCAAGTCGGGCCACAGCGTCAGTTGCCCGCACCATGGAACAATCCAGCATCACAAACGGCTTTTTGCTCCGCGGTGATGATCCGTGGATCGCGCGCGCCAACATCGCCTTGCCGGTTCCGGCTTCGCCCTCGATCAAAACCGGCAAATCGCCCTTGACCGCTTTGAGCGCAAGGTCGGCGATCCGCGCCATGCCGGGATCATTCGCCGCCAACGATTCGAGCGTTACGTCCTCGGACATCAAATGGTGATCGCTTTCGACGCCCGCGGCCAACGCTTTGAACCGCAGGACATTCATGAGGGAGACCTGCAACCGCTCTGCCCCGACCGGCTTGACCGCAAAATCCGACGCACCAGCAGAAATGGCCGCCATCACGCCATCAACCCCCATCGGCGTCACCAGTACAATCACCGGCAAACGGGAACCCGCCAATCGCAACCGGTTCAGCACCGCCATGCCATCGAGATCGGGCATCACGAGATCAAGCAGAACGAGATCAATGCTTTGGGCGTCGCGTCCGGTGAGGATCGCCACGGCCTGCTCGCCGCTCTCAGCGATTTTGACGTGATAACCAAGCCGCGTAACAATCCGTTCAAGCAGTACGCACTGCACCGGATCGTCATCAACAATAAGAACTGTACTAAGCATTCAAACCGTCCACTGGGGACGGATCGTCCCGAATCAGTTTGATTTTCGTCGGGTTTGGTAAAAGCCGCTTTAACAGACCATCAAAAAGACGAGATTTTTCTCTTTATCATTGATCGTCCCTTCGAAGCGGTCGATATTGCATTCAGTCGACGCCCTTTTATGAATGTTTGAAAGCAGATCACCCGATATGAACACGCCCGTTTTCGCCCATCCTTCCTTTCGTATTCTCAAGGCAACCGCGGCAGCTTCATCCGCTGGGTTGAAAGAGGGCGATCTCGGGCCTTTGCCGGTCTGGAATTTGGCCGATCTCTACCCCGCCATGGAATCCCCCCAGCTTGAGGCCGATTTTGTTCAGGTTGAAACCGAAACAAAGGCCTTTGCCGATCGCTATAAGGGCAAGCTTGATAGCCTCGCCCGCGGCAACGATGCGTCCCTTCGGCTGGCTGAAGCGGTAAAGGCCTATGAAGCGATCGATGACCGCCTCGGGCGCATTTTATCCTATTCGGGCCTCGTTTATGCGAGCGACACAAGCGACTCCAGACACGCCAAATTTTATGGCGACACCCAGGATCGTGCGACAACGATTTCATCCGATCTGTTGTTTTTTTCCCTGGAACTCAACCGGATCGATGATGCCGTTCTGGACACCGCCGCCGCGACCCAGCCGCTGGCCCATTACAAGCCATGGCTTGCCGATATAAGAACCGAAAAGCCCTACCAGCTCGATGACAAACTCGAGCAGATTTTTCTTGAAAAATCGGTGACCGGATCAGGCGCCTGGAACCGCCTGTTTGACGAGACGATGTCTGATTTGCGCTTCACCTTTGAAGGTGAGGAAATGACGCTCGAGGCCGTGCTCGACAAGTTTCAGGACAAAGACGGCGACATCCGTCGAAAAGCATCTGATTCGCTGGCAGCCACCTTCAAGGATAATTTGCGTACCTTTGCGCTGATTACCAACACGCTGGCCAAGGATAAGGAAATTTCCGATCGTTGGCGCGGGTTCGCCGATGTTGCCGATAGCCGCCACCTTTCCAACCGCGTCGAACGCGAGGTCGTTGAGGCTCTGGTCAGCGCCGTGCAGGATGCCTATCCCCGCCTTTCGCACCGCTATTACACCCTCAAGGCCAAATGGTTCGGCGTCGAACAGCTCAACCATTGGGACCGCAACGCCCCTTTGCCAAAAGTCGACCAGAAAACCATCCCTTGGACGCAGGCCCGCGATACGGTGCTCGAAGCCTATGGCGATTTTTCACCCCGCATGGCTTCCATTGCCAAGGACTTCTTTGACAAGCAATGGATCGATGCGCCGGTGCGCCCGGGCAAAGCGCCGGGGGCTTTTGCCCATCCGACCGTTCCGTCTGCCCATCCCTATGTGCTCGTCAATTATCTCGGCAAGCCACGCGATGTCATGACGCTCGCCCATGAGCTTGGGCACGGTGTGCATCAGGTACTCGCCGCGGCCAATGGATCACTAATGGCACCAACGCCACTGACTTTGGCAGAAACCGCCTCGGTCTTCGGCGAAATGCTGACCTTCCGTCGCCTGCTCGACCAGACAAAGGACGCAAGCGCTCGCAAGGTCATGCTGGCCTCCAAAGTCGAGGACATGATCAACACGGTCGTCCGCCAGATCGCGTTCTATAGTTTTGAACGCCGGATCCACCTTGCCCGCCGCAAGGGCGAACTCACCGCCGATGAAATTTGCGCTATCTGGCTTGACGTTCAGCGCGAAAGCCTCGGCCCGGCCATCAAACTCGGCGAAGGCTATGAAACCTTCTGGACCTATATCCCGCATTTCATCCATTCGCCGTTTTACGTCTATGCCTATGCCTTCGGCGATTGCCTCGTAAACTCGCTCTATGCCGTTTATGAAAACGCCTCCGATGGCTTCGCGGAGCGTTATTTCGCCATGCTGTCGGCAGGCGGCACCAAGCATCATTCCGAACTGCTGCAACCCTTCGGGCTCGACGCCCGCGATCCTGCCTTTTGGCAGGTCGGTTTGTCGCTCATCGAGCGGATGATTGTGGAGCTTGAAGGCATGGAATAAGAGGCAGCTTGTTACCCCGTTATACATATTGTATAACGGGGTTATTAGATGAAGGGCGTGCCATGAACGAACAGCCAACAGCGATCGAAGTTGAAGGTTCGTTCCTTCAAGTGCGTAAAATTGGCAATTCGCTCGGATTGATTTTGCCGAAAGAATTACTGGCGCGCCTCAACCTCAAGGATGGCGACAAGCTCCATGTGATCGAACAGCCGGAGCGTGGGTTGCATCTAACGCCTTACGATCCCGTTCATGCCAAAGGCATGGAAATCGCCCGCAAGGCGTTCAAGACCTACGCCAATACATTCCGTGAATTGGCCAAGTAACGCGTAACTCCGACTTCCCACTGTTGTTACGGATGATTCCTTGCCATGAGCGAGAGAGAGCCCATTTGGCTAACGCCTGAACTGATGATCGATATTCACGCCGAGCAGCTGGCGCTGTTTGGTGGACCGGTCGGCTTGCGTGATCGCGGCATGCTCGAGTCGGCGCTCGGACGACCTTTGAACAAATATACCTATGGTGAAAGCGACCTCGCTGTGCTTGCCGCGGCCTATACCTTTGGCCTTGCCCGCAATCATCACTTTGTCGACGGCAACAAGCGGGCCGCCTTTGCGGCTCTGATCGTCTTTCTTGGTTTGAATGATATCGAGTTTCTCGTCGAGGAAACCCACGCAACGGCCATGATCCTCGAAGTAGCGGCTGGCAATATCGGCGAAGAGGGGCTCGCCCGCTGGATAAGAGACCATTGGCCGCAAGAGACAGGTCGCTAAAATAGCATCCGGCGCACGGCTCGCCCCGTATCTTGCATTCGATATGCAACAGAATGAGCCTTATCATGACCGGGTCTGACCTCGACGCCGAACGTAACCGCGTTTCCGCGCGCCTTTCGCGCTATGCCCGTGTGGGTGTCGGTTTGGGGGGTGTAGCGGCGCGCATCGCCAGCGGACGCCTCTTTGGCACCGATCCAACCGACCGCGGCAATGCCCTTGCCCTGACCCAGGCCCTTGGCGGTTTGAAAGGGCCGCTGATGAAAGTTGCCCAATTGATGGCGACGATTCCCGATGCGCTGCCGCCCGAATACGCGACCGAACTGGCAACGCTCCAAAGCAATGCACCCCCGATGGGCGCAGCCTTTGTCAAACGCCGGATGATCGCTGAGCTGGGTACCGACTGGCGCACCCACTTTGCCGACTTCGATTTGCACCCGACGGCCGCCGCCTCATTGGGGCAGGTGCATCGGGCATCGACATCCGACGGCCAAAGGCTGGCGGTAAAATTGCAATATCCCGACATGGCTTCTGCCGTGGAGGCCGATCTACAGCAATTGGTTGTCTTGTTCGCATTGCATCGGCAATTTGATTCAGCGGTCGATACGCGCGAAATTGCCAAGGAGATTGCAGAACGCATCCGGGAAGAGCTCGATTATCGCCGCGAGGCAAAACACGCCGCCCTTTATCAGAACATTCTGGCCGACGAGCCGCTGGTACGCGTCCCCGTTATCCGGTCCGAGCTATCAACCACCCGCTTGCTCGCGATGCAATGGCTCGAGGGCAAGCCGTTGCTTTCCTATAAAGCCAGCAATACAGAGACCCGCAATCGCTTAGCCACCGCCATGTTCAAGGCGTGGTGGCTACCCTTCAGCCGCCATGGCGTCATTCATGGCGATCCGCATCTCGGCAATTACACCGTGTTTGAGGAAAATGAGACGCCGACCGGCATTAATTTGCTGGATTACGGTTGTATCCGCATCTTTCCGGCAAAATTTGTAGGCGGTGTGGTCGATCTCTATCGCGGCTTGCTGGAAAACGATCAAGAACGCGTTGTTCACGCCTATGAGACTTGGGGCTTTAAAGGCTTGAAGAAAGAAGTGATCGACATCCTCAATCTTTGGGCACGCTTTATCTATGGCCCGCTGCTTGATGACCGAACCCGAACCGTCGCCGATGGCGTCGCACCGGGCGAGTATGGCCGCAAAGAAGCCTTCCTCGTGCATAAGGCACTCAAGGAAAAAGGCCCTGTAACGGTGCCGCGTGAATTCGTGTTTATGGACCGCGCGGCCATTGGACTCGGTGGAGTATTTCTCCACCTCAATGCGGAATTGAATTTCTATCGGCTGTTTAACGAGGCGATTGATGGTTTCTCGGTAGATCAGGTCGCTCAGCGCCAGGCAAAAGCGCTTGAGGGTGCAGGCTTGACCTAAAAAATGGACCCGACGCTTTCGCATCGGGTCCAGTCGGGGAAAACAATCAGGGACGAGCCGATGACTTTGGGCAGCGTCGCGAGGTCTGGGGGGCAGCCCTATCGATAACGCTAAGCAACCGGCTTCGAGACTCACTATCGCGTCTCAGTGGGGCGAAGAAGCGACCACTATGCGGCGAAATCATGACATTTTTGTTTGGAGCCGGTTTTGTTCGCGTCATTCCCTCTTGATGGCTCGCCCGATTACCGGTTTGATGACACTCTCGTGACGCAAAAGCGGAGATTCGCGTGACAGACGGTCAGGAGCCAGCAACGCCGGCGGTGATTCTACCCCTGCGCCCAGACACCCGAACCCCCGTTCAGCCACCAGTGCCGCCGTCCTCCTTCACGCCCCAGATCAGCTTTGATCGCTTCGAGCTCAACGCGCTGTTGAGCCTCTATGGCCGCAAAGTCGCTGACGGCGAGTGGCGCGATTACGCCATGGATTTTATGAAAGATCGGGCGGTGTTTTCGGTCTTTCGGCGCTCGGCGGAGTATCCGCTTTACCGGATCGAGAAAAATCCCAAGCTGGCGCGCCGCCAAGGTGCCTATTCGGTCATCACCGCAGCGGGTCAGGTTTTGAAACGTGGCCACGAGCTGAGCCGCGTCTTGGCCGTCCTCGACAAGCCCGTGCGTTTGGTCGTGTCATAAAAAAAGCCCCGACTTTCATCGGGGCTTTCATGCTTGAATCAATCGTCAGCGATCAATTGTTATTGTTGCGCTGACCAAACAGCTGCAGCAACATTTGGAACATGTTGATGAAGTCGAGATAGAGCGTCAACGCGCCCATCACCGACGCCTTGCCGACAAGCTCGGTATCGCCCGCAACGTCGTCATATTGCTCCTTGAGGCGCTGCGTATCCCAAGCGGTCAGGCCGGCAAACACCAGAATGCCCAACACATTCAGGCCAAACTGCAGCGCCGAGCTCTGGACAAACATGTTCACGACGCTGGCAATGATGATGCCGAACAGGCCCATGACCATAAACGTACCCATGGCCGAAAGGCTCCGGCGCGTGGTGTAGCCATAGAGCGAAAGCGCCCCAAAGGTCGCGGCCGTCATAAACAGCACCTCGACCACGCTGCCGATTTTGAAGACCAGAAACACCGTCGAGAGCGACAGACCCATCACGCCGGCAAAGGCCCAGAACGTGGTGAGCAAGGTCTGGTAGGACCGGTTCACACTGAACGACATGAACATCACAAAGCCCAGCGGCGCCAGCATCACGAGCCACTTGATCGGCGAGAGATAGATCGCCGCCCCAAAATCCGTCAGATACATCGCGCTTGCGATGCGGTACGCGGTCGGCTCGGATGTAACGGCCGCCATGAAGGTGCCCCATGCAACCAGCGCGGAAATGCCGAGCGCCAGCGTCATGTGGTTGTAAATGCCAAGCATATAGGACCTGAGGCCCAGATCGTATTCCGCCGAGCCGATACGGGCACCGGTTTGGCCCCAGGCGGTCGCGTTGCGATCAAAATCAGACATTGTTTTTCCCTTTTGGAAACAGAAGCGTTTCCCAAAGCATCATACTTCGGGAACGATTTAGAATATGAGGCCGGATTCAGGCAAAAACAAGGGCTTGCGCTATTGGCTCTTCAAATGGGCCGAGGGCTTCTCGTCCAGTACCCGCCAGGTTCCGATCAATCCGATCCCGATCGTCGCCAGCACGGCAATCAGCGTGGTGCCGAGCGCCGGAAGAATTGCAACGGCAAAGCTTGATTTCATCGCCCATGCAACGACGGCAAAGGCTGCTCCCGTGCCCGCCAAAAGGCCAAACAAAGCGGCGGCAAGGCCGATCAGCCCATACTCGACAGCAAACGCCAACAATAATCGTCGCCGTGTCGCCCCGAGCGTTTTGAGGATCACCGCATCATAAATCCGGTTGCGTTGTCCTGCCCCGAGCGCCCCCGCTAGGACAAGTATACCCGCCAGAATCGTCACGCCGCTTGCACCCCTGATCCCCCAGACAAGCTTGCCAACCAGCTCATTGATCGCATCGAGCGCTTCTTTGACCCGGATCGCGGTCACCGCCGGATAGGTTCGGGCGGAAAGATTGAGCAGGGCCGCCTCCCGTTTGGCATCCCCGCCACCGTTCCACGCAAGCGTTGCAAGATAAGACGTCGGCGCGCCAGCAAACGCGTTGGGCGAGAACACCATCACGAAATTAATGCCCAAGGACTGCCAATCCACGCGCCTGAGATTGGCAATCTTGGCGGTCAATTTCCGGCCCAAAACATTGACCGTGATCGGATCGCCCAAAGCGAGCCCCAGACCCTTGGCAATATCGGCCTCAAGCGAAACCAGAGGCGGGCCGCTATAATCCTTCGCCCACCATTCGCCGTCCACGAGCGTTGACCCCTCGGGCAGACGGTCCGCAAAGGTTATACCCCGATCGCCATCCAGAACCCAGCTGGCGTTTTCGCTGGCCTTTGCATTTTCCGCCTTGACGCCTTTGAGCTCGATGATGCGGCCGCGCAGCATCGGCACATGCACAATCGTGGCCTCCGCGGCCTCGCTTTCCAAAAACCGGTCAAAAGCCTCGAGATCACGGCCCGGAATATCGACGAAGAAGAAGCTAGGCGCGCGTTCCGGCAAGCCTTTGGTCAATTGACGGCTGATATTGGCGTCAATCAGACTGATCGCCACCAGCAGCGTCACACCAAGGCCTAAGGAAAGCGTCAGCGACGGCGTCAGCGCGCCGGGACGATACATATTGCCGAGCGCCAGACGCAGCTCCATCAGCCGCGGCCGCGGCACCCGACGCGCCAACCCCATAATGCCCAAAGCCACCAAGCGCAGCACCACAAAGGCCGCTAGCGTGCCCAATACCCCCATCGCGGCGATAAACCGGTCAAAGGAAAACAGAATAACCGCCGCCATCAGCCCGAGGGCCGCCCCGCCAACAGCGAGCGTATACCGCATCCGCGGCCAGCGCCGATCTTCCACAATCAGATCCCGAAACAGCGCCGCAACAGGAATATCATGCACCCGCCCCAAAGGTCCGAGCGAGAAAGTTATGGCGGTCAGCACGCCATACACCGCCCCGATCGCGAGCTGGTCCGGATAGAGATGCGGCTCCAGCGGAAAAGGCAGATAAGGGCCCGCACCGAAGGCTACGACAAATGGCAGCGCCGCGCCCAGCACAAGACCGATGCCGACACCAAGCACCGCAAGCCCCATCACCTCCAAAAACGCCACCATGAACACGGTGGCGCCACTTGCACCCAAGGCCTTCAAAATCGCCAAACTCATGCGCCGGCGATCCAGATAGGCGCTCACCGCATTGGCAACGCCTGTCCCGCCCACAATCAGCGCGGTCAGGCCGACAAAGGTCAAAAACTGTGTAAAGCGTTCAATATTCTTGGTGAGTTGCGGCGAGGCATTCAGCCGGTTGCGGATTTCAAACCCGCCATCCCGCAAATGATCCGTAAGCTCCGCCGCCTTGGCGAGCACGGCAGCATCGTCATTCTGGCCGGCGGGAACAAGAATTCGATAACTGTACCGCACCAGACTACCGGGCTGCACCAGGCCCGAGGCCGCGAGCGCCGCGGTCGATAGCATCAGGCGGGGACCAAAGGTCAACCCGCTACCCATCCGGTCCGGCTCCGATATCAGCACCGCGGACAGGCGGATCTTGGCATCCCCGATCGCCAACACGCCACCCGGCCTCACATCAAGCCGCGAGAACAACGCAAGATCAGCCACCGCACCGAACACGCCATCCTTCACCGACAAGGCATTGTCGACGGTTTGCGGCGGGTCGAGCACCACTTCGCCAATCGCCGGATAGCCCGCTTCCACCGCACGGATATCGACAAGGGCTGCGCCCTCGCCCCCAACCGCCATCGCGCGCAAACTCTCAAGGTCGCTGACCGACCCCGCATCGGCCAAAACAGCGCGCTCGGCATCATCTGCCGGTCGATGCATGCGCGATACCGTCATATCGGCACCCAATATGCTGCGCCCCTCACGGGCCAGCCCGTCGGCCAGCGAGCGGGACAGCGATTCAATGCCGACAATCGTGGTAACGCCAAGCGCGATACAGGCGAGAAAAATCCGGAAACCCTTCAAGCCCTGCCGCAAATTACGCAGCGCCAGACGAGCGGGAACGAAAGGGCGGGACATAAAACGGCTCACCCTCAGACCTCGATCTGGCCGGAGCGCAGCCGGACCGTGCGGTCGCATCGCGCGGCCAATCCGGCATCATGCGTCACCAGCACCAAGGTTGTCTGACGCTGGCGCTTGAGGTCAAACAAAAGATCGACAATGGCCTTGCCATTGGTTTCGTCGAGATTTCCCGTCGGCTCATCGGCAAATAAAATCGCCGGATCGGGCGCCATGGCGCGGGCCAGCGCCACACGTTGTTGTTCACCACCCGAAAGTTCGGCCGGAAAATGGTTTAGCCGATGGCCCAATCCCACGGCCCGCAATTCGCGTTCCGCGCGCCCGAACGGATCGGCATGTCCGGAGAGTTCAAGCGGAACGGCAACATTCTCCAAAGCGGTCATGGTCGGGATCAGATGAAACGACTGAAAAACAATGCCGATATGCTTGCCGCGAAAGCGGGCAAGCGCATCCTCGTCAAGAAGGGTAAAATCTTCCCCCGCCACCATCACGCGGCCGGTCTCGGCCTGCTCCAATCCGGCCATCACCATCAAAAGCGTGGATTTCCCCGAACCCGATGGTCCGATAAGGCCAACGGCCTCACCCGCATCAATTGAAAGATCAATACCGTTCAAGACATGCACCCGCGCAGCATCCCGACCAAGCGTAACGCGGAGCCCTGAAATTTCGACTGCCTTGACCATTGCGTTGAAAATCCCGATCCTGCTGCGATGAAGCTTACATATGTATCGCAAACCGCTTTGGCTATCCGTGCCCTTTTGGCCGCAGCACTCTTGTCCGGAATGGGCAGCATGGCCAGCGCCCGCACCCTGACGCTGGTTGCCTTTGGTGACAGCCTGACAGCCGGCTATCTTTTACCACAGGACAAAGGCTTCGTGGCCGTATTGGAGCGCCGCCTCAAAGCGGATGGCCATGATCTGACGGTCATCAATGGCGGCGTATCGGGCGATACGACGGCGGACGGCCTTGCCCGTCTGGATTGGACCATTCCGGACGACACCGATGGTGTTATTCTCGAATTGGGCGCCAATGACATGCTGCGAGGGCTCGATCCTGCCCTTCCGCGCGCCAATTTGAAGGAAATGATCCAGCGACTGAAAACCCGTAAGCTCGCCGTCTTTCTCGTCGGCATGAAGGCGCAACGCAATTTTGGCCCCACCTATGTCGAGGCGTTCGACTCGATCTATCCCGACCTCGCCAAGGAATTCAACCTGCCGCTCTATCCGTTTTTTCTTGCTTCCACCGCGGGCAATCCAGCCCTTTCTCTGCAAGACGGATTGCATCCGAATGCGCAAGGGATTGAAAAAATGGTCGAAGACATTTTGCCGCAGATCGAAGATTTTCTTGCCAAACTTCGTTGATTGCTGACATCCCTCTGTTGTCACGCGTGGCTAAGCTCGCGTTCTCCGGTTTCTTTCCCATTGTCACAAAGGTTTAAACCCATGCTGTACCGCAAGCTCGGCCGCACTGGTCTCGACGTTTCTCTCATCTGCCTCGGAACCATGACTTGGGGGGAACAGAACACCGAGGCGGAAGGCTTCGAGCAGATGGATTATGCGCTGACCCAAGGCGTGAATTTCTTTGATACGGCCGAAATGTACGCCATTCCGCCAAAGGCCGAGACACAGGGTCTGACCGAAACCTATATCGGCAACTGGTTCAAAGCCCGCGGCAACCGTGACAAAGTCATTCTGGCTTCCAAAGTCGCCGGCCGCGGTGCCATGAACTGGCTACGCAAGGATGGTTCAACGGTCGAGCAAACGCCGGCGCAAATGCGCGAGGCCATCGAGGGCAGTCTTCGTCGCCTGCAGACCGATTACATCGACCTGTATCAGCTTCATTGGCCGGATCGGCCGATGCCGTGGGGCTCAAACCCGACGGTGTTCAATTTCGAGACCTTCAAAGGTCAGGAAAATTCGATGCTGGCCATTCTTGAAACGCTCCAGACCTTCGTCAAAGAGGGCAAAATCCGCCATGTCGGTCTGTCCAATGAAAGCGCTTGGGGCACGATGACCTATCTGGCCCTGTCCGAAAAGCACGGTCTGCCCCGCATGGCCAGCATCCAGAATGCCTATAATCTTTTGAACCGCACCTATGAGACGGCACTTGGCGAAGTCTCGATGCGGGAGGACATTGGTCTGTTGGCCTTCTCGCCTCTGGCGCAGGGCTATCTGACGGGCAAATATCTCGACGGAGCTCGGCCTGCGGGTGCACGCACAACCCTGTTCAATCGCGGGCAGCGCTACCAGACACCAAATGCAGAACCGGCGATCAAGGCCTATGTCGCCTTGGCCAAGGAAGCCGGCCTCCAGCCGGCCGAACTCGCTCAGGCCTTCGTCAACACACGGCCATTTCTGGGCGCCAACATCATTGGTGCTACCACCATGGATCAGCTGAAAGTTGCGATCGGGGCCGTCAATATCGCGATGCCTGCCGATTTAGAGGCTAAAATCAACGCGATCCATCACACCTATTGCAATCCTTGCCCATAAAAAAGGCCTCGACCGTCCATCCCGACGGTCGAGGCCTTGCTGGATGACAGGCTGGCTGATCAGTCTTCAGCGACAACCAGTGCTGCCGCGCGACGTTCGGCACGGCGGCGCAGGATTTCATAAATGATCGCACACACCACCGTCACGATGATCAGCAGCAATGCCAAGGCATTGATGGTTGGCGTGATGCCGGACCGGATCTTGGAGCCGACGTAAACGGTGAGCGTGTCCGAATTGCCGCGCGTGAACAGCGTGACGTTGAAATTTTCAACCGACTGGAAAAACGCAATCACGGCGCCGGCGATAATGGCCGGATACAGATGCGGCACCAGAATGCGACGAATGACCTGACCATGGGTTGCACCCAGATCGAGCGCTGCTTCTTCCAGACCCGGATCAAAACTCTGAAGACGGGCGAGCACGAGCAGCATCACATAAGCCGCCACAAACGAGACCTGCCCTAAAACCGAGAGATAGAGACCGGCGGAGACGCCAAAACTGTTCCAGAACAACAGTGTCGAGATGCCGATAACGGCACCCGGCGTGAGGATCGGCGCGACCATGAAGCCGTAAAGGATCGAACGGACCTGCGGCTTGACGCTGTTGAGCAGAATGGCCGACGCCGTTCCGATCGGAACCGAAATGGCAACAACCGCCAATGCGACCCAGGTCGTATTCCGAACCGAGCCCCACATCCGCTGGTCGTTCCACAAATCGATGAACCAGCGGTCCGTCAACCCGACCCAAGGATAGACCGATGGAAACCGGGTATTGTTCAAACCCGCACCACCCATGATCGCCAAGGGCAACAGCATATAGGCAACGAACAGGGCCAAATAGACCCGAACAACAATTTTGGAGAAGGTTTGAGAATTCATGACCGCCTCTTCACTTCGCAATATCGACGAGGCGCACATTGAGAAGGCGCATGACAAGACTGACAAACACAATGCAGAGCGCCAGCAGCAGGAAGGCGTAAGCAGAGCCTACATTCCAATCGAGCCCTTCAAACATCCATTGCTGAATGATCTCGGTGAACCAGCGCGAACTGGTTGAGGCCAACGTCGACGGTACGATCACAGAACCCGCACACAGCATGAAAACCATCACGCAACCCGAGGCAATACCAGGTTTGGAATGCGGGATCACAACGCGCCAATGCGTCCGCCACATCGAAGCGCCAAGATCTTCCGAAGCCTCGATCTGGTTGGTGTCCAGCGCTGAAATTGCATTGTAGATCGGAAACAGCATGAACAAGATGTAGGCATAGACGAGGCCGATGATGACGGATTGATAGCCCGAAATCCAGCGGATCGGCTTATCGATCAGACCGATACCCATCAAAAGCGCATTGAGCGGGCCTTGATTGGATAAAATGATGAACCAGGCAAATGACCGGAGAATTTCGCTGACCCAAAGCGGAATCAGCAAGATCAGAAAAAACGTCGCCGTGTCGGTCGGCTTGAGCACCTTGGCCAGCACATAGGCCAGAGGATAGGTAATCATCAGGCAAATGCCCGTAACGAGCGAGCTATACAGAATCGTCGTGAAAAACACGTTGATATGGATCGGGCTGGTGAAGAACGTGAGGTAATTCTTCAGCGTATAGACGTCATTAGGACCGCCCAGCTGATCAACCGGCAGGTAGACCCGGAAGGAGAACTTGAAGAGCACAAGATTGGGAATGACAACCAAAGCAAACAGCCAGAAGGCTGTCATGGCTGCCATGACAACCGACAGGCCGATGCCATATCGCCGGATCAGTTCCTGCATGTCCTTATTCCCCTCAGTGCCCGCTGCGGCCGTTGACCGCCTCGGACAAAATCATGCAGCTCGATGGATTGAACGCCATGTGACAGGTCGTGTGGAGCGCCGGAGGCGGCGTGGCCGGGTCATTCTGGACCTGCACCATATGGGTATCCCCGCTGCCGTCACGAACGAACACGTTCACGAAATTGCCCTCGAAGGCGATTTCGGTGACTTCGACCGGAATTGAATTTTCCTTCGCGTCGGTGCTTGACCCGAGCGAGCAGAATTCCGGGCGCACAAACAATTTCGAAACATCGCCGACCGCGACATTCGGGCCAAGCTTGGCGCTGAAGGTACCCTTCGCGGTTTCGAAGCTGGCAATGCCGCCGGTCACGGACTTGACCTTGCCGCCGATCACATTGTTCTCGCCGACAAACGACGCCACAAATTCGTTGACAGGATTGTTGTAGATTTCCTGCGGGGTCGCGACCTGCTGCAACACGCCTTGCGACATGACGCCGACGCGATCCGACATTGCCAGAGCCTCGCCCTGATCGTGGGTTATGTAAATGAAGGTAACGCCGGTCCGCTTCTGGATCGCGCGCAATTCGGCGCGCATATGCTGGCGCAATTTCAGATCGAGGGCCGATAGTGGCTCGTCGAGCAACATGACCTTCGGCTCAACGGCCAAAGCGCGCGCAATCGCAACGCGCTGCTTCTGGCCGCCCGATAATTGGCTGATCTTCTTGTCAGCGGAATCGTGCAGGTCGACGAGCTGCAAAAGCTCTTCCGCTTTCGCACGGCGCACCTCTTTGGCAACGCCGCGAACTTCAAGCCCGAAGGTGATGTTTTCCCAGACGGGCATCAAGGGAAACAAGGCCAAATTCTGGAAGATAAGGGCCGTGGGGCGCGCATTCGGGCGAATGCCCTTCATGTCCTTGCCACCAATTTTCACGGCACCACCGGTTGGATCCATAAAGCCTGATATCAGACGAAGGATAGTTGTCTTGCCGCAACCCGATGGGCCGAGAAATGAAAAGAATTCGCCGGACTTGATGGTCACTTCGACATTGTTGACCGCTCGGAAACTTCCGAAATCCATGCAAATCTGAGACAGATGAACGTCTTCACTCATTTTAAAACCGGGTTCTTTCTGGGACAAAAACAAGGCGGATAAAAAAGCGACGGGCTTTCAGGCCCGTCGCTCTGTATTCGGTCTAATTATGCTGCGATGAACTTGTCAGCATATTCAGCGCGCAGCTTCAAGAACGAGCTGGTCTGAACTGGCCACCACCAAAGCTTCGACAAAGCGTCGCCTGGGAAGGAGTCGACATAGAACTTGGCGACCGAAGCGTCGAGCTTGGCCGATGCGCCCTTGCCGACCGGATTGGCCGAGAACGCCGTTGCCCAAAGAGCCGAGCCTTCAGCCGACGACACCCAGTTTTGGAAGGCATGCGCCTGCTCGACATTCTTCGCGTTCTTCATGAGCATGTTGCCCTGGTTCCAAGCAAACGCGCCTTCCTTAGGAGCGATGTAGGAGAAAGGACCTTCCTTGCCCATGTTGAAGCCGGTCGAATCCCACGTCAGACCAAGCACGCAACCATTGGTGCGGAATGCGGCCTGCGCCTCGTTTTCGCCCTTCCAGAACTGAGCGACGTTCTTCTTGTGCTTGATGGCTTCGGCCAGGATGACATCCCAGATCTTCTTCATCTTTGCGTCGTCTTTGTAGCCTTCCATGAATGGATGCGGCAGCTTGCCCTGGGCATCCAACACGCGGCCGAGAGCGGCGAGCGAGGAGTGAGCGCGAACCGTAACCTTGCCCTCGAACTTCGGATCCCAAAGGTCGGCGAGGCTTGCCGTGCCATAAGCCATCGGTGCTTCCTTCGTGTTGAAGGTCAGCGCTTCCGTGCCCCAAACGCCTGGGAGGAAGAAGGTCTTGCCGCCAATGGTGGCCATATCGCCAGCCTGGCCGGAAACGAGACCTGGCTCCCACTGGTCGATCTTGATCTTGGTCATATCCCAAGGCTGAACCAGACCGTTTTCGTTGTACGAAAGAACGCGGTCAACCGTTGGCTCGATCACGTCGACAGCGCCGGTCTGGATCGCGAGCTTCGCCTGGGCGAAAATCGTATCATTGTCTGGCTGTTCGATGAAATTCATCTTGATGCCGGTCGCTTTCGTGAACGAAGCAAAGGCGTCCTTGAAGTCATAACCAGCCCAGCCCATATAGTTGAGCTCGCCCGACGAAGCCAGCGCGCCATTCGAAACGAGCGCAGGTGCGGCGATGGCGCCAAGGCCAAGGGCCGCGGTGCTTTTCAGGAATGAACGGCGGCTAACCGAATTCGTATTCTTGATCACAGTCTTCTCCATCTCTGTTTGTGATAGTTCTTCTACTCAAGCAGTATCAAGGAATTGGCCGACTTCAAGCCTCAGCAAACAAGCAGAGGAAGAACTCGACATTTTTATACCATCAAAGAGAATTATGACAATGACATGAACGGCCTTGCGACTTTCCGTTTAGGTCGCTTCCACCCTGGCATTTGATCGGACCGTTACCGTCATATTGAGCAACGGCAACACAAGGAAATCCTGAAATTCTCACACGAGTTTGACGGCGATGATGCAATTTTAAGCAGCCACTCCATAATCTGTTCCAGTATTTACCTACTGTCTGGAACCATCGCTCTTTGTCAATCTTCAAATTGTGGCCACATTTAACGCGGCCAATTTTTTACGCCTGCCTTATCCGCGCCGCTTCACCAGTGCGGGCGCCAGCACGCAGAGGATTTCGAACAGCACATTCGCTGCGTTCATGGAGGTGATCGTGCCATTGTCAAAAGGCGGCGATACTTCAACAACATCGCCACCGATAAAATCGATGCCCGCGAGCGAACGGATCAGCCGCTGGGCTTCCACCATCGTCAGCCCGCCTGATTCGGGCGTACCCGTGCCAGGCGCATAAGCCGGATCGAGGCTGTCGACGTCAAACGACAAATAGGTCTTGCCGCCGCCAACGATGCGGTGCGCCTCCTCGGCCGCCCATTTCCAGCCTTTATCGGTGAATTCTTCCATATAGACGACACGCATGCCGCTATCATGGCTGAATTTCCACATATCCTTATGGTTGATTGACCCGCGAATACCGATCTGGATCACGCGCTTGGGATCAAGCAAGCCCTCTTCCACCGCACGCGAGAACGGCGCGCCGTGGTGAAACCGCGAGCCGAGATAATCGTCACCCGTGTCACAATGGGCATCGATATGCACCATGCCGACAGGGCCGTCTTTGGCGATGGCCCGCAGGATCGGGAGTGAGATCGAGTGATCGCCGCCCACCGCCAGCGTGGTCGTTCCCGCCCGCTTCACTTTGGCAAAAAAGCCCTCGATCTCCCGATGAGCCGCCATCAGCTCATAGGGCGCTTCCAAAAACGCATCCCCGCAATCGGCGACCCTCACCATGTCAAACGGGGAAATGCCGGTACCCTGATTGACGCGCCGCACCAGAGTTGTCTGTTCGCGAACCGCGCGCGGGCCATGTCGCGTGCCCGTCCGGTTGGTCACGCCGCCATCATAGGGAACACCGATCACGCCAATATCGACGCCCTCCAGCGTATCGACGAGCGGGGTGCGAAAAAACGTCGCCACACCCGAGTAGCGCGGACGAAGCTGCGGCTCCGCCATTTCGGGATAATGCTTCAAATCCTTGATCGTCATTGGGGCCTCGCCGTCGGGTTGCTGGTCAGAACCGCCACCGTGGCACGGGCGATCATGAGCTCTTCATTGGTCGGTATCACAAAGGCTTTAGGGCCGCTTGCGCCACTGATTTGGCCAGTTTCGCGCGTGTTGGCACTGGCGTCGAGCGAAAAGCCGGCGAAAGCTAGACCATGGACGACATCGGCCCGAAGGGACGCGTCATGCTCGCCAATGCCGGCGGTGAAAACGAGGGCATCGATTCCGCCCAAGGCCGCAATCATCGATCCCGCCTCGCGAACGATCCGGTAGGTGAACATCGCAACCGCCTCGCGCGCCTCGGGCCTTGTCGCCATTTCGTCCCGCAACCGACGCATATCGCTCGAAATACCCGAAACACCCAGCAAACCGGATTGATGATACAGCATCGCCTCCACATCGGCGGCACTCATGCCTTCATCGCGCATCAGATAAAAAATCACGGCCGGATCAATCGCACCGGTGCGGGTCCCCATCATCAGGCCGTCAATGGCCGAAAAGCCCATCGTCGTGGCAATGCTCTTGCCGTTCTGCATCGCGCACAGGCTGGCGCCATTGCCCAAATGGGCAACCACTACTCGGCCTTTGGCTAATTCGGGCGCTGTGCGGGCAAGTTCGGTGGCAATAAATTGATAAGAAAGCCCATGAAATCCATAGCGCCGCACCCCTTTGGCCGTAATGGCCCGCGGCAAGGCAAAATTTCGGGCCACATCGGGAATACTGGTATGAAACGCCGTATCAAAACAGGCAATTTGCGGCAGGTCGGGGGCTAGTGCGCCAAGGCTTTCAATCGCCGCCAGATTATGGGGTTGATGCAAGGGCGCTAACGGCAGCAGTTTTTTAAGCGCGGCAATCGTTGTCGCATCCAACCGCACCGGCGCTTCAAAATCGGCACCGCCATGCACGACCCGATGGCCCGCTGCAAGAAGCTCGCTCAAACCGTAATGCGCCTCAATCCAACCCAGAATTCGGGCCACCGCATCCTTATGGGTCGTAATTCCAGTGGCAAGGATCGCTTCATTTTCGTCGGACTGGCCGTCGGTTCGTTTCACACTCCAGCGCGAATTCTGCCCTATGCCATCATAGGCGCCGCGGGCCAGACTGACTTCGTGACCGGAGGGCGACAGATCCATCAGCGCAAATTTTACGCTGGACGAGCCGGCATTCAATACAAGGATCATGCCCATCGTTTAGCCCTTCAGACGGCGATAAGCGGCGGCAAGAGCGGCAATGCCAGGCTCGATCCGCTCGGCGGGGATGGAGGAAAAGCCAAGGCGCAGATAATTCTTTGGCGGGCGCTCGCCCATGAAAAATATATCGCCGGCTTCAACAAGAACGCCCAGCGTTTTGGCTTCAGCCGCCAGCGCCTGCCCGTCAAGCGTATCCGGCCCTTTCAGCCAGCAGCTCGATACGCCCTCGCCCAACAGAAAAGAAAAATCGGGCAAATGCTTTTTGATCGCGGCATCAAGCTGTGTCGCCCGACCGCCTAATGAAGCACCGAGCCGCCTGATATGCGCTTTATAATGCCCCAATCCCAGAAACAGGGCTGCGGCACGTTGATTGTTCGAGGGCGGATGGCGCAGCATCAATCGACGCAGCGCGCGCAGTTCCCGCACCACTTCGGCCGGCGCAATAATATAGCCAAGCCGCAAACCGGGCGCCAACACCTTGGATAGACTGCCGACATAGAGCACCCGACCCGCTTGATCGAAGCTTTTCAACGAAGGTGTTTCACGCGAGTTCGGCAAGAACTCGGTCTCATAATCGTCTTCAATGATGATCAGATCATGTTTGGAGGCAACATCGAGCAATTCTTTGCGGCGTTCCACCGGCATCGTCACGGTGGTGGGGCATTGGTGGCCCGGCGTGACATAGAGATAATTGCACTCGGCCAAGCCCTCGGAAATCATCAGGCCGTCGGCATCGACCGGCAGTCCGCGCACATGGTCGGTCATGATCGAGAAAATATTGCGGGCATCAGGATAGCCCGGGTCTTCGACCCCCACTTTCGATCGGGCATTCATCAGAAGGCGGGCCAGCAGATAGAGCGCCTGCTGCGCCCCGATCGTCACGATGATCTCATCGGGACTGGCCCAGATTCCCCGACGCGGCAACACATGCAGACGAAGCTGATCGATCAGCTCCGGATCATCGCCATCGACGAGATCGCGCGCCCAATTGTGAATTTCCAGAACGCTCAACGCCCCGCGTGCACATTCGCGCCAGTCATTGGTCGGAAACAAGCCGGGATCGAACTGGCCATAGAGAAAGGGATAGGGATAACTCAGCCATTCCTTGGTTTTGACAATGTTGCGCCGTGTCGACGGCAACATCGTAAACCGGCCCGACCAGTCAGGACTGTCCGGACGATCGGCCCGCGGCGAAGGACTGTCCGGTTCGCGGGCATCCGAGCCGAATACGCCTTTGACAAAATAGCCGCTCCGCTCGCGTGACTCGAGAAAGCCCTCATCCACCAATTGCTGATAGGCCAGCACCACCGTGTTGCGGGCGACGCCCAAAATGGCCGCAAGATCCCGGCTGGACGGCATCCGCGCGGCAGCCGGCAAACGGCGTTCTTCGATCGCGGCCACAATCATTTGACGGATTTGCACCTGCAGCGATCGACCGCCATGGGAGAATTTTCGGAACAACGCATCCCAAATAACCGTTTCTTCTGACGGTGCGGACGATAGCGCTTCTACGCGCAACGGATCGGAGATACCGTGTTCCAACTGAAACCGACCTTCTGGCTCTATGATTCTGGACCCAACTGCCCAAACTGGTCCCAATCTGTCAGAAGTTTAGCCCTTTGAAAAGGATCGTGTCATGGCCTCAAGCGCATCACCCTCCATGGAAAATCACTGGATGCCGTTTTCGGCCAACCGGGATTTCAAACAAGACCCCAAAATGTTCACCCGCGCCGAAGGGGTCTGGTACTACGATCAGGATGGCAAAAAAATTCTCGACGGATCGTCTGGCCTGTTCACAACGCCCGCAGGCCATGGCCGCCGCGAAATTGCCGAAGCCGTTTCAAAGCAGCTTTCCGATCTCGATTTCACGCCGAGCTTTCTGCGTGGCCATGAAAAGAGCTTCGAGCTCGCGAGCAAAATCGCCGCTTTCATGCCGGAAGGTCTGGACAAGATTTTCTTCGTGAATTCCGGCTCGGAAGCGGTCGATACCGCCATGAAGATGGCACTCAATTATCACCGCATTCGGGGTCAGGGTAATCGCCAGATGTTTGTCTCCCGGGAACGCGCTTATCATGGCGTGAACTTCGGCGGCGTAGCTCTTTCCGGCATGGTCAATAACCGTCGCGCGTTCGGCAGCGCCCTGCCAAGCGCCGTCCATATGCGCCACACCCATATTCCGGAAAACAAATTCGTCATGGGCGAAGGCGATCATGGCGCCGATCTCGCCGAGGATCTGGCACGCATCATTGCCAATTATGGCGGCGAAAACATCGCGGCTGTTTTTGTCGAGCCGATTGCGGGTTCGACCGGCACTCTCGTGCCACCCAAGGGCTATCTGAAGCGGCTTCGCGAGCTTTGCACGCAAAACGGCATTCTGCTGGTCTTCGACGAGGTCATTACGGGCTTTGGACGGACCGGTCGGTCGTTCGCAACCCACAGCTTCAACGTAAAGCCCGACCTGATCACGATGGCAAAGGCCATCACCAATGGGGCCCAGCCTATGGCCGCCGTGGCGGCAAGCCGCGAGATTCATGATACGATTGTGAGCGCCGCACCGGAGAATGTGACGGAATTCTTCCACGGCTACACCTGGTCGGCCCATCCTGCCGCATGCGCGGCTTCGCTGGCCACGCTCAAAATCTACGAAGACGAGCGCTTGTTCGAGCGGGCGGCCCAAATGTCGGCCTATTTCCTCGAAGGCCTGTTTTCGCTGAAAGATGTGCCGATCGTTACCGATATTCGGGGCTATGGCATGATGGGTGGCGTCGATGTTGCGCCGATGGGTGGCCCAGGCGCACGCGGCTATCAGTGGCAAAAGCGGATGTTTGAATCCGGTCTTCACATCAAGACGACCGGCGACGCGGCGGTTGTCGCCCCGCCTTTCGTGATGGAGACGGGCCATATCGACCAGATGATCGACGTCATGCGCACCACGTTGAAAGCGTTCTGACGCTTCGACATTGAAGGCCGATAACCTTCGCAACCGTATCAAATCTCGCCCCGGATGATTGGTCTCATTCGGGGCGAGTTGCGTTCAGGCAAAGATGGACCAGAGCAGAAAGCCTGCGGCGACCGCCATTAGCAAGGTCGACGCCCAGCCGGCAAGGGCAACACCTTTTCCGAGGCGATATTTGCCCATAAGGTTCAGTCGGCTGGCCATGATCATCATCGCGACCATGACCGGCACCGCGACAAAGCCGTTGATGACCGCGGCCCAGAACAGCATTTTGATCGGATCCATGGCGGTGAAGCCAAGGGCGGCGCCAATCAGGGTTGCCGCCGCAATCACGGCATAAAAGCCGCGCGCGCGCAGAGGCTTCAACTCGAGGCTTGAGCGCCAATGCATCGCTTCGGCCACCGCATAGCCCGCCGATCCCGCCAGCACCGGAACCGCCAGAAGACCGGTGCCTATAATGCCGAGCGAGAAAAGCGCAAATGTCAAAGGACCGGCCAAGGGGCGGAGCGCTTCAGCCGCGTCGGCAGCCGTTGCAATATTCGTCATTCCGGCCTGATGCAGTGTCGCAGCCGTTGTGATCATGATGCAAAACGCAATGCCGTTCGAGAACGCCATACCGATTCCGGTATCGATCGCCATTCGCTTGAGGTGGTGTCCCGTATCCTCGGCCTGTTCGACAAGCGGTCGCTCGCGGGCAAGTTGCATGTCCTCGACTTCCTGCGCCGTTTGCCAGAAAAAGACATAGGGACTGATCGTCGTTCCAAAAACGGCTACAATTGTTAAAAGATAGTCCGTATCGAGCTCAAATGTGGGTTTGAGTGTCGCATGGACTGCTTCTATCCAGTCGATATGTATCGTAAAGACGGCCAGTACGTAGACAAATAACACCAAAGTTAGCCATTTAAGAATATGAGAATATCGGCGATAGGGAACAAAAACTTCTGCTATTGCGCAAAAAATACCAACCAAAAGAGCGTAAAATGGAGCAGGGCCGCCCATTATTAAAGTAATAGCAGAACCCATAGCCGCCAAATCGGCAGCTATATTAATCGTATTGGCAACGACAACTAAGGCAACCAGCGCAATGACGACCCATTCCGGATAAATGAGGCGCGCATTGGCGATAACTCCTTTACCCGTTACGCGACCAATTCTTGCAGCAACGAGTTGTATAGCAACCATGAACGGAAAGGTTAAAACAACTGACCAAAGCTGTTGATACCCGAACTGAGCTCCCGCTTGAGAATAGGTTGCGATACCGGAAGGATCATCGTCAGCAGCGCCGGCAATAACACCTGGCCCCAATAGACGAATTAAAGTGGTCGCCGGATGGCTAACCGATGGCTTTTGTTGAGTATCAACGGGTAAAATCATACTTTATTTCCGATTCCATAATCTCTTCGACGCCTGCAAAATTTTGAAATCGACTGAATCCCTCTGATCCGGAAACCAAAATGGCCAACCAGAAATCACCGGAATCAACAGTTCAACGCATTCTAAACGCTGCCATTACTGAAGTATCGACTTACGGCAGCGAAAGGGTAACCGTCATATCCATAGCACGCGCCGCCGCCATGACACATGCCAATATTTACCGGCATTTCGCGTCAAAAACCGCGCTTTTTGACGCAATTACCCAAATTTGGCTAAAACCGTTGGAATCCCGCCTGAGCGAAATTGCCGACGCGCCCGACCCCGCACGCGATAAGCTGGAACGATTGATCTTTGCCATCGTACGCGCCTACCGCGATCGAATTGACGCAGATCCTCAACTTTTCAAACTATTCGTTGAGGCTTTTCGTGAAAACAGGCCTCCAGCGCGTCAGCATCGCGCCAGGGTGCGCATTCTCTTGGACCGCGTCCTTGAAGAAGGAATGTCGACGGGCGCTTTCTCCATTCGAAATCGGGAACGCGCCATGACTCTTATTCTTGATGCACTTTACCGCTTCGTTCAACCGGAAGCGATCGAACTGGACGCCGAAGTTCCCCGCAGATCATCCGAAATTCGTCTGGCCTCCATCACAACGATGCTGATGAACGCCCTGAGCACAAGTATCGTTTAGAGGGCCAATTGATTGTAACAAATAACAAATTTTGAAATTTGTAATCATTTTTTTATACCCCCATGGGCTTCTCTTTAAAGCGTCATGACGCTGTTATATAATTGATATTATTATATATTTTATAATATTATACGTACGCTCTGCCATTCTCTGCTTTAAAATTTGGCAATCCTCACCTTTTGGCCAACTTGAAGGAAATGCAGATCAACGATAAGCGCATCATCAAATGGCCTATCCAGGAGCGGGGCGGTCTCAACCATAATTTCGATGAAAAGGATTTGTTTTATGGCGCGGAAAAAAATCGCACTCATCGGCTCGGGGCAGATTGGTGGTACTCTTGCCCATCTCGCGGGTCTTAAGGAGCTCGGCGACATCGTACTGTTCGATATTGCAGATGGCGTGCCGCAGGGCAAAGGCCTCGACATTGCTGAATCATCACCGGTCGACGGATTCGACGCCAATTATACCGGCGCCTCGAACTACGAAGCCATCGCAGGCGCGGATGTCGTGATTGTTACCGCCGGCGTACCTCGCAAACCGGGCATGAGCCGCGACGATCTTTTAGGCATCAACCTCAAGGTGATGGAAGCGGTCGGCACGGGCATCAAACAATTTGCACCAAAAGCTTTCGTGATATGCATCACCAACCCGCTCGATGCGATGGTTTGGGCACTCCAGAAATTCTCAGGCATCAGCCCGAAGAAAATCGTCGGAATGGCTGGAGTGCTTGATTCTTCGCGCTTTCGGCACTTCCTCGCCGAAGAGTTCAAAGTCTCCATAAAAGACGTGTCGGCGATGACGTTGGGTGGCCACGGCGACGACATGGTTCCGATGGTACGTTATTCCACGGTAGCAGGCATTCCGCTGCCTGATCTCGTCAAGATGAAATGGACGACGCAGGAGCGTCTGGACGCCATTGTCGAGCGCACCCGCAAAGGTGGTGGCGAAATCGTCAATTTGCTCAAAACCGGCTCGGCTTTTTACGCCCCAGCAGCTTCTGCGATTGCGATGGCTGAAAGCTATCTCAAGGATCAAAAGCGCGTCATGCCTTGCGCAGCCTATATTTCCAACGGCTACGGCGTGAAAGACATGTTTGTCGGCGTTCCGATTGTTATCGGCGAAAAGGGTGTCGAGCGTATCGTAAAACTACGTATGAAAGCCGATGAAAAAGAGGCTTTTGCCAAGTCGGTGGCCTCTGTTCAAGGTCTCATTGAGGCCTGCAAGGTCATCAATCCGGCGCTGGCTTAATCCATCTGGCGGCTACGGCAAAAACGATCGTGGCGGCCCCTTTGACTCGCTCCCAATCCGAGGATCATCCATGAATATCCACGAATATCAGGCAAAAGCTGTGCTGAAGGAGTTCGGCGTTCCCGTCTCCAACGGACGGGCGATCATGCAGGCCTCTGACGCTGAAGCTGCCGCAAAAGCGTTAGGCGGGCCCCTGTGGGTTGTTAAGTCCCAGATCCACGCAGGTGGGCGAGGCAAAGGTAAATTTAAAGAGACGGCGGCCGGCGAAAAAGGCGGCGTTCGTCTTGCCAAGTCCATCGACGAGGTGAAACAATTTGCCAAGGAAATGCTCGGCAATACGCTGGTCACAATTCAAACGGGGCCTCATGGCAAGCAGGTTAACCGCCTCTACATTGAGGAGGGCTCCGATATTTCGAAGGAATTTTATCTCTCGATCCTGGTCGACCGCGCAACGGCCCGGGTCGCTTTTGTTGTCTCGACCGAAGGCGGCATGGATATTGAGGAAGTCGCCCATTCAACACCTGAAAAGATCATCACCTTCTCGGTGGACCCTGCAACCGGCGTTATGCCGCATCATGGCCGCACGGTAGCCAAAGCGCTTCATCTCAAAGGTGATCTTGCAAAGGAAGTAGGCGTTCTAGTGGAGCAGCTCTACACCGCCTTTGTCGCCAAAGACATGGCGATGCTCGAAATCAACCCGTTAATCGTTACCACCGACAATCATCTTCGTTGCTTGGACGCCAAAATCTCGTTCGATACCAATTCGCTTTACCGCCAAGCCGATATCGTAGCGCTGCGCGATGAGACCGAAGAGGATGCCAAGGAAATCGAAGCGTCAAAATATGATCTCTCTTATATTGCGCTGGATGGCACGATCGGCTGCATGGTCAATGGTGCGGGCCTTGCCATGGCAACCATGGACATCATCAAGCTCTACGGCGAATTTCCAGCCAACTTCCTTGATGTGGGCGGCGGAGCGACCACAGATAAAGTCACCGCAGCCTTCAAAATCATTACAGCGGATCCGAATGTGAAGGGCATCCTCGTGAACATTTTCGGCGGCATCATGAAGTGCGACGTTATCGCGGAGGGTGTTATCGCCGCCGTGAAGGAAGTCGGCTTACAGGTACCGCTGGTTGTCCGGCTCGAGGGCACCAATGTGGCACTCGGCAAAGAAATTATTTCCAAATCCGGTCTCAATGTGATTGCCGCCGATGACCTCGACGACGCCGCGCAAAAGATCGTCAAGGCCGTGAGGGAGCTCCGCTAATGGCTATTCTGATTGATGCGAACACCAAGGTCCTGACACAGGGCTTCACAGGCAAAACCGGCACGTTCCATTCGGAACAGGCGATTGCCTACGGCACTAAAATGGTCGGCGGAACGTCGCCCGGCAAAGGTGGATCGTTCCATCTCGGGCTTCCCGTATTCGATACCGTTGCCGAAGCGCGTGACGCGACCGGGGCGGATGCATCTGTCATCTATGTGCCGCCTCCAGGTGCAGCGGATGCCATCTGTGAAGCGATTCAGGCAGAAATTCCCCTTATTGTCTGCATCACTGAAGGCATTCCGGTGCTCGACATGGTGCGTGTAAAGCGGGCGCTTTCAGGTTCTAAATCACGTCTCATCGGACCCAATTGCCCGGGCGTAATGACATCTGGCGATAGCAAGATCGGCATCATGCCCGGAAATATTTTCAAGCCGGGCAATGTCGGCATCGTATCCCGCTCCGGAACACTGACCTATGAGGCCGTGTTCCAGACCACGATGGAGGGTCTCGGACAGACAACAGCAGTCGGTATTGGCGGCGACCCGGTCAAAGGCACCGAATTTATCGATATGCTGGAAATGTTCCTCGCCGATGAAAAAACACAATCCATCGTCATGATTGGTGAAATCGGTGGTTCTGCCGAAGAAGATGCCGCTCAGTTTCTGATCGACGAGGCCAAGCGTGGCCGTAAAAAGCCGGTCGTTGGTTTTATTGCGGGCCGCACGGCTCCTCCTGGCCGTCGCATGGGTCACGCAGGCGCAATCATTTCGGGCGGCAAAGGCGGAGCAGAAGACAAGATTGCTGCCATGGAAGCCGCAGGAATCCGCGTCTCGCCATCCCCTGCACGGCTCGGCAAAACGCTCGTCGAATTGCTTAAGGGCTGAAATAGCGAAGATATGGAGTGAGCCGATGGCGCGCGAAGACCAAAACGAAGCCTTTCTTGAGACCTCCTTTCTATATGGCGGGAATGCTCTCTATCTTGAAGAGATGCAGGCCCGCTATGAGAGTAATCCTGCATCGGTAGGGGCGGAATGGCAGGCTTTTTTTGGCGCACTTAGCGACGATCCAGCTTCAGTTCAAAAATCAGCTAAGGGCGCTTCATGGAAAAAACCGAATTGGCCTGTGATCGCCAATGGCGAACTCGTTTCGGCCCTTGATGGCAATTGGGGGCAGGTCGAGAAGATCGTTACCGAAAAGCTGAAAAGCAAGGCCGAGGCAAAGCCGGGGCCGTCTGAAGCCGACATTCAACAGGCCACTCGCGACAGCGTGAGAGCCCTTATGATGATCCGCGCCTACCGGATGCGCGGCCATCTTCATGCTAATCTCGACCCCTTGGATCTAGAACCCAAGAAAGACCACGAAGAACTACACCCATCATCCTATGGCTTTGCCGAGGCCGATTGGGACCGCAAGATCTTTATCGATTTCGTTCTAGGGCTCGAATACGCAACCATTCGTGAAATGTTGCCGATTCTAAAGCGCACCTATTGTTCGACGATCGGCTGGGAATTTCTCCACATCTCGACTCCTGCCGAAAAGAGCTGGATTCAGGCCCGTATTGAAGGGCCTGACAAAGAAATCGCGTTTACCCGCGAGGGCAAACGCGCCATTCTAAACAAGCTTGTCGAAGCCGAAGGGTTTGAAAAATTCATTGACGTCAAATATACCGGCACAAAGCGGTTTGGCTTGGATGGCGGTGAATCAATGGTTCCGGCGCTTGAGCAGATTATCAAGCGCGGCGGTGCACTTGGCGTTCAAGACATCGTGTTTGGTATGGCCCATCGCGGACGCCTGAATGTTTTGGCGCAGGTAATGGGTAAGCCTCACCGCGCCATCTTTCACGAATTCAAGGGTGGTTCATACGCACCGGCTGACGTTGAAGGCTCGGGCGACGTAAAATACCATCTTGGCGCTTCATCTGATCGCACGTTTGACGGCAACAATGTTCATTTGTCGCTTACTGCCAATCCGTCGCATCTTGAGATTGTCGACCCCGTTGTTTTAGGCAAAGTGCGCGCTAAGCAAGATCAACTCGGCGACACGGACGAGCGCGTCAAGGTGCTTCCGCTCTTGATCCATGGTGATGCTGCCTTTGCCGGACAGGGCGTTGTGGCTGAGTGCCTCGGGCTTTCCGGCCTTAAGGGCCACAAGACCGGCGGCTCAATCCATTTCATTATCAATAACCAGATAGGTTTTACGACCTATCCTCGCTTCTCGCGTTCGTCGCCCTATCCATCAGACGTTGCGAAGATGATCGAAGCGCCGATTTTCCACTGCAATGGTGATGATCCGGAAGCCGTGGTTTTTGCGGTCAAAGTAGCTGTCGAGTTTAGGCAGCTGTTCCACAAGCCAGTCGTCATCGACATGTTCTGTTATCGCCGCTTCGGCCATAATGAAGGCGATGAACCGTCCTTCACACAGCCACTGATGTATAAAAAGATACGTCAACAGCCAACAACACTTGAAATCTATTCGAAAAAACTGATTGCCGAAGGTGTCGTTACCGAAGGCGAAGTTGAAAAAATGAAGGCCGATTGGCGGGCGCGGCTTGAAGCCGAGCACGAAGCGGGACAGGCCTATAAGCCCAATAAAGCCGACTGGCTTGACGGTCGCTGGGCAGGTTTGAAAGCCGTTAATCCGATGCAGGATGACGCTCGCAGGGGCGAAACCGGTGCACCGCTTCCTTTGCTGAAAGATATTGGTCACCGCTTAACCGATGTGCCGGCCGATTTTAACGCGCACAAAACGATTCAACGCTTCATGGACAACCGCCGTAAAGCGTTTGAAACGGGCGAAGGCATTGATTGGGCAACTGGCGAGGCGCTTGCCTTCGCGCTCACTTTGAATGACGGAAACCGTGTGCGGCTCTCGGGGCAAGACGTGGAACGCGGTACCTTCTCACAGCGTCATTCGGTTTTGATCGATCAGGAAACCGAGCGCCGCTATAAGCCGTTAAACAATGTCCGCGAAGGACAAGGCAAATATGAGGTCATCAATTCGATGCTCTCAGAAGAGGCTGTTCTTGGTTTTGAATATGGCTATTCGCTCTCAGAGCCTAACGCGCTGACGCTCTGGGAGGCGCAGTTTGGCGACTTTGCCAATGGCGCGCAGGTTTTGTTCGACCAGTTCATCTCGTCCGGCGAACGCAAATGGTTGCGCATGTCGGGCCTCGTCTGCCTCTTGCCGCATGGCTATGAAGGACAAGGGCCGGAGCATTCCTCAGCTCGTCTTGAGCGCTTCCTCCAGCTCTGCGCTGAAGACAATATGCAGGTCGCCAATTGCTCAACCCCTGCGAACTATTTTCATATTTTGCGGCGTCAGTTGAAGCGCGATTTCCGCAAACCGCTGATTCTGATGACGCCGAAATCGCTGCTCCGTCATAAGCGGGCGGTTTCGCGGCTGGACGAAATGGCCGAAGGCACCACATTCCATCGTGTGCTGTGGGACGATGCGCAATATTTGAAGGGCGAGCCGATAAAGCTGGTCAAAGACAATAAGATCCGGCGTGTCGTGCTTTGTTCCGGCAAGGTTTATTACGATCTTTATGAGGATCGTGAAAAGCGCGGCATTGACGATGTCTATCTTCTCCGCGTCGAGCAGCTTTATCCGTTTCCGTTGAAGGCTTTGGTGACAGAACTCGCTCGGTTTAAGAATGCCGATGTGGTTTGGTGTCAGGAAGAGCCTAAAAATATGGGTTCTTGGACCTTTGTGGAACCCTATCTTGCTTGGGTGCTTGAGCAAGCAGGCTCCAAGGTCAAGCGGCCGCGTTATGCGGGCCGCCCTGCTTCAGCTGCGACCGCTACGGGCCTGATGTCTACCCATCTCGCCCAGCTGCATGCCTTCCTCGATGAGGCCTTTGCGGCCTGATTTGATCTTTTAAAACCACACGGCAAGGAAACGACCCACATGGCCACCGACATCCGCGTCCCCACCCTTGGTGAATCGGTTACTGAAGCAACCATCGGCAAATGGTTCAAGAAGCCCGGCGACGCTGTTAAAGCCGACGAGCCTTTGCTTGAGCTTGAAACCGACAAAGTAACGCTCGAAGTCAACGCGCCTGCGGCAGGTGTTTTGGCTGAAATTGTTGCCAAAGATGGTGATACTGTTGGTGTTGGCGCCCTTCTTGGCTCGATTACGGCGGGTGCAGCAGGTGCGGTTACTGAGACACCGAAAGCAGTTGCTGCCGCTCCAGTAGTGCCTGTTGCAGCACCAGCAAGCGGGCCTGCTGTGGCGCGTATTTCGGCTGAAACTGGTTTAAATCCAGCGTCTGTCGCAGCAACCGGCAAAGATGGCCGTGTAACTAAGGGCGATATGTTGGCAGCTATTGCTACCGCAGGCGCAACGAATACTTTTCCTGCTGCTCCGATTGTTGCTCGGGTGCCTTCAACTGCTGTTGATGGGGTTCAGGAAGAGCGGGTTCGGATGACGAAGCTTCGTCAGACGATTGCTCGGCGTTTGAAGGACGCGCAGAATACGGCGGCGATGCTGACGACCTTCAATGAGGTCGATATGACGGAAGTCATGGCGCTTCGTAACCGCTATAAGGAAGTATTCGAGAAGAAACACGGCGCCAAGCTTGGCTTTATGAGTTTCTTCGTGAAGGCTTGCACGCAAGCGTTGAAGGAAATACCAGCGGTAAATGCCGAGATCGACGGCACTGATCTGGTTTATAAAAACTATTACCATGTCGGTATTGCGGTCGGCACCGATAAGGGCCTTGTTGTTCCTGTCGTGCGCGATGCGGATACGCTGTCTTTGGCGGGCATCGAGAAGACGATTTCCGACTTTGGCCGCCGCGCCCGTGATGGTCAGTTGAAGATCGACGAGATGCAGGGTGGCACATTTACCATCACAAATGGCGGAATTTATGGGTCTTTGATGTCGACTCCGATCCTAAATGCCCCACAATCGGGCATTTTGGGCATGCATAAGATCCAGGAGCGGCCAATGGCGGTGGGTGGAAAAATCGAGATTCGGCCGATGATGTATTTGGCGCTTTCCTATGACCATCGCATTGTTGATGGCAAGGAAGCTGTAACATTCCTTGTCCGTGTCAAAGAAGCGTTGGAGGATCCAGCGCGTCTTGTGCTTGATCTCTAATCCTCTCAGCTTACGTTTTACTTTTCGACCGGAGAACATCGATGTCCTATGATCTTGTCGTTATTGGCTCTGGTCCTGGCGGTTACGTTTGCGCCATTCGTGCGGCGCAGCTTGGCTTGAAAACAGCTATTGTTGAAAAAAGATCAACCTTTGGAGGCACTTGTCTCAATATCGGCTGTATTCCGTCGAAAGCCATGCTGCATGCATCGGAGATGTTTGAGGTAGCAGGACACGGGTTTGAGGCACTCGGCATCAAGGTTGAGGCACCCAAACTCGACCTTCCGGTAATGATGAAGCATAAACAGGATACGGTCGACGCCAATGTGCAGGGCGTTGCCTTTCTGCTGAAGAAAAACAAGGTCGACAGCTTCATCGGCACGGGTACCATCGCGTCGGTCGGCAAGGTGCTCGTCACGAAGGCCGATGGTTCGACCGAGACGATCGAGACCAAGAACATCGTGATTGCAACCGGCTCCGACTCGGCGCCGCTCCCCGGTGTGACGGTGGATGAGAAAACGGTCGTTACCTCAACCGGCGCGCTGGAGCTTAGCAAGGTGCCGGGCAAATTGCTGGTCATCGGTGCGGGTGTCATCGGGCTCGAGCTCGGCTCGGTCTGGAAGCGACTGGGCGCGGAAGTTACCGTCGTCGAATATCTCGATCGCATTCTGCCCGGCATGGACAATGAGGTCGCCAAGCAGTTCCAACGCATCCTCGCCAAGCAGGGGTTCAATTTCCTGCTCGGCTCGAAGGTGACCAAGGTTGAATCCGGCAAAAAGGGCGCGAAAGTCACGGTTGAACCGGCAGCAGGCGGCGAAGCTCAAACGCTCGACGCCGATATTGTGCTGGTGGCGATCGGCCGCCGCCCTTACACCGAAGGCCTGGGCCTTGAGGCGGTCGGTGTCACGCTGGAGCGTGGCTGCGTGGTGATCAATGATCATTTCCAATCGACCGTTCCAGGCATCTATGCCATTGGCGACGTGGTGCGCGGGCCGATGCTGGCGCATAAGGCCGAGGACGAAGGCGTGGCGGTCGCCGAATTGATCGCTGGCCATGCCGGCCATGTGAATTACGGCATCATTCCGGGCGTTGTGTATACGGAACCAGAGATTGCAACCCTCGGCCAAACCGAGGAAGGCCTCAAAGCGGCCGGTATCGCCTACACCGTCGGCAAATTCCCCTTCACCGCCAATGGCCGCGCGCGTGCGATGCGGGCAACGGACGGCTTTGTAAAAATTCTGGCCGATGCAACGACCGACCGCGTGCTCGGTTGCCACATTATCGGCAAAGGCGCGGGCGACCTGATCCATGAAGTCGCCGTGCTGATGGAATTTGGCGGCTCATCCGAAGATCTAGCCCGCACCTGCCACGCGCATCCGACGATGTCGGAAGCCGTTAAAGAGGCGGCGATGGGGGTTGAGAAGCGGTCGATCCATATTTGATCGGATAATTCTATCGGACCGCGAACCTCCCGGCTCGCGGTCCGTTTCGCTAATCCTGATTTTTGCCCATCAAATCCGGCCGTCGCTCACGCGTCAGTCTCTCGGCCTGCTCGCGGCGCCATTTGGCGATTTTTCCGTGATCACCGGACAGCAAAATCTCCGGAATCGTGCGGCCTTCCCATTCACGTGGCTTGGTAAAATGCGGGTATTCTAAAAGCCCGTTTTCAAAACTCTCGTCTTCGCCGGATTCGATCTTACCCATCACGCCCGGTAGCAAGCGAACACAGGCGTCGAGCACCACAAGGGCTGCCGGTTCGCCGCCCGATAAAATATAATCGCCGATCGATACTTCGATGAGATGGCGGCCTTCGATAACGCGTTCATCGACGCCTTCAAACCGCCCGCAGACGATAACAATGCCCGGGCCGGAAGCCCATTCGCGGACCATTGCTTGGGTCATGGGTTTGCCGCGCGGGCTCATGAGCAGAACGGGACGGTGATCCTCAGGCGAGGCCACCGCATCAATGGCATTGGCCAACACATCAGCACGCAGCACCATACCTGCGCCGCCACCGGCGGGTGAATCATCGACGGCGCGGTGTTTGCCTAAACCATGGACACGAATATCATGCGCGTTGAGCGACCAGCGGCCAGTTTTCAGCGCTTCACCTGCAAGCGATTGCCCAAGCGAGCCGGGAAACATCTCGGGAAACAAGGTCAGCACATCGGCCCGAAAGCCGCTCATACGCTGGGGCGCTCCTCACCCTCGACTTCCTCGGGCAGGATGACCGTCAACCGACCTGCGGCGAGATCAACCACCGGTACAATTGCTTTGGTGAACGGCACCAGTAAAGACGGGCCATCGATCACTGGTGCAATGTCCAATATATCGCCCGCGCCGAAATCATGCACAGCCGTGACCGTGCCAAGCGCTGTTCCATCGGGGGCGTGGGCCACGAGACCGATCAGATCGGCGTGGTAGAATTCTTCCTCATCGGGCTCGGGCAATTGGTCGCGCGGAACCCAGAGGGTGACATTGGTCAGCGCCTCGGCGGCGCTGCGATCCGATACGCCTTCAACAGCTACCACCAGCATATCTTCCTTGACGAGCCGGGCGGTGCGGATGGCAAAACGCCGCTGTCCGGTTTTATCCGTCAGCGGCGCATAATCTTGAATCCCCAACGGATCCGCCGTGAAGGATTTGAGACGCATCTCGCCCTTGACGCCGTGTGGGGCGCCAAACACGCCAACCTCCACAAGTCCGGTAACGGTCTTCTCGGAAGGTTGGCGGGCCATGGCTTGTCCTTACTCGGCTGCTGGTTCGGCAGCTGGCTCTTCTGCAGCAGGTGCAGGAGCGGCAGCAGCTTCAGCGGCAGCAGCGGCGGCGGCCTTTTCGGCTTCAGCGGCAGCAACGACAGCAGCGGCGGCCTTTTCAACTTCTGCTGCGGCAGCGTCAAGACGCTCCTGAGCCTTCTTCTTCGGCTTGGCCTTTTCTGGGTTGACGCGGGCCTTGCGGGTCCAGAGGCCAGCGGCTTCCAAGAAACGCTCGACGCGATCGGTCGGTTGCGCGCCCTTGGCGAGCCATGCTTTGGCCTTGTCATGATCGAAATTGACGCGCTCAGCCGAATCCTTCGGCTTCATCGGATCGAACGTGCCGAGCTTCTCGATGAAACGGCCATCGCGCGCAAAGCGGCTATCGGCAACAACGATCGAATAATGTGGACGCTTCTTGGCACCACCGCGGGCGAGACGAATTTTAACTGACATAGGTTGGACTTTCTTGGTTAGGTTTTAGGTTGGTTGGTTAAGAGCGAATGGCGAATAGCGAATAGGGAGTAGGGGAAACGGTCGTGAAGTTTTCCCTACTCCCTATTCGCCACTCACCATTCGCTAATTTCTTCACTTCTTCTTCCCCCCGAACGGGTTGAAGCTGCCTAGGCCCGGAAGCGTTGGTTTGACACCAAGCCCCGGTAATCCGGGTAGTTTTGGGGCGCTGCCTGCAAGGGGCAGACCGGCAGGCGCCTTTGCGGCACCCGGAAATTCCGGCAATGCTGCACCGCCGCCCATCTGCTTTTGCATCGCTGCGATTTCTTCCGGTGACGGCATACCGCCGCCACCAATCCCGAACATATTCGCAAGACCGGCCATCGGCCCGCCGCGCTTGTTCTGGCCCATCAACTTCATCATATCGGCCATTTGCCGATGCTGTTTCAGCAAACGATTGACGAGTTCAACGGAAACACCCGCACCCGCCGCAATGCGCTTTTTGCGCGAGGCTTTGAGGAGGTCGGGGTTTTTGCGTTCCGCCGCCGTCATCGAATTCACAATGGCGATCTGGTGCTTCACCACTTTGCCATCGAGATGGGAGGCGGCGATCTGGTTCTTCATTTTGGCAACGCCGGGGATCATGCCCATCAGCCCGCCAACACCACCGATCTTTTCGATCTGCTGCAACTGGTCCCGCATATCGGTGAGATCGAACTGGCCTTTGCGCATCCGCTCGGCGGTGCGCATGGCCTTTTCCTGATCAATGTTCTCGACCGCTTTTTCGACGAGCGAAACCACATCGCCCATGCCCAAAATGCGGTTGGCAATGCGTGCTGGATGGAAATCCTCCAGCGCGTCCATCTTTTCGCCCGTGCCGACGAGCTTGATCGGCTTGCCGGTAATCGCGCGCATCGAGAGCGCCGCACCGCCACGGCCGTCGCCGTCCACACGGGTGAGCACGATGCCGGTAATGCCGACGCGCTCGTCAAAGGCTTTTGCGGTGTTGACCGCGTCTTGTCCGGTCAGCGCATCGGCGACAAGGAGCACTTCATGCGGCTTGGTTACGGCTTTGACTTCCGCCACTTCCGCCATCAGCTCGTCGTCGACCGTGGTGCGACCGGCGGTATCGAGCATCACGACGTCGAAGCCGCCCAAACGGGCCGCATCCATCGCGCGCTTGGCGATTTGCACCGCGCTTTGGCCCGCGATGATGGGGAGCACTTCAATCGCGAGCTGTTTGCCGAGGCTTGCCAATTGCTCCATCGCGGCCGGACGGCGCGTGTCGAGCGAGGCCATCAGCACCTTGCGCTTCATGCGGTCGGAGAGCCTACGGGCGATTTTACCGGTCGAGGTGGTTTTACCCGAGCCCTGCAAGCCGACCATCAAAATGGCGACCGGCGGCACGGCTTCAAGATCAATCGGCGAGGCTTCCGAGCCTAACGTGTCCACCAGAACATCGTTGACGATCTTGATGACCATCTGGCCCGGCGACACCGAACGGACGACTTCCGCACCAACCGCGCGCTCGCGCACTTTGTCGGTGAAGCTGCGCACGACATCGAGGGCAACGTCGGCCTCGATCAGCGCGCGGCGGACTTCGCGGAGCGCGAGATTCACGTCTTCCTCGCTCAGCGCGCCGCGACGCGTAAGCGCGTTCAGAATGCCGGAGAGCTTGTCGCTCAGACTTTCGAACATCAAAGACCTTTAACCCGTTATGACAGCAAACGGCCCAAAGCCAAACGCGCCCGAGGGCGCAACGCGCTGTCGGACGTGGACCTCCAACCTCGTAGGGTTGGGCGGTGGCTCAAGGACGTAACCGTCGATGAATGGGCGGGATGTAAGGGAAAAGCGGGGATGAGTCAAGAAAAGGAAGGCGTAAGCGCGAAGGTTAAACAACCTCAACCGTCAATTTCAACCCTAAAGCCGTCGTCACTTTGAGAACCGTCGACAATTCCGGATTACCATTGACTGACAATGCCCGATAAAGTGCCTCGCGGGATAAATCAGCGTCGCGTGCAACTCTCGTCATGCCCTGTGCCCGCGCAACGACACCTAAGGCATCAGCAATAAAGCCGACATCACCCGTCTCGAAGGCCTCGTTAAGATAGACCGCTCTGGCCTCATCGCTATCGAGATAGGCAGCCGGATCGAAGGCTTTTATGTTAAAGGTAATGACCGGAAGTCCTTTGCTAGCGCTTGGGCACGAACAATATCCTTACGCTGAGTTGATTTATCGCCGCCGATTGGCGCTATATCGCCCGGATTTCCAAAGGCAAGCCTTTGAATGCGTATCGCTATTTTGGCTTTAGCCACCGGATCACGGAGCGCAGCCAGCCAATTTGAAAACCGTTCAGTCTCTTCAATTCTGACCATTGATTGTAACTTATAAACTACAAATGGCAAGCTTTGATCGAGAATGTCCTTTTCCTGATTATGAATCGACTTGCCGATGGTACAGTTTGGGGTCGATCCTGACCCTCAATTTCCTATTTCGCCAACCCCTTGCCCTGTAAAGCAACCTTGATTTCGTCGAGCACCATCGGATCGTCAATGGTGGCGGGCATGTTGAAGCTGTCGCTATCGGCGATTTTCTTCATCGTGCCGCGCAAAATCTTGCCTGAACGCGTCTTGGGTAGGCGTTTGACCACCATCGCGAGCTTGAACGCGGCCACCGGACCGATTTGATCGCGCACGCGGGCAACGAGTTCTTTTTCCACCTGCTCGGGCGGTGTTGAGATGCCCGATTTGAGCACCACAAAACCGCAAGGCTGCTCGCCCTTCAGCGCGTCTTTGGCGCCGATGACCGCACATTCCGCGACTGCCGGATGGCCGGACAGTACTTCTTCCATCGCGCCCGTTGATAGTCTGTGGCCCGCGACATTGATGATGTCGTCGGTGCGGCCCATGATGTAGAGATAGCCATCCTCGTCGATATAGCCCGCATCCGAGGTCGAGTAGAAGCCCGGATAGGTGGTGAGATAGCTATCGCGAAAGCGGTCTTCCGCATTCCAGAGCGTGGGCAGACAGCTCGGCGGCATCGGGAGTTTTACAACGATGGAGCCCATTTTACCCGGCGGTACAGGATGGCCGCCCTCATCGACAATGCGCACATCATAGCCGGGCATCGCCACCGTGGGGGAGCCGTGCTTGACCGGCAACATACCCATGCCGAACGGATTGCCCGCTATCGCCCAACCGGTTTCGGTCTGCCACCAATGGTCGATCACCGGCACGCCGAGTTTTTCCTCGGCCCATTTCACAGTATCGGGATCGGCTCGCTCGCCCGCCAAAAAGAGCGCGCGGAAACCGTTGAGTCGATATTTGCCTAGTTCCACGGCGTCCGGATCTTCCTTGCGGATCGCGCGCAGCGCGGTGGGGGCGGTAAACAACGCCGTTGCACCATGCTCGGAAATCACGCGCCAGAACGCACCCGCGTCAGGCGTACCAACGGGCTTGCCTTCATAAATAATCGTCGTCGCTCCCAAGATAAGCGGGGCATAGACGATGTAGGAATGGCCCACCACCCAGCCAATATCGGAGGCCGACCAAAACACATCGCCGGGGCCAACGCCGTAAATCGCGCCCATCGTCCATGCCATCGCAACGAGATGGCCACCATTGTCGCGAACAACGCCTTTGGGTTTGCCGGTCGTACCGGAAGTATAGAGGATATAGAGCGGATCGGTGGCGGCCATCGGCACGCATGGGGCCTGTTTACCGGCAGCCTTGGCATCCGCAACCAAAGCCGACCAGTCATAATCGCGGCCCGCCTGAAGCTTGGCGGCTTCCTGCGGACGTTGCAGCACAAGCACCGCATCGGGCTTGTGATCGGCCATGTCGATGGCTTCGTCGATCAAGGGCTTATAATGAACCACGCGGCCGGGTTCGATGCCGCAAGAAGCCGCCAGAATGAGCTTAGGCTGGCAATCATCGAGACGCGTCGCCAATTCACGCGCGGCAAAGCCGCCAAACACCACCGAATGGATCGCGCCGATGCGCGCACAGGCCAACATTGCGAACAACGCTTCGGGGATCATCGGCATATAGATGATGACGCGGTCGCCCTTGGTCACGCCAAAATCCTGCAACACGGCGGCGAGCGTTGCGACTTCCTCGCGGAACTCGCCATAACTCACCTTGCGCTGGGCACCGGTGATCGGGCTGTCATAGATAATCGCGGTTCGCTCGGGTGCTGTAATGGCGTGGCGATCAACCGCATTAAAGCAAGTATTGACCTTGGCATCCGGAAACCAGCGACCATAGACCCCAATGGACGGATCAAACACGGTTTTGGGCGGGGAGACCCAATCAATGGCTTTGGCGGCGTCGCCCCAAAAGCCTGCCGGATCTTTCAGCGAGCGTTCGTAGATTTCCCGAAAGCGTGCGGCATTCGTCATGGCGTCCCCCGTTTCATCGTCTCTTGGGAAACGCCTTTAGCACCACGCCGTCCCGCCGTCAGGCACGACTTTCGATGCAATCATCATTGGCTGACATCAAACAATTGCATCGGTACCAGGACGTCTCATCGAATTCTTATCAAGCGTCCAGCGAGGCCAAAATGCCGGAAATAGTGCCATATTACCTCCAAATCGCGCTGCCATCTGAACCGACGCTGGGGTATTCCGGCGCGTGGATCAAGCATAAGTTCATGGTCAATGACCGATTTAAAGCCCTTTTCATAAAATAAAAATGGAAAAAATTCTGCAATAATGAGCTTTGAATTGAGTTGTTTAAATAATTTACTATCAATTTGTGCATCAAACACAGCAATATGCTCAAGTATATCATCGATAGCATCACGCCGAACAAGATAGGCGACTGTGCAAAAAGAAGCCTTAAAGGGAAACACGATGTGAAAAGATTTCATCTTTTCTAACACGATTGCCCAGCGACCGTTCTTTTTTTCGCGGCCGCCCAATTTCAGAACGGAGAAGGTCAGATCCCGCAACGTGTCGACCCATTTCTCCAATTGAATGATCGAGCTGGTAAGGTTCACATCATCTTCAAAAATTAAGACAAAATCCGAATTCGATTCATCTCTCCACCGCTTCAACGCATAGTAATGGCTGAGGCTGCAGCCGAATTGCCCATCCGTCATTCCCGAAAAAGGCTGATGCGTCTTTTGAAGCACTAAGCTAGTTTCAGGCGGCAAATTTTTTACATCGAAGGCATCAAAATAGGAAAATTCCTGACCAAACTCGCGCATCTGATTCTCAACAGACTGGCGACGATCTTCCGAGCTGGGCAGGCTTATAATAATGAAATCGATTGCTTTCTTCAATGGAACACCTAATGAGAATATTGAAATTAGTTGCCTAAGCGACGTTTAAAAATCGGCCCTGTCAATGCCTGAAATCATTTCTGATCCCCTTTTCTACGCTGCTGCCATTCCTGCCGTATTTTTGATGGGGCTGTCTAAGGGCGGATTTTCGGGGCTTAGTTTGATTGCCATTCCGTTGCTGACGCTGGTCGTCTCGCCGGTGAAGGCGGCGGCCTTGATGCTGCCAATCCTGATCGTGCAGGACATGGTGAGCACTTGGGCCTTTCGGCATGATTTTGACCGACGGAATTTGACCATTCTGCTGCCTGGTTGTCTCATCGGTGTGTTTTTAGGCTGGCTGATGGCGGCCCATGTCTCCGACGAGATGGTTAAACTCGGCGTTGGCCTCATCTCCATCGGCTTTGTGGTGATTTACTGGCGTAAACGCGATGTGGTCGGCGACCCAATCATAGGCAAGGTGGCGCCCGGTCTGTTTTGGGGCGCGGCGGCTGGCTTTACGAGTTTTGTCGCCCATGCCGGCGGACCTCCCTTTCAGGTCTATGTCATGCCGCAGCGGCTGGCCCCGCAAACCTATGTCGGCACATCGACATGGTTTTTCACGATTACCAATCTCGTGAAAGTCGTGCCCTATTTTCTGCTGGGCCAATTATCGTCGGAAAATCTGGGTACCTCGGCGGCTTTGTTTCCACTGGCCCTTGTCGCAACGCTTTCGGGTGTGTGGCTGGTGCGGCGGATTGATGCGGCGCGCTTTTATACAATCATCTATGTGTTGACCTTCGCTGTCGGCATCAAACTGATCTGGGACAGCGTGCATCAGCTTTTCTGACGTGAGAGCGTCAATGGCACTGGCAAATCCTTTGATAAAGGCCTATCTTATCTTTGCGGGGCTGCGGTGTGCGTGAGGACAACTGTATTCCCGGGGCCTTATCGACCCTCAGGGAGCTGTTCCTGCCCTTGTCCGTGGACTTGGGCACACGGTGCCCACCTACAAATGTAGGTTCCTGGGATCGATCGTTCCACGGCTCTTGTGGCTCCGCACTTTTTTGAACAAACATGACTGAAAAATCACCCAAAGACCTCCTTCGCGCTGAAGCGCTTGCCCGTAGGGGCAAGCTCACACTGCCAGAGCGCGCACAATTTTCGGCCCTGATTGCCGAACGCGTTCTGCCTTTTGCCAATCGAATGGGCGGCGGACCGGTGGGCGGGTTCTGGCCAATCCGGACCGAAATGGATCCGCGTCCGGCGCTTTCCCAATTGGCGGATCGAGGCCTTCTCGCGGCTTTGCCGGTTGTGAGCCCGGCAGGCCTGATCTTCCGCGCTTGGAATAAGACGGATGTTTTGGTCGAAGGCCCCTTCGGCTTGAGCGAACCCGCAGCAACATTGCCCGAAGTTTTTCCTCGCGCTTTGCTGGTGCCCTTGGCGGCGTTTGACCGGCGCGGCCACCGGATTGGCTATGGCGCGGGCTATTACGATCGGGCGATTGCGCGGCTCTCCGCCATTGGGCCGCTGTTCACCATCGGCGTCGCCTTCTCCGTACAGGAAATTGAGCGCGTTCCGGACGAGCCGCATGATCGGGCACTCGATGTGATTGTAACCGAGCGAGAGACCATCCTGATCAACGGCTAAACGCGATCAGCCTTCGGCATTCTGGATCGCAAGCGTTGCGGCGACCGTACCGGATACGAGCGCAAACAGCGCCAGCGCGATCAGAATAGAGAAGGGCGTCATAAAGGGAATCGTGCCACTTAGAGCCGCTGCCGTGGCAGAAATGCCGAAAATCAGCACCGGAATCATCAAAGGCAACACGAGAACCGACAAAATCAGCCCGCCCCGTCGCATGCCTGCCGTCAATGCTGCACCGATGGCACCGATAAAGGTCAGCGCCGGAGTGCCCACCAACAACGTACCGGTAACGGCCAAAAGCGCCTTTGGTTCAAGGGCCAGCAAGAGCCCGAGAAAGGGTGCGGCCAGCGCCAAAGGCAGGCCGGTTGAAATCCAATGCGCCAAGCCTTTGGCCAGTACCACGAGCGGCAGCGGCAAAGGCGACATTCGCAGAAGATCAAGCGAGCCATCCTCGTCATCGGCCTGAAACAGCCGGTCAAGGCCGATCAAGGTTGCAAGCAACGCCGCGACCCACAGAATCGCGGGACCAATACGCGCCAAAAGCGCCATATCGGGGCCAACCGCAAACGGCATAATGGTGACGAGCATCAAAAAGAACACGAGGCCGACGCCAGCACCGCCGCCAATGCGGGCACCCAGCATCAGATCACGCCGAAACAGCACAATGAAAGCGGCGATCATGACCGGCCCCCGAGCGTGAAGATACGGCTGGCAAAGCCCAAAGGCGCGTGGGTCGCCGCCATCACCATGCCGCCCGAGGCCAGATGCGCCACAACCAAGCCGTTAAACATCGCCTCTGACGCCGCATCCAACGCTGAAGTGGGTTCATCGAGCAGCCAAAGCGGTCGGTGGGCGATTAGCAGCCGCGCCAAGGCCAGACGCCGCCTTTGCCCTGCCGAAAGATAGGCAGAGGGCAGATGTGCCGTATGCCCCAAGCCCACCCGTTCCAATGCCTTTTGTGGCGCTTCAAGCGGACGACCCAACAGGGATTGCCAAAAGGTGAGCGTTTCAAGCGGGGTGAGGGCCGGTTTAAGTGCATCGCGATGGCCAAGATAATGCGCTTCTTCTGCGAGTGGCGTGTCGGCATCGCCGCCCTCAATCCGAAGGCTGCCTTCGGAGGCAGGCAACAGGCCCGCAACTATCCGCAACAGGCTGGATTTACCCGCACCATTCGATCCCATAATGGCCAGCGCCTCACCCGCCTCCAACGCGAGACCGAGGCCGGAAAACACCGGCCTTCCCGAGCGGATGGAGGCAAGACCGTCGATGACGAGGCGCATGATGCGGTTCCGAGTAAAAAACAAAGACGATCGCAAAAAATCAACAAAACCGCCTTTAGTCCATGTAGCGGTATTCCCAGAAATTTTCTATAAGACGAATGCGCCGGTGCAACGCCCATGAGCGATGCAGGGGGCCTGGGCACTCCCGGGGCGGCGTAATGGCCATCCGCTTGTTGCGGATAGCTTTGACGTCAACCCCTTCAGGAGCCTCGCATGTCCTCGTTAGACAGCTTCAAATGCCGCAAAAAGCTTAAAGTCGGCACCAAGACCTATCATTATTATTCGCTCAAAGAGGCCGAAAAAAACGGTCTGCCGGGTATTTCAAAACTGCCATTCTCGCTCAAAATTCTGCTTGAGAATCTTTTGCGTTTTGAAGATGGCCGCACGGTGACCAAGGCCGACATCAAGGCCGCCGTCGGTTGGTTGAAAACCAAAGGCAAGAAAGAGCTTGAAATCGCCTTTCGCCCTGCCCGCGTGCTGATGCAGGATTTCACCGGCGTTCCAGCCGTCGTTGATCTCGCCGCCATGCGCGATGCGATGAAAAATCTCGGCGGCGATCCGAAGAAGATCAACCCGCTGGTGCCCGTTGATCTCGTGATCGACCACTCGGTGATCGTTGACGAATTCGGGTCCAACAAAGCGTTCAAAAAGAACGTCGATCTCGAATATCAGCGCAATGGCGAGCGTTATCGCTTCTTGAAATGGGGCCAGCAGGCGTTTGAGAATTTCTCCGTTGTGCCGCCCGATACCGGCATCTGCCATCAGGTGAACCTCGAATTCCTTTCGCAGACGGTTTGGACGCGCAAGGAAAAGGTCAAGAACGCCAAGGGCAAGACGGAAACGGTCGAGGTGGCCTATCCGGACACGCTGGTGGGCACCGATTCGCACACCACCATGGTCAATGGTCTGGCCGTGCTCGGTTGGGGTGTTGGCGGTATCGAGGCGGAAGCCGCCATGCTTGGCCAGCCGCAATCCATGCTGCTGCCGGAAGTGATCGGCTTCAAGCTGACCGGCAAGCTCAAGGAAGGCATCACCGCCACCGATCTTGTGCTCACGGTTACGCAAATGCTGCGCAAAAAGGGCGTGGTGAACAAATTCGTCGAGTTCTATGGTCCGGGCCTCAACGCGATGACGCTGGCCGACCGCGCCACCATTGCCAATATGGCGCCTGAATATGGCGCAACCTGCGGCTTCTTCCCCGTCGACACCGAGACGCTGGCCTATCTCACGATGACCAGCCGCAAGAAGGCGCGGGTGGATCTTGTCGAGAAATACGCCAAGGCACAGGGCCTTATCCGCACGCGGACCACGCCTGATCCGGAATTTACCGATACGCTCGATCTCGATCTGGGCTCCGTCATGCCATCGCTTGCAGGTCCAAAGCGTCCGGAAGGTCGTGTAGCCCTGACCGATGCCAAGACCGGATTTATCTCGGCGATGGATACGGAATATAAAAAGGCCGCTGATCTTTCGGCGCGCTACAAGGTTGAGGGCAAGAATTTCGACCTCGGCCATGGCGATGTGGTGATTGCTGCGATCACGTCTTGCACCAATACGTCGAACCCTTCGGTGCTGATGGGTGCGGGGCTTTTGGCCCGCAACGCGCTTGCCAAGGGGCTGACGGTGAAGCCTTGGGTCAAAACCTCGCTGGCCCCCGGCTCGCAGGTTGTGGCGGAATATCTCGCCAAAGCGGGTCTGCAAAAGGACCTCGACAAGCTTGGTTTTAATCTTGTCGGTTTCGGCTGCACCACTTGCATCGGCAATTCGGGCCCGCTGCCCGCGGAAATCTCGAAGACCATCAACGAGAACGGACTTGTGGCATCCGCCGTTATTTCGGGTAACCGCAATTTCGAGGGCCGCGTTTCTCCCGACGTACAGGCCAACTATCTCGCATCGCCTCCGCTGGTTGTTGCTTACGCACTTGCCGGTTCGCTGCAGATCGATCTGACCAAGGAACCCCTCGGCACGGACAAGAAGGGAAAGCCCGTCTATCTCAAGGACATCTGGCCTTCCAATAAGGAAATCGCCGATTTCATTGCCAAGAACGTCACCAAGTCGATCTTCAAATCGAAATATGCCGATGTGTTTGCAGGCGACACCAACTGGAAAAAGGTCAAGACGCCCGCAAGCCAGACCTATGCGTGGGAAGATGCCTCGACCTATGTGCAAAACCCGCCCTATTTCGTGGGCATGAGCAAGACGCCTGCGCCGATCACCGACATTACGGGGGCCAAGATTCTTGGCCTGTTCGGCGACAAGATCACGACCGACCATATCTCGCCGGCGGGCTCGATCAAGGCAGCGTCTCCGGCTGGCAAATATCTCTTGGCCAACAAGGTCGACCCGGCCGACTTCAACCAATACGGCACCCGCCGTGGCAACCACGAAGTGATGATGCGCGGCACGTTTGCCAATATCCGCATCAAGAACTTCATGGTGAAGGAAGCCGACGGCTCGACACCGGAAGGCGGCCTGACCATCCACCAGCCTTCGGGCAAGCGGATGCCGATCTATGACGCGGCGATGGAATACGCGAAGAAGAAGGTTCCGCTCGTTGTGTTCGCAGGCGTTGAATATGGCAATGGCTCCTCGCGCGATTGGGCAGCGAAGGGCACGAACCTGCTCGGCGTGCGCGCGGTTGTGGCGCAAAGCTTCGAGCGCATTCACCGCTCCAACCTTGTCGGCATGGGCGTTGTTCCGTTTGTATTCGAAGAAGGCACGAGCTGGAAAACGCTCGGGCTGACAGGCGATGAAACGGTCGCTATCCCGGGTCTCACCACCATCAAGCCACGCCAGAAGATGGAGCTCGAAATCACCGACGCGAAGGGCAAAGTCACCAAGGTACCGGTAATCTGCCGCATCGATACGTTGGACGAGATCGAATACTTTAAGAATGGCGGCATTCTCCACTATGTGCTGCGGCAATTGGCAGCGTAAAGCCGCCGAGCTTTGCTACCCAATAAAAAACCCCGCCGGAGCGATCCGGCGGGGTTTTTGTTTTCAGCCAAACGATTGAAAATCCGAAATATTGGTTCGTTGGCAGCGGATTTTATAAAGGCCTTACCCGCGCTGTAATCTCGATCTCGACCTTCATTTCAGGCTTCAACAATCCCGCCACTACATAAATCCCGGCCGCGGGACGGATACCGCCCAATACGTCGCCACACACGCCGAGCACTGGCTCGCAATCGCTACGATCGGTTACAAAATATTGCGCACGCACAATATCCGCCATCGAGGAACCGGCCTCATCCAGCACCTTGGCAATCGTCTTGAAAATGTTGCGAGTCTGCTCGGCGGCATCCTCCGGCATCGTCATCGTGGCGTAATCATAGCCCGTGGTGCCGGACACAAAGATCAGATCGCCATCCACAACCGCGCGGGAATAGCCAAAATTTTTCTCAAAGGCCGAACCGGTCGAAATCAAACGGCGGGTCATCAGGCACTCCTCAGTTCAACAAAGGAGACCAAGCGGGATCGGAACCGAAAGAAGGCGTCGGCACCGGAATTTCGACGCGACCTGTCACGTCGACCATGAAGATCCGCGCGCCGGCGGCACCGCCCTGATCGCGGAAGAACATCAGATAGCGGCCATTGGGAGCCCAGGTCGGACCCTCATTGTGAAAGCCTTCGGTGAGAATGCGCTCGCCCGAGCCGTCTGGCTTCATAATGCCGATCGCAAAGGTGCCGCCCTTCTGGCGGGTAAAGGCGATATAATCCCCCTTGGGCGACCAGACAGGGGTGGAGTAACGCGCACCGTCACCAAAGGAGATGCGCTTGGCCGCCCCGCCCGATGCACCCATGACATAAATCTGCTGCGTGCCGCCACGATCCGATTCAAACACAATTTGCGATCCATCCGGCGAATAGGAAGGCGAGGTATCAATCGCTGGCGTATCGGTAAGGCGCGTCGTGGTGCGCGAGCGCAAATCCATCGTGTAGATGTTGGAAGCGGCCCCCTGGGCCAAGCTCATAATGACCTTTTGGCCATCGGGCGAGAAGCGCGGTGAAAACGTCATGCCCGGAAAATTGCCGACCACTTCGCGCTGCATGGTATCGATATTGAGAATATAGACCTTCGGATCGCCTTCCCCGAAGGCCATATAGGCCACTTCCTGCGAGGTGGGAGAAAAGCGCGGGGTTACGACCAATTCATCGCCCTTGGTGAGAAAGCGTGCATTGGCACCGTCCTGATCCATAATGGCAAGCCGCTTGACGCGCTTATCTTTCGGGCCCGTTTCATCGACAAACACGACATGCGTGTCGAAAAAGCCCTTCTCCCCCGTCAGGCGCGTATAGACGCCATCGGATATGATGTGCGAGACGCGCCGCCAAAGGGTTGGATCGGTCACATATTGCTGCCCGGCAATTTGCTGGCCCGACAGCACATCCCAAAGCCGGAACTCGGTTTTGATTTTGCCCGAACCATCCATGGTAACCCGGCCCGTCACCAGCGCTTGCGCATTGATCGCCTTCCAGGATGCAAAATTCGGCGTTGCATCGAAATTTGGTGTCTTGTCGATGAAGGCGGCTTTGTCGATCGGCTGGAATACGCCCGAGCGTTTGAGATTGTTGGTTATCACCGCGCTGATTTGGGCATTCATCGCCGCATCCGCACCGACAAAATCGGTAATCGCAATCGGCATCGGCTGGAAATTGCCCTTGTCGATGGTGATGGCCAGTTCGGCATGGGCGGCGGTTACGGCAAAGCCCACCACGAGCGCCGTCAGAAGGCGGATCAGAGCAGAAATGGAATGACGCATAGGGAAGGGCCTCGACATGGAGAGAGCGAAAGGTAAATCATCGGATCGCATGGTCATGCATCCTTCAGGGTGAAGCTCAAGATCACACTCCGCCAATCCCCATAAAAGGGTTTGAACTGTTTGGGGAGCATGTCAAAGGGCGCCGCGCAGCCGCTAATGGCGCGAATGGCGCTCTCCTCGAGTGCGCGTCCCGACGTGTCCGAGGACGGGCTTTCGACCGTTGGCGGACCATCCAGCGAACCGTCATCCCGAAGCTTCAGGCGGATTTGCGGTGCCGGGCGGTTGGGGTCGGGAAACAGATTGGCGAGCTTCCAGCAATCGGTGACCTTCTTGTAGATATAGCCGTTGATCTGGTCGATCTGGCTGAGGCTGAGTTTGGCTGCGGTCCCTGTCGCGGTGCCAGCTGCCGAGGATTTCGAGGTTTCGGTGGCCGTTGACGCCATTTTCTGCGGCGATTCTTTGGAAACCAATAATTTTTGCAGGGCTGCCGGATCAAAACTCGTCGTTGGCGTCTTGGCTGCCTCGACGGGCTTGGGCGGCGTTGCCTTCTTGTCCTGCTCGATCAATTTGGCGAGCGGATCTTCTTCCGCCTTTGGCGGCTGGGGCTTGGGTTCGGGCTTGGGCGGCGGGGCTTGCTTCAATCCCTCGGGCTTCGGATCAACCGGCGCGGGATCGGGCTTTGGCTCGGGCGCGGGTGGCGTCGGGGCGGGCGGTGGCGTGGGTGCTGGTTTCGGGTCGGGTTTAGGCTCCGGCGCCGGCTGAGGCTCTGGCGGCTTGGCGGGAGGTGTTGGCACGTCTTTCTTCGCGTCGCCCGAATCCTGCTTGATCAGCTCTTCCTCAGCGACCTTGTCGGCCTTGATCTTAGCATCGGGCTTGACCTCTTTGACGGTCTTATCGCCCTTGGTCATCTGGCTCAGCTCGGATGTCGAAACCATTTCAACCGCAATCGATTCCGGCTGCTCTTCAAATTTTGTGGTCGAGGAAAACGCCACCAGCGTGGCGAGCAAAAGCCCCGCGTGAATCGCGGCAGAAAGGGGAATACCAGGCTCGGACCAATTGATCTTCACCGCCGATCGCCCCTTATTTCTGCGCCATCGGCTCGTTGACGAGGGCTACTTTTTTGTAACCCGCAGCCGTGAGCGTGGCCATCAACTCGGCGACCTTGCCATAGGCGATGGCCTTGTCACCCCGAACAAAGATGCGTTCATCCGGACCGGTTTTGGCAATGGCCTGCAATTTCGGCAGCAAATCCGCGAGCGTGATCTCGGTATCCATCAGATACAATTTACCATCGCCCTTGAGCGAAACAATCAAAGGCGGTTTGTCGGCATTCAGCGCGGCCGCTGAGGTCTGCGGCAGATCGAGCGCGACGCCCGTCGTCAATAGCGGTGCTGCGACCATGAAGATAATCAGAAGCACCAGCATGACGTCGATGAACGGCGTCATATTGATCTCGGACATCGGACGATGCTTGCGCCCGCCGCGTCTTCCGCGCCTGCCGCCTCCGCCGCTCGGAGCTGCTGATGCCATGGCCATAGCGTGCTGCTCCCTTAGTTCTGGATACGTTCGTCGATATGACGCGACAGAATGGCCGAGAACTCGTCGGCGAACCCTTCCAGGCGTGCCTGCTGCTTGGCGGCGCGCGCCTGCAGCCAATTATAGGCGATAACGGCCGGAATAGCCGCGAAGAGGCCGATGGCCGTCGCAAACAAAGCTTCGGCAATGCCGGGTGCCACAACCGCAAGGGACGTGTTCTTGGATGCGGCAATCGAGCGGAAGGCCGTCATAATGCCCCAAACGGTACCAAAGAGGCCGACAAACGGGGCGGAAGCACCGATCGTTGCCAATACCAGCAATTTCGATTCAAGGCGGCCGACTTCGCGCTGGATGGTAACGTCGAGCACCTTATCGATGCGCTGGGCGAGATTGACAAAGGAACTGCCGCTGGCTTGCAACGAGCGCTTCCATTCCCCCATCGCCGCCATAAACACGGCGGCCATATCGTTCGTTTCGCGGTCTTTCAGATTTGCATAAAGCTCATCCAGGGACTGTCCGGACCAAAACACATCCTCAAACCGGTCCATCGCGTTTTGCGTGCGGGAGTAGAGGAAGGATTTATCGATGATAATGCCCCAGCACCAAACCGAGGCGCTCAGCAGACCCAGCATCACGAGTTTAACAGCAAAGGCCGCCTGCCAGAACATCGTCCAGAGCGTGACGTCGCTCGATGCGGCGACGATATCGGTTGCATCCATGGTTTTCCAGTTCCCTCACTACGGCGTCACGAAACGATCACTCAAAGGCTAGGCCTGATCGGCTCCACCTCTCCGTCGCGCGCAATTCAGGCGAAACGAGGGCCAAACCGAATCGGGCCGGATTAATCCGAGCCTTGGTCGTCTCTGTTAAGACATCATCAACGTTAATAACGGGTTACGAAGGGTCGAATTTGGACGAAGGCGTTGGCTTATTCGCCAACCAATTTTTCGCGCAACGCCGGCGTAAGCCGCGCGGGCTTGCCATTTTGGACAAGGGCAACCAGCACATCCGCGGTCAATAGGACGGTTCCATCCAACACAATGCGCTGGCTCAAGGCGAGGGAAGCCCCCCTGATTTCCGACACGCGGGTTTCAACATGCACAAAATCGTCCATTTTGGCTGGTTTTAGCCAGTCAATCACCATGCGGCGGACGGCAAATGCCAAGGCTTGCTCGTCCCCGTGCAGGGCGGCTTGATGAACGCCAAGATCACGCAACATTTCGGTGCGTCCCCGCTCCAGAAAGCGCAAATAGGAGGCGTGATAGACGACACCGGAAAAATCCGTGTCCTCGTAATAAATCCGGATGGGGAGCAAATGGGCGCGACGGGCCGTCATCTTCAAACCTCGAGCAGGATGGCGTAGGTCACGCCTGTGGTCTTTCTTTCAAGCACAGCCGTTTGACCTGCGTCAAAGCAATAACCAAATGGCAGGAACATTGCTAAAGACAAGACGCGGGGCGAAAAGCCCTTTAGGAAAATCCAAGCGATGTACAAGCATATTCTCATTCCAACCGATGGATCGGAAACCGCCCAGCTTGCGGTCGATCAGGGTATAGATTTCGCCAAGGAGGTCGGGGCCCGCATCACCGCTTTATCGGTTTACCCGCCCTATGATTACCTCGCTCTGACCGATGAGCTGGTGCCCGAGAGTGAAATTGAAAACGCGGAAAAAGCCAAGGAATATGCGCTCAAACTCCTGGCATCGGTGGCAGCCTTGGCATCCGCCAAAGGTGTCATCTGCCAGACCGTTGTCGCAGAAAGCGAACACCCGTCCGACGAGATCATCAAGGCGGCCAACGAGCATGATTGCGATCTGATTGCGATGTCCTCGCATGGGCGTCGGGGGCTATCCGGCTTGTTCATCGGCTCCGAGACGCAGAAAGTCATGACGCACACGACCATTCCGATGCTCGTGTTCCGCTAACATTATTCCCCGTCGAGTTCGAACAGACCAAATTGCGGCATTTCGCGTTTGGGCTCCGTCAGACCCAGATGCCGGAAAGCCGCCGCCGTCAGCACTCTCCCGCGCGGCGTGCGCTGCAAAAAGCCCTGCTGAATCAGATAGGGCTCGATAATATCCTCAATCGCGTCACGCGGTTCCGACAAGGCCGCGGCAATCGTCTCGATACCGACCGGACCACCGCCAAAATTAATGGCGACCTGATTGAGATAGCGCTGATCCATGATGTCGAGCCCGATGCCGTCGACATCAAGCATGCCGAGCGCTTTATCGGCGATTTCCCGCGTGACGGTGGCGTTACCATCCACCACCGCAAAATCGCGCACGCGGCGTAACAGGCGACCGGCGATGCGCGGCGTTCCACGCGCGCGTTTGGCGATCTCGTTGGCGCCTTCATCGGTCATCGGCACGCCCAAGACCCGCGCGCCACGGCGCACGATGAGATCCAATTCTTCGACCGTATAAAAATTCAATCGGACCGGAATGCCGAAACGGTCTCTCAGCGGAGTGGTGAGCAAGCCCGCCCGCGTCGTGGCGCCGATCAGGGTGAATTTGGCGAGATCAATCTTGACGGAGCGCGCCGCAGGCCCCTCGCCAATGATCAGATCAAGCTGGAAATCCTCCATGGCCGGATAGAGAATTTCCTCGACCGCCGGATTCAGCCGATGAATTTCATCGATAAAAAGCACATCGCGTTCTTCGAGATTGGTGAGTTGGGCGGCAAGATCACCGGCTTTGGCGATCACTGGACCGGAGGTGGAGCGGAAATTGACGCCCAATTCGCGCGCCACAATCTGCGCCAGCGTGGTTTTGCCCAAGCCCGGAGGTCCTACAAACAACACATGGTCCAGCGCATCTTTGCGCGCTTTGGCCGCTTCAATGAACACTTTGAGATTGGCACGCGCGGCGGCTTGGCCGGTAAAATCGGCCAGCACCTGCGGGCGCAGCGAAGTGTCGAGATCATCCTCGCGCTTTTCGGCGTTGAGCAAACCGGGGCGGGTCACTTTGCCAACTCCTTCAGCCCGAAGCGGATCAGCGCCGAGGTTTCGGCCTCATCGCCCAAGGCTTTGACCGCTGCCGCAATTGCCGTCATCGCATGGGCCTGCGGATAGCCGAGATTGGAAAGCGCCGAGATGGCATCCGCCACCGGCTTAGGTGCCGCGCGATCGGACACGGAGGTGGAGAAAGCCGAAAGACCGAGATCAATCCCCGTCAGAGCAGGCGATTTATCCTTCAACTCAGAGACGATGCGCTGGGCGAGTTTGGGGCCAACGCCCGGCGCGCGCGCAACCATGGCCTTGTCGCCGGTGCCGATGGCGGTCGCAATCTCGCCGCCCGTCATGATGGATAAAATGGCCAGCGCCACTTTGGCGCCTACGCCCTGCACGCTTTGTAAAAGCCTGAACCATTCGCGCTCCTGCTCGGCCACAAAGCCGAACAGGCGGATCGCATCCTCACGCACTTGGGTTTCGATGAAAAGGACCACCGCCTCGCCATTGTTCAGGCCCTGCAAGGTGCGGCTAGAGGCCTGCACGACATAGCCCACGCCATGCACATCCACGATGGCGTGATCTTCACCGATGCCGTCAACGGTTCCCTTGAGTTTGCCGATCATAGGGAACTGTCCTTTTTTGAACGAATGAGCTTATCGGCAACGAGACCCGCCATCGCGTGGGCCTCGTCATCGGGCAACGCTTCAAGCCCCGCGGCGACGCCCGCGCGATCTGCCTCGGTCCGGTTCTGACTAACTTTCCATTTGCCAGTAATGGAGGCGATATCGATCTCGATACCGACAATGCCGCGCACTTGCGCGTCGATAAAGGAGGCGGGCGCGTCATCCACCGCCCATGGTTTCGGATAGCCGCCTTCCATCATCTCGGTGAGATCGCGGATCTGTCGGCCGAGCCATTCGGCGTTGTCCATGACGCGAGGAACGCCACGAACCTGCACCATGGTGTAATTCCAGGTGGGCACGACCTTGCCGGTTTCGCGCTTCGTCTCGTACCAGCCGGGCGTGATGTAATGCTGCGCGCCCTGGAAAACGACCAAAACCTCGCTCAACCCTTCAAGCTCTTTCCATTGCGGATTGGCGCGCGCGACATGGCAGCGCAGCACACCGTTTTCACCCGCCTCGGAATCCATCAGAAACGGAATGGCATTGGCTAGAAGGCCACTCGCACCATGCGTGACCAATAACCCCAGCGGAAACGCGCGGATCAAAGCGTGCTGCTGGGCTGGCGCGTCTTCATGAAAATGCGGCGGCTGATACATTAAAGACCCTTGAGCGAGGAGAACGAAACCAGAATATAGAAGGATTCGGCCCGAGTAAAAGGCTTAAAGCCCCGCAATCCTCGCTTTTAGACCGCGATGTTGCGCGTGGGTCAGCGCAATGGCCAAGGCGTCAGCGGCATCGGGGGTCTTGGCGTCGGATTTCGGCAGCAACACTTTCACCATCATGTGAATCTGGTCTTTGTCGGCGTGTCCTGAGCCCACAATCGTCTTTTTGACGAGGTTGGGCGCATATTCGCCCACCGAAAGCCCGGCAAGGGCAGGAACCAGCAAAGCGATGCCGCGCGCTTGACCGAGTTTAAGCGTCGCCCGTGCATCTTTGTTGACGAAGGTTTCCTCAACCGCCGCCTCGTCAGGCGCAAAAGAGGTCATCACGCCCTGCAATCCATCGTGAAGTTGGCGCAACCGGTCGGCCAGCTCGCGTTTTTCATCGGATTTAATGGTGCCGCAGGCGATAAAATGCAGCTTTGACCCATCCTGCTCAATGACACCCCAGCCGGTATTCCGCAGGCCGGGGTCAATGCCGAGGATGCGGATAATGGCCATTAACCGCTGAGCTTTGCCAACAACGCGTCGGAAAATTCCGCATTCGAGTAGACGTTCTGCACGTCGTCGCTGTCTTCCAAATTGTCGAGAAGCTTCATGATCTTCTCGCCCGCTTCATCGTCCACCGCGATCATGTTCTGCGCGCGCCAAACCATGCCGGTTTTGCGCGGCTCGCCGAATTTTTCTTCGAGCGCCTTGGCGACATCGCGCAAGGATTCGAGCGTGGTGACAACTTCATGGCCGTCCTCGGTGGTGGCCACGTCATCGGCACCTGCCTCGATGGCGGCTTCCATCATCTGGTCTTCGGTTCCGACTTTGGTGTCAAATTCGATCACGCCGATGCGGTCGAACATGAAGGACACTGCGCCCGTTTCAGCCAGCGCTCCGCCTGCTTTGGAGAAATAGGAGCGGACTTCGGGGGCCGTGCGGTTGCGGTTATCGGTCAGCGCTTCGACGATGACGGCCACACCACCCGGTGCATAGCCTTCATAGCGGATTTCCTCGTAGTTCTCGGCGTCGCTACCTGCCGCCTTCTTAATCGCGCGCTCGATATTATCCTTCGGCATGTTTTCCGCACGCGCCGCTTGAATGGCGGCGCGCAGGCGCGGGTTCATGGCCGGATCGGGCAAGCCAAGTTTGGCAGAAACCAATATTTCGCGCGCAAATTTCGCGAACATCTTGGAACGCACCGCGTCCTGTTTGCCTTTGCGATGCATGATGTTCTTGAACTTTGAATGACCGGCCATTGTTTTCCCTGCCCGCTTGTTGTCGAAATGCCGCGCTTATAGGGCGCGAAGCTTATAAAATAAAGACTCAGTTGCCCATCAGCCTTCCCAAAACTCCGGCAAGGCGGGCGACAGGCGCGGGCCGATCCGAACAGCGGCCACTTTAATAGCCAACCCCGTCCGATCATCCGTCTCAACCGCAATGCCCGAAAGCGTGCCTTGTCCGCTGGCCGCTTCCAACCGCGAACCCGGCGTTTTTTCGACAAAGCGGCGAACCGGCTCGTCTTTGGTCATGCCTAGAATGGAATCATAATCGCCGCACATGCCGGCATCGGTCATGTAGGCGGTGCCGCCATCAAAGATCTGGTGGTCGGCGGTTGGTACATGCGTGTGCGTGCCGACGACGAGGCTAGCCCGACCATCGAGGAAATGGCCCATCGCCTGCTTTTCGCTCGACGCTTCGCCGTGAAAATCGACAATCACCGCATCGGCTACGCGGCCTAACGGCGCCTCGAGCAGAGCACGGTCAACGGCGGAAAACGGATCATCAAGCGGATCCATATACAGCCGCGCCATCGCATTGATAACGAGCACCCGCGCACCGGTTGACGTGTCGACCAGCGTCGCACCGCGACCAGGTGTAGTGGCGGGATAATTGATCGGCCGCAACAAACGCGGTTGGCGCTCGATAAACACCAAGGCCTCGCGTTGATCGAACGAGTGATTACCAAGGGTAACCACATCGGCGCCGGCGGTCAGCAGTTCATCGCAGATCCCCTCGGTGATGCCAAAACCGCCCGCTGCGTTCTCGCCATTGATGACAACGCAATCCAGCGACCAGCGGCGTTTGAGTTCCGGCAATCGCTCGGATACTGCCACACGGCCCGGCCGCCCCACCACATCGCCCAAGAAAAGTAACCGCATTGTCGTAAACCTAACCCCATTGAGGGATTTCCCTCGCATGCCGAAGCCATAAAGTCATTTAAAAAGGAGCCGCCATCCATTGATCGAACGCAACGCTTAGGGTAGAGAAAATGATCAATGGTATCTCAAGACAGTCGAGGTTTTCGATGGCCCAACACGATCACGCCGCCGGTTCCGGAATGGATTACGCCGAACACGAGCGCACCTATGCCATGTTTCTTGGTCTCGTGAAGTGGGGATCGATCTTCGTTACCCTGCTGCTCATCGGTATGGCGATCACGCTGATCTGATCGAGCCAAGCCTTCCGGTTCATGCGGAAGGGAGCTAAAATTTGGAAGTTGGTAGCCGGGGGAAACGAATGCACATTGCCGTTATCACCGAAGCCGGTCCGCTAGAGACCCGCGTTGCTGCAACCCCCGAAACGGTAAAAAAGCTGGTCGCTTTGGGCGCCAGTTTTGCGATTGAAACGGGTGCGGGAACGGCATCAGGCATTCCCGATACCGAATTTGTTGCGGCTGGCGCAAGCATGGCGAAAAACGCCAAAGATGCGCTGAAGGGTGCAACCGTCGTCTTGAAGGTTCGCCGGCCTTCGTCTGCCGAAATCAAACTCATTCCCAAAGGTGCTCTGGTTCTGGCCATCATGGATCCCTATGATGCGGCCGACGCTCTTGCTGCAATGGCCGAAGCCGGACTTTCAACCTTCGCGATGGAATTGATGCCGCGCATCACGCGCGCTCAGGTCATGGACGTATTGTCCAGCCAAGCCAATCTCGCGGGCTACCGCTCCGTTATCGATGCTTCGGCGGAATATGGCCGCGGTATGCCGATGATGATGACGGCGGCGGGAACTGTGCCTGCGGCAAAAGTCTTCGTGATGGGTGCAGGCGTTGCTGGTCTTCAGGCGATTGCCACGGCAAGGCGCCTTGGGGCGATTGTGACGGCCACGGATGTGCGACCGGCTGCGAAAGAGCAGGTTGCATCGCTCGGTGCCAAATTTGTGGCGGTCGAGGACGAAGAATTCAAGCAGGCGGAAACCGCAGCAGGCTACGCCAAACCGATGTCGGCAGAATATCAGGCCAAACAGGCGGCCTTTGTCACAGCCCATATTGCTAAACAGGATATCGTGATCACAACCGCGCTTATTCCCGGTCGGCCCGCTCCAAAGCTGGTCTCCGAGGAAATGGTCATGTCGATGCGGCCGGGTTCCGTGATCGTCGATCTCGCCGTCGAGCGCGGTGGCAATGTCGCGCTTTCAAAGGCAGGCGAGACGGTTATCACGGAAAATGGCGTGAAAATCCTGGGTCCGCTTAATCTGCCAGGACGGATCGCCTCCAGCGCCTCGGCGCTTTATGCCAAGAACCTGTTCTCCTTCCTCGAAACCATGATCGACAAGAACACCAAAGCCCTTGCGGTGAATTGGGATGACGAGCTGGTCAAGGCCACCAATCTGACGCGCGACGGCGCGATCACCCATCCGGGCTTCCAGCCCAAGGCTTAAAGAAAAGGGGACGCGTCCATGGCGAACGACACCGCCCAGATGTTCCACGACAAGGCCGTTGCTGCCGCCAAAGCAGCGCGTGAAATGGCCGATGCGGCGCAAGCCTTTGCCGAACAGGCCGGCTCTTTTGCCGGCACCGCGGCCCATGGTGCAACGGGCGGGGCGATTGACCCTTTTGTGTTCGAATTCGCCCTTTTCGTTCTTGCCGTCTTTGTAGGCTATTTTGTGGTTTGGTCGGTTACGCCAGCGCTCCATACCCCGTTGATGTCGGTGACGAACGCCATCTCTTCGGTGATTGTGGTAGGTGCGCTGCTGGCCGTCGGCGTCGACAGTTCGGTTGCGGGCGACGATGGTTCGGTTCTCGCCCGGCTCTTCGGGTTAGGGGCACTGATCTTGGCCAGCGTGAATATTTTCGGCGGATTCCTCGTCACCCAGCGCATGCTGGCGATGTACAAGAAGAAGGGCTGACCCGATGTCCGGCAATTTCGCGGCTCTCCTCTATCTCGCCTCGGGTGTTCTGTTTGTTCTCGCTTTACGGGGATTATCTTCGCCCGCCACATCGCGCCAAGGCAATCTCTTCGGCATGATCGGCATGGGCATCGCGATGGTGACGACCTTGTTCGTTGCCCCGCCAGCAGGCCTCTCCGGCTGGCTGCTGCTCGCCCTTGGTCTGGCGATTGGCGGGGGTTTCGGTGCTGTTCTGGCACGCCGCATCGCGATGACCGCCATGCCGCAGCTTGTGGCGTTCTTCCATTCTCTTGTCGGTCTGGCTGCCGTTTTCGTTGCCGCCGGTGCGCTTTATGCGCCGGATGCCTTCCACATTATGGCCAATGGTGCGATCAAATCGGCCAGCATTGTTGAAATGTCGCTGGGTGTGGCGATTGGTGCCGTCACCTTCACCGGTTCGATCATCGCGTTTTTGAAGCTGAACGGGAATATGAGCGGCAAGCCCATCATGTTGCCGAGCCGGCATCTGATCAACATGACGCTGGCCTCCGCCCTCGTCGTGTTACTTGTGCTCTTTGTCGCAACCCAAAGCACGCTGTTCTTCTGGCTGATCACACTGGTCGCCTTGGTCCTTGGCGTCCTGATCATCATACCGATTGGCGGCGCGGATATGCCGGTCGTCGTCTCGATGCTGAATTCCTATTCGGGATGGGCTGCCGCGGGCATTGGTTTCACGCTCTCCAATATGGCCCTGATCATCACTGGCGCGCTGGTGGGTTCATCCGGTGCGATCCTGTCCTACATCATGTGCAAGGGCATGAACCGGTCGTTCTTCTCCGTCATTTTGGGCGGTTTTGGCGGTGAAACGGGGACCGCAGCCGGTGGCGCGGTTGAAACACGCCCGGTCAAACAGGGTTCGGCGGAAGATGCCGCCTTCATGATGAAGAACGCCTCCAGCGTCATCATTGTTCCGGGTTATGGCATGGCCGTGGCGCAAGCGCAGCATGCACTGCGCGAAATGGCAGACCTGTTGAAGAAGGAAGGCGTCGACGTCAAATACGCCATTCATCCGGTGGCTGGCCGTATGCCCGGCCATATGAATGTGCTGCTGGCGGAGGCCAATGTGCCTTATGACGAGGTGTTTGAACTCGAAGACATCAATTCGGAATTTGCCCAGGCCGATGTCGCCTTTGTCATTGGTGCGAATGACGTGACCAATCCGGCGGCCAAAACCGATCCGAAGTCGCCTATCTTTGGCATGCCGATTTTGGATGTCGAAAAGGCCAAGACCGTGCTTTTCATCAAGCGCGGCATGGGCTCAGGCTATGCCGGCGTCGAGAATGAATTGTTCTTCAAAGACAACACGCTGATGCTGTTTGCGGATGCCAAAAAGATGGTCGAGTCCATCAACAAGGCGCTGGGGCACTGAGAGCAAAGGCAGGCTACGATCAAGCCTGCCGCTCAGAACCACTTCTTGTTCAACAGATCACCCATACCGCCACTGCTGGGGGCCGCCGCTCCGGAGAGACGGTCCATACCTTCTTTGGCGCCAGCATTGGTTGAATCAAGGCTCAGTGCGCGCTGGTAGGCCTCTTGAGCGGCCTTGGCGTCGCCCTTTTTCTCGTTGGCAAGGCCCAAGCCAACCCAGCCTTCGATCAGATTGGCATCGACATTGAGGCAGGAATTGAAGTCCTCAATCGCGGAGTCGTATTTTCCCAAAACAACGAGGCTTTGGCCACGCGCCAGATAGGGAGCAGCCACAAAGGGATCGCGATCAATGGCGGCGTCAAAATCATTGGTCGCCTTTTTATGCAGTCCCTGTTTCTGGAAAATCAGCCCGCGCGAATGATAGGCCTGTGCCGATTCCGGGTTTAGCTTGATGGCGTTGGTGAGGTCGGCAATAGCCTCCGGCAACCGGCCAACGGTCCGGAACAGATTACCTCTTCCGAGATAGGCCGCACCATAGGTCGGGTTGGCCGTAATCGCGCGGCTGAAGTCGTTGAGCGCCAGATCATCCTGCCCCGTCTGGCGATAGGCCAAGGCGCGGTTGGTAAAGGCTGCTGCATAGCCGGGCTTAAGCTCGATGGCCTTGGTAAAATCAGCCTCTGCCTCGACAAATTTTCCAATGCGGGCGAGTGCCGCACCACGCGTGTTATAGGCCGTGGCATCACCCGGATTTTGAGCAATCACCGCCGAAAGCGACTCGATATTGATGGCTGCCGTGGCATGGTCGGTATCCATCTCGGCGACCGAGGCAACCGGCGCCGGGGCTTTGCCGCTGACACACCCTGCAAGGACGAGCGCCAAAGCACTCGCGCCCAACCATCGCGTCATGGCAGTGCTACGCCTTGTCTGAACGATGCTGGTGGTCATGACGGTTGCTCCTCGCGTGCCCTGTTGGCGATATGTAGGCAGTCGCACAGATTCGGGCAACAAAAAGGGTGCTTCGAATCTGATTTCGAAACACCCTGATCGTGATTTTTGGCCTTGAAAAGGTAACGCGCGATTAGCGCGTGAAAACCTTTGGCTTAGGCGCAGGCAAAAGGCCTTCGCGCTGAAGCTTCTTGCGGGTCAGTTTGCGAGCGCGGCGAACGGCTTCCGCCTCTTCGCGAACGCGCTTTTCCGATGGCTTCTCATAGTGGCCACGGAGCTTCATTTCGCGGAAGATGCCTTCACGCTGCATCTTCTTCTTCAGCGCCTTGAGCGCCTGGTCAACATTGTTGTCACGGACGAGAACCTGCACGCGTGTTTTCCCGAAGTTTAAGTGTCAATTCTGGAGCCGCCAATGTTTACTCTTTACAAGTCTTGGCGACGTGAGCGCGCTTCCTAACAGAAAGGTGACACGCTGTCCACGCCTGTAGGCGTTAAAAAGCCAAGGTTTTTCGAGAGTCTTCCGATTCTATCGAATCACCCGCGTAAAATGTCCCATCTTGCGGCCCGGCCGGGCTTCCCGTTTGCCATAAATCTCAACCACGAGACCCGGCTCTGCCAGCAGTTCCGGCCACCGCATCACATCGTCACCGATAAGATTTTCCATGCTAATCCGGCCAAGCCGCTTCACGCTGCCCAACGGCCAACCGGCCACCGCGCGAATATGCTGCTCGAATTGCGAGGTTTCGGCACCACCCAGCGTCCAGTGACCGGAATTATGCACGCGCGGGGCGATTTCATTGACCGACAAGGCCTCTTGATCGCCAAAACCCGCGACAAAAAACTCAACCGCAAACACGCCGACATAATCGAGCGCTTCGGCAATCTGGCGCGCGGCATCTTTGGCCGCTTGCTCGGTCTTGGCCGAAATTGCGGCAGGTAATACGGTTTCCGCCAGAATATGATGCGCGTGGCGGTTTTCACACACATCATAGGCAACGACATCGCGCGATAAAGACCGCGCTGCCACCACGGACACTTCGCGCTCAAACGGAACGAAGGCTTCCAGAATAGCGGGGGCGCGACCAATCGCATCCCACGCCGCCTGCGCGGTGACATCGTCACGGATGATCGCCTGACCCTTGCCATCATAGCCGAGGCGACGGGTTTTCAGCACGCTGGGACGGCCGAGACGGACAAGCGCCGCTTCCAGCTCTTCAACGGATGAAACCGCTACAAAATCGGGCACAGCGAGGCCGAGATCGCGAATAAAGCTCTTCTCCGTCCAACGGTCCTGGGTAATTGCCAAAGCGCGCGGAGCCGGAAGCACGGGCACCTGCGCCGAGAGAATATCCGCCGTGGTTGCCGGTACATTCTCGAATTCATAGGTCACGACCGATACGGCTGCGGCAAAGGCCTTCAAGGCCGCGGCGTCCTCATAACCGGCAACCGTGTGAGCGGCTGCGACATCGAAGGCGGGGTTATCGCCTTCAGGCGCAAAAATATGGCACTTGAGACCCAGAGGAGCGGCAGCCAGCGCCATCATGCGCGCCAATTGTCCGCCGCCAAGAATTCCGATCGTATCGCCGGGCTTGAGCATGGCTCAGACCTCGTCGGATGGCGTGTCAGCCACCGCCGCACTCTGCTTGGCCCGCCAGGCATCAAGCCGGGCAGCCAGGGCCCTATCATGCAGGGCCAAGACGGCCACAGCCAGCAGGGCGGCGTTGATCGCACCCGCTTTGCCGATAGCCAGCGTACCTACCGGAATACCGGCTGGCATCTGCACGATGGAGAGCAGGCTGTCTTGGCCGGAGAGCGCTTTGGACTCGACCGGTACACCGAACACGGGCAAAGGGGTCATGGCCGCCGTCATGCCGGGCAAATGGGCTGCGCCACCCGCGCCAGCAATGATCACCTGGTATCCGTTTTCCCGCGCCGAGCGGGAAAACTCATACAGGCGCTCGGGTGTGCGATGGGCGGAGATGATCCGCGAGCGATGGGCCACCCCCAACGCGTCGAGCGTTTCAGCGGCATGGCGCATTGTTGCCCAATCGGATTGGCTGCCCATGATTATGGCGACCGGCGTCGCGGGTTCGGTCATTGAGGTGCCCCTGCGCTCAAAAAAGCTGCGTATCGCCCGAAACCCTTGATGGCAAGGGCCATGAAACCAAATTCGCCGTTCAAGCGATAATATCCGGCGTGATCTGGTCTTCGAGCTGCCGGATCATATCTTTCAGCGCCAGTTTACGCCGCTTGAACCGACGGATTTGCAATTGATCAGCCTGCCCCAGAGCCTCGAGGGCCACAACCGCATCGCTGATGTCCTTGTGCTCGATCCGGAGCTGTTGCAGCTCGGCAATCAAGACGGCGGGATCGGTAGGTAAGTCGGTCGAATCAGTCATGTCACGGCCTTTTCCGGATGACCGGCGTTCCGATCGCAAAACTATGCCAGACCATCAGGATCCCATGCAAGTCTCAGCGGGAAGGAAAACGAAAACGATCAACGCCTTACCCAAAAAATCTGTTGGGATGACGGGCGGACCTAAACATCGCTCGACAGAATTTGAATTTATGACAAACTCGCGACGTCCGGATTACAGCCGGCACTCTTCAGGAGGAGCAGCATGTCGATACAGTCCCATCTGGTCGAACTTGAGCGCCGCCATCAAGCGCTCGAACGCGAAATCCACGGTGAGCAAATCCAGCCTTCAGCCAGTGACCTCAAGCTCAAAGAGCTGAAGCGCAAAAAACTGCATCTCAAGCAGGAAATCGAAAAGCTGAAGGGCAGGACCATTAGCGCCGCGCTACATTAAGGCGAAGAAAGCGAGCCACTCCACCCGCTTGCCGATCATAATACTGGCGATCCCGGGATGACTCGAACATCCGACCTACGGTTTAGGAAACCGCCGCTCTATCCTGCTGAGCTACGGGACCGCACAAGGTCGTCCATATCACGGCTTGGCCCTTTTTGCAGCCCGTTTCGGGTGCAATTTTTGTGGCTCGATTTAAAGAGGCAAAAAAAGCCGCTTAAGGCTTGATGAAAAGGCTGCCGACGCGTTATCCCGAAATGGCAGGAAGAATGTCGCCGTGACATTCAAGACTTTGGCCGGAGATGGAACGTGGCGGCGACCGTTGAGCGGTGGATAGCGCTTCGAATCGCCCTTGTTGCGATCATTGGCGGGATCGTGTCCGGATGTATGAGCGGCCCACGCCAGCAGCCGCCGGCCGCGGTGCCCGTCGTCAACAGCGCAACCGATTCCGCCGTCTTTGCCGAACGGGAGCGGCTGGTTGCCAATTTTGGCGGAGAATATGCGGCGCCGGGCCCCGTTCTTGACCTTGTACGGGAAGTCACCGGCCGTGTGGTCGCCGCCAGTGACGATCCGAACGCGCATTACCGGATCACCGTTTTAAATTCGGCGACCGTTAACGCCTTTGCGCTCCCCACCGGCGAGCTTTATGTCACCCGCGGATTGCTGGCGCTGGCCAATGACACCTCGGAACTCGCCGCCGTGCTCGCCCATGAGGTCGGTCACGTCACCGCCAAGCACGCCATGCAGCGCGCCGAGTTCGAACGGCAAGCCACCGCTATCATGCCGGAATCCATTTCCGGATCAGAGGCCGCCACATCACGCTTTCTGCTGGCCAGCTTTTCACGCGGCCAAGAGCTCGAGGCCGACGATATCGGCATCCGGACCATCGCCAAAGCAGGCTACGACCCTTATGGCGCGGCCCGCTTTCTCGCATCGCTTGCCCGTCAGACAACCTATTCGGGCGAAACACGTTCAAATGCGCGCTTGAGCTTTCTTTCCAGCCATCCTTCAACGCCGCAACGGCTTTCCGCAGCCCTTGAAACCGCACGCAACAATGTTAGCCCCACCTCGATCGAAGCCGATCGAAACCGCTATCTCGTCGCTTTGAACGGGCTGGCTTTTGGGGAAGATCCGACCAGTGGCGTCGTAAGGGGTCGGCGCTTTTTGCATCCCCGCCTCGATTTTGCGATTATCGCGCCGGAAGGCTTTACACTCGAGAATTCTCCGCAAGCCGTGATTGGCATCGCGGCCAATGGCGCACAGGCATTTAGGCTCGATACCGTTCGACTGGGCGGCCTCGGCGTGGAAGCGTCGCTGGCGGGCGGCTGGATCGAAGGGGTGCCAAGCACCGACATTACATCCTTTACGGTCGGCGGCCTTACGGGTGCGACAGCCTTGGCCAAGGGCACGGAATGGACGTTCCGTCTCGCGGCCCTTCGCAGGGGCGATACTACCTTCCGGATCATCTTCGCCGCACGCGAAATGACTCCTGCTCTGGATCGCGCCTTTCTAGCAGCCATTGGCACGTTTCACCCGCTATCGCCTGACGAGGCCCAAAGCCTGAGGCCTCAAAAAATTGTGACCGTGACGGCCGGTCCCGATGATACCGCCGCCAGCCTCGCGGCACGATCGGATGGCGGTGAGGGTGCGCTTGATCGGTTTATGACCTTGAACGGTCTTGACCGACCCAAATTACGACCGAGCGAGACCTACAAGCTGATCATGGCCGACGAGAGGTAGACAAAAAAAGGGCGCTCGAAGCGCCCTTTTCAAATCGGGTTTCCAGAACGAGGCCATTAAGCCGCTTCTTCCTGATCGTCCTCGGCATCCGCCTCGGCCTCGATTTCGGCCTCTGCCGTCTTGGCACGCTTCGGCGACTTCGCCAGATGCGTCTCGATCAGCTTGATGGCTTCACTTTCCATCGTCCCATTGACGGCGGCGACTTCGCGCACCAGACGGTCAAGCGCTGCTTCATACAGCTGCCGTTCGGAATAGGATTGTTCTGGCTGGGCATCCGACCGGTAGAGATCGCGCACGACCTCGGCGATCTGAATGATGTCGCCTGAATTGATCTTTGCCTCATATTCCTGCGCTCGACGCGACCACATGGTGCGCTTGATGCGCGCACGACCGCTGACCGTTTCCAATGCCTTGGCGATGAGGGCAGGCTCGGAAAGCTTGCGCATGCCCACGGCGGCCGCTTTTGCGGTCGGGACGCGGAGGGTCATTTTGTCTTTTTCGAAGAAAATCACAAAGAGCTCGAGCTTGTAACCCGCTACTTCCTGCTCCTCGATCGCCGTAATACGGCCCACGCCATGCGTCGGATAAACAACCGATTCACCGGTCTTGTAACCCTGGCGATTAACGGCTTTCTTTGTTCCTGTCGTCATTGTGACGCGTTCTTTCTATGTTGCGCCGAAAAGCGGCGAAAAATCAAAAAGTCGCTGCCGTTTTTCACTCCGCCCCAGCATGCCGGTTCCTTCGGCGTGCCAACAGATAAACCGAACAACAGAATTTCTATCCTCCGCTCCAGGTCAAACGAACCAAGCAGGGAAGGAAGATTCCGAATGTTCCGATCAATGAAAAATGACCCGTTCCCGCCTTTTCAACGGGATGGAATGACATATATCAGAAAAATGACGATTTTCCAAGCCTTCTGAAAGCCTTGGCTGGAAAAGGTCAGTCTCCCTCGCCGGGATTGGACGAGAAGAGTGCCAATTTGTCGGCCTTGCCATCAAATTCCTTGGCTTCCGGCAAAGCATCGCGCTTGATCGTGACATTGGGCCAGGATTTTGCGTAATCCGCGTTCAGCTTCAGCCAAGGCTCCAGTCCCGATTCCGTATCAGGCTTGATCGCGTCGGCCGGGCATTCAGGCTCGCAAACGCCGCAATCAATGCACTCATCGGGATGAATGACGAGCATGTTCTCGCCTTCGTAGAAACAATCGACCGGGCAGACTTCCACGCAGTCCATATATTTGCACTTGATGCAATTTTCGACGACCACATACGTCATGGAAAGCTCCGCAAACCCTTGGATGAACGACTATGGCGTTTTGCTATCCGAGTTCTCGAATGGTTGCAAGGATCGTTAGCGGCTAAAAAATCGGCCAGCCATTTCAGGGCTTCTTGCCCGCCGGCATCGGTGGTGCTTCCCGGATCAGCAACAGATCGACGCGGCGATTGGCCGGAAGCTGCGGATTATCCGGAAACAGGGGGTCGGTATCGGCCTTGCCCGCAATCGCCAAGAAGCGGTCCTGCGGCAAGCCGGACTCGACAAGAATACGCCGGATGGCGGAGGCCCGTCCGACCGATAGCTCCCACGGCGATGTTTCAGGTTGGACACCGGGAAGCGGCGCTGCGGTGTGACCGGTAATCTCGAGGCGGTTCGACAAGCGTTTCAAGGAAGGGGCCAGTTTACGCAACGCCTCGCGCACAAAGGGATAGGGTTCGACTGAGCCGTCGGGAAACATGGAACGGCCGGATTGATCCACCAGCGACACATCAAGCCCGTCTTTGTTTTCCTGAACGATCAGATTTTTGGATAGTTCAGCAATCTCCGGCATATCAGCAATCGCCTGGCGCAACGTCGCAGCGGCCAGGCCGAAGGTGCGGTCATTGGTGGCCAGATCGAGCCCTTCATCGCGCCGTTCGCCAACCAAAGGGCCAGCCTGATCGGTGCCTTCCTCGGGCGGAAGAAACTTGGCGTTTTTCAAAAAGGGCTTGGTCGGCGTGCCCTCCATTTCGATCATCGACGCAAAGCGATTTTCGCGCTGCATGCCAAACGCATCCCGCATGGAACCCGCGACGAGTTTCATTTTGGCCTGATCTTGCGTCGAAAAAGCGACCAGCATGACAAAAAAACTCATCAACAGACCCATGAGGTCTGCGAAGGTCACAAACCAGCCATGTCCGCCACCGTGTCCGCCTTTTTTACGCGCCATGGCGGTTAGGCCGCCGCCAGTGCGTCGCGGTGCTTGACGGGCAAATAGGCCACCAGCATTTCGCGCACCACTGCGGGGCTCTTCGCCTCACGGATCTGCATCACACCATCGATCACCAGCGCCCGACATACATCCTCTTCCTCGAGCTTCAACTGAAGCTTGTCGGCAATCGGCAGACACACCAGATTGGCAACCAGAGCACCATAGAGGGTGGCCAACAGAGAAATGGCCATAAAGGGCCCGAGCTTTGACGGATCTTCCATATGGCTGAACATCTGCACCATGCCGAGCAGTGTGCCGATCATACCCCAGGCCGGGGCGGCATCGCCGATGGAGCGGTAAAGCTTGCCACCTTCTTCTAACCGAATGAGAAAATTATCGGTATCGCGCTGCAAAGTCTCACGGATGAATTCGCGGTCATAGCCGTCGGCAATATAGCGGATGCCCTGGGCCAGAAACTTGTCCTTGACGACAACGCGCTCGAGCGCGGCGGCACCGGAGCGGCGCGCTGTATCGGCAACCTTGGTGATTTCCTCAATCAGTTCGCGCGGCTCTGACGAGTGCATCATGAACGCGTAACGCATGCCGGTTGGAAAGCCGTGCAGCATGGTTGAAAACGGAAAGCGGATCATCGTCGCTCCGGCGCAGCCTCCAAAAATAACGATCAGGGCGTGCTCGCTGACAAACGCACCGGGCGAGCCTTCCATGGTGGTGAGAAGACCGATCACACCAAAGCCAACGACCATTCCTAATGCGGTTGCAGCATCCATTGCGCACGTCCAGATTCAGTTGAAACGGGTTAAGTTGACGCAACGTTAGTTCAAGACCCTAAACAATTGGTAAGGGCGGTGCAAAAAGTTGAAAATAAAAAAAGGCCGCCCAACCGGGCGGCCTTGTCTTCGATGGTCGGGCGGGAAACACTATTCCGCCGAGGCGCGGCGCTTCAAGGAGGTAATTTTCAATTGGGTAATGCGGTTGCGCGCTTTGCGCAGCACTTCGAACCGGTAGGAATAAAAAGTAAAAATCTGCCCCGTATCCGGAATCGTCTGCGCTTCGTGGATCACCAAACCGGCAATGGTGGTTGCTTCCTCATCCGGCAGGTCCCAATCCATCGCGCGGTTAAGATCGCGGATCGGCACCGAGCCATCGACCCGGACCGAGCCATCGGGCAAAGGCCTGAGGCCCTGCACACGCACATCGTGCTCGTCGCGAATATCGCCGACAATTTCTTCCAAAATATCCTCAAGCGTCACAAGCCCCATCACTTCGCCATATTCGTCGACGACCAGCGCAAAATGGACCTTTTTGGAGAGAAACGCCTTCAACTGCTCCTGCAAGGAATTGGTGTCGGGTACAAACCACGGATCAAGCGCGATGTTTTTCACATCGAGATCGGTTGCCTTGCCCCCTGCCGCATCATAGGCGCGCAGTAAATCCTTGGCGTGCAAGACGCCGATAATGTTGTCCGGCGAGCCCGACCAGAGCGGCAAACGGGTATGCGGGGAGGACAATATCTCCCGAACGATTTCCTCGGGCGGAAGATCGGCCGAAATCGTGCGCATTTTGGTGCGATGGACCATGATGTCGGAGACTTCGAGTTCGGCCAGATCAAGCAGACCGCCAAACATTTTGTGCGCCTCGGCCTCGACGCTGCCCTCGCTGTGAAGCAGATCGACCGCGCCCCGCAATTCTTCAGTCGCCGACAATACCGCCTCGTTCTCGCCGATCCGGAACCCGAAGGGCCGCAAAATCGTCCGGACAATGGCCTCAATCGCAAGCGTCAGCGGGCCGAACAGGGCAACGGCCAAAGCAACCGGACGGGCCAGCAGCAACGCCGAACGGTCCGGTGTCGAAATCGCCATGGTCTTGGGCATGACTTCGGCAAAGATGATGATCAGGATCGACATGACGACAGTTGCATAAATGGCGCCCTCGGCACCAAAAAACTGCACCAGAACGCTGGTGGTAAAGGCCGACGCCCCAATATTGACGATGGAATTGCCGATCAGCATCGCACCAATCAACCTTTCCTTGGCCAGAAGCAGCCGGTTGATGATGCCTGCCCGCTCATCGCCAGCGCTTTCAAGAGCGTGCATCCGGGCACGTGAGGCGGCGGTCAGCGCCGTTTCCGAGCCGGAAAAAAACGCCGAAAGCGCCAGACAGACAATGACAATACCCAATGCCAGAAAGGGGTCGGTATGAATTTCGACATGTTCCATGGCGTTTAGTTCGCTCCCGTTTGGAGGTGGTCGTCAAGATAAGCGCGTACATCGTCCGCCGATACGTCGGTTGCAATAAAGCTTTCGCCAATTCCGCGCGCAAGAATGAAGGTCAGTTTGCCGCGCTTGACCTTTTTGTCCTGCGCCATCGCCTCCAAAATCGCCGTTGCATCCGCATCCCAGCTCGGAATGTCGCGGATATGGGTAGGAAGGCCCACTTTTTTGAGATGCGATTCAATGCGCACCGCATCCTGCCCGCTGCACAATCCCAGACGTTGTGAAAAGCGGAACGCGCAGCACAACCCGATAGCGACCGCTTCGCCATGCACCAGACGCGCGCCGTCATAGGCCACGATACGCTCAAACGCATGGGCAAAGGTATGGCCGAGATTGAGCAAAGCGCGGTCGCCTTCCTCGCGCTCATCCCGCATGACGATGGCGGCCTTTGCCTTGCAGGCTACCTCGATCGCATGAACGCGATCAGGCCCGCCCGCGAACACGCCCGAATGATGCGCCTCGAGCCAGTTGAAAAACGGCGCGTCTGAAATCAGGCCATATTTGACAACTTCGGCGTAGCCCGCCGCAAATTCGCGCGCCGACAACGTGTCCAGAACATCCACATCGGCCAGAACGAGGCTCGGCTGATGGAAAGCACCGATCAGATTCTTGCCATGCGCCGAATTGATCCCCGTTTTACCGCCAACCGAGGAGTCGACCTGAGCCAGAAGAGACGTCGGAATTTGCACAAACCGCATGCCACGCCGTATAATCGAGGCGGCAAACCCCGCAAGATCCCCGACGACACCGCCGCCCAAGGCCACGACAAGATCGCCGCGCTCCATTTTGGCAGCCAGAATGCCATCAACCACCCGATCCAGCTCCGTCATGGATTTGGACCGTTCGCCCGGCGGGATAGAAATGACCGCAGTGCGGATGCCCGCGGCTTTCAGGCTGTCTTCCAGCACCGTGAGATGGATCGTGGCCACCGTTTCGTCCGTTACAATGGCGCAGGCCGCGCCCGGGACCAGAGCCGCGATTCGCTCGCCCGCTTCTTCCAAAAGAGCGCTGCCGATCACAATATCATAGGCACGGCCCGGCAGATCGACCCGCACATGGGCATGAGACACTTGTGGTATCGACACGACAGGCACTCCAATTCCGAGGTGGTCCGACACAGCGGCAATGATTTCATCGACAATGACGTCATGGGCAACGTCACGCGACTGGATCTCGATATCGGATCGCGCATAGACCGGATAGCGCGCCTCCATGAGGTTTTTAAGCGTTCCCTCCGGATCAGGGTTTTGCAGCAGGGGTCGGTTGGACCGTTTGCGCACCCGACGCATCAAGACATCGAACTCGGCCTTGAGCCACACCGAGACGCCAAGTTCGGCAATCTGGTGGCGCGTTGTCTCGCTCATAAAGGCGCCGCCGCCGGTGGCCAGCACCATCGGCCCCTCGCCCAGTAACCGCGCGATCACGCGCTGTTCGCCTTGGCGGAACTCTGCCTCGCCGCGTTTTTCAAAAATTTCCGGGATCGACATACCGGCGGCGCGTTCGATTTCCGTATCCGCATCAAAAAAAGGCAGCCCCAACCGTTGCGCCAGCCGCTTACCCACCGAGCTTTTGCCAGCGCCCATCATGCCGACAAGCACAAGGGATCGTTGGCCAAGCGCCTCCATCAAGGACGCCACACCCGTCTCGCGCGCGCTGCCGCCCGAACCGCCTAATGCTTCCACCTGTCGAACTCCCATCATCCTCGCGCTCGTCCATAGCATAATGAAGACGAATCTTGCATCATCGTTGAAAGAACAGTTTTTTGAGAACCTGATATGCCGGATGCCATTGACGGCTTTCTTGCCATGCTCGCCGCCGAGCGGGGCGCGGCCAAGAACACGATCGAGGCCTATCGCCGCGATCTTGAGGGAGCCGAAGCCATCCTCGCCCGCGGGGGCGTCGACTTGTCGACGGCGACAACCGATGATCTGCGGCATTATCTGGTCGAGCTCGACCATGCGGGGCTCAAAGCATCAAGTGCTGCGAGAAAGCTCGCGGCGTTGCGGCAATTTTTCCGGTTCCTCTATGCCGAAGGCCAACGCGCGGATGATCCCGCGCAAGCACTTTCCGGCCCCAAACAGGGTCGGGCCTTGCCCAAAACCCTCACCATCGCCGATGTCGACCGGTTGTTGCAGACGGCCAATGAAGGCATCGAGGATTCCGAGCGACCGGAAGGCGAGCGCTTCCGTGCAGCCCGTATGGCAGCCCTTCTGGAGCTCTTATACGCGACGGGCCTGCGTGTTTCCGAACTGGTGGCTTTACCGCTTCGGGCGGCGCGCACCAAAGACCGGCTTTTGGCGGTTAAAGGCAAGGGCGGACGCGAGCGGTTGGTGCCGCTGACGGAAAAATCAAAAGAGGCGATGACGCGCTACCTCGCTTTAGGTACTGGGCATCTGAAAGCGTCGAACTGGCTCTTTCCATCCGATAGCGAGAGCGGGCACATGACGCGGCAGGCTTTCGCGCGGGATTTGAAAACCTTGGCGGGTGCGGCAGGCATCCCCACGCGCCTGATCAGCCCGCATGTGCTGCGCCACGCCTTTGCCAGCCATCTTTTGCAAAACGGAGCCGATTTACGCGTCGTGCAGCAATTATTGGGACATGCCGATATTTCGACCACCCAGATTTACACGCATCTGCCTGATGAACGGCTCAAAAGCCTTGTCAGGGATTTGCATCCTTTGGGGGATAAAGGGAGCGAATAGGCAGTCGTCGTCCGTTCACTGACCGGACAGCACGAACACCGCCTGCTCGCCAAACAGATTCCACATCCTGCGCGGCAGCGTCATTTCCACCGGCCTGCCAAACCGATCCAGGGCAGAAGCCTGCTCGATCACAGCGCCCATCTCGTCGGCGAGCGCTATAAAATCATTGATCGTGCAGAAATGGATATTGGGGGTCTCGTACCAGGAATAGGACAAATTTTTGGTCACGGGCATCCGGCCCGTGGTCAGCAATTGCAGCCTGATCTTCCAATGGCCGAAATTGGGAAAGGAGACGATGGCGCGGCGGCCGATCCGCAACATATGTTCCATGACCAGACGCGGCTGCCGCATGGCCTGGAGCGTTTGTGACAAGATCACATAATCGAACGAGCCATCCGGATAATAAACGAGGTCGGTATCCGCATCGCCCTGAATGACCGATAGGCCCTTGGCCACGCAAAGATTGACGCCCGATTGCGACAATTCGATCCCGCGCGCATCCACGCCCCGCTTTTCGGCGAGCAAGCGGAGCAGCGAGCCATCACCGCACCCGACATCGAGAACGCGCGATCCCGGTTCTACCATCGAGACCAGATTGAGCAGATCGACGCGGGCATAGGCCGCATCCGCATGCATTTCCAACGGGCTCATGGCTCGGCCCTCCGGGCAGGAACGGTTAGACCACGCGCCCGCGCCGCTGAATCAATAAAGCCGCGCGTGGTTTCCAACAATTCCGGCATATCGAGCAAAAAGGCGTCGTGGCCTTTATCCGTCTCAATCTCGACAAAGGAAACAGAGGCGCCGGCCGCGTTCAGCGCGTGTACGATGGCGCGGGAATCGCGCGTCGGAAACAGCCAGTCCGAGGTGAAGGACACGACACAAAACCGCGTTTTCGAGCCTGCAAAGGCACGCGCCAATACGCCGTCATGTTCCTTGGCAAGGTCAAAATAATCCATTGCTCGGGTCAAAAAGAGATAGGAATTGGCATCAAACCGCTCGACGAAGGCGCGGCCCTGATAGCGCAGATAGCTTTCGACCTCGAAATCCGCATCAAAGGAAAAGGTTGGCGCCGCGCGCTCCTGCAAATTACGCCCGAATTTGCGGTGTAAGGCCTGTTCCGACAAATAGGTGATGTGGGCGGCCATACGCGCTACCGCGAGACCTTTTTCGGGCCGCGTGCCTTCGTCCAGATAGCGGCCGGAATGCCAATCCGGATCGGCCATCACCGCTTGGCGGCCAACCTCGTGAAAGGCAATATTCTGCGCCGTGTGCTTGGCAGCGGTTGCGATCGGCATCGCGGAGAATACGCGGCTTGAATGGCTCGCCGCCCATTCGAGCACCTGCATCCCGCCCATCGAACCGCCGGCGACGCAAAACAGCGTGTCGATTCCGAGCCGATCCACCAGCTTGGCCTGCGCATTGACCATGTCCCTTATCGTGACGACCGGAAAATGCAGCGCATAGGGCTTGCCCGTTGCCGGATCGAGCGAGGCAGGACCCGTTGTGCCGAGGCAGGAACCCAAAACATTCGCGCAAATTATAAAGAACCGATCAGTGTCATAGGGCTTGCCGGAACCCACCATCGTTTCCCACCAGCCGGATTTACCTGTTACCGGATTGGTATTGGCGACATGCTGATCACCGGTCAACGCGTGACAGAGCAGAATCGCGTTGGATTTGTCGGCATTCAGCGCCCCATAGGCCTGATAGGCAATGGCCCACGGCGCCAGAATTTCGCCGCTTTCGAGCGCCAAAGGCTCATTCGCACCAAAATGCGCGACGAGACTCGAAGGCTCGATCGCTTCATTGCGCTTGTCGGGATCAGCCACTTGGCGACGGGTCATTCTTACGCGCTCTCCAATTAAGACGTTCTGTATGTCGAATTTTTAGACCTTAATCAAGAACCATTCGGCATTTTCATTGCAGCCGTGCGGGGGTGGGCTTTGCCTTTCGGCGGCGCGCGTTCTATGACATTCGCCGACTGTTCACGCGCTTCTTGCGGACCGAAAGCATGGCCCAACCTTCCCTTGCCGATTTGCGGCGCGAAATCGACCGTATCGATACGGCGATGCACGACCTCCTGATGGAGCGCGGCACCATTATCGACACGCTGATCGAGGTCAAGAAAACGATCGATTCCGGCTCCGCGTTTCGCCCCGGCCGCGAGGCATCCATGATGCGCGCTCTGGCGGAACGCCACCAAGGTCTCTTGCCGTTCGACACAATCGAAAGCATTTGGCGGGTCATTATTTCGACCTTCACCTATGTACAGGCGCCTTATGCCGTACACGCCGATATATCGATCGGTGATGCCCCGATGCGCGACAGCGTGCGGTTTCATTTCGGCTTCACCGTGCCCTACCACACGCATGCCAATGCCCCCTCCGTGATTGAGGCGGTGTCAAAGGCCGCGGGTGATCTCGGTATTTTTGCGGCTTCAACACCTGCAACCGCTACGCCTTGGTGGAGCGGCCTGATCGGCGATAACACGCCCAAAATCATCGCCCGCCTGCCTTTCGTCGAACGTCCCGATCATCCTGCCGGCTTGCCCGTCTTTGTAATATCAAAACCCTTGGCCGACGCCGCGGTCCGCGATCGCGTTCTATACGCTGCCAAAGTCGAGCGATGGCGGGGCGACATCACCTCAGCCTTGAATGCTGACGAGATCACCATCGAGGCCGTAAGCGAGGCCGATGGATTAGCTGCCATTCTGCTTTCCACACCGGGTTCGCTCGAACCAAAGCGGCTGCCTGCTCTTTTTTCAACGCTTGGCCTCTCAATGTCCGATCTCCACGAAATCGGAAGCCATGCAAATCGCTTTCATCTTTCCCAACCGGATTGACCGCTATGACCAACACTTCCGATCGTCCCGTTCCCCGCTCAGGCGTGCTCGACATCGAGGCCTATGTACCGGGCAAGAGCGCTGCCGCTCCAGGCGTCAAAGTGTACAAACTGTCCTCGAACGAGACGCCGCTGGGTGCCTCGCCCGCAGCGATTGCGGCATTTGGAAGCCTTGCCGACCGGCTAGAACTCTATCCCGATGGCTCGTCGACCAAATTGCGCGAGGCGATCGGAACCCGTTACGGGCTTGATCCCGCCCGTATCGTGTGCGGCTCGGGCTCGGATGAGCTGCTCTCGCTGATCACCAGCGCCTATATCGGGCCGGGCGACGAAGGTATTTTCACGACGCATGGCTTTCTGGTCTATAAAATCGCCATCATGGCCGCTGGCGGCGTGCCGGTCGTGGCCGAGGAAAAGAACCTCACCACCGATGTCGATGCGATTTTGGCCAAGGTGACGCCCCGCACCAAAATTGTGTTTCTTGCCAATCCGAACAATCCGACCGGCACCTATATTCCGTTCGACGAGGTCAAGCGGCTTCATGCGGGCCTGCCCAAGCACGTCGTTTTGGTGCTGGATGCGGCCTACGCCGAATATGTTCGCCGCAATGATTATGCCTCCGGCATCGAACTGGTCGCCACCAGCGAAAATGTGGTGATGACGCGGACATTTTCGAAAATCTACGGTCTTGCAATGCTACGCCTTGGCTGGTGCTATGGACCCGTCGGCATCATCGATGCGCTCAACCGCATCCGTGGTCCGTTCAATGTGAACGGTCCGGCGCTTGAAGCGGGTATTGCCGCGTTGAACGATGAAGAGCACCTCTCCAAGGCGCTGGCCCATAATGACCACTGGCTGCCATGGCTGACGAATGAGATCGAAAAGCTCGGCATCGGGGTTACGCCGAGCGTCGGAAATTTTCTGCTGCTGCATTTCCCTAAAACACCGGGCAAAACAGCCAAAGAGGCCGACGCGTTTCTATCTGCCTACGGCCTCGTGCTGCGCGCCGTTGGTGCCTATGGGCTCCCCGATTGCTTGCGTCTGACGATTGGACCAGACGAAGCCAATCGGAAAGTGGTCACGACTCTGACAGACTTTATGGCCGGAGATGCAAAACGTGCCTGATCGTTTGGGAGCACCCTTGGACGTGCCGGTTTTTGAACGGCTCGCACTGATTGGCTTTGGTCTGATCGGCTCGTCGCTCGCCCGCGTCGCGCGGCAGAAAAACCTCGCGCGCCGTATTGTGGCGATTGATGCCTCGGACACGGTGCGCGCTCGCGTTACCGAGCTTGGCCTCGCTGATACGGTAACGGGTGATCTTGTCGCAGGCGTTCGCGATGCCGATGCCATCATCCTCTGCGTACCTGTTGGCGTGTGCGGCGAGGTGGCCGAAGCGATGCGGGCCGGTTTGAAGCCGGGTGCGATTGTTTCCGATGTCGGCTCTGTGAAGGGTTCGATTGTCACCCAAGTGGCGCCACATCTCCCTGAAGGCGTGCATTTCGTCCCCGCTCATCCGGTTGCCGGAACCGAGCAGTCGGGACCGGACGCGGGCTTTCCGACGCTGTTTTTGAACCGCTGGTGCATTATCACCCCGCCCGAGGGGCAGGATCCCGCAGCCATCGCCAAAATTCGCGCGTTTTGGGAGGGGGCCGGCTCGATGGTGGAGGAGATGTCCCCCGCCCATCACGATCTTGTGCTCGCGATCACGAGCCATCTGCCACATTTGATTGCCTATAACATTGTCGGCACTGCCGCCGATCTTGAAGCCGTCACCCAATCCGAAGTGATCAAATTTTCAGCCGGCGGCTTTCGCGATTTTACCCGCATCGCCGCATCCGACCCGACGATGTGGCGTGACGTTTTTTTGAACAACAAGGACGCCGTGCTCGAAATGCTCGGCCGCTTCACCGAGGATTTGTCGGCTTTGCAGCGCGCGATCCGGTATGGCGACGGCGAGGCCCTGTTCAACCATTTTACCCGCACCCGCGCGATCCGCCGCTCAATCATCGAGATTGGGCAAGATTCCGCCGCGCCGGATTTCGGTCGCCAGCCGAAAACGGATAAAGATCAATAAAGCGGTGGCAATTCGGCGAGTTTCAATGGACCTAACAACAAACGGCCTTTGTTGAACGTCAGTGGCAATTTCACCGCGCCGGAGCCAATGATGCCACCAAAGGCGCCAAGTCCGGCCTCTTTCAACCCGTCACCAATGCCCTTTGCCGCCAGATCAAGCGTGCCCGTGAGGCGATGGTTCTCGTCAAGCGATAAGGCTCCGGTGACGGCCAGAAACTGGTCGCCGCGCTTCGCCTCCCATTGATCAATGCCGAGCTCTCCGCCCGCGCTCCGCCACGCCTCAAGACCGTCGGGGCCGGCTGTATCTAAAAGGACGGCGCCTTTATTGACCGTGAGATGGCCCTCAAACGAGGCCGGTATCGCCCCGTCATGGAGGCCAGCCTCAGTAACCGAAACCGCAATTTCATGATCCTGCGATGGGCCGGATTCAGCCGGAACGCTCCGCATATGAAACTCGGCATGGCCAATATGCCCCGTTGCAAAGGGAAGGTTGCTTTGCGTTGTTAGTCCGTCCACCACCCACGCGACGCGGTCGGCACGCGTTGGGTTCTCAAAATGCAGGCTTGAGCGCATCATGGTCCATTGCGCGGTGATCGTCTGGCCATTGGCAAGCGTTGCCTGCAATGGGCCGCGTGTGTCGACCAGCAAAAGGCTCGGCTGATAAATTTGACCAACCGCGACAAAGCCGCCCAGCGACAAAGCGCGGGGCTCGCCTTTGCTCGTCGCCAAGCTCAAACCGTCACACGCCAGCTCGATGCGAAATGGAAATCCCGCCATGGTCCGCGTCGCACAGGTCCATTGCCGGCCTGCCGCAGCCTCTTTGGCAAGCCAATGATCAAAGGCTGCATCGGCCAGCCGTGTCGCCACCCCCCACCAGACGGACACGGCCACACTAAGCAGCACCAGCACACCCGGCATCAGATAGAGTCCCAGACGGGATTTTCTTCTGGCGATTGTCGGCAGTGGTCCGGTCATCGTGGTGATCCTCATTCCAAGGGCCTTGCTTAGCCCACCGCCGATCCTGCCGCCAAGCCATGATGAGACTTGCGGGGAGAGAAATCGGCTGGTAGGTCGACTTTATGACGAAACACGCGGCGGAACATGATCTTTGGGTCTTCGGCTATGGTTCGCTGATGTGGCGGCCGGGCTTCGAGTTTGTCGAGCGGGTTGAAGCGACGCTGAACGGTTATCACCGCGCGCTGTGCATTTTGTCCGTGCATCATCGGGGAACGCCCGAACGTCCGGGGCTGGTGCTGGGCCTCGATCGCGGCGGCTCCTGCCGCGGCATTGCGTTTCGTGTCGCGCCTCAACTCGCCGAAGCAACCCTCGGTTATCTGCGCGACCGCGAACAGGTCACATCCGTCTATCGCGAGACGCAGCATCGCTTGCGGTTGGGCGACGGACGGGTTGTCCAAGGCGTTGCCTTCACGGTGGACCGGCGCCACACGCAATATGCCCGTACCTTATCGCATGAGGCGCTGGTGGAATGCGTCCGGCACGGCGTCGGCGTGTCGGGCAATAATCCGGATTATGTCCGTGCCACCGTGGGCGAGCTGACGACCATGGGCATCAAAGACCGCACGCTGGCCAAACTTGTCGCTTCGCTCGACTCGGATACGGTTTGACGTTCAAAAACCCGGCAGGGTTTCGCCCCGCATCAGGCGCGGCAAATGCGGCCCGGTTGCAGCCGCTTCGCGGATCAGTCTCGTCTTGAACGAGGGCAACCGATCGACCACGCCAAGACCGAAATCGCGCATCAGCCGCAACGGCATCGCATCATTGGAAAACAGACGGTTGAGCGCATCGGTCACGCTCGCCATCGCAACCGTGTCGGCGCGGCGGGCCTTCTCATAGGCTTCGATGACCATCAAATCGCCCGGATCCAATCCAAGAGAAGCGTGTTCGGTAATGATTTCCGCGAGAGAGGCCACATCCCTCAACCCCATATTGAGACCCTGCCCGGCGATGGGGTGAATAAGGTGCGCCGCATCGCCAACGAGCGCCAGCCGCTCGGCACCAAAGCGTCGGGCCAGACCGAAACCCAGCGGATAAGACCGCGGGCGGGATAAAAGTTTTAATTCGCCGAGCCGTAAGCCAACTCTTTTTTCGATCTCGGCAAGAATATCGGCATCGTCCCGTTCAAGCACCAAACGGGCGCGCTCGGTCGTCTCCGACCATACCATCGTAAAGCGGTTACCGGTCAACGGCAGAACGGCAAACGGCCCCGATGGCAGGAAATGCTCCTCGGCGCGGCCATGATGCTCGCGTTCATGGCCGATGGTGGCGACAATGCCGGACTGTTTATAGGACCAATGCGCCCAGCCAATACCCGCATCCTCGCGAAGCCGCGACCGCGCGCCATCGCTTGCCACAACGAGGGACGTACGAAAAGCGGAACCATCGGAAAGTGTGACACGGGAACTCCCCGCCTCGGGACGCGCCTTTGTCACATGCCCTGTTTTGACCGTTAGGCCAGACGAGGCCACCGCATCGCGCAGCGCCGACATCACCGCTTGCTCCGGAATCATATGCGCAAATGGTTCACCCGGTGCCGCCTCGCCGCCAAACGTCAAAAACACCGGACGCACCGGATCATCGAGCCGGCTATCCGTGATCACCATGTCATGAATGGGCTGGGCGTCCGGCTCGATCGCATCCCAGACGCCGAGCGCCCGCAAGAAACGGACGGAACCTGCAGAGAAGGCAAAAGCCCGATCATCGTCCCGCGCAACGGGTGCCTCGACGAGGCAGACCGACAAAGCGCCACGCAGCACGCGGCTGAGCGTCAGGGCAAGGCTCAACCCCGTAATACCGCCACCGGCGATGACAATATCGAAACGATCCATGAAGCGTCGATTCCGTTGAAGATGGATAAGGTCTTACGCTTGCGCCATCGAACCCGCAATGCGACATCGCATTCAGGGTGGCAAATCGATCCGAACTGAACCAGTATTGTCCGATCTGCCGGGGAGACCATCATGAGTTCTGCCGTCAACGATTTGCTGACCATTCTCAACCTCGAGAAACTCGAGGAGAACCTGTTTCGGGGGCAAAGCCCCGATTCGGGCTGGCAACGTGTGTTTGGCGGGCAGGTGATCGGGCAAGCCCTCGTTGCCGCCACCCGAACCGTGGAGGGTCGGACACCCCACTCGCTGCATGGCTATTTTCTTTTGGGCGGCGATCCCAAAATCCCGATCATTTATGATGTAGAGCGGATTCGGGATGGCCGGAGCTTTGCAACGCGGCGCGTCAAAGCCATTCAGCATGGTCAGCCCATTTTTACCCTGTCGGCCTCGTTCCAAGTCGAAGAAGAGGGATTTAGCCACGAAATCGCAATGCCAAAGGTGCCGGACCCTGACGATCTGCCCAATGAACAGGACATCCGCGCCCGCGTGATGCCGCTCATGCCCGATCCAGTCCGGAAATATTTCGAACGCGAACGCCCGATCGAACTGCGGCCCGTGGAATTCAAGCGCTATATGTCGCGTGAACCGCTGGACCCGCGCTTCAATGTCTGGATCAGGGCTACCGGAGCGTTGCCCGACGATCCTGCGATCCATCAGGCCGTCCTGGCCTATGCGTCCGATATGACCTTGCTCGATTCCACGCTGGTGGCGCATGGGCGGACCGTGTTCGAGCGTGAAATTCAAGCGGCAAGCCTTGATCATGCCCTGTGGTTCCACCGGCCGTTTCGGGCTGACGAATGGCTGCTATATGCGCAGGAAAGTCCCTTCACCGGAGGCGCTCGCGGCTTTGCGCGGGGGTCGATTTTTACCCGGGATGGCCAACTGATTGCCTCCGTTGCCCAAGAAGGTCTCATTCGGCATCGGCCTGATTTGGCCGAGCCATAATTGCATATAAAATAGGCATATGCTTCCTTATTGGGCTTCGTAAAGCACCAAACCCGGCGAAAAGGGGCCGATTCGCCTCATATCCGGGCTGGCACGGCCCTTGAATTAGCAATACCAGCTGAAGTCGCGCCCGAGCGGTCCGCGATGGCAAATCTGGGAACTTAACGCCATGAAAATTGTGATGGCCATTATCAAGCCCTTCAAGCTGGAAGAGGTACGCGACGCGCTGACCTCGCTCGGTGTCCACGGCCTGACGGTTACAGAGGTCAAGGGATACGGTCGGCAAAAGGGACACACCGAAATCTATCGCGGTGCCGAATATGCCGTGAGTTTTCTCCCGAAACTGAAAATCGAAGTTGCGGTTGCCTCCGATCTCGTTGGCAAGGTGATCGATGCCATCACATCGGCGGCCAAAACCGGCCAGATCGGCGATGGCAAGATTTTCGTGTTCCCGATTGAGCAAGCCGTCCGCATCCGGACCGGCGAACGTGACAACGACGCGCTCTGACGCCGTCATAAGGGAGAACTGTCATGACATTTTCCAAATCCATTAAAACCGCGCTTGGGGGCGTTGCCCTCGCAGTGCTCGCCGGATCGGTGGCCTATGCCGCTGATGCACCGGTTCCAAACAAGGGCGATACCGCCTGGATGCTGATCTCGACCGCGCTGGTGCTGATGATGTCAGTGCCCGGCCTTGCTCTGTTCTATGGCGGCCTTGTTCGCACCAAGAACATGCTCTCGGTTCTGGCCCAAGTCTTCGCGATCGTCGCAATCGTCGCCATTCTCTGGGTCGCCTATGGCTACTCGATGGCGTTCACCAATGGCGGTGATCTCAACGATTATGTCGGCGGCTTCTCGAAAGCCTTCCTGATCGGCGTAACACCGGATGCCACCGCTGCGACCTTCTCGAATGGCGTCTACATTCCTGAACTCGTTTACATGGCCTTCCAGATGACCTTTGCCTGCATCACGCCGGCGCTGATCATCGGTTCGATCGTCGAGCGCGTAAAGTTCTCGGCGTTGATCGTGTTTGTCGTTCTCTGGGTAACGGTGATCTATTTCCCGATCGCCCACATGGTTTGGTATTGGGGCGGCCCGGATGCCGTCGGCAATGCAGCGGCAGCCTTGGCGGCCGCAACCGATGACGCGGCTAAGGCCACCGCGCAGGCAGCCCTCGACGGTGTCACTGCCGATGCCGGCATGATGTTCAAATGGGGCGCGCTTGATTTTGCGGGCGGCACCGTTGTTCACATCAATGCCGGTATTGCGGGCATGGTAGGCGCCCTCATCATCGGCAAGCGCACGGGCTATGGCAAAGAGCTGATGGCGCCGCACTCGCTGACCATGACCATGATCGGCGCCTCGCTGCTCTGGGTCGGCTGGTTCGGCTTCAACGCCGGTTCCAACCTCGAAGCGAACGGCACCACGGCGCTGGCTTTCGTCAACACCTTTGTCGCCACCGCGGCAGCCGCGCTTTCATGGCTGTTTGTCGAGTGGATTGCCAAGGGCAAGCCTTCGCTTCTGGGCCTTGTCTCGGGTGCGGTTGCCGGTCTGGTCGCCATCACACCGGCTTCGGGCTATGCGGGTCCGATGGGCTCGATCGTTCTCGGCCTCCTCGCCGGTGGCGTCTGCTTCTTCTTCTGCTCGACGGTCAAGAATGCCTTTGGTTACGACGACTCGCTTGACGTCTTCGGCGTCCACTGCGTCGGCGGTATCCTTGGCGCGCTTGCCACGGGCGTTCTGGTCTCGAAGGGGCTCGGCGGCACAGGTCTGATCGATTACAGCCTCGTTCCAGGCACGGCATCTGAAGCGCCTTACGATATGCTGGCTCAGGTCATCACGCAGGCCAAAGCTGTCGGGTTGACGCTAGCTTGGTCGGGCATCGGTTCTGCCGTCCTCTACAAAGTCGTCGACCTCGTTATCGGTCTGCGGGTTCCGGTCGAGCAGGAACGCGAAGGTCTCGATATCGCAAGCCATGGCGAACGCTCTTACAACTATTGAGCACCTCCACCCCTTGGGCTCATCCCCCGGCTTTTTTCCTCCCAAAAGCAACTGGCGGCCCCTTACCGGGCCGCCTTTTTTTGCGCCAAACGTTCAAGGTTAATCGGCCATTAACCCGGCCGGAATAAACAAGGACGATCCCTCTTTGTGTTCCCGCTCGCGACATCGTCTCGCCTGCGAAAAAACCCGGTTCCTTGATGCGTCTTTCCCGTTCCCGACAAGCCGAATTTGCCGAAGTTTCCAGCCATCTGAAGCTGTTTTTCGGCCGGAGGCTTTGGGAAGCCTTGGGCGTCGCTTTGCTGGTGCTCGCCATCTGCGTGGCCCTTGCCCTGATGACGTGGTCCGTTCAGGATCCGAGCTTCAATCAGGCCGTCAACCGGCCCGTCACCAATCTTCTGGGTCGTCCGGGCGCAATTGTCTCGGATATTATGATCCAGCTTTTCGGTCTTGCCGCTTTGTTTTGGCTGGCGCCTTTGGGCTTTTTGGGTTTCCGCCTGATGTCGGGCAAAACCGTGACCCGTCCGCGGCTCCGGCTTGTCATGTGGGTGGCGGGTGGCTTATCCGCATCGGCCCTGATCAGTGCTCTGCCGATCATGGGGGTATGGCCGCTTCCGATCGGGTTAGGCGGCATTGTCGGCGATGCGCTGCTGGGCCTCCTCCAGAAATTGCCGCTTATTGCCGGCATCTCGCCACGTCCGATCCTACTTGGCCTGTTTGGTTTTCTTGGCTTTTTTGGTCTTATCTGGTCTTCCGGCCTCAGCTTCGGCATCCGCAGACCCCGCAACCGGGCGCACTTCACCGGCACCTTCGCGCATGACAGTGACGAAAGCGATGTCGAAGACGACGAAAGCGACCGGACAAGCGAACCCGGCTTCGGGATCATTTGGGCCGGAGCCGTCATCCACGGGCTGTTGAGCCTCAAAAATGCGGTTAAACGCTGGTATCTTGCCCGCGTGACGCCGGAGGATCTGTTCGATACGCAACGCTCGAACCGCTCGTCGCGGCACGAGCCAGGTTTCGGCGACACCATGCCAAACCGCGAATCTGAGGAAGACGAACCGGCAGCTCCTTCGGTTTCGCGTCCCAGAAAAGCTGCCGCTAAGCCTGCCAAGGCCGCGGTCACCAAAGCGGGCGAGCTGGATCTTTATACCCTGCCCTCGCCGACCCTTCTGAACGAAGCCAAAAAACTCGTCGGACCGGTCATGTCGAGCGACGCGCTGGAACAGAATGCCCGCATGCTGGAAGGCGTACTGGAGGATTTCGGCGTGCGCGGCGAGATCGTCAATGTCCGGCCCGGCCCCGTTGTCACCCTCTACGAACTCGAGCCCGCCCCCGGCATCAAATCATCGCGGGTGATTGGCTTGGCAGACGACATTGCCCGCTCTATGAGCGCCATATCGGCCCGCGTCGCGGTTGTTCCCGGTCGCAACGCGATCGGCATCGAATTGCCCAATCAGCGCCGCGAAACGGTCTATTTCCGCGAGATGATTGCCAATGAGGATTTCAAAGCCAGCCAGATGAAACTGGCCGTAGCTTTGGGTAAAACGATTGGTGGCGAACCCGTGCTGGTGGATCTCGCCCGCATGCCGCATCTGCTTGTGGCGGGTACGACCGGTTCGGGAAAATCGGTGGCCATCAATACGATGATCTTGTCGCTTTTGTACCGGCTGAAGCCGGAACAATGCCGCCTGATCATGGTCGACCCGAAAATGCTGGAACTCTCGGTCTATGACGGCATTCCCCATCTTTTGACGCCGGTCGTCACCGATCCGCGCAAGGCCGTGGTCGCGCTGAAATGGGCCGTCCGCGAGATGGAAGAGCGCTACAAGAAAATGTCGAAACTCGGCGTGCGTAACATTGACGGCTTCAATGCCCGCGTCGCCGAAGCGGCGGCCAAGGGTGAAACCATCACCCGCACGGTTCAGACCGGTTTTGACCGCGACACCGGCGAGGCGATTTTCGAAGACGAGATCATGACCCTTGAACAGATCCCCTATATTGTGGTGATCGTGGACGAGATGGCCGATCTCATGATGGTAGCGGGCAAGGATATCGAAGGCGCGATCCAGCGTCTGGCGCAAATGGCCCGTGCCGCCGGCATCCACGTCGTTTTGGCCACACAGCGCCCGTCGGTCGATGTCATCACCGGCACGATCAAGGCGAATTTCCCGACCCGCATCTCGTTTCAAGTGACCTCGAAAATCGACAGCCGGACGATTTTGGGCGAGCAGGGCGCCGAGCAATTGCTGGGTCAAGGCGATATGCTGTTCATGGCGGGCGGCGGACGCATCAGCCGTGTCCATGGACCCTTTGTGTCCGATGGCGAGGTCGAAAAAGTGGTTGCCCATCTCAAAGCGCAAGGACGTCCAAATTATCTCGACGAAGTGACCCGCGAGGATCAGGCCGATATGGAGGACGGCGCCGACGGGGCCGTTTTCGATCAGGGTAATTTTGGTACCGCGGGTCAAGATCCCTACGATCAGGCCGTGGCCATCGTCTTGCGCGACCGCAAGGCCTCAACCTCCTATATTCAGCGTCGATTGCAGATCGGCTACAACCGCGCGGCCTCGATCATGGAGCGAATGGAGCAGGAAGGTGTTGTCGGCCAGCCCAATCATGCCGGCAAGCGGGAAATTTTGCTCGAAGCCAAAACCGATAGCGGGCGTGATTTTGACGGCGAATAATCCCCCGCTCAAGCAACAGATGACAGACTTCAAGGTCTATCGCCGCGTCATCGGTGGGGTGTTGGCCGGTTACCTGATGGCAAGCCTTGGTGCCGAGGCACAATCGCTGCCCGGTAAAATTCCCTTGCCACCCCGTCGGCCGGCGGATCTGGGCAGTTCAGCGACTGTGCCTGAAGCCGCACCGGCCGCCGTGCAACTGGCAAAACCTGCGCCGGCGAAGCCTGCACCCTCCGACCTGTCCCCTGACGAATTGCTCGTCGCCGTCAACGAACAGCTCACCGCACTCAAGCAATTCAGCGCCAAGTTCAGCCAGATCAGCAGCAATGGCCAACAAGTGACCGGAAAACTGACGGTGCTCAGGCCCGGTCGGCTGAGGTTTGATTACAATCCGCCCAGCGCAATAACGATCATTGCCGATGGCAGTCAGGTCGCGGTGATGGATTCGCGGCTGGGCACGCAAGATGTGTATTCCATCGGGCTGACACCATTAAAATTCCTGCTCGGCAGTTCCATTGATCTGGCGCGTGACTTCAAAATTACCGAAGTAGGCACGGAAGGCGACAAAGTTACCGTCTATGGCGATGACTCCTCCACATTTGGCGGCACCTCCCACGTGTCCCTCGGCTTTGATGCCAAAACATTGCTTCTGAAACAATGGAATGTCACCGATCCGCAAGGATACGAGGTGCAAGTCGTCCTGACCAATATCGACACACGACACGAACCTGACCCGATGCTGTTTGTTATTCCTGTCCGTCCGGAACTCAGAAACAAAAATTAAGCGGCGTTTTGCGCGTGCAAATCCTTTCTGCCCTTGCTTGCGAAGGCTCAAAACTTTACCCCTTACCTTAAATGAAGGGAATTCAGATGAGCCTGACCGTCGCAACATGGAATATCAACTCCGTCCGGCTGCGCTCCGGCCTCGTGCAGCGCTTCCTTGAAGAAACACGCCCCGATGTCTTGTGTTTGCAGGAAACAAAATGTCCGGACGATCAATTTCCAGGCAGTGATTTCAAAAAGCTCGGCTATGGCCACATCGCGGTAAATGGCCAAAAAGGCTATCACGGCGTGGCGATCCTCTCACGTCTGCCCTTCATCAGCCAAGACGCGAAGATCTTTGCCGACAAGAATGATTGCCGGCACATCAGCGTTACCTTCGGTGCCGAGGCCCGCGCGGCCAAAGACGTCACCATCCATAATTTTTACGTTCCTGCGGGTGGCGATATACCCAACCCCGAGGCCAACGAAAAATTCGCCCACAAACTGGCCTTTCTCGATGAAATGCGCGACTGGGGCGCGAGCGACAAGCCGGCATCCGGCAAGGCTATTCTGGTCGGCGATCTCAATGTCGCGCCGCTCGAGAACGATGTCTGGAGCCACAAGCAGATGCTTGATGTTGTATCGCACACGCCAATTGAGTGCGAAAAATTGGCCGCCGCCATCCAATCAGCCGACTGGGTCGATGCCATCCGCACGCTCAAGCCGGAACCGGAGCGCGTCTACACCTGGTGGAGCTACCGCGCCGCCGATTGGGAAGCCTCCAACCGCGGTCGCAGGCTCGACCACATCTGGGTATCGAAAGATCTTGCCCCGGGACTTTCCGCCATCGACATCCACCGCGGCGCCCGCAGTTGGGAACGGCCGTCCGATCACGTTCCCGTGACCGTGACGATCGCTTAGTAAGGAATCTTATCCCGATATTTTGGCGATCTGCGCCAGGGCATTGCTGAACCGATCAGCCCGTTCGGCAAGTTTTTGTCGAAGCGCAAAAGCAACATCGGGGTACTCGGTCAAAAGCCGCTGGATCAGCTTGCGCGGCAGCACGATCAAGCTCGTGGCCTCGCGGGCGACCGCAATCGTCGGGCGCTCGCTTGGCACCAACAGGGCATATTCGCCGATCAGGGCACCGGGTCGGGCTTGTTCCAGGACCGAATTATCGTCGGATAATAGGGCAATCAGGCCAGATTGCACCAAATATCCCTCATCCGCCGCCTCGCCCCGCATGAACAATGTCTCGTGCGGGCGTAAAACCCGGCGATCGGCGGCAAACAACATCAGACGCAGCTGATCGTTTTCGAAAACATCAAAAAAATCCAGCCGCCGCAACAAGGCAATATCGTCATCAAGCGCCATCAGACCGCTCTCCTTCGGGTAATTCCACGAGACGATAACCCCCGGCCTCGGTGACCAGAAGTTCCGCATTGGCGGGATCGCGCTCGATTTTCTGGCGAAGCCTGTAAATATGGGTCTCCAGCGTATGTGTGCTCACATGTTCGTTGTAGCCCCAAATTTGCGTCAGCAACACATCCCGCGCCACCAGTTCGCCGCCGGCGCGGTGCATAAAGCGCAAAATATCGGCTTCCTTATCGGTGAGCTTTTCCGCTTTACCGTCCGGATCCACCAACGTTTTTGACCCCACCATGAGGCGATAGGCCCCGATGGTGATCCAAGGATCCTCACGGGCCTCAAATGAGCGAATAGCGCCACGCATCCGCGCGATCATCGCGGAAAAGCGCGCTGGAAGCGCCAAATGTTCAACGCCGTCCACCAGTTCGCCCTTCCCGCCCAGCACGAGAACCGGCCCGCGATAACCCGCCGCTCTTAATTCAGCTGAAGCCTGCCCGGCTTCACCCAGAATCATAGCGAGATCAATCCGCTCTGAATCCAGTTTCCGGACGAACTGGACGGGACGCTGAGCAGGCTGAACACGCAAATCGGGATCAAGCCCGACCTGATCGGAAAGAGCCTTCGCCTGATCGGGATCGTCCGCCAGCAAAAGAAGTGAAAGCGCTTCAACCATGCTTAACCGTAGCCTCTATCCAGTCCAGTGTCGGGCATACAAGGCACCTTGCAAGGCACCTTGCTCCCTCACGATCGCGTGAGTAGACCAGCGCGAACGTCAATAGCAAGGCTTTGGTTCTTTTCGGATTCGAGATTGATGGCACGACACACCATAATCCATCTGTATCCCCACCCCGGCGATCGCCGACGCGGCATCTTGCGTGTGGGAAGCCTGTCGTTGCCCTGCGCTTTGGGCCGGTCAGGTCCGATCGTCCGAAAGCGGGAAGGGGATGGCGGCACCCCCCGAACCGAACTTCGTCCCGTAGCCATCTATTTCCGGCCGGATCATTGGGCTTTTAGATCGTTTATTTTGCCACATTACCCGATTTCCAAAACGGATGGCTGGTGCGACGATTCCTCTTCGCCACGCTATAACCGGCGGATCAACCTTCCGAGCCGCCTGTCGCACGAAAGACTTTGGCGCGATGATCGGGTTTACGACATCGTCATCGAGACCAATTGGAACCATCGGCCAGCGATAGCTGGATTGGGCAGCGCTATTTTCATCCATCTGGCCCGCCCGGGCTTTCAGCCAACCGAAGGCTGCATCGCGCTTGACCGGAAGGGGATGCGGTTGCTTCTGCCACTGCTTAACCGCTTAACCCGTCTGATGGTTCACTGACCACCGTCGCACTCTTTTGAAAGGACCTGCTTGTGTCCCCATCCACGAAAGCCTGCCTGCTGTTTGATATTGATGGTACGCTGGTCGATACCGACCGCGTTCACATTGTGGCCTTCAACGAGGTTACCCGCCCTTATGGGGTTATGGTTGACGCGGAAACCTACAAGACAAAGGTATCCGGCCGGATCAACAGCGAGATTCTGGCCGATCTCCTGCCCCATGTTCCAGCGCATGAGCACGCGGCCATCGGGCACCGAAAAGAAGCGCTGTTTCGCGCCATGGCCACCGAGATGGAACCGCTTGAGGGGCTGATGGATCTGCTCGATTGGGCCGATTCCGTTGGCCTGTGCTACGCCGCAGTGACCAATGCACCGCGGGAAAATGCCGAATTGGTTCTTCGTACCCTCAAGGCTACCGAGCGGTTCGCAGCCATCATCCTCTCGGATGATCTGCCACACGCCAAACCGCATCCCCTGCCCTATCTTACCGGTCTGCAGCGGTTAAACGGCGATGCTACCCGCAGCGTGGCGTTCGAAGATTCAAAAGCCGGCGTTCAATCGGCGCATGCGGCGGGCTTGGGCGTTGTCGGCATGACGACGTCGCTCGATGCATCGACCCTGACCGGTTTGGGAGCCAAGTTCGCCACACCCGATTACCACGGTACCGCGCTTCGCGACTTCATCAAGGATCGAACCAGTATCGCCTAGCCGCGATGCCCGAAAATGGCGCTGCCGACCCGAACATGGGTAGCCCCCATCTGGATTGCTGCCTCGAAATCGGCGCTCATGCCCATTGAGAGCGTTTGAAGACCATTTCGTTCGGCGATTTTGCGCAACAATCCGAAATGCGCCGAAGGCGGCTCGTCAACGGGCGGGATGCACATCAACCCTTCGATCGGCAAATGCCACTCGTCGCGGCAGCGCTGCAAAAACGCGTCGGCTTCAAGCGGCGGGATGCCGGCTTTTTGCACCTCTTCGCCGGTATTGACCTGCACATAGAGCTTCGGGCGTCGGTCGGTCTTCAAAAACTCTTTCGACAGCGCTTCGGCAATCGAGGGCCGATCAACGGTTTCGATCACGTCGAACAAGGCAACCGCTTCCTTGGCTTTATTGCTTTGCAGCGGCCCGATCAGATGTAGTTCGACATCGGGAAAGCGGGCCTTAAATTCTGGCCATTTGGCGAGCGATTCTTGGACGCGGTTTTCGCCAAAAACGCGCTGACCATCTTCCAGAACCGGCACGATAGCATCCGCAAAATAAGTTTTTGACACCGCAACAAGGGTCACATCGGCCTTTTTCCGGCCAGCATCACGGCTAGCGCGGTCAATCTCGGCCCGAACCTGTCGCAACCGCGCAACGACGTCACTCCCCAAGGCATCCGACATTTCGCGCGCTCCTGTTTCCAACGATTGACCCCAAGGCCCAAATCGTGTCCTAGTCCGGTTGAGCCGCGCGACGCAAGCGTTTGCGCGAAGGTATTTCATTGCACAGTACACTTAGTCGGAATTGACATGACAACCGAGCGTTACAACGCCCGCGAAGCCGAGCGGAAATGGCAGCAGATCTGGGACTCCCGGGAACTTTTCCGCACCAAAAATGATGACCCGCGCCCGAAATATTACGTGCTCGAGATGTTTCCCTACCCGTCGGGGCGCATCCATATGGGTCATGTGCGCAATTACGCCATGGGTGACGTGGTGGCGCGCTACAAACGCGCCCGCGGTTTCAACGTCTTGCACCCGATGGGGTGGGACGCATTCGGCATGCCTGCAGAAAACGCGGCGATGGCCAACAAGACGCATCCCGCTACCTGGACCTATGCCAATATCGCCACCATGCGCGCCCAGCTTAAAAGCATGGGGCTGTCGCTCGATTGGCATCGCGAGATCGCCACTTGCGATCCATCCTATTACAAGCACCAGCAGCGGATGTTCCTCGACTTTCTGCAAAACGGGCTGATCGACCGCAAAACGGCCAAAGTAAACTGGGATCCGGAAGATCAGACCGTTCTGGCCAATGAACAGGTGATCGACGGACGCGGTTGGCGCTCCGGCGCACTGGTCGAACAGCGTGAATTGACGCAGTGGTTCTTCAAGATTTCCGACTATGCGCAGGAACTCAACGACGCGCTTGACGGTTTGGAGCGCTGGCCGGAAAAAGTCCGGCTGATGCAGAAGAACTGGATCGGTCGCTCGGAAGGTCTTTCGGTTCGCTTTGCTCTGGAGGCGAAAACCGCCCCACAAGGTGAAAGCGACATCGAAATCTACACGACACGGCCTGATACCTTGTTCGGTGCCAGCTTCATCGCGCTGGCGCCCGAGCATCCGCTGGCCAAAAAAGTCGCGCAGAATTCTCCGGAGCTGGCGGCGTTTATCGACGAATGCCGGCGCATGGGTACAGCCCAAGAAGCCATTGATAAAGCTGAGAAAAAAGGGTTTGATACCGGTATTAGGGTAGCGCATCCGTTTGATCCGAGCTGGACGCTTCCCGTCTATGTCGCCAATTTTATTTTGATGGAATACGGCACCGGCGCGATTTTTGGCTGCCCGGCCCATGACCAACGCGATTTTGACTTCGCCACCGCCTACAAACTGCCGATCAAAACCGTCGTATGCCCTGCCGATGCCGAGCCAAAAACCTTTCAAGTGGGCGAGGCGCCCTATGATGGCGAAGGCTTGCTGGTCAATTCATCGTTTCTGGACGGATTAACAATTACCGCGGCCAAAGAAGAAGTCGCCAAGCGGCTTGAAACCGTTACGCTGGGTTCGGCGCCGGTCGGCAAGCGCAAAGTTAATTTCCGCCTGCGGGACTGGGGTATTTCACGGCAACGCTATTGGGGTTGCCCTATTCCGGTCATCCATTGCGAGGTGTGCGGCACGGTTCCGGTTCCGATCAAGGATTTGCCGGTTAAATTGCCGGAAGATGTTACCTTTGATGTGCCGGGTAATCCGCTAGACCGTCATCCGACATGGAAACATGTTGGCTGCCCGCATTGCGGCAAGCCGGCGCGGCGTGAAACCGACACGATGGACACCTTCGTCGACTCGTCCTGGTATTTTGCGCGCTTTACCGATCCGTGGATCGAGGATCAGCCGACAGACCGCAAAGCGGTCGATAGCTGGTTACCGGTCAACCAGTATATTGGCGGCATCGAACACGCGATCCTGCATCTGCTCTATTCACGTTTCTTCACGCGAGCGATGAAAAAGACCGGTCACGCGGGCATTAGCGAGCCTTTCGACGGTCTTTTCACGCAAGGCATGGTGGTTCACGAGACTTATCGGGATGCCAATGGTCAATGGGTGTCTCCTGCCGAGATTGAAATTGTCTCCGACGGGACGGACCGTTCGGCCAAGCTGCTGACAACCGGTGCGCCGGTCGATATTGGCTCGATCGAAAAAATGTCGAAATCGAAGCGCAACACGATTGATCCGGACGACATTATCGGCACATTCGGGGCTGACACGGCCCGTTGGTTCATGTTGTCCGATTCACCACCCGAGCGCGATGTGATCTGGACGGAAGAAGGCGTTCAGGGCGCCGCGCGCTTCGTGCAGCGGCTCTGGCGGCTGGTGGGCGAGGTTGCCGACCTGAATCCGTCTCCCAACGCGCATGATGCTGCGGCTGAAGATGCTGTTTTGACCATCCGGAAAGCCGCCCATCGCGCCATTATTCGGGTTGAAGAGGATGTTGAGCGCCTGCGGTTCAACCGGTGTGTTGCCCACGCCTATGAGCTCGCCAATGCCCTGCAAGCCGAATTGGCCGTTAAAAAGGACAAGCCCGTCAGTCCTGAATGGATTGCGGCCATGCGGGAAGCGGCCACCTTCCTGGTTCAGATCATTGCTCCGATGATGCCTCATCTGGCGGAAGAATGCTGGTTGGCGCTGGGATCGGATGCCCTTGTGGCTGAAACGGCGTGGCCTGTGGCCGATCACGCCCTGATCGTCGAAAATGACATCACGATCCCGATCCAGATCAATGGCAAAAAGCGCGGTGAAATCACCATCAGCCGGGAGGCCGACGCCAAGACGGTAGAAGCGGCGGTTTTGGCCCTTGAAGCCATCCAGATGGCCTTGGAAGGCAAGCCGGTTAAAAAAGTGGTGGTTGTGCCGCAAAGGATCGTTAATGTCGTCGTATAGCACCCGCGCGCCGGTAGGGCGACTGGTAAGGTCAGGGCTGGCGCTGCTGGGCCTGCTCGTCTTATCGGGTTGCATCAAGCCCCTCTATGGCAACTCCGTTTCAGGAAATACGGCACGGCAAGAGCTCGCAGCAATCAATGTGACGCCAATTCCGGACGTCGCCGGACATTATTTGCGCGAGGAACTGCTGTTCAACCTGACCGGCGGTAGCGACGCCTCCGTTAACGTCAAATATAAACTCAATATAACGCTAGCGGAACGAACGGTATCTGCGGCTGTTGGTACCAGCACGGGGCGAGCTGACGCTGCAGCTTTGCAATTAACCGCAACCTATTCGCTGACGGATCTGAAAGGCCATGTCATGACGGATGGGACCGCATTTGCCACCGCCTCGATTGATCGTCTGTCCCAGCGTTTTGCGGCCGTTCGTGCCGTGCAAGACGCGCGCATCCGCGTGGGCAAGGTGATTGCGGAGCAGATTGAAACTCGCCTGGCCGCATGGTTTGCAAGCCGTTCGTAACCCGTGGGGGATAGGCCGCTATGGCAGCGTTAAAAGGCGGCGATATCGAGCGCTTCGTAAAAAAGCCGGATCGTCGGTTTTCGGTGATTCTGGTTTACGGGCCGGATGCCGGCCTCGTCCATGAGCGTAGCCGCGCCATTGCGCGCAGCTTTGTCGATGATCCCGACGACGCCTTTCAACTGATCCGGCTTGACGGCGACGATCTGGGTGGCGAAGCGACCCGTATTCTGGATGAGGCCAACACGCTGGGGCTGTTTGGCGGCTCGCGCGCCATCTGGGTGCGGCTGGGTTCGCGACAGATCAATGCGGCCATCGAATTACTCCTTGCTAGCCGGCCCGAAAACCCCGTCATTCTGGAAGCCGGTGATTTGGCCGCCAAACACGCGGTCAGGGCGGGGGTTGAGAAGACCGCCCATGCCGTTGCCGTGCCCTGTTATGCCGATGAAAGCCGTGATCTGCCCAGGTTGATCGACGAAATTCTGGCCGAACACCAATTGCGCGCCTCACCCGACGCCCGCGCCATGATGGGTGCCCTTTTGGGCGCCGATCGCTTGTTGTCCCGCAGCGAAATCGAGAAATTGGCACTTTATTCGTATGGTAAAGGCTTGATTGAGCCCGAAGACGTCGAGGCCATCATGGCCGACGCGTCGGCGTTGGCGACGGACCGGCTGACCGATGCCGTCTTTTTGGGTGATTCATTGGTTGCCGATCAGGCCTTGAGGCGGTCGTTCAAAGAAGGCCATGATGCCGGTGTGATTGTCGGCGCGTTACTTCGACACGCGCTGCTTTTGGCAAAATCACGGTTATTGCTCGATAAAGGGCAATCCATGTCGGATGTCGAGCGTCAGGCACGTATTTTTTTCAAGCGCAGTGCCGCCTTCCAGCGGCATTTATCGCTCTGGGCACTGGGCAGCCTTGAAAGCGCGATCACAACACTGGGCGACGCGCAAGCGGCCTGCCGTAAAAACGCCGCGCTTGGCGAAAGCTTGGCCTCGCGCGCCTGCCTTACGTTATCGATTGCGGCTAAACGCGCCCAATCGGGCCGGAATTGATCAATCGCGCAAACGACGACAAACGGCGTCCAACTGTTCCAAAGTACGATATTTGATCTTCAGTTCGCCGCCGCGCGCGCCGTGGGAAATCGAAACCGAGAGCCCGAGCACATCCTCGATGGCCTTTTCCAGCGCGCGGGTATCGGGATCCTTTTCACGACGCTGAGGCTTGTCCGCCGATTTTTCGGCCTTATCGTCTTCCTGCGCAATCCGCTCGACATCGCGCACGGTCATTCCGCGCTCGACGATGCGGCGGGCAATGGCATCAGGATCTTGTACCGACAAGAGCGCACGGGCATGGCCGGCTGATAATTCACCGCTCGTCAACATCGCCTTGACGCTATCGGGCAAGCGGGTGAGCCGCATCGTATTGGCGATATGGCTGCGGCTTTTACCGATGATGCGGGAAAGGTCATTCTGCGAATAGCCATAATCGGCGATCAGCTGCTCGTAGCCAACCGCCTCTTCGAGCGCATTCAGATCGGCGCGCTGGACGTTTTCGATGATGGCAATTTCGAGCGCTTCTTTGTCACCGGCCTCAATGACGATCACGGGCACATCGTGCAATGATGCCTTTTGGGCTGCTCGCCAGCGCCGTTCGCCTGCGATAATTTCAAAGACATCGTCCATACCGGGAAGGCTTCGAACGAGGATTGGCTGAATAATGCCCTTTTCCCGCACGGAATTAGCCAAATCTTCCAATTCCGTCTCGTTAAAAGTTCGCCGGGGATTACGCGGATTGGGGCGTAGAAACTCGGTAGGAACCCGCCTTTGGCCACGCCCACGTTCAACCGGAATCGCGGCCTCGCCGACTTCGCCAATCAATGCCGCCAGACCGCGGCCCAAACGTGAACGGGTGGGCTCCTCAGCCATGATACATCCTCTTTCTACGATATGATCAAAAAGGGCGAAGCGGGTTACGCCGCTGTCTGTAAAGCACGCTCGCGCTGGATGACCTCTGAGGCAAGCCGCAAATAGGCCTGCGCACCCGTCGATTTGAGATCATACAGCAAGACAGGCTTACCATGCGACGGTGCTTCCGAGACGCGGACATTACGCGGGATCACCGTGTCATACACTTTGGTGCCCATGAACGCGCGCACATCGTCCACCACCTGCGAACACAAATTATTACGCGAGTCGAACATGGTCAGCACAATGCCATGGATCGAGAGCTGCGGATTAAGTGATTCCCGCACCTGATCAACGGTTTTGAGCAATTGGCTTAACCCCTCAAGCGCAAAAAACTCGCATTGCAGGGGCACAACCACGGCATCAGCCGCCGCCATGGCGTTGATGGTCAACAGATTCAACGAAGGCGGGCAATCAACCAGCACATAGGTGAAGCCTTCTTCTCCTGCCAGCATTTTGGTGACATGCAGGCTAGCGATCGCCTTTTTCAATTTGTGTGCACGATCCCGATCATTGGCAATTTCAAGCTCAAGACCCAAAAGGTCGAGCGTGGACGGGGAGACATACAAGCGCGGAACAGCCGTGGCGTGGATCGCATCCGCCAGTTTAGCGCCACCCGTCATCACGTCATAGGTGGACACCGTCCGGCTCTTCTGATCGATGCCGAAGCCGGTCGACGCATTGCCCTGCGGATCGAGATCGACAATCAGAACCCGTTCGCCAATGGCTGCCAGCGCGGTACCGAGATTAATGGCCGTCGTCGTCTTGCCAACGCCGCCCTTTTGATTGGCGAGCGCCAATACCCGGGGCTTTTGTCCGGTGCGTGAGAGGCGGATCGGAGCGGTTTCTGTCGTGTCCATCATGTCAAACCTTTTCACGAAACCATGTGCCGGATTTAGACTCCGCTTACGCCTTAGGCGAGAGCCCGATCACCTCGACAATCCGGCCTGCCGGATCGGTTACGCTTGGATGTATTTCGGCTTGAATATTCCAATATTTAGAGGCTTCGGTCAATTCCGCATCTACATCTTGTCCCTTTAGAAACAAGCCTATACACGGATTTTGTGAAATCGACACCTGCATGGTGACGAGCTGATGGAGTGAAGCCAGCGCACGCGCCGTCAGCACATCAATCCTCGCCGGCAATTCGGCCTGTACGGCTTCGATCCGACAGTCGTGAACAACGACAGGCAAAGCCAAAGTTCGGGCCACCTCACGCAAAAAAGCGACCTTACGACCATTGCTCTCGACGAGATGCATCTGAAACCCCGGCCGATCGGCCAGTAAGATCGCAAGCACCAGGCCCGGAAAACCTGCGCCGGAGCCGATATCGACCCAAACACGCGCCTCGGTTTGATAGTGGGCCAATTGTGCGCAATCGGCAATGTGCCGCGTCCACACCACCGGCATGGTCGATGGGCCCACCAGATTTTTGATGGTTTGCCAACGGGTGAGCAGGCCGACATATTGATCCAGGCGGGCCAATGTTTCATGTGAAACAGACATCATGGACAGGGCTTTTTCGCGGTCGGCTGTAACAGATTCCACGGAGGGATTCGGCTTTTTAGCCATTATAACGCTCCCTGAAGGTTCGCCACACGCGAGCGGCGACGCGCACGCGCGGCCAATACCGTCAGAGCCGCCGGCGTCATCCCTTCGATCCGGCCCGCCTGCCCCAAGGTTTGCGGTTGAACATGGGCAAGCTTGGCGCGCAACTCGGCCGAAAGACCCGATATGCCGGAATAGTCGAGATCGACCGGCAACAACATGTCTTCATCGCGTCGGAACGATTCGATGTCCCGGTCCTGCCGGTCAAGATAAACGGCGTAACGGGCGTCGTTTTCAAGCCTATCAATCATTTTGGATCCGAATCGACCCAGTTCCGGCCATACCGGCACAAGACCCGCCATGGTCTGACCCGGGTAGGACAAAAGATCGAAAGCAGAGCGGCGTACGCCATCCTGGTTGACTTTCAGCCCTCGGGCCGCTCCCTCGGTGGGTGTCACGGATAAAGCCTTGAGTGTTACCCGCGCGGCCTGTAGCTCAGCGTTCGAGCGCTCAAACCGCGTCTGACGCTCGCGACAGACGATCCCCCACTCGATCCCCCGTGGCGTTAGACGTTCATCGGCATTGTCGGAGCGAAGCGATAAGCGATATTCCGACCGGGACGTAAACATCCGGTAGGGCTCGGTGATACCCTGGGTCACCAGATCGTCAATCAGAACCCCGATATAGGCTTGCGTCCGATCAACCGTGACCCCGTCCTGCCCTGCGGCCTGACGCGCGGCATTCAGACCCGCGATTAGCCCCTGGGCCGCGGCCTCTTCATAGCCAGTTGTTCCGTTGATCTGACCGGCGCAATAGAGACGACCAATCCGCTTGGTTTCCAGCGTCGGCAAAAGCGCGCGTGGATCGATGAAATCATACTCGATGGCATAGCCCGGCCGGATCATGCGCGCCTTTTCGAGCCCGGGGATCGACGCCACAAAAGCGCGTTGTACCTCCTCCGGCATCGAGCTCGAGATGCCATTCGGATAGACGGTTGGATCGTCCAGTCCTTCCGGCTCCAGAAAAATCTGATGACTCGTTCTGTCTCCGAATCGAACCACCTTATCCTCGATAGATGGGCAATAGCGTGGTCCCCGCCCCGCGATCTGACCGGTATAGATCGGTGCCTGCCCGAGGCTCTGACGGATGATGTCATGTCCGGCTTCGGTCGTTGCCGTCACACCGCAACCAATCTGCGCCTGCTCGATGTGATCGGTCAGGGAAGAAAACGGTTCGGGTGGATCGTCACCAAATTGCATCTCGAGGCGATCCCAGGCAATCGTCCGCCCGTCCAGACGGGGCGGGGTTCCGGTCTTGAGCCGGCCAAGCTCGAATCCCGCGGTGGACAGCGCGCCTGATAAAAGGCGTGCCGGAGGTTCACCGATGCGACCGGCCGCAAAACGGACAGGCCCTATATGCACGAGGCCGTTCAGGAAGGTTCCGGTAGTCAACACCACAGCGCCGGCATGAAGGACGCGGCCGCCCTTCAAAACAACACCGGTCGCCATCCGGTTCGTCGCGTCCAGACGGAGATCATCCACCATCCCTTCAATGAAGGACAAAGTTGGAACTTCCTGCAAGAGAGACTGTATGGCATTTTTATACAGTTTTCGATCAGCTTGCGCCCTCGGACCTCGGACGGCGGGGCCCTTGCTCCGGTTAAGAACACGGAACTGAATGCCCGCTTGATCGGCAGCCCGAGCCATAAGGCCATCGAGAGCATCGATTTCCCGAACAAGGTGGCCCTTTCCAAGGCCGCCAATCGCCGGGTTACACGACATCGTCCCGATCGCTTCCAACGAGGTGGTGACCAACACCGTAGACGCACCGGTTCGAGCCGCAGCGGCGGCAGCCTCAGCGCCAGCGTGGCCGCCACCTACAACGATGACATCATAATGATCTTTTACCATGGCCGCGTCCGAGTTGTTCTGTTTCACGTGAAACACCGACATCACTTTCCAATACAGAAATGTGAGAATACCTGATCCAAAACCTGTTCCGCACCGACATTGCCAGTAATCCGCCCGATCGCCCGCATAGCTAGCCGCACTTCTTCGGCCACCAGCTCGGTCTGCGTCGAGTGAAGAATGGCGAGCGCGCGATCAATCCCCGCCAGCGCCTCGGCAACGGCCTCGCGATGGCGGGCCCTCGTGAGCACAGCCCCCTCTTCCGCCGTACCAACCTCCGCGGACGCAAACGCTGCAATCCGTTGCACAAGCGAATCGATTCCCAATCCCGTAACGGCCGACACCGCTAGATTCGAGCCCACGACCGTTCCCTCAGGTGCCCGATCCATATGCGTCAAAACCGATATGAGCGTCACACCGGAACGCACCAGTGCTTCAGGTGGCGACACTGGAGGCAGTTCCACCGAGTTCAACCATAGCACGACGTCCGCGCTAGTGGCGCGGGCCAACATGCGGCGCACGCCTTCCCTCTCAACCAGATCGTCGGTTTCCCTTAAACCCGCGGTATCAAGGACGGTGACGGCGTAACCATCCAGATTAAGTCGCGCCTCGACAATGTCACGGGTGGTACCAGCAACTGGCGAGACAATGGCAACATCTCTGCGGGCCAAACCGTTCAACAGGGTAGATTTCCCCGAATTCGGTGGACCCGCCAACAAAACGGTCAATCCCTCCCGGACGCGTTCACCCCGATCGCCTTGTGCCAATACAAGCGACATCGTGTCTCGAAGGGCTTCAAGCCCAAAGCGCGCGCGCCTTGATACTTCACCATCGACATCGCCTTCGTCGGAAAAATCGAGATCCGCCTCGAAAAGCGCGAGAATGTGCAGGAGATCCAGCCTCCATTGGTCAATTTCCCGACTTAAGCCCCCCATCATCTGGCGTAGGGCTTGTTGCCGCTGATGTTCCGTTTCCGAATCGATCAGATCCGCCAACCCTTCGACAGCTGCCAGATCCATACGGCCATTCAGAAACGCACGACGGGTAAACTCCCCCGCCGATGCCAACCGGCAACCCTCTACTCTAGCGAGGGTTTCGAGCATCAGCGTGGTTACGCTGGCTGCACCATGGCAGTGAAATTCAACGCCATCTTCGCCGGTAAAACTGTCAGGGCCAGGCAACCACAGACACAAGGCCTCATCGATAAGGCCACCTTCCGGTGTGTGAAGCCTTCGCAATACCGCGCGACGTGGCACGGCCGGCTTTCCCGTGAGAGCCACCAGAGCATCCCGCGATTGCGGACCACTCATCCGGATCACCGCAATACCTGCCGGTCCCCGTCCAGTGGCTACGGCGTAGATCGTATCGGTCACGAATCGATCCCTGTGAAAGCAAGAAAACCGTGGAGCCTGATCAGGTGTTCATGGACTCAAAGAAATCGGCGTTCGTTTTGGTTTGCCGAAGTTTGTCCGCCAAGAACTCAATGGCGTCGACCGTGCCCATGGGGTTAAGAATACGGCGCAAGACATACATTTTCTTGAGTACATCGGCGGGCACCAGAAGCTCTTCTTTGCGGGTACCGGAGCGCGTAATATCCAGCGCCGGGAAGACCCGCTTGTCCGAAACCTTGCGGTCGAGAATGATTTCCGAGTTACCCGTGCCCTTGAATTCTTCGAAAATGACTTCGTCCATACGGCTGCCGGTATCGATCAGAGCGGTCGCGATGATGGTGAGCGAGCCGCCTTCCTCGATGTTACGAGCCGCACCAAAGAAACGCTTCGGACGTTGGAGCGCGTTGGCATCCACACCACCGGTCAGAACCTTGCCCGATGAAGGAACGACGGTGTTATAGGCGCGGCCCAATCGGGTGATGGAATCAAGCAAGATCACCACGTCCCGACCATGCTCGACGAGACGTTTGGCCTTTTCAATCACCATTTCGGCAACTTGAACGTGGCGGGACGCCGGTTCGTCAAAGGTTGAGGAGACCACCTCACCGTTCACCGAACGCTGCATATCGGTCACTTCTTCCGGACGCTCATCGATCAGCAGAACGATTAAATAGCACTCAGGATGGTTTGTCGTGATCGACTGCGCGATGTTTTGCAACAAGACCGTCTTACCGGTCCTTGGCGGGGCCACGATCAGGCCGCGTTGGCCTTTACCGATGGGGGAGACAATATCGATCACACGGGCCGAGAAGTCCTTGCGCGTCGGATCTTCAATCTCGAGTTTAAGGCGTTCGTTGGGGTAAAGCGGTGTCAGATTGTCGAAATTGACCTTGTGGCGCGACTTTTCCGGATCTTCAAAATTGATCGTGTTGACCTTCACCAAGGCAAAATAGCGTTCCCCGTCTTTGGGGCCCCGAATTTGACCTTCCGCCGTATCGCCCGTCCGAAGTCCGAAGCGCCGGATTTGTGCCGGCGAGACGTAAATATCGTCCGGTCCGGCGAGATAATTCGAGTCGGGCGAACGCAGGAAGCCAAACCCGTCCGGCAAAACCTCAACCACGCCCTCGCCGATGATCTCGGTCTCGTTGGCGGCCAATTGTTTGAGGATCGCAAACATCAGCTCTTGTTTGCGCATCGTCCCAGCATTTTCGACCAATAATTCATCGGCGAAGGCCAATAGGTCGGTTGGGGATTTCTTTTTAAGGTCTTTAAGCTTCATCTCGCGCATAGATCGACTCAATGGTCACGTAACGCCTGACGGCCTTACTGAGGAAAAACGGGGAATTAAAACCAACATCGAGAAAGTGTAAGAAAAACCAGCGGATGCCGGTCGGCCGACGGAAGCAGCAGGACGCCCTTCGTCAAGACCTTGGTTCTTTAGTGGAACCAAGCCTCGATAGCGGGTTTTCGGGTAAAGGGCAAGATGGTCTGACTAGTCCGGTCAAAACGGCTTTACCACGACCAGAATAACAATACCGATCATGAGAACCGTGGGCACCTCGTTCAAGATGCGAAAGTATCGGCCGGAGTGGACGTTAGCGTCCCGCGCAAAGCGTTTGACATGCCGTGCCATCAAACCATGGCTTGCGCTTAGCGCGATCACCAACGCCAGTTTGGCATGAAACCAGCCTTCGTGAAACGCACCGCTGGACACAGCAAGCCAAAGACCGGCAACCCAGGTTACGATCATGGCGGGAGTCATAATCGCCTTTAGCAACCGCCGTTCCATAACTTTAAACGTCATTGAGGCTTCCGAACCCGCCTCCACACCGACGTGATAGATAAAAAGGCGCGGCAAATACAACAGACCCGCCATCCACGATATCACCGCCAGGATATGAACAACCTTCATCCATTGATAGACCATGCTCAGCCCCTTACCCGCTTCACCAGTTGCTCGACATGGGCCAGAGGGGTTTCAGGCACGATACCGTGACCCAAATTAAAGATATGGGGGCCTTTTGAAAAAGCCTCGATAATCGCGTCAGCTTTTTGATCAAGCTGAGCCCCTCCCGCGACCACCGCCAAAGGATCAAGATTACCTTGAACCGGCTTTATCGGCTGCAAAACTTCCACCGCCCAAGCCGGATCGGTCGACCAATCGATCGCAACCGCATCCGCTCCGGTGAGGGATGCATATTTCAGATGGTTGACACCGGATCCCCGGCCGAAAACAATAAATTTTGTACCCGGATAGCGCAAGCGAACCCCATCGATGATCCGCTTGATTGGCCTGATCGACCATTGTTCCACACCATCAGCCGTCAAAGCACCGGCGAAACTCTCGAAAATCTGCAGGGCATCAACGCCCGCCTCGACCTGACCGCACAGATAAGAGATCGACGAGACTACCAGGCGATCGATTAATTGCTCCAGATAGGCCGGATGTCGATAAGCAACCAGACGGATCGGAGCTTGCTCGGGCGTCCCCTTACCCGCGATCATGTAACTGGCAACAGTCCACGGCGCGCCGCAAAAGCCCAGAAAGGTCGTTTCTTTCGGCAAAGCCTCTTTGACTCTCCCGATGGTTTCAAACACCGGATTTAGCCGTTGAAGATCGATGTTACCGTGCAACTCGGAGAGATTTTTAGCGATAACCAAAGGAGGTAACCGTGGTCCTTCATTTTCCACGAAGGATACGTTTTGTCCTAAAGCATCCGGTACAACTAGAATATCGGAAAAGAGAATGGCCGCGTCAAAACCGAACCGCCGAATAGGCTGTAAGGTTGCTTCCGTCGCCAGATCGGGTGAATAGCAAAACTCGATGAAGTTCTTTGAAAGGCTTCTAACTTCTCTATATTCCGGAAGGTAGCGCCCGGCCTGCCGCATGATCCAAATTGGCGGACGCTTTTGTTGACGTCCTTCAAGGGTGGCAAGAAGCGGCTTTTCGACAGGGTTTGATGGATTCACCGGATTGGCCAATAAAAGATTCCTTAAGTGATTCTTAATTTGTTGTTTCTGTTAGGCAGGGATTAAAGCAAACCCGAATTCATCCACAGCCTGTCCACGCTTTTAGCGCGTCTTGTCAATCTGTGCGACCGGCTTTTGGTGGGGGTGGGGTGTCATCGCCTCCCTTGCTATAAATTCCTTTCGTACAACCACTTAAGGTCTGATACGACCCAAACCGGACAGGCTTCAAAAATTTAATCCCCGCTTACCCATTTAACCGGCTGCAATTTTGTCCCCTCAAAACCTATTGTTGATCATCTGAAGGCAATAGGGGATAGATTTTTTAAACAGAGCGATCAGAGGTCCGGTTATCCCCGTAAACCTCTACCCTATCCACAGCCCATAAAAGCGGAGATGTCGGGTTTGCAGCGCAACTATTTTCACCTTCATCTGGTCTCGGATTCGACCGGCGAAACTCTCATCGCCGTAAGTCGAGCCGCGGCGGCGCAATATGAAAGCGTGTCTGCGATCGAACATGTCTACCCCCTCATCCGCAACGAGGCCCAATTGGATCGGATCCTTGTGGCGCTCGAAGATGCGCCCGGGATTGTTCTCTATACGCTGGTTGACCAAACCTTTGCCCGTCGTCTCGAGGCAGCGTGCGCTGAATATGGTTGCCCGTGCCTGTCGGTGCTTGATCCTGTCCTGACGATTTTTCAAGCCTATCTCGGCCTGAGCTATACCCATCGTCCAGGCGCGCAGCATGTCTTGAATTCCGACTATTTCAAACGCATCGACGCTTTAAATTATACCATGATGCATGATGACGGACAGCAGGGCCAAGACCTTGATGCCGCCGATATCATTCTTGTCGGCATTAGCCGCACCTCCAAGACGCCAACGAGCATCTATCTCGCCAATCGCGGCTATAAAACCGCCAATGTGCCCCTGGTTCTAAACATTCCCTTGCCCGACACGCTCGAGAAGGTCAAAAAGCCGCTGGTTGTCGGGCTGGTCGCCAGCCCTGAACGAATCGTCCAAATCAGGCAAAATCGGCTTTTGACGCTCAACGCTCCGGATAATTCGCCCTATATCGACAAATCCACGGTGACCGAAGAAATCTCCTATTCGCGGCGTCTGTGTGGGCGCAACAACTGGCCGATGATCGACGTTACCCGTCGATCGATTGAGGAAACCGCCGCCGCCATCATCGATTTGCATCGCGATCATACCCGTCAGCGGGACGCGCTATGACCGGCATCGTCTCAGTCTGGTCCGCCGAATTACCGCTCATTCTGGCATCTAGAAGCCGGATAAGGCTGGAATTGATCGAAAGGGCGGGCCTATCGCCCACGGTTATGGTTCCTGATTTTGACGAGCGGGCGTTTGAGGCAACGCTTATTCGCGAAAATCTTCCGCCGGATGAACGCGCCAGCGCGCTCGCCAGCGAAAAAGCCCGTCTGGCCAGCCTGTTATGCCCCACCCAATACGCTATCGGTGCCGATCAGATGTTAAGCTGTGGCCAAACCGTTTTGCACAAACCTGACACCATGGACGAAGCGCGGCATCAGCTCGCTTTTTTAAGCGGAAAAACCCACCAGCTTACCAGCGCCGTATCGGTTGCACGTGACGGACATATCCTGTTCACCCACCGTGATCAGGCACAGATGACCATGCGAACCCTCGATCAAAACCAGATTGAAGCTTATTGTTCACGCGCGGGCGCGGCTATTTTGCACAGCGTTGGATGTTATGAACTTGAAGGCTTGGGCGTCCATTTGTTTGATCGGGTAGAAGGCGACTTCTTTACGGTTCTTGGTTTGCCTTTAGAGCCTCTTATCGGATTTCTGCGCCGCGAAGGATGTCTATTGCTATGATCTATCATACTCCCAAAGCCTGCGTCATCGGCCACCCGATCGCCCATTCACGGTCACCCATCATTCATGGCTATTGGCTTAAAGAATTGGGTCTAGAGGGGCATTATGGCCGTGAAGATGTGCTGCCCGAGCATTTTTCAGCCTTTATCGGTTCGCTCCGCTCGAACGGCTATATCGGGTGTAATGTGACCCTTCCCCACAAAGAGGCGGCGTTTAGGTTGGTGGACCGCGCCAGCGTGCGCGCGAAAGAGCTTCAGGTGGCCAATACGCTCTGGTTCGAAGGCGATACGCTCTGCGGCGACAATACGGATATTGAAGGCTTTCTGGCTAATCTGGATGATCGCGCCACCGGATGGAGCAAAAAGCTTGATAAAGCGGTCATTTTAGGCGCCGGCGGAGCCTCTGCAAGCATTATCGCGGCGCTCAAGGAACGCGGTGCCAGCGACATCAGGCTCGTGAATCGGACGCTGGCAAGGGCTGAAACCTTGGCCCAACGCTTTGGCCCGACCGTTCATGCGACCGAGTGGAGTGACCTGGCGCAAGCGCTCGAACATGCGGATCTTCTTGTCAATACAACATCCCTTGGCATGAAGGGCCAGCCCGATCTCGATCTCGATCTGGCATCGCTGCCGCTATCGGCGCTGGTGACCGATATCGTGTATGTACCGCTGGAAACGGGCCTGTTGCGTCAGGCGAGACAGCGGGGCAATCCGGTGGCCGATGGTCTCGGCATGTTGTTGCATCAGGCCGTGCCCGGTTTCGAGCATTGGTTCGGCAAGCGCCCGACGGTTACGCCCGCTTTGCGCGCGTTGATCGAAGCCGATATCACCGGGGTTGCCCCGTGACCTTTGTCATCGGCTTGACGGGTTCCATCGGCATGGGAAAGTCGGCAACTGCCGCCTTGTTTCGGGCGCGCGGGGTGCCCGTCCATGACGCGGATGCAACGGTGCATGCGCTTTATCGGGGCAAAGCCGTGCCTTTATTGGCGGCCGAATTTCCCGGTTGTGTGGTCGATGGCACCGTCGACCGCACCCTGCTTTCGCCGATGGTGTTGGGCAAGCCGGAAGCTATGAAACGGCTCGAATCCATCATTCACCCCTTGGTTCGCGATGCTGAACGCGATTTTTTAGATCAGGCGAAGAAAGCGGCCCAACCGCTTGTCGTTCTCGATATTCCATTGTTGTTTGAAACGGGCGGCGAGTATCGGTGTGATGCGATCATTGTGGTGTCGACCGAATATCCTGTTCAAAGAGACCGAGTTCTGGCCCGCCCCGGTATGACAGAAGAACGATTTTCCGCCATTCTAGCGCGGCAGATTCCGGATCACGAGAAACGTCGGCGCGCCCATCTGGTCATCGACACCAGCCACGGACTGGAAGACGCCGGCGATCAGGTCGATGCGGCAATCAGAACCTTTATTGGCCGCACCGGGCACGTCGCGACACAATCGGGTCAAGGGGACTCTTAACCATGCGCGAGATTGTCTTTGATACCGAAACCACCGGTCTTAACCCTTTGGGAGGTGACCGGATTGTTGAAATCGGTTGTGTCGAAATGGTCAATCGCCTGCCGACAGGCCAGACCTTTCATGTCTATCTCAATCCGGAACGCGATATGCCCGACGGCGCTTTTCGGGTTCACGGGCTTTCCGCCGAGTTTTTGGCCGATAAGCCGCTTTTTGCAGCTGTTGCGCAGGAATTTATGGATTTTATCGGCGATGCGGCGCTTGTGGCGCATAACGCATCCTTTGATATGGGCTTTATCAATGCCGAATTGGTCAGGGCCAAAATGCCGGGCATCGCCAATGAGCGGGTAATTGATACGCTACAGCTTGCCCGCCGGAAACATCCCTTCGGACCCAATAGCCTCGATGCCCTTTGCCAACGCTACAACATCGATAATTCGCGCCGGACCAAACATGGTGCCCTGCTCGATTCGGAAATTTTGGCGGAAGTTTATATTGAACTGACGGGGGGTCGTCAGGCTGATCTTGGCTTGGCACCCGTCGAGACGGCAACGACCGATATTGCCAAAGCCCAGCTCGCGACCGCTCGTATTGCACAAAGCCGGCCCAATGCCCTGCCTGATCGGCTGCGTGACGTTGAACTAACGGCCCACCGCACCTTTGTGGCAACATTGAGCGGTGAACCGATCTGGAAAGACTATATGCGCGAAGCCGATGACGCCTGAACCCTTTCGGGGTTAAGCATTGCCGGATGTGCCCTGCATCTGCGCCATTTTTTGCTGATAAAGCGTGGCAAAATCGATTGGATCGATGAAAAGCGGCGGGAAACCACCATTGCGCACGCAATCGGCAACAATCTGCCGGGCGAACGGGAACATCAGCCGCGGACATTCAATCATGACAACGGCCTGAATGTTTTCAGCCGGAATATTTTGAATCCGGAAAATACCGGCATAGAGAAGCTCGAAGCGGAAGAGCAAACCTTCGCCTTCGCCGGCCTTGCCTTCAAGGGTCAGCTCGACCTCGAAATCGGTCTCCGCCAATTGTTTTGCATTGACGTTGACGGAAATGGCGATGTTCGGACCCTGCTCCTTTGGCGCCAGCGAGTTCGGAGCATTCGGGTTCTCGAAGGAGAGATCCTTGATATATTGGCCGAGGGCCGAAAGGCTGGGAGGGGCTGCTGAGGTTGCGTCGGTCATAAGGAACATCTCCGTAAATCGATTTTCCGAGATGGAAAAACATGCAATCGGCTTTAAGGTCGCTTAAAAGAGACCAGAACGTGATTTTTGTGATAGGGTCAAGCACCGTCGATTTGGATTTTCTCGGTGAGATCTCTTATATGAAGACGTGACTGGCGATTTAGACGCCGAAAATTTTGACCGGTAAACCATGCAGGATAATTTCGATTTGTCGATTATCGTCTTTCTCGCCCTCGCCGTTTTCGTCGGGTGGCGGCTTTATAGTGTCTTGGGGACACGAACGGGGCAGGAAAAGCGCGAGCCGGGTGCTCGGCCAAAAGCCGCGTTGAAATTGGTTCAAGCATCACCTGTGGACGATGCTGACCAGCCAGCGCAACCAAAGGCTACCGATGAGCCTGATCCCCTGCGCTGGAAGGGCATCGCCGAAGCCGGCACCCCTTTGGCAAGTGATCTGGACGCGCTCCTCGATGCTGAACCTTCCTTCGATGCCCGTCATTTTGTGACGGGAGCCCGCGCGGCCTATGAGGCCATTGTCGTGGCTTTTGCGGCGGGTGATCGAAATACCCTGCGCGATCTTTTATCACGCGATGTCTTTGAAAGTTTTGTCGCCGCCATCGCTGATCGTGAAAAGCGCGGTGATACGGTCGAGACGACGTTTGTGGGCATCGAGAAGGCGGATCTCAAGCAGGTTCATCTTCGGGGCAAGTCGGCCCAGATTACCGTCCAGTTTTTGTCTAAACTCATCACCGCCACCCGCGATGCCGCGGGCGTTGTTACCGATGGTGCGGTCGATAAGGTCGTGGATGTGACCGATGTGTGGACCTTCGCCCGTGAATTGGGCAACCGTGATCCGGTCTGGAAGCTGATTGCAACCGAGGCCGGACACTGAGCCTGCATCATGGTGCCAGACCTGCTCGACGCTAGGCTCCATCCGGTCGAGTTTTCGGCGATCCCGGGTTGGTATGACGACGATCATACTGCGGCCTTTCAGACCTTTCTGAAATCCGCTCACGCTGAACGGGAGCAAAGGCCCCATTTGCGCCCCGCGCGTCTTCGCGATCCGGCGTTAGGGCCGATTTATGAGGCAGCGTTAAGCCAAACCGGCCAAAACCTGCAGGAGCGGGAATTTTTTGAAACCCATTTCCGGCCTTATGCCGTCCAACCGCATCAGGGACGCGGATTTTTAACCGGCTATTACGAGCCAGAAATTCAGGGCTCGCTGGAAAAGGACGCCCGTTTTTCCGTGCCGGTGCTGGCGCGGCCCGCCGACCTTGTGACCTTTCCGCAAGACGAGCCATCGCCTTTGGAGGGACTTTCAGCGGCCCGACAGACAAAGAGCGGATTGGAGCGCTATTTTGACCGGGCCACCATTGAAGACGGTGCGCTGGATGGGCAAAACCTCGAACTTCTCTATTTGCCGGATCGGGTCGAGCTCTTTTTTGTCCATATCCAGGGATCTGCCCGCGTCAGATTACCGGATGGCAGCGTGTGCCGGCTCACTTATGCCGGCCGCAATGGCCATGCCTATACGACGATCGCCAAAATTATTGTGGCGGAAGGTCATATGGCACTTGGGGACATTACGCTTGAGAGTCTCAAAAAATGGCTGCGCGATCACCAAGATCACGCCCATCGGCTCATGCGGCTCAACCGCTCTTATATTTTCTTTTCGCGATCCGACGCGCTCTTGCCGAAGGAAGGTCCGATCGGGGCTGCTTCCACGACGCTGGATGAAGGGCGCTCCATCGCCGTTGACCGGCGGCAATGGAGTTATGGACTACCCTTTTTTGTGTCCGCCGATTTACCCGACGGGCATGGACAGACCGCACCCTTTTCGCGTTTGATGATCGCGCAGGATACGGGATCGGCTATTTTAGGTGCGGCGCGTGCCGATTTGTTTATGGGTTCGGGGGACGAGGCGGGCCGTCGGGCGGGATTGATCCGGCATCCTGGCGATTTCATTGTTTTGTTGCCGAGGGGATAAGGCCAATGGCGGGCGGGCGACGAAAGCGGACTCTTACGCCCGACGAAGTGTCGCTGTGGACGCATGTCACACAGCATGTGGCACCCATCGTAAAGCTAAAGCCGAAAGCAGAGCCTGTTGCCGAAGCGATCATATCCGTTTCCGACGTAAAACCCGTTTCTCCGCCGGCCAAAATGGTTCGGGCGACTAAAGCAGTAACGCCGGCACCGCCCCCACCCCCCAAAGCGGCGCCTGCTATTTTGCCCCTCGCCCCGCTCGAAAAAAGACTGCGACAGAGATTGTCCCGTGGGGCGCAGCCGATTGATTCGGTGATCGATCTGCATGGCAAGCGTCAGGATGAAGCCCATGAAGCGCTGCGCCGGTTTGTCGTCGGCGCGCATCAGATGGGATATGCGGTGATCCTGGTCGTCACCGGCAAAGGCGCCTCGGGCACCGATGATCACGGTATTTTTGAAGAGCGCGGCGTCTTGCGGCGCACGGTGCCGCATTGGCTGAGAATGCCCAATATGCGGCCTTTCGTGATCGGCTTTGAAACGGCAGCTCCCCATCATGGCGGCTCTGGCGCGCTTTATGTCCGCATCCGCCGTAAGCGCGGGGGTATGGGCGAATGACCCCGTTCGGCGAGCGTTTGAGGCATTTGCGCGAAGCCCGCGGCCTTCGCCTGAAAGACATGGCGGAGGAATTGGGCGTCACGCCCACCTATCTCTCCGCCCTTGAACATGGCCGACGCTCGAAGCCAAACTGGAGCTTCGTGCAGCGGGTTATCCATTATTTCAACATTATCTGGGATGAAGCCGACGATTTGCAGCGTCTGGCCGATCATTCCGACCCTAAAATAGTGGTCGAGACAGCGGGGCTGTCGCCCAAAGCCACCGAATTGGCCAATCGCCTGGCCCGCGATATCGCCACATTGTCGGAGGCGGATCTCGATGCCCATCTGACCTTGCTGGATTTGGCGCGCAAACGAAGCCGGACTTGACGGCAGCGGATCACACTGCCACACGGGCGGTCGCAGCGTCCCCCTTCAGAAGGTCTTCCTATGGCGAACCATACCCATGATGTTTTAGGCATCGGCAACGCGATTGTTGATGTGTTGGCCCACACGGAAGACGATTTTCTTATCGCCAACCAACTCGCCAAAGGCTCGATGCGCCTGATCGACGAGACCGAAGCCGAGCGGCTTTATGGCGCGATGGGTCCGGCGATCATCATTTCGGGCGGCTCGGCGGCCAATACCACGGTGGGTATTGCCTCGTTAGGCGGAAAAGCCGCCTTTATCGGCAAAGTCCGGCAAGACGCGGTGGGCGACGTGTTCACCCACGATATTCGTGCCATCGGCGTGCATTTTGAAACGCACCGTTCGGTGGAAGGTCCGGCCACGGCCCGCAGCTTCATCCTCGTGACGCCGGATGGCGAGCGGACGATGAACACCTATCTCGGTGCCTGCCAATTGCTCGGGCCGGACGACATTGATGACACGCTCGTCGAGGCCTCCAAGATTACCTATCTCGAAGGCTATCTCTGGGATCCACCCGATGCCAAAGACGCGTTTCGTAAAGCCGCCGGCATCGCCCACCGCGCCGGCCGCAAGGTTTCCATCACGCTGTCGGACAGTTTTTGCGTGGATCGCTACCGCGACGAGTTCCGCGAATTGCTGCGCGATAAAACCATCGACATCCTCTTTGCCAATGAGCATGAGCTGAAAAGTCTTTATGCGACGTCGGATTTTGACTCAGCGCTTGCTGCTCTTCGCCAGGAGGGCGCGTTGGGCGTGGTTACCCGCTCCGAGCACGGCTCGCTCATTGTGTCGCATGAGGGCACCAAAGCCGTTGCCGCCCATCCGATCGAGACGCTGGTGGATACAACGGGCGCGGGCGATCTGTTTGCAGCAGGCTTTCTGCTCGGGCTCGCACGCGGCATCGACCACGAGAATTGCGCCCGCATGGGGGCCTTGGCCGCGTCCGAAGTCATCCAGCATCTCGGTGCCCGTCCGCAAACGAGTCTAAAGGACCTGGCCGCCGAGAGCGGACTTACAATTTCCTGAGGGCTACTTCCGTGATGCTGTGCTGGCCGCCTTTGGTCAGCACCAGATCGGCGCGTGGCCGTGTCGGCTCGATGTTTTCGCGCAGATTTTGCAAATTGATCCGATGCCAGATCGAGCGTGCCATTTCTTCCGCCGCCTCGTCACTCAATTCGGCATATTTGCGGAAAAAGCTGCGCGGATCGCGGAATGCCGTGTCGCGCAACCGCATGAAGCGGTTGACATACCACCGCTCAAGATCGGGTTCAGGTGCATCGAGATAGATCGAGAAATCGAAAAAATCCGAAACGAACGGGATCGGCTTGCTGCTTTTCGGCATCCGGTTAGGCAACAACACGTTTAACCCCTCGACAATCAGAATGTCGGGCCGATCAACCGTGATTTTCTCGCCTTTGACCACATCATAGACAAGGTGGGAATAGACCGGGGCTTCGACATGGTGCTTGCCCGCTTTGATGTCAGACAAAAACCGGATCAGCGCCGTGCCATCATAGCTTTCGGGAAACCCTTTGCGTTCCATCAGGCCTTGCGCTTCCAGCTCGGCATTGGGAAGCAGAAAGCCGTCGGTCGTCACAAGTTCGACCTTCGGCGTGTTCGGCCAGCGGGACAACAGCGCTTTCAACACGCGTGCGGTAGTAGATTTACCGGCGCTTACCGAACCTGCCAGCCCGATGACATAGGGAACCTTGCCGTCCTTCGCCATCAAGAAGCGCTGGGTGGCTTTGAACAGGCCTTGGGTTGCCGCTACATAAAGCGACAGCAATCGCGAGAGTGGCAGATAGATCGCAACCACTTCCTCGAGCGAAATCGGATCGCTCAGCGACTGTAGACGCTGAAGGTCTTCCGCGGTCAAAGTCATCGGCGTGTCGGCGCGTAACGCTGCCCATTCCTGACGGGTAAACACGCGATAGGGCGAAAGCGCCTCGGCCAAAGCGTCGGCTTCAGTGCCTTGAAACAGAAAATCCGGAATGCCGCTCATGCTTTAAACGTCCAAGGTTAGACGGCTGGTCGGGCAGCTTTTTCAGCCAGTCCCGATTGCGCGGTACGCCGTTTCAGTTCAGCCATTACCTCGTCGAGCGGAATATTGGCTGCTTTCAGAACAACCAGCAGATGATAAATCACATCGGCGCTTTCCGCCACGAGATGCTCGCGATCAGCGGATACAGCGGCGATGACGGCTTCCACCGCTTCCTCGCCGAGCTTTTTGGCCGCAACCTCCATGCCGCGCGCGATCAGCTTGGCGGTATAGGATTCATCCGGCGAAGCCTTGGCCCGTTCCGCCACAATGCGTTCGAGATCGGCAAGCGAAAAATCTGACATTCAATCAATCCTCACGGGCAAGCCATTGGCGCGAAGCTTTTCCTTGGCCTCACGGATCGTATGCTCGCCGAAATGGAATATCGAGGCGGCCAGTACCGCGCTGGCATGGCCATCGCGAATACCCTCGACCATGTGGTCAAGCGTACCCACGCCGCCCGAGGCGATCACGGGGATCGATACCGCGTCCGCAATCGCGCGGGTGAGCGGGATGTCATAGCCGATTTTGGTGCCGTCCCGATCCATCGAGGTCAGCAGAATTTCACCGGCACCCAAGGCCGCAACCTCTTTTGCATAGGCTACCGCATCAAGACCGGTCGGTTTACGCCCGCCATGGGTAAAAATCTCCCAGCACAGCGGCTCGCCCTCGTCCGATACTTTTTTGGCATCAACCGCCACCACAATGCATTGTGTGCCGAATTTTTCCGCCGCGCGCCGCACGAAATCACGGTCATGCACGGCAGCGGTCATGATCGAGACCTTATCGGCACCCGCCAGCAACAGATTGCGAATATCCTCAATGGTACGAACCCCGCCGCCAACGGTCAGCGGCATAAAGCAGGCTTCCGCCGTCCGGCTGACCACATCCATCAAGGTCCCACGGTTTTCATGGCTCGCGGTAATATCGAGAAAGCAGAGCTCGTCGGCGCCCGCCGCATCATAGGCCATCGCGGATTCAACCGGATCGCCCGCATCGCGCAAATCGAGAAACTGCACGCCTTTGACAACGCGGCCGTCTTTCACATCAAGGCAAGGGATGACGCGGACCTTAAGCATCGGCCGCTACCTTCCGCGAACGGATCAGCGCCAAAGCCTCGGTAGGATCAAGCCTTCCATCATAAAGCGCGCGACCGGTGATCGCGCCTTCGAGCACGGCGCAATCGGGTTGCGTCAGACGGGCAATGTCTTCAATTGAGGCCAAACCGCCCGAGGCGATGACCGGAATCGTCAGCGCGTTGGCGAGCGCCAGAGTCGAGTCGATGTTCAAGCCCTTGAGCAGTCCGTCGCGTGCAATATCGGTGTAAATAATGGCGGCAACACCCGCATCCTGAAAGCGCAGGCCCAATTCTTCTGCCGACATTTCCGAGAGCTTTGCCCATCCATCCACCGCAACCCGTCCATCGCGCGCATCGATGCCGACCGCCACGCGACCGGGAAAACGCCGCGCGGCTTCGCGCACAAAGGAAGGGTCCTTGACCGCCGCCGTGCCGATAATGACGCGGCGAATACCGGCCTCGAGCCAGCCTTCCACCGTGCGCATATCCCGAATACCGCCGCCCAATTGGATCGGCAGCGAAATCCGCTTGACGATCGCCCGCACCGCTTCTGCATTGACGGGTTTACCGGCAAAGGCACCGTCGAGATCGACGATATGGAGCCATTCAAAGCCTTGCGCCTCAAAGCTCGCAGCCTGATCGGCAGGGGAATCGCTGAACACGGTGGCTTGCGCCATATCGCCCTGGATCAGGCGAACGCAATGACCTTCCTTCAGGTCGATGGCAGGAAACAAAATCACGGACGCCACCTCAGAAAATTGGCAATCAAAGCAAGGCCGAGTTTTTGGCTCTTCTCGGGATGAAACTGTGTACCCGCCACCGTGCCCTTGGCGACCAGCGCGGTAATCGCGCCGCCATAAAGGGTTGTGGCGACCACATCCTTGGGGTCGGATGGATTCACGTGAAACGAATGGACGAAATAGGCATGCAGCCCATGAGGCCCCGTCGAGATATTGGCTAAAAGCGGATGCTCGCGCTTCTGATCCAGCGTGTTCCAGCCCATATGCGGAATTTTGAGCGACGCGTTCTTCGGCTTGATTTCGACAACATCGCCGCCTATCCAACCGAGCCCTGCGGTGGTTTCATGCTCGAGCCCGCGATCGGCGAGCAATTGCATGCCGACGCAAATACCTAAAAAGGGCCGTCCTTTGTCCTGCACCGCTTCGGTCATGGCAGCGACCATGCCGGGCACCGCATCAAGCCCGCGCCGACAATCGGCAAAGGCACCAACGCCGGGAAGCACGATCCGGTCGGCTCGGCGGACAAGATCGGGATCGGAAGTGACAATAATATCACCACCGAGACCCGATTCCGCAGCCGCACGCTCAAACGCTTTGTGGGCCGAGTGCAGATTGCCCGAACCGTAGTCGATAATGGCAACGCTCATATCCGCGACCCTTGTTCTGGAAACAGGCCGATTACGCCATAGCTGCGGGACGCGGGTCGTGTCATCACGGCGGCTGCTGGAGTGATTTGTTCCGAGGCCAAGCGCTCGAAAAACCGGTATTCGGCATCCTCCAAGGTTTCGGCTTGCACAACATCGGCAAGCTCAAACCCGCGACGCTCCAGCGCCAAGCCATACCAATGGCGCGCTTCAAGCCCGACAAAGAGCATTTCAAGCAGACCAGCCATCGTCAATGTGACAGGCGGTAATCCAAGCTGGCTCCCCAGAACCATCAACGCGACATCAAAGGCGAGGATCACAAACAGCCAACGCCAGACTCGATGCACCAGAAGCCAGATCACAGGGACAAAAAACGCGATCCATGAAAACCCGTCGCGCACAAAACGGGCGCGTTCAAGCCGGTCAGGCCGCGCTCCGCTTTGCGGGTTGGGAAGATAGACAGAAAAGAGCGCCATTATCGCGTCCTGAATTCTAACGCTTACAGAGTACCCTTGGTGGAAGGCACGCGGCCTTCTTCCCGCGGATCGATCGAAACCGCAGCTCGAAGCGCGCGGGCTAGGCCCTTATAGCAGCTTTCAGCAATATGGTGGGCGTTCTCGCCATAAAGTGTTTCGACATGCAGCGTAATGCCCGCATTGATGGCAAAGGCCTGAAACCATTCGCGCACCAGTTCGGTATCGAATTCACCGATTTTTTCACGCGGGAAATCGGTCTTGAAGATCAAAAACGGCCGCCCCGAGACGTCAACGGCAACGCGGCTCAGCGTTTCGTCCATTGGCAGATACGAATGGGCATAGCGCGTAATGCCTTTTTTATCGCCGAGCGCCTGTTTGAACGCCTGGCCGAGTGCGATCCCGATATCTTCCACCGAGTGGTGCTGGTCCACATAAAGATCGCCTTTGCAGGCAACATTGATGTCAAACAAAGCGTGCCGGGCCAAAAGCGTCAGCATATGGTCCAAGAAACCAACGCCGCTGGCCACTTTTGCTTCGCCCGTTCCATCGAGCGCGATGCTGACGGCGATATCGGTTTCGCCCGTCTTCCGCTGGATTGCCGCAGACCTCATTTTAGTCACTCCACCACAGGGTTGGAACCATTCCCCGTGTCTCTAGCAATTTGAACGCGTGGGCGCCACCTGTGTTGTACGAATAGTGGGATTGCATCTGGCGAACAGGCTTTGCCGCCAAGCTTCGTTTAAGCTAGATGCGAGAGTGGGATTGGAACGGGAGTGTCGGTCAATGATGGAAGAGAGCGATAGAAAGTGGCGGGCCACGACGATTTTGATGGTTCGCAAGGGTGATCGCGTCGTCATTGGCGGCGATGGTCAGGTCAGCCTCGGCCCGACCGTGATGAAGGGCAATGCGCGCAAAGTGCGCCGTTTGGGCAAAGGCGAGGTTATTTCCGGCTTTGCGGGCGCCACAGCCGACGCGTTTACGCTGTTTGAGCGGCTTGAGTCGAAGCTCGAACAATATCCCGGTCAATTGATGCGCGCCTGCGTCGAGCTGGCCAAAGACTGGCGCACCGACCGTTATTTGCGCCGGTTGGAGGCCATGATGCTGGTAGCCGATAAAAATGTCGGCTTGATCTTGTCGGGCACCGGCGATGTGCTGGAGCCCGAAAGCGGTATCATGGGCATTGGTTCGGGCGGCAATTATGCGCTCGCCGCTGCGCGTGCGCTGGAAGACAGCGATCTCGATGCCGAAGCCATTGTGCGCAAAAGCCTCGGTATTGCGGCCGATATATGCGTTTACACCAATCATTCATTGACCATTGAATCGCTCGAGATCGCAGGTTGAACCCCATGACCAATTTTTCGCCCCGCGAAATCGTTTCCGAACTGGATCGTTTCATTGTCGGCCAAAAAGACGCCAAACGCGCGGTAGCCATTGCGCTGCGCAACCGGTGGCGCAGGCTGAAACTTGAAGGCGCGATGCGCGAAGAGGTGTTGCCGAAAAACATCCTGATGATCGGACCGACGGGTTGTGGCAAAACCGAAATCGCCCGACGGCTCGCAAAACTCGCCGGAGCGCCTTTCCTCAAGATCGAAGCCACGAAATTTACCGAAGTCGGCTATGTCGGCCGCGATGTCGAACAAATCATCCGTGATTTGCTCGAAATCGGTATTTCTCTGGTCAAGGACGCCAAGCGCAAAAGCGTTCAGGCGCGGGCGGAACTGGCGGCGGAGGAGCGCGTGCTCGACGCTTTGGTTGGCCAGACCGCCAGCCCCGCCACGCGGGAAAGTTTTCGCAAACGGCTTCGGGCGGGAGAACTCGCCAAGAAAGAGATCGAGATTGAAATTGCTGCCCCATCGGGGGGCGGTATGCCGATGTTTGAAATACCCGGCATGCCGGGTGCGCAAATGGGTGCGGTATCGCTCGGTGATATTTTCGGAAAGATGGGTCGCCAGACCAAACCGCGCCGCGTGACGGTGGAGGAAGCCCACGCTCCGCTCGTCGCCGAGGAAAGCGACAAGCTGTTCGATCAAGAGCAGATCATCGCGGAGGCCATCCACGAGGTCGAAAACAATGGCATCGTGTTTCTGGACGAAATCGATAAAATCTGTGCGCGCGAAAGCCGCGGCGGGGCGGATGTCTCGCGCGAAGGCGTTCAGCGCGATTTGCTACCTTTGATTGAGGGAACAACGGTTTCAACCAAGCACGGCTCGGTCAAGACCGATCATATCCTGTTTATCGCCTCGGGCGCGTTTCATGTATCGAAACCTTCCGATCTCTTACCTGAATTGCAGGGCCGACTACCGATCCGTGTCGAGCTGTTATCGCTAAAAGAAGATGATTTCCGCCGCATTCTCACCGAAACCGAGGCCAGTCTCGTCAAGCAATCCGTAGCCCTGATGGCGACCGAAGGCGTTGATCTTGTCTTCACGCCCGATGCGATCGACGCCATTGCCAAGATTGCGGTTCAGGTAAATTCTAACGTCGAAAACATCGGGGCGAGACGGTTACAAACCGTTATTGAGCGCATTTTGGATGAAATTTCCTTTACCGCATCGGATCGATCGGGTGAAACGGTGACGATTGATGCCGGTTATGTTGAAAAAGCCATCGGTGATCTGGCCAAAAACGCCGACCTTGGCCGCTTCATTCTGTAAGGCTGGGATGCACGGCCTCTTGCGCTAGCGCCTGCAGGTTGTCATAAGCCGCGCAACGGAAACGGGGCTTTAAGACGATGGCTGCTTTCAAGGAATTGGTGTTTTCGGGCGTTCAGCCAACGGGCAATCTGCATCTGGGCAATTATCTCGGCGCGATCACGAAATTCGTGGCGCTGCAGGAGAGCCATGATTGCATCTATTGCGTGGTCGATCTGCACGCCATCACGGTGCCGCAAGAGCCTTTAACGCTCACCAACAACATCCGCGAAGTGACGGCGGCCTTTATCGCCAGCGGCATTGACCCGAAAAAACATATTATTTTCAACCAGAGCCAGGTGCCCGAGCATGCCGAATTGGCTTGGGTGCTCAATTGCACGGCGCGGCTTGGGTGGTTGAACCGTATGACGCAGTTCAAGGAAAAGGCGGGTAAAGATCGCGAAAACGTGTCGGTCGGGCTTTATGCCTACCCAACCTTGATGGCCGCCGACATTCTCGTTTACCGCGCAACCCATGTCCCAGTCGGCGAAGACCAGAAGCAGCATCTGGAATTGGCACGCGACATTGCGCAGAAATTCAATAATGATTTTGCGGATTCGATTGCTTCGCATGGCTTTGGCGAAGAGTTCTTCCCCTCGCCGGAACCGTTGATCCAAGGCCCTGCTACGCGCGTGATGAGCTTGCGCGATGGTACCAAGAAAATGTCGAAATCTGACCCTTCCGATTATTCACGCATCAACCTCACCGATGATGCGGACGCAATCGCCACCAAAGTCCGAAAGGCGAAGACGGATCCGGAACCATTGCCATCGGAAGAAAAGGGTCTCGAGACCCGTCCCGAGGCGGATAATCTCGTGGGCATTTACGCTGCTCTTTCCGAGACAACCAAAGCGGCAGTTTTGGCGGAATTCGGCAGCGCGCAATTCTCGACCTTCAAATCGGCATTGGTAGATCTCTCGGTGACTAAGCTCGGCCCGATTGGCGGCGAGATGAAGCGGTTGGTGGCCGATCAGTCCTATATCGATAGCGTTCTGGCGGACGGCTCGGAGCGCGCCAGCGTTCTGGCCCGTCAGACCATGAATTCGGTGAAGGATGTTTTAGGGTTTATCCGGCGGTAAGCTTTGACGACGATCCATGCGCTGCTGGTGGCAGAACGGGCGGCATGGTGTTATATATTCAGGATCCGAAACCATCCGCCGGCCTTGAACCGGCTGCGAGGGCACCATGTTTATCCAGACCGAAGCAACCCCTAATCCCGCCACGTTGAAATTTCTGCCCGGCCGCGCGCTGATGAGCAGCGGCACGCTTGAAATTCGCGATGCCCATACCGCTGAGCGCTCGCCGCTCGCCAAACGCCTGTTTGCCGTGCCCGGCGTTACCGGTGTTTTCTATGGTCAGGATTTTGTGTCTGTCACCAAATCCGAGGGCGAATGGCAACATTTAAAACCTGCTGTTTTGGGTGCGATCATGGAGCATTTTTTGAGCGGTGATCCGCTTTTGCTCGATCAGACGCCGGAACAGCATGCTGATCAGCCGGAAGATGAGTTTTTTGAACCATCGGACGCGCCAACGGTTGAAACCATCAAGGAATTGCTTGAAACCCGCATTCGTCCAGCGGTGGCGGGCGACGGGGGCGATATCGTGTTTCGCGGCTTTAAAGACGGTATTGTCTATCTGGCGATGAAGGGCTCGTGCTCGGGCTGTCCGTCTTCCACCGCAACGCTTAAAAATGGCGTGCAGAATCTGTTGCGTCACTTCTTGCCGGATGTGCGGGAAGTGCAGGCGATTTAATCGACGCCGATCAGAGAAGGGGCAGCTACACCGTGCGAATTTTGGCGATCGATACGGCGTTAGGCCTTTGCTCGGCATGCGTTTTTGACAGCGATACCGATACGGCGATTGCTCTTGAGAGCATCGAGATGGTACGTGGCCATGCCGAAGCGCTGATGCCGCTGATCGAGCGCGTCATCAACCGCGTTGAAGGCGGTTTTGAAACGCTGGATCGCGTCGCCGTCTCGGTAGGGCCGGGGAGTTTTACCGGCTTGCGTGTGGGTCTTGCCGCGGGCCGCGCCTTTGGTCTTGCTGCCGAAATCCCCGTTATCGGCGTCAACACGCTATCGGCCTTTGCCGCGCCTTATTTAGGCATCGAGAGTGTCGACCATATTGCCAGCGTCATCGATGCGCGGCACGATCATGTTTATATGCAAATGATACGGAACGACGGAAAACTGGTGCTTCCGCCGCAAATTACGCCGATTGTCGAGGTTGTCTCGGCCATTGGCTCAGTAAAAGTGCGCATTGTTGGTTCTGCCGCTTCCTTGCTTGTCGCGGCCATGCGTGAGCAAGGGCATCATCCGGATGCGGAGCCCGATCTCGCCGGTCCCGATATTGCCTGGATTGCCCGATTAGGGGCGATTGCCCGACCGGAACACGCGCTGCCGGCGCCGCTCTATCTTCGTCCGCCAGACGCAACCCCGCAAACCAATGGCCGCATCGCGCTGGCTTAGGATGGTAAAGATGCGGCTGCCGTTTTTCTCAAAGCCAGAAGCCTTGCTCAGGCCCGCGCGAACAACGGATGCTGCCGCTCTGGCGGAAATTCATGCGGAAGGCGGCTTTGCCGGCTCATGGAGTCCAAACGAATTTGAAAACCTCTTGGCAGATCGCGCGGTGATCACGGATATTGCCAGCGACAGCCGCAAAACGGATGTAATCTTCGGTTTTGTCATGAGCCGGATGGCTGCCGATGAAGCGGAAATCCTGACCATCGCTGTTCGTCGGAAAAGCCGCGGCAACCATATCGGTCACCGTTTGATGGATACGCATATGGCACGTCTGGCAGCCTTTGGCGTAAAGACGCTCTATCTTGAGGTAGAAGAAGACAACACTGCAGCACGTAAGCTCTATGAAAAGGCGGGCTTTGTCACCGCAGGCCTGCGCAAGGGCTATTACCGCAAGCCGGATGGCGGCTTTGCCAATGCGCTCATCATGAAGCTTGGGCTCGAAAACCTGTGACCTGCTCCCTAAACTGTCGTCGCTTTGTCATACAGATCAGGAAGAGATCATGTTCCATGATCAAGGGAAAATGAGCCTGAACATGCTGGCGCGCTTTCGAATAGCCCTATTTTTGGGCCTTGTGACGCCCTTCACCCTTGTGCTGATTCCAGTGCAATGGCTGGCTGTAAAAGCGGATCTACGGTTTGCCCGGTATTTGCCGGTTTTCTATCACCGCGTGGTATGTGCGCTTTTGCGCCTCAAAGTAACGGTGAAGGGTGATCCGGCGTTGGGTCGTCCCTTGCTGCTTTTATCCAATCATTCCTCGTGGCTTGATATCGTAGCGCTCAGTAGCGTGATGCCGGTGTCGTTTATTGCCAAATCCGAAGTTGGAACCTGGCCGATTTTTGGTCTTTTTGCGCGATTGCAGCGTTCGGTGTTTGTCGATCGCTCCCGCCGCATGGCCACGCGGGATGCGCATCAAGCCGTTTCCAAACGGCTGAAGAAGGGCGATGCGATGGTGCTGTTTGCCGAAGGCACGACGAGCGACGGTCATCGTGTGTTGTCCTTCCGCTCCTCGCTTGTCGGTGCTGCAGGCGAATTGCTCGGTGGTGTGCAATCGCGCATTCAGCCGGTGGCGATCACCTATACACGACGCACCGGCCTGCCGATTGCTCGTTCCGAGCGGCCCTGCATTGCCTGGTATGGCGATATGGAATTGGTGCCGCATTTCAAGGGAATCTTGCTTGGTGGTCCGATTGAGGTGACCATTTCCTTTTGTGATCCGCTAACCGGCGAGGTCGCGCGTGACCGTAAATCGGCGACACGGGCGGCGGAGCAGGCGATCAGGTCGCGGGCGGCTGATGTCATGCGCGGTCGGGTTGCCGCATGAATATGTGGCTGACCCACGAATTTTTGTTCTCTTGTGATGCCTTACCCGCTTATACTGCGCCTAATTTGAACGGTCGGTCTGATTCTTTTATTTTAACGCCCGACCTCTGGCGAGACGAATGACCATCACTGCGGCAAAGCGCGTTTTCGTAAAATCCTATGGTTGCCAGATGAATGTCTATGATGCCGAGCGCATGGCAGACATTTTGGAAGGCGAAGGCTATGCCGCAACGGATGTGATCGAGGATGCCGATCTCGTCGTGCTCAACACCTGCCATATCCGCGAAAAAGCCGCCGAGAAGGTCTATTCCGAGCTCGGCCGCATCCGCGAGATGAAACAGGACCGGACGGAGCGTGGCTTAGAGACGCGTGTTGTGGTCGCGGGCTGTGTCGCGCAAGCAGAAGGGGCCGAGATTTTGCGCCGCGCACCGGCAGTTGATCTGGTGGTGGGTCCGCAAAATTATCAGAATTTGCCTTCGCTTCTCCGTCAGGCGTTGAAAAAGCCGGTCGTCGAAACCGAGTTTCCGGCCGAAGACAAGTTTGTCTCTTTGCCGGCGCCAACGCCAAAAACGATTCGCTCGCGTGGCGTGTCGGCCTTTGTGACCGTGCAGGAGGGGTGCGATAAATTTTGCACCTTCTGCGTCGTCCCCTACACGCGCGGCGCGGAGTTTTCCCGCTCGGTTACGGAGATTATCACCGAGGTTGAACGCTTGGCATTGTCCGGCGTGCGGGAAGTAACGCTTTTGGGTCAAAATGTGAACGCGTTTCACGGCCTTGATGAAGCGGGTCAGCCTGTCAGCCTTTCGGAATTGCTGGACCGCGTTTCCAAAGTTCCCGGCATTGCGCGGCTGCGCTACACCACAAGCCATCCGCTCGATATGGACGAGACCTTGTCGCTGGCCCATCGGGATAATCCCGCGCTGATGCCCTATCTGCATTTGCCGGTTCAATCCGGTTCCGACCGGATATTGGAGGCGATGAACCGTCGCCACACGGTTGAGGATTTCAGAGCGGCGGTGGCGCGCGTGAAGCAGTATCGTCCCGATACGGCGTTTTCCTCCGATTTCATCATCGGTTTTCCTGGCGAAACGGATGAGGATTTTGCAGGCACGATGCAGCTTGTCGAAGAAATCGGCTTTTCGAGTGCCTATACGTTTAAATATAGCCCCCGCCCCGGAACACCTGCTGCCGATATGGCCGATCAGGTACCAGAATCGGTTAAAGATGCGCGGCTTCAGGCGATACAGGCGCTGGTCACCAAGCAACAACGCGCGTTCCAAGAATCCATGGTCGGAAAGACGCTGGATGTTCTGGTCGAGCGGATCGGGCGCAAACCGGGGCAGGTTGCCGGTAAATCGCCGCATCTTCTGGCGGTAGCCTTTGAGGGAAGTGCCGATTTGATCGGCCATATTGTGTCGGTTGATATTGTTGAGAGCGTGACGAACAGTCTGATTGGCCAATTGTCCGACCGCCCTCGCGCGGTCGCTTGAACAGGAGAAGCGCTTGAGAGCCACCGATGGTGCGACCCGTTTTCCGAATTCGCCTCGTAAACAGGGAATGGTTGAATCGGCTGATCTTCGATTGTCCTTTGCCGATAACCGCGTGGCGGGACTTATTTTCGGCCATTTCGATCAAAATCTAGCCCATATTGAGCGGCGGCTTGGTATTCAGGCGGTGGCCAATGGCAATCAGGTTATCCTCAAGGGCAGCCCCGAGCAGACGGAGCAAGGCCGCTTCGTTCTCGAACGATTGAACGAACGGGTGCTTGAAGGCTTAGTGATTGCCAAGGGCGACATCGACGGTGCCGTTGAAGAAGCGGCCATGCAGGGTTCGTTATTCCCGGCTATCGCAGCAGGAGCGGCCGATCGTCTAGCGTTTGACGAGATTATCACGCGCAAGAAGCGGATTAAAGCGCGCAATGCCGCGCAGCATGTCTATTTGAAAGCGCTCAAGGAGCAGGAACTGGTCTTTGCCGAGGGTCCGGCGGGCACGGGTAAAACCTGGCTCGCGGTCGGTCATGCCGTGCAATTGATCGAGCAGGGTGTGGTGGAGCGGCTTATTTTATCTCGTCCAGCGGTGGAAGCGGGCGAGCGGCTCGGCTTTTTGCCCGGCGATATGCGCGAGAAGGTCGATCCCTATCTCCGCCCGATTTATGACGCGCTGTATGATTTTATGGAAGCGCGCCATGTTGAGCGCGGTCTGCAAACCGGCATGATTGAAATTGCACCGCTGGCCTTTATGCGGGGTCGTACGCTCACCAACGCCGTGGTCTTGCTGGATGAGGCGCAGAACACCACATCGATGCAGATGAAAATGGTGCTTACCCGCTTGGGCGAAGGCTCGCGCATGATTGTTACCGGCGATCCGACCCAGATTGATTTGCCGCCTGGGCAGAAATCCGGCCTGGTTGAATCCGCCCGTATTCTGGAAGGCGTCGAGGGGATCGCCCGCGTGCGCTTTGCCGAAGGCGATGTGGTACGCCACGATCTCGTCCGCCGGATTGTTTCGGCCTATGATAAAGATGACCGCACTCGACTGGGTAATGTCCAACCATGACCACGATTTGTCCCGACATCGAACACGATAGCGCCCTATGGGAGCAGCTAATCGACGCGGAAGCCATTGCCGAGCGGGCGTTGGAATCGGCCGCCGAGATGGCGGGCATTGCGCTCTTGGATGGTGCCGAACTTGGCATTTTGCTGTCGGATGACGAGCACGTTAAAAGCGTCAACCAAGAATGGCGCGGGATCGACAAGCCTACCAATGTCTTGTCCTTTCCGGCGGTTGAGGCAGCCAAACTCGCCCGCGCGCCGTTTTTGGGCGACATCATCATTGCGTATGAGACGGTCGAGCGTGAAGCCAAGACGGAGGGCAAAGCGTTTGCCGATCACTATGCCCATCTTGTCGTGCACGGATTTTTGCACCTTTTGGGATTTGACCATATCGAAGAGACCGATGCCGAGCGGATGGAAGCGCTGGAGATTGCCATTTTAGCCCGTCTCGATATTCCCGATCCTTATGCCGACCGGCCCGATATGGCGCAGGAATGAGCAGGACTGAACAGGTACCCATGAACGACGATTCTTCCCTTCCGGCCTCCACCAAACCGGTCGATCCTTCATCCTCCGGCCTTTTCGAGCGGTTGATGATGCTGGTGGGGCTAAAGCATGCCCCCTCCATTCGCGAAGATATTGAAGATGCGCTAGCGGAGGCCGATATCGGATCCGAGTTTTCGCAGCGCGAGCGCGAGATGATCAAAAATGTGCTCGGCCTGCGGGCCAAGCGCGTTCAGGACGTGATGGTGCCGCGCGCCGACATTGTCGCGGTTGCCGCTGATATTTCTCTGGGTGAATTGTTGCGCTTGTTCCGGAGCGCGGGCCATTCCCGCCTGCCTGTCTATGCCGAAACGCTCGATGATCCGCGCGGCATGATCCATATCCGCGACTTTGTGGCCTATGTTTCCGAGCGTGCCGAGCGTAAACCCGGTTCGCGCCGGCGGATGACGGCGGCGGATATTCCCGATCTTGGTTCGCTTGATCTGGCGGTCACGCTTTCGGCCGTCAAAATCTTGCGGCCGGTCCTGTTTGTTCCCCCCTCCATGCTGGCGCTCGATCTTCTCGTAAAAATGCAGACAACCCGCACCCATATGGCGCTGGTGATCGACGAATATGGTGGCACGGACGGGCTCGTTTCCATCGAAGATCTGATTGAAATCGTTCTCGGCGAGATCGAGGACGAGCACGATCTCGAGGAAACGCCGATGATCGTTTCGTCGGACGATGGCGTTCATGTCGTGGATGCGCGGGCCGACCTTAAGGATGTCAGTGCGGTGATCGGCTTTGATCTCTCGCAGGGCGAGGACGCGGGGGAAATCGACACGATTGGTGGACTTGTCGGCATGCTGGCCGGGCGTGTGCCGATCCGCGGTCAGATTATTCCGGGTCCCGGTACGTTGGAATTCGAAATATTGGATGCCGATCCGCGGCGCGTGAAACGCATCCGCATCCAGCAGCGGGCGGTTGAGCCAAAGGAACGGCCGACGCCAAAGCGCCGCCGTAAAATGCAGGTGGCTGACGGCTCGCCCGAGACCCCTCCCGAAGCGAATAAAGCGTGACCTTATCTTTTGGCGGGGTCGGGTTCGGTCATCCGATGTTGAACAAAGTCGGGTGGCAGCGATATGGCTTTGCTTTTCTTGCCGGCGCGGTGGGAGCGCTCGCGATGGCGCCATTTGATCTTTTTTGGGCGATGTTCGTTCCGATGGGCGCAGCCGTGTTGCTGCTGGATGGTTCGTCAACCGGCAAAATGGCGGCTTTGTCCGGCTGGTGGCTCGGCTTTGGTTATTTTGTTGCCGGATTATGGTGGCTTGGTGCTGCGTTTTTCGTCGAGCCTGAGTTTATCTGGGCCGCTCCCTTCGGCATTTTAGGGTTGCCGGCATTGCTTGCAGCTTTTTTTGCAGCCGGCTTTTGGGCTGCCTTCCGGCTCTGGCGGCCGGGGCCGCTGCGCATCCTTGTTCTGGCAGCAGCGCTTGGCGCTGGCGAATGGCTCCGGGGCACAATTCTCACCGGCTTTCCGTGGAACAGCATCGGCATGGCGCTGGGTGATCACCTCGTTTTGGCGCAGATCGCTTCCTGGATTGGCATGAATGGCCTTACTTTTCTGGCCATTGCCGTTTTTGCGGCCCCTGTTTTGGTCTTTGATCACGGCGACCGGCTGAGGCGGTTAAGCGGCCCCTGTGCTGCGATATTTGTTCTTGCCTCTGTCTATGGTTTTGGCACATGGCGCCTTGCGGTTCCTGAAATGCCGACGGTGTCGGGCGTCAGGCTTCGCCTGATGCAGCCCGATATGCCGCTGGATGACCGGTTCAGCCGGACGCATGCGGCCGAAATCCTGCATCGCTATTTCGAGCTGAGCACCAAAGGCAGCTATCCCTCGGTGTCCGGCATGGCTGATATTACCCATCTCGTATGGCCGGAAACCTCGTTCCCCTTTTTGCTCGATTCTGAACCCGTGGCCCGTGCCGAGATTGCGCATATTTTAAAAAATGGGGTGACATTGATTGCCGGCGCCGTGCGCGCCGAAGATTCGGTAGATGGCGTGACCCGTTCCTATTTCAACGCCATTCAAGCATTGAATGGGCAGGGGAGCATCATCGGAACGGTGGATAAGGCGCATCTTGTGCCGTTTGGGGAGTATTTGCCGTTTAGTGACCTTTTGACAGCGCTGGGCTTGCGCCAATTCGTTCAGGCGCCGGGCGGGTTTACCGCAGCAAGCCAGCACAAGAATTTAGCAATCCCCGGCCTCCCTCCGATTGCGCCATTGATCTGCTACGAGGCGATTTTTCCTTCCGAGACGATACCGGAAGGGGGGCCCCGCCCCGGATTGCTCTTAAATGTCACCAATGACGCGTGGTTCGGCCTCACGCCGGGGCCATCGCAGCATTTCGCCCAAGCCAGGCTTCGAGCCATTGAACAGGGTTTGCCACTTGTCCGATCCGCCAATAACGGCATTTCAGCGATTATCGACGGCTACGGGCGCCCGATTATCGTTCTGCCCCTTGGGGATTCGGGTGTCATTGACGGCCCCTTGCCTCAAGCACTTCCGCCAACGCCCTATTCATCCCTGCCGCATTTCCCTGTTGCAGGGCTCTTCTATGGCCTTCTGGCTTTCGGGCTATTGTTGACGAAACGTCAATTGACACTTACAAGCGATTCACTTATTTATACAACCAGTGATCGATAGGTGGCGTGTAAAATTTTATAAGTTCAATTCGTATTTAAAGTATAAATATTTCTATCGATTAAAAAATTATACAACAGGTCCTGTATAAGAACCGTTTCAAGCGTTTTTTGATTCTGGAATGCGATGATTACTGATTAATTTATTTAAGGGGCGGTTTAATGGAACTAGCTGCAAATATACCATTCAAGAAAACGCCAAATCCGGTGGATCGCCATGTCGGAAGCAGGGTTCGCATGCGCCGGGTTCTTGTTGGCATGAGCCAGGAAAAGCTGGGTGAGGCGCTCGGTCTGACGTTTCAGCAGGTGCAAAAATATGAAAAAGGCACCAATCGCATCGGGGCGAGCCGTCTGCAGCAGCTTTCGCGGATCTTGGGAGTTCCGGTTGAATATTTCTTCGAGGGCGCACCGCAGACGATTGAACGTTTGGCATCGTCCGGTTTCGAGGATAACGGTGAAACAGCCTATGTCGCCGATTTTCTGGCAACGAATGAGGGTATTCAGCTCAACAAAGCCTTTGTGAAGATCCGGGATCCCAAATTGCGGCGACGGGTGGTGGAATTGGTGACCGCCATCGCCGGCGACGACATTGCGGCCTGATTTATAGAACAATATCGATTGATATAACAAACACGTTCGTTATTTCAGCTTGACTTGTGCCCTATCCCCTGTCACGGAAACGCCAATTGGCGATGGTGGCTGGCCGTCATCGCTCTTTTCCGATGGGCATTCATTTCACGCCGGAGACCGACCGTGGCACGTTCCGATTATTTCTTCACCAGCGAATCCGTTTCCGAAGGACATCCGGACAAGGTTTGCGACCGCATTTCCGACGAAATCGTCGATTTGTTTTTCCGCGAAGGCCCGAAGGCGGGCATTGATCCGTGGGACATTCGCGCGGCCTGCGAAACGCTGGCGACCACCAACAAGGTGGTGATCGCGGGCGAAACACGTGGTCCGTTGACGGTCACGAAAGATCTGATCGCGCACACAGCGCGCATGGCGATCCGCGATATTGGCTATGAGCAGGACGGGTTTCACTGGGATACGGCCGATATTGACGTGCTCTTGCACCCGCAATCGGCGGATATTGCCCAGGGCGTCGATGCCCGCCAGCCGACCAATCAGGAAGAAGGCGCCGGCGATCAGGGCATTATGTTCGGCTATGCTTGCCGCGAAACCGACGAGTTGATGCCTGCGCCGATCTATTACGCGCACAAGATTTTGCGGTTGATTTCGGAAGCGCGCCATTCGGACGCCGAAAAAGTTTTGGGACCCGATTCAAAGAGCCAGGTCACGATCCGCTACGCCAATGGCAAGCCGGTCGGTGTGACGCAGATCGTGGTATCGCATCAGCATCTGATCGAAAACATGACGTCGCATCAGGTGCGTGAACTGGTCGAACCCTATGTTCGCCGCGCTTTGCCGGATGGCTGGATATCAAAAGAAACCGTCTGGCACATTAACCCGACGGGCAAGTTCTATATTGGCGGCCCCGATGGGGATTCTGGCCTCACGGGACGTAAAATCATCGTCGATACCTATGGTGGGGCGGCCCCGCATGGCGGCGGCGCCTTCTCGGGTAAAGACCCGACGAAGGTGGACCGTTCAGCAGCCTATGCCGCACGCTATCTCGCCAAGAACGTGGTTGCCGCTGGCGTTGCCGATCGCTGCACGATCCAGCTGTCTTACGCCATCGGCGTGGCGCGTCCGTTGTCGATCTATGCGGATTTCCACGGCACGGGTCAGGTTGATGAAGCAGCCGTCGAGCGTCTTTTGGAAGATCGCAACATTATGGATCTGACCCCGCGCGGTATTCGTCGCCATCTTGATCTCAATAAGCCGATTTACGCCCGCACGGCTGCTTATGGTCATTTTGGCCGGACGCCGGATGCGGATGGCGGCTTCTCGTGGGAAAAGACCGACCTCGCCGACAAGATCAAAGCCGGGCTTTGACCGAACTCGTCGCTATGGCATCCGAGGACGAGCGCGGCGGAGCGTTTTTTGGCCGCCGCAAGGGTAAAAAATTGCGTCTCGGACAGGCCGACCTGTTCGAGACCTTGCTGCCGCGTCTGAGAATTGATCTTGCAACGCCGCTTACCGCATCGGCACTTTTTGCCAAGCCCGTCGACGAACTGTGGCTCGAAATCGGCTTTGGCGGAGGCGAGCATCTTTTGCAGCGGGCCGCGGAAAATCCAACGATAGGATTTATCGGCTGCGAGCCCTTCGTCAACGGCATGGCCAAAATGCTGGCGGTGATTGATCGCGAGGAACGCGACAATATCCGCCTCTATGACGCTGATGCGCTGGAACTGTTGCGCTATCTTCCCGATGCATCGCTGGGTCGGGTCTATCTGCTTTATCCCGATCCTTGGCCAAAGCGCCGGCAAAACAAGCGGCGCTTTGTCTCCGAAGTGACGTTGGCGCTCATTGCCCGTGTTTTGAAACCGGGGGGTGAATTCCGCTTTGCCAGCGATATCGATCATTATGTTGGCTGGACGTTGGAGCGTGCCATGCGCTCGCCCGATCTGCGCTGGACGGCGGAACGGCCGGATGATTGGCGCCAACCCTGGGACGGATGGCAATCAACCCGCTACGAGCTCAAAGCGCAACGCGAAGGCCGCAAATCGGCCTATCTGACTTTCGAGCGCGTTTGAACCGAGGCGGGTGCTGATACGCCTTGGCTGCGCGCGGCGATAAACTGCATCACCCGTTTGGCCGTCGAGTTTGATAAAGCATGAAAGCTGGTATGGGCCTGATCGTGCAAAACGCGCGGCAAGGGGCCACCCGCTTTGGCAGCCAGCAGGGCCGCAAAAACCGTCCACTCAAACCCCACAGCGCGGGCAATAAACAACAGTGAGTCGAATTGGGGCGATGCGAAGGCCAGCTCGACCGTCTCGCGTGGAATTTCTGCCAGATAAGCAATTCCTGCCAGAGCTTCGGCGATTTCGCCGCGCTCGATCTGACCTGCTATGCGCTTTTGATCCGTTGGCCAGCTTGGCCAGATAATGGTCGCTTCCGCCGAAGACTGATCGGAATCCGCCAGTTCCAAAATTTCCGGATTGACGAAAATCGCCGCCGCACCCACTTCGAGCGCCCGCTCCAATATGGCGGGCTCGGTGGTCAGATCCTGCATTTCGCTGCGGGCCCGTTGTTTGGCGGCCTCCAAAATAGCCCCGACATGGCGTAACGCCAAATCCGGTCTGCCGCGCAAAATGCGATACAGGCGATTATCGCCCATTGCTTTTTCAGCCAGCAGACGCAGGCCGAAGTCGGACAGCAATTGTCGGTTGTTTTCGGCCACGCGTTGGACAACATCCTCGTCGCCGCGCGCTAGCAGAATATCGGTGACCGTTGACGGCAGGCTGCCGCGTTTTGACAGGGCCGTTAAAAAATCGGCGGGTCTGCTTTGGGCAATGACGGCCAGATCGTCTTCGGAAAGACAGGGGCTACGCTCGAGCACCGGCCGAGCCACCGCGATTTCAGGGTCGTGGGCGAGGTTGCGGATTGTCTTCCGAGGCGCCCGTGTCAAACCGGCCAGACGTTCCGACAATTCGATCCGGGCAGCAAATTCGATTTCAAGCGCAAGGCACAAAATAACCTCATCGAAAACGGAGATATGCTCTTCGTTGAGATCAGGCGCCTGGTCGATAAAGAGTCCGGTAATCCGATGCAACAGAACATGTCGCCGCTCGCCCGCGGCTTCACCGAGGGCGTTTTCAAGATCGGCAACAAGGGACGCAATGGCATTCATTCACTTACTCCGCAACGGACGCCTTATAATCCGTGAGGAGTGACTAAATCGTATAAATGCCGACCCAATTGTTTTCGACTTGAAAAATTCTCGTGATCCTGTATGAAGGTGCTTGTCGTTAAGACATCTCATAGCGGTTCAGTTGGACCGGCAGTTTGAGAGTGGGCCCCACCGGACCCGCTCTTTTTTATTGCCTGATGGAATTTTTGAAAATTGATGGCAGACGAACCCAGACTGATCGAGGAACACGGTATCGCCGCCGGCGTGGCCCGTATTGTCGAGCCTGTGCTTGGCGATCTGGGCTATCGGCTTGTCCGGGTGAAAGTTTCTGCCGTCAATGGATGTACCGTCCAGATTATGGCTGAAAAGCCGGATGGCTCGATGAGTGTCGATGATTGTGAAGTGGTCAGCCGCGGCATTTCGCCGGCGCTCGACCTCGATGATCCGGTCGGCAAGGCCTATTATCTGGAGATCTCATCGCCCGGCATTGATCGCCCCTTGGTTCGCCGTGGCGATTTTGAGCGCTGGGCTGGCTATGAGGCCAAAGTCGACATGAAGATCGTCACTGAAGGCCGCAAGCGTTTTCGCGGCATCCTTCGCGGCGTCGAGGGTTCGGCAGCGGTGATCGAGCGGCTGGATGCGCGACCTGATGAAGAGGCGCGCGTGCTGTTGCCGCTCGTTGATTTGAGCGATGCACGGTTGGTGCTGACCGATGATTTGATCCGCGAGTCGTTGAGGCGCGGCAAAGCATTGATCAAGCAGGACGCCGACGAAACGACAGACAATAACGAGGCCGAGGCCGATCAGGCCGAGGTCAAACAACCCAAACCATCCGGCAAGAACCGCAAGGCAAAGCCTTGATCGTGTCGGGATATTGAACTTTTATCGAAGGAGTAATCCGCCATGGCTATCAGCGCGAACCGTTTAGAGTTGCTTCAGATTGCCGAAGCCGTCGCCCGCGAAAAGCTGATCGACCGCCAGATTGTGCTGGCTTCGATGGAGGAAGCTTATGCAAAGGCGGCCCGTTCGCGCTACGGCATGGAAACGAATGTCAAAGCCGAGATTGATCCCAAGACCGGTGAACTGCGCCTTTGGCGGCATTTGCAAGTCGTCGAGCTGGTCGACAACTCCTCTACCGAGATTTCGCTGGAAGACGCCAAGCGCTCCAATCCGGCAGCCCAGATCGGCGACGTGATTGCGGACAAGCTGCCACCCTTCGATCTTGGCCGTATTGCCGCTCAGTCGGCCAAGCAGGTCATCGTGCAGAAAGTGCGCGACGCCGAGCGTGACCGTCAGTTCGACGAATATAAGGACCGCATCGGCGAGATCATCAACGGACTCGTCAAGCGCGCCGAATATGGCAATGTGATTGTCGATCTCGGCCGCAGCGAAGGCATTATCCGCCGCGACGAGTTGATTCCGCGCGAAACCTTCCGCCCCGGCGATCGCGTCCGCGCCTATGTGTTCGATGTTCGCCGCGAGCCCCGCGGCCCGCAGATTTTCTTGTCCCGCACCCATCCGCAATTCATGGCCAAGCTGTTTGCGCAGGAAGTGCCGGAAATCTATGACGGCATCATCACGGTGAAGGCGGTTGCCCGCGACCCGGGTTCACGCGCCAAAATCGCGGTCATTTCGCGCGATAGTTCGATTGATCCGGTCGGCGCATGCGTCGGTATGCGCGGTTCGCGCGTGCAGGCCGTCGTCGGCGAATTGCAGGGCGAAAAGATCGACATCATTCCTTGGTCGCCCGATGTTGCAACCTTCATCGTCAATGCGTTGCAACCAGCCGAAGTCGCCAAGGTCGTTCTGGACGAAGAATCCGAGCGCATTGAAGTGGTGGTGCCGGATGATCAGCTCTCGCTCGCCATCGGCCGTCGCGGCCAGAACGTGCGTCTGGCGTCGCAGCTCACCGGTTGGGATATCGATATTCTGACCGAAGCGGAAGAATCCGAGCGTCGTCAGAAGGAATTCGTCGAGCGCACCGCCATCTTCATGGAAGCGTTGGACGTCGACGAGGTGGTTGGCCAGTTGCTCGCCTCCGAAGGCTTCCGCTCTGTGGAAGAGTTGACCTATGTGGACGTGTCCGAATTGGCGTCCATCGAGGGCTTCGATGACGAGACGGCGGCTGAAATTCAAAGCCGCGCGGTCAATTTCCTGGCGGCTAAAGAAGCGGAACTCGATCATGCCCGCTTGGCCCTTGGTGTGGCCGATGAATTGAAGTCGGTCGCCGGCATCACGCTCGCTATGCTCGTTAAACTGGGCGAAAACGACGTCAAAACGGTTGATGACCTCGCCGGTTGCGCCACTGATGATTTGTTGGGCTGGACCGAGCGCAAGGGCACCGAGACCATCCGCAACGCGGGTTATCTCGATGGCTTTGAACTGACGCGCGATGACGCTGAAGCCATCATCATGGATGCGCGCGTGAAGGCGGGTTGGATCGAAGCGCCTGTTGCTGTCGAAGAGACGGCGGAGGCTTAAGGCCATCGGAGTGATTGAAGCGATGCCCACCGGGAGCGATGACGAGGATAAGGGTTCCGAGCGAACCTGCATCGTCACGCGTAACCGGGCATCGCCGGACGCCATGCTGCGTTTCGTACGGTCGCCGGACGGCATTGTGGTACCGGATCTGAAACGAAAACTACCCGGCCGGGGTGTTTGGCTGACGCCAAGCCGGCCGGTGCTGGAAACGGCGATCAAGAAAAAGGCCTTTGCAAGGGCATTCAAGGCGGAAACACAAACCCCGCCGACCCTTGCTGAGGATGTCGATCGGCTTTTAGAGCGTGCGGCGCGCGAATCCTTCAGTCTCGCTAATAAAGCGGGGCAGGTGGTCGCGGGGTTCGGTAAGGTTGAAGAAGCGTTGGGGCGCGGCCAGGTTCTGGCGGTGCTCCATGCGTCTGATGCGGCCGATGATGGCGTAAGAAAGGTCGGCCAACTCGTCCGCCGTGCGGTCGAAGCGGGTGCGGGTCAAATAAAAATCGTCACTTCTTTGCCTTCTGATGATTTGGGTTTGGCATTGGGGCGGTCACATGTGATACATGCAGCGCTTCTGAGTGGGTCCGCTGCGATGGCGTGTCTTGGTCGAATGGAATTTCTCGGCGCTTACAGGGCAGCGGATAACGCGGTCCAGAGCCTCGATACACAGGTTAATCAACCGGATTGAAGCGGCTCGGCCGCAGGATATGGACTGAATGAACGACAAAAACTCATCGGGCGACAAGACGCTGCATATGTCCCAGACCAAGACGCTTAGCCTCAAGCGACCGGTCGAGCAGGGCGTTGTGCGCCAAAGCTTTTCGCATGGCCGTACCAAGGCCGTCGTTGTTGAGAAGGTAAAGCGCCGCCTAGTCGGCCCTGGCGAGACGCCTGCCGTCACCGAGGCAGCTCCCGTTGTCGCCAAGCCGGTTGTTCAGGCTCCTGCTGCGCCGGCTTCGGTTGTTGCTCCGCCGCCACCGCGTCCGGCTGCGCCCGCACCAGCGGCTCGTCCGTCGGGCGTTGTGTTGCGCACCCTGACCGAAGACGAGCGGGATGCGCGCTCGATGGCACTGGTTGAAGCCCGCAAGCGCGAAGAGATCGAGCGTCAGCAAGCCGAAATCGATGCGAAGATCCGCAGCGAACGCGAAGCCGCCGAAAAAATCGAGCGTGAAGCTGCCGCTGCCCGCAAGGCCGAGGAAGATGATCGTCGCCGCTTTGACGTCGAAGTCAAAAAGAAGTCCGAGAGCGAAGCGCGTCGCCGTTCGGGTGAAGGCGAAGGTGAAAAGCCTGCAGCCCCCGCTTCGCCGGATCGTGTTGTTATTCCGCCGCGCCGTACCGGCGCTGCCATGCTCGAGGCCGATGAAGAAGAGCGCAAGACAACCATCCGCCGCACCGGTGGTGGCGCTCCAGTTCGTGTGCCGGTTCCTGCCAAGCCTGCGCCGCGGGTCGATGACAAGCGCCGTGGCCGTCTGACGGTAACGAGTGCAACGGGCGACGATGAAGAGCGCGTCCGCTCGCTCGCAGCCTTCAAGCGCCGCGTGCAGCGTCTCAAGGGTCATCAGCAGGTTGAGGCCAAGGAAAAGATTGCCCGCGAAGTCGTCGTTCCGGAAGCGATTGCCATTCAGGAACTCGCCAACCGTATGGCCGAGCGTGCGGTCGACGTGATTCGCTTCCTGATGAAGCAGGGCCAGATGGTCAAGATCACCGATGTGATCGACGCCGATACCGCCCAGCTTGTCGCTGAAGAATTCGGCCACACCGTTAAACGCGTCGCCGAATCGGATGTTGAAGAAGGTCTGTTTGATACGCCGGACACGGGCGAGCATCTCGTTTCGCGTCCACCGGTCGTGACCATTATGGGCCACGTCGATCACGGCAAAACCTCGTTGCTCGACGCGATCCGTAAGGCCAATGTTGCAGGCGGCGAAGCCGGCGGCATTACCCAGCATATCGGCGCCTATCAGGTGGTTGCTCCGAATGGGGCGAAAATCACTTTCATCGATACCCCGGGCCACGCCGCCTTTACGCAGATGCGTGCGCGTGGTGCGAAGGTTACCGATATCGTGGTGCTGGTTGTTGCAGCCGATGACGGCGTGATGCCGCAGACGATTGAAGCGATCAACCACGCCAAGGCTGCCAAGGTGCCGATGATTGTCGCGATCAACAAGATCGACAAGCCCGACGCCAAGCCGGACCGCGTGCGTACTGAGTTGCTCCAATATTCGGTGCAGGTCGAAACCATGGGCGGCGAGACGCTGGAAGTCGAAGTTTCGGCGACCAAGCAGATCAATCTCGACAAACTGCTTGAAGCCATCGCGCTCCAATCTGAATTGCTTGATTTGAAGGCCAATCCAGAGCGGGAAGCCGAAGGCACCGTCATCGAAGCCAAGCTTGATCGTGGTCGCGGTCCGGTGGCGACCGTTCTGATCCAGCGCGGTACCTTGCGGACGGGTGATATTGTCGTTGCAGGCTCCGAGTATGGCCGCGTTCGTGCGCTGTTGTCGGATCTCGGCGCTCCGGTCAAGGAAGCCGGTCCATCGGTTCCGGTCGAAGTGCTCGGCTTCAATGGCGCGCCAGAGGCGGGTGACCGTTTGGCCGTTGTTGAATCAGAAGCACGTGCCCGTGAAATTACCGAATACCGTCAGCGCCAGAAGCGCGAGCGGACGGCGGTACGTGCGGGTGCAGCGCGTGGTTCGCTCACCGATATGATGAGCCAGTTGAAAAGCTCGGGCCGCAAGGAATTCGTCCTGCTTATCAAGGGCGACGTGCAGGGCTCGGTGGAAGCGATCATCAATTCGCTTGAAAAGCTTGGCACCGACGAAGTGGGTGCCCGCATCATCCATTCGGGTGTCGGCGGCATTAACGAGAGCGATGTTACCTTGGCGGAAGCCTCGGGCGCAGCGATCATCGGCTTTAACGTGCGTGCGAATAAAGAAGCGCGCGATGCGTCAGAGCGTTCCGGCACCGAAATCCGCTATTACAACATCATCTATGATCTCGTAGACGACATCAAACAGGCCATGTCCGGTCTGCTTGCCCCGACGCTCCGCGAGGAACGGCTTGGCGAGGCGCGCATCCTTCAGGTCTTCGCTGTGTCGAAGGTCGGCAAGGTCGCGGGTTGCTTGGTGCAGGATGGCCGCGTCGAGCGTGGTGCCAATGTTCGCCTTATCCGCGACAACGTGGTTATCCACGAAGGCAAGCTGTCGACGCTCAAGCGCTTCAAGGACGAGGTCAAGGATGTTGGCTCGGGTCAGGAATGCGGTATGGCGTTCGAGAGCTATCAGGATATGCGCGAAGGCGACATCATCGAGTGCTACCGCGTCGAAGAGATCCGTCGTTCGCTCTAAATATTTGCGCTCTAACCATTTGGCGGGCCCGGCGGTGTTCGGGCCTGCCTTTTTCCCTTTCAACCCCTTTGTCCGGTCCCAGCCCGGAATGGCGGTGCGTGATGAAACATAGGCAAGAAAACCGTTCCGGCCCGTCCCAACGCCAATTGCGCGTTGGCGAACTCGTGCGCCACGCGATTGCCGATCTCTTGCGTCGTGGCGAGATCATCGATCCCGTGATCGAGGCGGCGATTATCACCATTCCCGAAGTGCGCATGTCGCCCGATTTGAAGCTCGCAACGGCCTATGTGTCGTTGCATGACGAGAGCCAGGAAAAGGCCGTGCTGAAGGCTTTAGAGAAATATAGCGGCCTGTTTCGCATGGATATTGCGCGCAAGGTGAATTTGAAATCCGCCCCGCAGGTGCGTTTCCGGCCCGATGAAACGCTCGAAGTCGCAGCCAAAATCGACGCCTTGCTGCGCCGCCCCGAAGTGCAGCGCGATCTGGGTGGGCTGGACGAGGCAGACGAGGACTAATCCTGTGAATGCTCCGAAGAAACACCGCAATGACGTGCATGGCTGGATCGTGCTCGACAAGCCATTGGGCATGACATCGACGCAAGCCGTCGCCATTGTCCGCCGGATGCTCAACGCCAAAAAGGCCGGCCATGCCGGAACACTCGATCCGCTGGCTTCGGGCTTGTTACCCTTGGCCTTTGGCGAGGCTACCAAAACAGTGCCCTACGTCGTGGATGGTGAGAAGGCCTATGCCTTCACCGTCACCTTTGGCATCGAAACCGATACGGATGACGGCGAGGGCCGCGTGGTTTCAACCAGCGATCAGCGCCCGACGGAAGCTGATATTCTCAACGCGTTGCCGAATTTTATCGGCGCTGTGACGCAGGTACCGCCGCAATATTCAGCCATCAAGGTCGATGGCGAGCGGGCCTATGATCTGGCGCGCGGCGGCGAGACGGTTGAATTGCAGCCCCGCACGGTCGAAATCCACGCGCTCCGGCTCGTTTCCTATGACGGGCAAGCCGCCGTATTGGAAGCCGAATGCGGCAAGGGCACCTATGTCCGCGCGATTGCGCGCGATCTTGGCCGGTTGCTCGGCTGCTACGGCTATGTTTCAGCCCTGCGCCGTACCCGCGTTGGCCCCTTTAGCGAGGCCGATTCTGTTACCATGGTAACGCTGGACGCCGACCCGCAAGCTGTCTTCCAGGCCTTGCGCAGCGTCGATACCGGATTGCTGGAACTGCCCTGCGTGAGGGTAACATCAGACGGCGCGCTTCGCCTGCATCGCGGCCAATCGGTCATCGTCCGCGGTGCCGACGCACCGGACGAGGGCGAGGTCGCCTATGCAACGCTGAATGGCGTGGTAGTGGCCATCGGCACGATCGAGCACGGCTCGCTGGTGCCGAACCGGGTGTTTAATTTGTGAGGCGTTAAACTTCATTGCAATTTAGTACATAATCACGTACTTTATCGGGATGAAAACAGCCTCCGTTTCCAGCCTCAGACGCACGCTCGCTTCCACGCTTGACCGCGTGGTGGAAGATCATGAGCCCGTGATTGTCACACGCGAAGGCGGCAAACCGTCGGTTGTCATCCTCTCGCTTGAGGATTTTGCCTCCTTTGAGGAAACGAATTATCTCTTGAAAAGCCCGGCCAATGCAGAGCGCTTATTGGCAGCGCTTGAGAGCCTTAGCTCAGGCGGCGGCACCGAGAGGACTTTGGTCTAAGTGAAGCTCGTTTTTGCCGAGCAGGCTTGGGACGATTATCTGTATTGGCAATCGATGGATCGGGCGATCTTAAGCCGGATCAACGAGCTGATCAAAGAATGCACGCGAACCCCCTTCACAGGACGCGGCAAACCGGAACCCTTGCGTGGCTCACTGTCCGGCTGGTGGTCCCGCCGCATCACACAGGAACATCGGCTGGTGTACAGGGTTGAGGGGGAGAGCCTTTTGATTGCGCAGTGTAGGTATCATTATTGAATCGATTTTTTGCTGACGAAGGTCTTTTGCTTTTCCCCTCGCATTCCGCCCGAAATCGTGTATATGTCCGCCCATCGCGCCGGGGGTTCGCCCGGCCGTTTCCGTTTGTTTGGACCGTGCTGGACGACATCCCGGCCCGGCCCGCAGGCGGAGTGAGGCGGCCTTATCGCCGTCAATATCTTACCCATAAGGAAATCATCCGATGTCGATTACGCCAGAACGCAAGAACGAGCTCGTTGCGCAATTTGCTACCACGCCGGGTGATACCGGTTCGCCAGAAGTGCAGGTAGCTATTCTCACCGAGCGCATCACCAATTTGACCGGCCATTTCAGAACGCATGCGAAGGATAACCATTCCCGTCGCGGCCTTTTGAAGATGGTTTCGCAGCGTCGTTCGCTGCTTGACTACGTCAAGAGCAAGGACGAAGCCCGTTATCGTTCGATCATCGAGCGTTTGGGCATCCGCCGCTAAGGCAGCGTTCAAGCTTGACGGCCCCTCCTCACCGAGGGGTCGTTTTCTACCGGGAGCCTGAGGCTTCCGATATCCGGATGGGGGGCGAGGCGCCGCTCATCCTAAACCCTGCTTCCTTTCGAGGATCATGGCAGGATTGCCAGATGCTGGATCCATCCCGCTCCGCCAGCCTCTCGTCGTCTTGCTCGTGGTCTCCTAAGAGGCTTTTTTGAGAAGTGACAAGACACACATGTTCGATATCCAGAAAGTGGAACTCACCTGGGCTGGCCGCAAGCTGACCCTGGAAACTGGCCGCATCGCGCGCCAGGCTGACGCCGCCGTTCTCGCCACCTATGGCGAGACCACCGTTCTCGCCACCGTTGTTTCGGCGAAAGATGCCAAGCCCGGCATCGATTTCTTCCCACTCACCGTGAATTATCAGGAAAAGGCGTTCGCCGCCGGCCGTATTCCCGGTGGTTATTTCAAGCGCGAAGGTCGCCCATCGGAAAAGGAAACGCTGGTTTCCCGCCTGATCGACCGTCCGATCCGCCCGCTCTTCGTTGAAGGCTATCGCAACGAGACGCAGGTGGTTGTCACCGTTCTGGCCCATGATCTTGAGAATGATCCGGATGTTGTGGCGATGGTTGCAGCGTCTGCCGCGCTCACCCTTTCCGGCGTTCCTTTCATGGGTCCGGTCGGCGCGGCACGCGTTGGTTATATCAACGGCCAGTTCCGCTTGAACCCAACGCTTGCCGAAATGGCTGATTCGGTCCTTGATCTCGTTGTTGCAGGCACCAATGATGCGGTTCTCATGGTTGAATCGGAAGCCAAGGAGCTTTCCGAAGACATCATGCTCGGCGCCGTCATGCATGGGCATGCGGGCTTCCAGCCGGTGATCGACGCGATCATCAAGCTCGCCGAAGTGGCAGCCAAAGAGCCGCGCGACTTCACGACGCCGGATCACTCCGAGCTTGAAGGCAAGATCTTGAAGCTGGTTGAGGCCGAGCTGCGTGACGCGTTCACAACGCCTACCAAAATGGAACGTCAAGCCAAGGTCTCCGCTGCGAAGGCCAAAGTGATGGCCGCGTTCTGTGGCGAAGGTGTTGCCGAGCCGCTGGCTCCGACGCTGGTTGGTGGCGTGTTCAAGGAAGTCGAAGCGAAAATCGTTCGCTGGAACATTCTGGACACCAAGAAACGCATCGATGGCCGCGATCTGGTCACCGTTCGTCCGATCATTGCCGAGGCCGGCATTCTGCCCCGCGCGCATGGTTCAGCGCTGTTTACCCGCGGTGAAACGCAGGCGATGGTGGTTGCAACCCTCGGCACGGCAGATGACGAGCAATATATCGACTCGCTCGAAGGGACGTATAAGGAAACCTTCCTGCTCCATTACAACTTCCCTCCCTACTCGGTAGGCGAGACGGGTCGTATGGGCTCCCCAGGTCGCCGCGAAATCGGCCATGGCAAGCTCGCTTGGCGCGCCGTTCGCCCGATGCTGCCGGCCCATCATGAGTTCCCGTACACGATCCGTCTGGTCTCCGAGATCACCGAGTCGAATGGTTCGTCCTCGATGGCCACCGTTTGCGGTTCCTCGCTCGCGCTTATGGATGCGGGCGTGCCGTTAAAGAGCCCTGTCGCCGGTATCGCGATGGGTCTGATCTTGGAAGACAAGCGTTATGCGGTTCTCTCCGATATTCTGGGCGACGAGGATCACCTCGGCGACATGGATTTCAAGGTGGCCGGAACCGAGAATGGCGTCACCTCGCTGCAGATGGACATCAAGATCGCCGGTATCACCGAAGAGATCATGAAGGTCGCGCTGCATCAGGCTAAAGACGGCCGGTTGCACATCTTGGGCGAAATGGCCAAGGGCCTTGCCGGCGCCCGCGCCGAGCTTGGTCAGTATGCGCCACGCATCGAGACGATGAAGATCTCGACCGACAAGATCCGTGAAGTGATCGGCACCGGCGGCAAGGTTATCCGCGAGATCGTGGAAAAGACCGGTGCGAAGATCAATATCGAAGACGACGGCACCGTGAAGATCGCCTCGTCCGATGGCGCTTCGATTACGGCAGCGATCAACTGGATCAAGTCCATCGCGTCTGATCCGGAAGTCGGCATGATCTATGACGGCACTGTGGTGAAAACCGCCGAATTCGGCGCCTTCGTCAACTTCTTCGGCGCCAAGGACGGCCTCGTTCACATCTCGCAGCTCGCAGCCGCGCGCGTGAACAAGGTCACCGATGTGGTCAAAGAAGGCGACAAGGTAAAGGTCAAGCTGTTGGGCTTCGACGACCGCGGCAAGGTTCGCCTGTCGATGAAGGCCGTCGACCAGACCACCGGTGAAGATCTGGAAGCCAAGGGCGTTGCAGAAGGCGCTGGCGAGTAATTAGCGAGTCTGGTTTTAGAAATTTAAAAAGGCGGCCCTTGGGTCGCCTTTTTTATTGGACCGCGCGCCTCTTAAGCAGCGCAAAGTATGCGAGCCGGAGGCTCGCGGTCCAAAAGATAATGTTTAATGCAGTACCCGCGGCGCTTGCGGTATATCGAGCGAAAAGGCGGGGATATCGACCGTGAACATCTCACCCATCGGACCTTCCATCACATAAGCCCCCACCATGATGCCCTGAGGGGTCTCCAGCGGGCATCCGCTTGTGTAGGTAAAGGAGGAGCCCGGTGCGATGACAGGCTGCTCACCGACCACGCCCTCGCCGCGCACTTCGCGGACCTGTCCATTACCGTCGGTAATTTTCCAGTAGCGGCTGCGAAGGGTTACGACCTCATCCCCGATATTGGCAATCTCGATCGTGTAGGACCAGAAATAGCGCCCGTTCTGCGGCGCGGATTGTTCCGCCATAAAGGCAGGCACAACCGTGATCTGTATGCCGTTTGTGGTGGCGCGGTACATCGCGATGCCCCTTTTGCGTGAACCTTCGATGCGGAGATATTTCGTAGGCTTTGCGAGACCGGCCCGTCAATACCGGCCCGTCAATGTCGCTTGATGGCTATCATCCCGCAAACACAAAAAAGCCCCGCGAGGATAACTCCGCGCGGGGCTTGATCGATTGTGTTCAAAGCGACGAGATTACTCGCCAGACTTCTTCTTCAAAGCCGCGCCGAGAATGTCGCCGAGCGAAGCGCCCGCATCGGCCGAGCCGTACTGCGCAATCGCTTCCTTCTCTTCGGCCATTTCGAGTGCCTTGATCGACACCGAGACCTTGCGGGCCTTGCGGTCGAACAGGATGACGCGGGCATCGAGCTTCTCGCCGGCTGCAAAGCGCTCTGGGCGCTGTTCAGCACGGTCGCGGGCCAAATCGCCGCGCTTGATGAAGGTGGTGAATTCGGTGCCGACGATTTTAACGTCGAGGCCGCCTTCTTTCACGTCCGTTACTTCACAGGTAACGATCGCGCCCTTCTTCAGCTCGCCGCCAGGTGCATCAGCTGCTTCAGCGAACTTGTCGCCGCCCATCTGCTTGACACCGAGCGAGATACGCTCCTTCTCGACATCGACGTCGAGAACCTGAGCCTTGACCATGTCACCCTTCTTGAACTCTTCGATGACCTGTTCGCCCGGACGCTGCCAGTCGAGATCGGAGAGATGGACCATGCCGTCGACATCGCCTTCGAGGCCAATGAACAGGCCGAATTCGGTCTTGTTCTTGACTTCGCCTTCGACGATGGAGCCGACAGGATGCTTCTCAGCGAAGGATTCCCAAGGGTTCTGCAGGGTCTGCTTGAGGCCCAACGAAATACGACGCTTCGAGCTGTCGACTTCGAGGATCTGCACTTCGACTTCCTGCGAGGTGGAGACGATCTTGCCTGGATGGACGTTCTTCTTCGTCCAGGACATTTCGGAGACGTGGATCAGACCTTCAATGCCTGGCTCCAATTCAACGAATGCACCGTAGTCGGTGATGTTCGTCACGCGGCCCGAGAAACGAGCCTCGATTGGGTACTTGGCTTCGATGCCTTCCCACGGATCAGCAAGCAACTGCTTGATGCCGAGCGAGATGCGGTGCGTTTCATGGTTGATCTTGATGATCTTGACCTTGAGCTGCTGGCCGATCGTGACCACTTCGGATGGATGGTTGACGCGACGCCAAGCCATGTCGGTGACGTGCAACAGGCCGTCAATGCCACCGAGATCGACGAAGGCGCCGTATTCGGTGATGTTCTTGACGGTACCGTCAACGGTCTGACCTTCCTCGAGATTGGCGACGAGTTCGGTGCGGGCCTCTGCGCGCGTCTCTTCGAGAACGCTACGACGCGAAACTACGATGTTGCCGCGACGACGATCCATTTTCAGGATCAGGAAAGGCTGCGCCATGCCCATCAACGGGGCAACGTCGCGGATCGGGCGGATATCGACCTGGCTGCGTGGCAGGAAGGCGGTAGCGCCGTCAAGATCGACCGTATAGCCGCCCTTGACGATGTTGAAGATAACGCCGTTGACCTTCTCTTGCTTCTCGAACGCCTGCTCGAGCTTGACCCAGCTCTCTTCGCGGCGCGCTTTGTCGCGCGAGATAACAGCTTCGCCGAGCGCGTTTTCAATTCTGTCGAGATAGACCTCGACTTCGTCGCCAACAACCGGCGCACCTTCACGGCCTGGGCCGGTGAATTCACGGAGTGCCACGCGACCTTCGGTCTTCAGACCAAGATCGACAACGGCCATGTCCTTCTCAATGGCAATAATGATGCCCTTGATGACGGAACCTTCAAGTGAATCGCTCTTGCTGAACGACTCATCGAGCAACGACGCGAAATCTTCGCGCGATGGATTGTAATTAACGGATGCCATTTTTTCTCCTAAGAGCCCCGGCTAGGGGCATAGCGCCGACGGGTTAGTGTTACAGGGTGCCTCTCTCCATCGATGTTTCGCTGTCTCAACGAAACCACCGCTTAAAGCGGGTCGGCGCTGAACCGATATCGAAAGGCGTTTAGACATTCCGGCGACGTTCGGCCTCAATCAGCTCGATCACCGCTTGGAACGCGGCTTCTTTATCAAGTTTGGTCGTATCGAGCAAGCGCGCATCCTCCGCCATGCGAAGGGGGGCCGAGGCACGGCCGGAGTCACGCTCGTCGCGGCGACGGATATCGGCCAGCACCGTGTCATAGGCAAGCACGGGATTGGTCGTTTTCAGCTCCAGCCAACGCCGTTTGGCGCGTTCTTCCGGACTTGCGGTCACAAAGATCTTGGCGTCGGCCCCGGGGCAGATCACGGTGCCGATATCCCGCCCGTCGAGCACGGCCCCTGGCCCTTGGGCAGCAAAGCTACGCTGACCGTCGAGCAGGGCCGCACGAACGCCCGCATAAACCGAAATAACGGAAGCCGCCTCCCCCGCATCCGCCCCTCTGAGGCGCGTTTCGTCAAGCTGATGAAAATCGAGCCCACGGGCGGCCTCTGTCGCCGCCGTTTCATCGGTGAGCGCGATACCGCGATCGAGCAGGGAGCGGGCCACGGCGCGGTACAGGAGGCCCGTATCGAGATGGTTCAGCCCATAATGCTCGGCGATGCGTTTGCCGAGCGTGCCTTTGCCCGAGGCGGCGGGCCCATCAACCGCGATGATCATGCGTAGAAATCGGCGCCGAGATTGCGCATCAATGCTACAAAGCTCGGAAAGCTCGTGGCAATCATGCCCTCGTCATCGACGGTCATGGGCTTATCGGACGCCATGCCCATCACCAAAAAGCTCATCGCAATCCGGTGATCGAGGTGGGTTGCAACCGTGCCACCGCCCGGTACCGCACCGTTCAGCCCTTGTACGATCAGATCATCGCCTTCAATCGCATAGGTAACGCCGGCTTGGGCAAGACCATCGGCCACGGCCTGCAGGCGGTCGCTTTCCTTGACGCGCAATTCGTTCAAGCCGCGCATCCGCGTTTCACCGCGGGCAAAAGAAGCCGCGACCGCCAGCACCGGATATTCGTCGATCATCGATGGCGCGCGGGGCGCGGGCACATCCACGCCTTTGAGCGTCGAGGCACGGACATGCAGATCGGCGACATCCTCGCCGCCTTCATAGCGCGGGTTCACGATCTCGATGGATGCACCCATTTCCAGCAATGTTGTCAAAAGCCCCGTGCGCAACGGGTTCATCATCACCCCTTCGATCACCACATCCGAGCCCGGCACGATAAGGGCTGCAACCAGTGGAAACGCGGCTGACGACGGATCGCGCGGCACCATGATCGGGCGGGGTTTTAATTCGGGGCGACCTTCGAGCTCAATGCGCCGTCCATCATGCCCTTCGGGCGTGACGCGCACGGTGGCGCCGAAATAGGACAGCATTTTTTCTGTATGGTCGCGGGTTGCTTCCGTTTCGATCACGGTGGTGCGACCGGGCGAATTGAGACCCGCCAGCAGAATGGCCGATTTGATCTGGGCCGAGGCAACCGGCGTTGCATAGGTAATCGGCAAAGGATCAGCAGCACCCTTGATCGTGATCGGGCAACGGCCACCCTCGGCTTGGGAGACAACTTCGACGCCCATCTCGACAAGTGGATCGAGAATACGGCGCATCGGGCGTTTACGGAGCGAGGCATCGCCATCAAACGTGGCGGTAATGTCATGGCCGCCAACCACACCCATCATCAGGCGGGAACCGGTTCCGGCATTGCCGAAGTCGAGTACATCGGCGGGGGAGCGCAATCCGCCAATGCCCACACCCTGCACCCGCCAATGCCCGTCGCCCAGCCGGTCGATCTTTGCACCAAGCGCGCGGCAGGCGCTGGCGGTGCGTAAAACGTCGTCGCCTTCCAGCAAACCCTCCACCATGGTTTCGCCAACCGACAGCAATCCGAAAATCATCGCGCGGTGCGAAATGGACTTGTCGCCCGGCAATTTAACGCGGCCGGAGAGGCTTTTTCCACGGCGTGCGGAGAGCGGCTGGGGCGAACCCTCATGGGAATTGGACATAGACGGGTCCTTAATAAGCAAGACTTTGATAAAGAAGGGACTTGACGCGGCGTGCAGACTGAGCTGAATACCGCGCACTATCACAGTCGGATCGTCCCGTCATCCTGTGCCCTCTCGGTTTTGCGAGTGGAGCGTTTGGAACATGGCGGATGTTTGTTTTTTCGTTCGGTTATACCGAACCAGTCGTAAGAAGAGGTCTTCCCTTGGCCAAACCAGAACTTGGAACCAAGCGTCAGTGCCAGAGCTGCGGCTCGAAGTTTTATGATCTGCAGAAGGATCCGATCCTCTGCCCGAAATGCGGCACTGTGTTTCAGCCCATCGCCCTGTCAGCCCGCGCCGAAATGGTAGCCAAGGCGGCCGACGAGGAAGATGAAGCCGATGTCGGCACGTTGGCAGACGGTCCAGAGCTCGTCTCGCTCGACGAGGTGGATGCGGAAGAGTCGGGCAAGGACATTGTCATCCCTGACGTCGATGTCGAAATCGAAGACGATGATATTGCCGATGAAACCTTTCTCGAGGAAGAGGAAGAAGGCGATGACGACGTTGCCGATCTGATCGACGGCGACATCGAGGACGACGAGGAAGTCTAATCGGCTTCGCCTTGAAGCGGAATTTCCGCCGAGGGGCTTGAGTTGAGCGGCGCGGGAGGCTATAGACCCCCGGTCGCACGCGTTAACCGACGCAAAACGAAGCGGGTTCCCAAACCCCGTTTCGCGATACGGATGGGGTCATAGCTCAGTTGGGAGAGCGCTTGAATGGCATTCAAGAGGTCGGCGGTTCGATTCCGCCTGGCTCCACCACTTATCCAAGCTCAAATGAGCCAAGCAAATTTCGAAAAATATTGTTTCGCCGCAGATTAATGCGTACGCTCATACAATCACACCGACGCTATATGTTCATGGGATTAAGCTTGGAGTTTTCCGACGCTGAAGAAAATGACAGCGACCAGTTCGGTTATTTTGGGGCTTGTAATTTATCATCCAGCCTGTGCCGCTGAATTTAAAATTTCGTTCAAATGGTGCGGCAGCACGCCTGAGTTTAACTTAAATAACGTTCCAAAAGGAACAATCCGTTTAGATTTAAGCATGGTTGATGTGGATGTGCCGTCATTCAACCATGGCGGCGCCGTGGTTCCGTTTAAGGGACAAAAGCAAATTGAGTGCGGTTCTTTTGTGAGTCAAAATTGGATTCACCCCGATCCGCCATCCGGTTCCCATCTCTACCGATGGACGGTTGTTGCCCAAGACAAGAACGGCCAGTCCTTGGCCACAACGACGGCAGAACGAAAATTTCCGGAATAAGCCTTGCGTTAACCGGATGTGAGCCGATCCAGGACGGCAAAGCCCGACACCTTGTATCATCCGCGGCATCCATCGCAGCCGGGAGAAAGGCCCGCTCAAACCAGATATTGATGGCCAATTTCAACCGATTGATCGATGGGAATCTGGAAATAATCGGCCGCGTTGGCGCTGAGGCGGGTGAGGCTGACGAAATAATTATCCTGCCATTTAGGAAGCTCGCTGCCTTGCGCCTGCTTAATTCTGCGGCGTGAGAGCACGTAAGAGGTTTTCATGGCTCGGAAATCAATTTCCGGATCTTTGATTTTGCTCAGCGCCAGCGGAATGTTCGGATCTTCCATAAATCCGAAGGTGAGGCTGGCTTTGCTGAAATGGTCATTGATCCGCGTCAACTTCACCCGCTCTGTTTCCGGCACCGACGGGAATTCGGACGTGAGAACGGTCAAAAATACATTGTGCTCATGCATCGTACCGAAATGTTTGACCACGTGCAGCAATGCTGTTGGCGCCAAATCTGCATTGCTCGTCAAATAGATCGCCGTGCCCTTGGTCAGCTTCAATTCGCTTTTGATCACCGAGGCAATGAAGGCATTGATCGGCGTATCTTCGGCCCGAATTTTGTCACCCAGAACCTTCGTGCCCCTCATCCAGGTCCACATGGTCAGGCAGAGTAGGCTGGCAAGGCTAAGCGGCAAATAGCCTCCCTCCAGGACCTTGCTGAGGTTTGCCGACAGAAAGACCAGCTCGAGCAGGAAAAAGGGAATGAGCATCAGCGTCGTGGTCAGCGTTGAAAACTTCCAATATTTGCTGATGACGATAAACATCAGGCTGGTTGTGACCAGTTCGGTACCGGTAACGGCAACGCCATAGGCGGCGGCCAGATTGTCGGACGAGCGGAAGGCCAAAACGAGGAAGAGAACGCCGGCCAGAATGATGAAATTGATCTGGGGCAGATAAATCTGGCCGCGATTGGTGGCGGAGGTCTGCCTCACCACGAGTCTTGGCAGCAGGCGCAGCTGGATCGCTTGGCGGAAGAGCGAGAACGCTCCGGTAATGGTGGCCTGACTGGCGATGATCGTCGCCATGGTCGCCAGCAAGACGACCGGAAGCGTCGCCCATTTCGGAAACAACAGGAAGAACGGATCGGTTGCCATGTCCGGATGCGACAAGAGCATCGCGCCCTGTCCGACATAGTTCAGCCCGAGGCATGGGAAAACAAGGCCGATCCAGGCGGTTTGAATAGGGCCGCGCCGAAAATGGCCAAGATCGGCGTAAAGCGCCTCGCCACCGGTCACGGCAAGGAACACGGACCCCAACACCAAAATACCCAACGCCCCTTTGTGCCAGAGGAAGGTGGCGGCATATCCGGGGTTCAAGGCCAGCAAGATCTTCGGACTATCGGCAATGTGGGTAATACCGCCCGCTGCAAGGACCAGGAACCAAACAATCATGATGGGTCCGAAGAGTTTGCCGACCGTAGCCGTTCCTTTGCTTTGCAGCACAAACAGGGCAATGATGATCACAACCGTGAGCGGAAGGACAAATTTGCTGAATTGGGGCGAAACGAATTTCAAACCCTCGACCGCCGATAGAACCGAAATCGCCGGTGTAATCACGGCATCGCCCGCAAAGAGCGAGGCGCCCAAGACGCCCAAGATGAACACGGCAAAGGTTTGCCGGCCAATGGCACGCTGGGCGAGGGCCATGAGAGAGAGCGTTCCACCCTCGCCATTGTTATCGGCCCGCAAAATCAGGACAACATATTTGATGGTAACGCTTATCGTGAGCGTCCAGAGGATCAGCGAGAGAATGCCGATCACATTTTCTTCAAAGCTGATGGTGCCGCCCGTGGCCGAAGCGATGGCCGTTCTGAAAACATAAAGAGGGCTGGTTCCAATATCACCGTAAACGACACCAAGAGAGCCTACGACAAGTCCCCAATACGCCTTAAGTCCCGAACCATGTCCATGTTCGCTCGGATTGGAATGGCTATGAGAGTCCTTAGAATGGGGGATCGACGACTGACTCGGATCATTCATACGGAACACTCAACTTACAATGGAACAAAGCGCGCGCGGTTCATACCAGCGGCGATCAGCCGTGTATACCTCTCGCGACCACAATTTGGCCATAATCAACCAAGGTTGATGTGCCGCACCAGACCAGCGGACGGGGCCCTATTATTCGGAATTTGTCCTAAAACCCGCTAAGTCGACAGCTATTCCTAGCGGGCTTGGCGGGCCCGTTCGTCATTGTTCACAACATCGGTGATACGGATGCCTAAGGCTTCGCCGATGGTGACAATTTCACCTTTTAGCACCAGCGTATCATTGATCCGGACATCCAGATGTTCGCCGGCAAGCCGATCGAGTTCCACAACGGAGCCGGTATTGAGCTTGAGAAGGTCTCGGACCGTAATCATCGCGGCGCCCGCTTCGACCACGAGAGACGTCTCGATATTGTCGATCAATTTGAGCTTTTCGTCTTCAGACAGGGAAGACAGGTGATCAATCATATTCTGCTCTGACATGGTGTCATCCCGCGATGAGAAAATTCAATCGATGGGTAGCAGAAGTCTCGTGTGATACCCAGCCTGAATAGTGCAACGCACTGGTTAATATCTCACATACAATGTGTCGTCATCGTAATGCGGATGAATGTTTTGCTAAAAAACAAGGCCCGAAATCCGGGCCTTGTTTTAGAAAAATGCAAGAAAGCTCAAGCCTTCTTCTTCTTCTTTTTGGCCTTCTTCTTCTTTTTGGTTTCAGTCTGGGCAATGACATAAGCTTTTGTTGCTTTAGCCGAATCGATTGAAGCCGAAGAAGATGATACCGTGGAGAGGCTCGTCGCGGCAGCGGTAGCTGCAAAGCTTGGCGATGCAGCACCAAGAGCGACGACGCAGAGCAGTGCGATAGCTGGAAGAATACGCATTCCTTAGCCTTTCATGATCGATATTGACGCGAGCCCTATAATCAGCGCCCTTGGTTGGAAGGCCGATAATCGAATCATCGCTATTGAATGCGAGTATACCATTTCAAGGCTCTGAATTAGGCGAAAAATGGATTGTTCTCATTAAAAATAGTTAATGTTACGCGGCGCAGTACAGATTATCGGTTCACGTTAAATATCGGGAAAAAGCGGAGTATGGGCATGAAAAGCAAGAAACCACTCCCACCTCCAGCAGGTGTCGCTACACGGTTCCGGCGGATATTGGAGTTGGCCCTGATCGCCGGGCTGGTTTTCATCGCAGGCTATATCGGCACAATGGCGACGATCCCAAATATCCCGACATGGTATGAGGGCTTGAACAAGCCATCGTTCAATCCGCCGAACTGGGTTTTTGGTCCGGTTTGGACGAGCCTTTATGTGCTGATGATCTTGGCTTGTTGGCGCGTTTTGGGTTTGGCGCGTGGCACCCCCTTGTTGCGTCCGGCATTGACCGTCTTTGCCATCCAGCTTGTTCTGAATGCGCTATGGTCCGTGGTCTTTTTCGGTCTGCATAGTCCGGGCTGGGCGCTGTTGGTGGTCGTGTTGCTTGAAGTCTCGCTGATGGCGATGGTTTTGATTTTTGCGCAGATCGATCAATGGGCGGCAGGCTCCCAGCTACCCTATGTCTTTTGGGTAACTTTTGCCTCCATCCTCAATTTGTCGGTGTATTTGCTCAACTTGCCGGAGGTCGCGGCTTCCTGACCCCGTCTCGACAGGCTTGGCGAAGCAGGGCACAAAGGATGCCCTTGTTTCATTGAGACCCTGACGATGATCGATTTTTTATTTCGCTCCCTTGTGATCGGTATTGGCGGCACCGCGGCCATGGATGTCTGGGCGGTCGTGCTGCATCGCTTTTTTGGCCAGTCGAAACCGAATTGGGCTCCGGTTGGGCGCTGGTTTTTGCATTTGCCGCGCGGAAAAGTGTTTCATACCGACATCAATGAGGCGGAGGCGTTTACCTACGAGAACGCCGCGGGCTGGATCGCGCATTACGCCACCGGCATTGTCTATGGTGGCGCGCTGGTGCTGATCGCGGGTGCGGAGTGGAGCGCGCATCCCACTTTATTGCCGTCACTGGGTTTGGCTTGGATCACGGTCGGTGCAGGCTGGTTTTTATTGCAGCCGGGATTGGGCGCAGGCTGGGCGGCATCCAAGCGGCCTAACCCCTGGAAAATTCGCGCGTTGAACCTTGTAGCGCATACCTGGTTCGGCCTTGGTATGTGGCTTGGGGCGCTTGTCGTCGCCTAAATAAAAGCCGCAGCGGATTACTCCGCTGCGGCTCTTTTGTGGATGCTGGCTGTGAGGCCCGCGGTCCGTCAGATCATTTCAGCGCAAGGGCTTTGTCGATCACCACATCGCTGGTGGCGCCCACTGGCTCTTTGGTGATGACCGGATCGGAGCCGGCGCTGAGCAGCGTCTTGACCGTCTGCTGATAATCAGCCGGATCAAGCTTGCCATTCGAGCCTTCGGTCAGCTTGTTGATCTCGTCCATCATGCGCATCTGGTGCTTTTCGGTCTGGGCACCTGAGGCATCATTGTCGAGAACGATCTTGGCGGCTTCCTTCGAGTGCTCGCGCGCCCAAGCCCAGCCCTTCATCGAAGCCGCGGTGAAACGTGCCATTTTATCGACGAAAGCAGCATCTTTCAGCTTGTCTTCCATGACATAGAGGCCGTCTTCCATGGTGGCGACGCCCTGATCGGCATATTTGAACACGACGAGCTTGTCGGCTGGAATACCGCCGTCAATCACCTGCCAATATTCATTATAGGTCATGGTGGAGACGCAATCGGCCTGCTTCTGGAGCAATGGATTGACGTCGAAGCCCTGCTTCAACACTTTCACGCCATTGGCCGAACCGTCGGTCTTGAGGCCGAGCTTCGACATCCAGCTCAAGAACGGATATTCATTACCATAGAACCAGACGCCAAGGGTACGACCCTTGAAATCAGCCGGTGACTTGATGCCGGTTTCAGCGCGGCAGGTCAGCATCATGCCCGAACGCTTGAAGGGCTGGGCGATGTTGACGAGCGGAACGCCCTTTTCACGCGCTGCCAAAGCTGGCGGCATCCAGGTGGTGATGACATCGGCGCCACCGCCGGCAATCACCTGCTCAGGGGCAATATCAGGCCCGCCCGGCTTGATCACGATGTCGATACCGGCGTCCTTATAGAAGCCCTTGTCTTTGGCCACATAATAACCGGCGAACTGCGCCTGCGTGACCCACTTCAACTGAAGCGTCACCTTGTCGGCGGCGTGTGCCGAGGCAACGCCCAATCCGGCCAAGGCCATCATTCCGAGAACCATCTTCCGCATCTTCACTCTCCCCTTGTTAAGGACTTGCCCCTTGTTAAGGACTTGCGTCCCATCCACCTGAACCTCCGTGAGGAAGTTCAATTCCTTAATTCAAGCCCGCTCGCGATAGGAAGCGTGCCAGAAGGTGGCCCGCTTCTCCATTGCTGCCAGCAGCGCATAAAACAGCGAGCCCGCAAGGCCCGCGACCACGATGGTTGCCCACACCATGTCGATATTCATGCGGCCGACTTCAGTATTGATCCGAAAGCCCATGCCCACAATCGGCGTGCCGAAAAACTCCGCCACAATCGCGCCGATCAGCGCCAGCGTCGAGTTGATTTTCAGGCCGTTGAAAATGAAAGGCAAAGCTGCGGGCAGGCGCAGGTGCAACAGCGTTTCCCCATAGCTTGCACCATAGGTTTTCATCAGATCGAGCTCCATATGGCCCGCAGCAGAAAGCCCCGCCACCGTGTTCACCAGCATCGGAAAGAAGGTCATGATGACAACCACTGCAGCTTTTGATTGCCAGTCAAAACCAAACCACATCACCATAATCGGCGCGATGCCGACAATGGGAAGGGCGGATACCAGATTGCCTAATGGCAACAGTCCGCGCTGCAAAAACGGCACGCGGTCAATCAGAATGGCCACCAGCACGCCCGCGCCACAACCGATCACATAGCCCGCTGCAATCCCCTGCACCGTCTGCACAAAATCCGCCGCAAGCATCGGGATGGAGGTCACAAGCTTGAGCAAAATGGCCGAAGGTGCGGGTAAAATGACTTTCGGCACGCCTAAAGAAAGCGTCAGCGTTTCCCATAGTACCAGCAAGGTCGCGCCAAAGACGAGTGGCGCTAAAATCCGCATGAAGCGCGCGCGATGGCCGAGCGCCGGGGTCCGGGCCACGATGAGATCAACGGACCGCCAAGCACACAGCCACACGGCTCCCACCGCGCAGAAAAAGCCCCAGCCGCGCGGGCCATCGCTATGCGCCAATTCGACGATTTCCACCGCCGCCAGCAAGGTTGCAAACGGCACATTCCATGCCGCATTCGCGGGCTGCGGTGTATCCTGACTATCGCGCAACGTCGCGATGCCGAGCAGGCTGAACACCATCCGGCTCCACAGATGGTCGCCAAGGGCTAACCCGTCAATGCCGAAATCAATCGGGCTGACAGCGGCGAAAATAGCCAGTGCACCGGCGAGCAAAACGAGCGGGCGATGAAACTTCATGGCCGCGCCCCCATGGCTTTGGTGACGACGCGATCAACGACACCGACCAGCGATACGAGCACCCACGCGCACGCCGCTGCCGCAAATAACGCCGCCCAAATTTGGATCGTCTGGCCGTAATAGGAGCCACCCAACAGGCGCGCGCCAAACCCGCCATCCTCGCTCTTGGTGAGTTCCGCCACGACCGTTCCGACAAGACTGGCCGCAACGCCGACTTTCAAGCTCGTAAACAGATACGGCACCGACGCAGGTACCCGCAGTTTCAAGAAAGTCTGCCACTGGCTTGCCGAATAGGTCCGCATCAGATCAAGCTGCAGCGGATCGGGCGAACGAAGCCCCTTCACCATGCCGACCGTCACCGGAAAAAACGAGAGATAGGCCGCAATCACGGCTTTCGGGATTAGGCCCGTCACCTCGAACTGGTTCATGATCACCACGATCATGGGGGCTAACGCAATGATCGGGATGGTTTGCGAAGCCACCACCCACGGCATCAGGCTGCGGTCGAGACTTTTGATATGCACAACCAGAATGGCCAAGCCCATGCCGAGCATCGAGCCGATGAGAAAGCCCAGCAACGTCGCCGAAATCGTCACCGAGCCATGGTAAACAAGGCTGCGCTTGGAGGTCGGTGCGGTTTCCAGCACGGTCTTGTTCAACTCGGCCAGAATTTGCCCCGGCGTCGGGAGTTTTGGCTTTTCTTGGGAAAGCGTGCCTTCGATCAGCTCGGCGGTGGTGTAGCTCGCCTGCCCATTGTTCTCGAATAACATGCGCTGCATATCGGCATTGAGCCAGATCGAACCCAAATACCAGAACACCGCGATGATCGCGCAAACGACCAGAACCGGCAGCGTCTTGCCTTGCCAGAGCGAGGTCAGCATGGGTGCGCCTCCCGCTCAATCGACATAGGAATGACCTTCCCGCAGGCCTTGTCGCACCCGATTGGCAACATCGATAAATTCCGGCGTCTCGCGGATATCGAGCGTGCGATCCCGCGGAAAATCGCAGGTGATAATATCGTGAATCTTACCCGGACGCGGCGACATCACCACGATCTTCGTCGATAAAAACACGGCTTCAGGGATGGAATGGGTTACAAACACTACGGTTTTTTGCGTCATTTCCCACAAACGCAGCAATTGCTCGTTGAGCTTGTCGCGCACAATCTCGTCGAGCGCGCCGAACGGCTCATCCATCAGCAAAAGATCAGGATCAAATGACAACGCGCGCGCAATCGAGGCGCGTTGCTGCATGCCGCCCGAAAGCTGCCAGGGAAATTTTTTCTCGAACCCCGTCAGATTGACAAGATCAAGCCCCTTGCGCACGCGCTCGGCCTGCTCGACTTTTGAGTAGCCCATAATTTCGAGCGGCAGAGCGATGTTTTTACCAATCGTGCGCCAGGGATAAAGCGCCGGTGCTTGGAACACATAGCCATAGGCCCGCTTCAGCCGCGCTTCATGCGGGCTCATGCCATTGATATTGATCTCGCCCTCGGACGGCTGTTCGAGATCGGCAATCACGCGCAGCAACGTTGTTTTACCGCATCCCGAAGGACCGATCAGCGACACAAACTCGCCCTTCTGAATGTCGAGTGACACATCGGAAAGTGCGTGCACCGGCCCGTCATTCGTCTCGAAGGTGAGCGAGAGATGGGACGCTTCGATAACAGGATGGCTCATTCAGCGGGCGACTTTCTTCGGCTGGGTCAGCTCTTTCCACGTCGAAAGCGCTTTGGATTCGGCAGGGAAAGGCTGGCGGGCGACAAATTTACCGCGCCCCGTCTTGCCCGTCACCTTGCCGCCTTCATACACCACTTCACCGCGCGAAAGCGTCAGGCGTGGCAGGCCTTTCAGCTTCAGGCCTTCAAACACATTGTAATCGATGGCGGAAACCTGGGTTGCGGCGCTGATGGTTTTGGTGGCCTCCGGATCCCAGATCACCAGATCAGCATCGGCCCCCACCGCAATCGCACCCTTTTTGGGGTACAGGTTCAGGATTTTGGCGATATTGGTCGAGGTAACGGCGACAAATTCGTTCATGGTCATGCGGCCGGTCGCAACACCATGCGTCCAGAGTACGGGCATACGGTCTTCCAACCCGCCGGTACCGTTGGGGATCTTGGTGAAATCGTTCAACCCGATTTCCTTCTGCTTGGTCGTAAACGCGCAATGGTCGGTTGCCACCACTTGCAGCGATCCGGCACGCAAACCGTTCCAGAGGTCATCCTGATTGATCTTGTCGCGGAAGGGCGGCGACATCACGCGCCGCGCCGCATGGACCCAATCCTTGTTCATATATTCGCTCTCGTCCAACACGAGATGCTGGATCAAAGGCTCGCCATACACCCGCTTGCCAAGCGCGCGGGCCCGCGCCACCGCTTCATGTGCGGGGATCGAGGAGACATGCACGATATAGAGCGGCACGCCTGCTGCATCGGCCAGCATAATGGCGCGGTTGGCGGCTTCGCCTTCTACTTCCGGCGGCCGCGAATAGGCGTGGCCCTCGGGGCCCGTAATGCCTTGGGCGAGCAATTTCTTCTGCAAGGCTGCCACCACATCGCCATTCTCGGCATGCACCAGCGGCATTGCACCCAGTTCGGCGCAACGTTGGAAAGACGCGAACATCTCGTCATCATTCACCATCAACGCGCCTTTATAGGCCATGAAGTGCTTGAAGGTAGTCACGCCCTTTTTCACCACTTCCGCCATTTCGTCGCGGACCTGATCGTTCCAATAGGTGATGCACATATGGTAGGAATAATCGGTCGCAGCCTTGGACGAGCGCACATCCCAGTCTTTCCAGGCATCCATCAGGCGCTGGCCGTTGCCGGGAATACAAAAATCCACCACCATCGTGGTTCCGCCGGAAAGCGCGGCCTTGGTGCCGCTCTCGTAATCATCGGCGGAATTGGTGCCCATAAACGGCATATCGAGATGGGTATGCGGATCAATGCCGCCGGGCATGATAAACGTGCCCGTGGCATCGATCACTGTATCGCCGGAAAGCCCCGTGCCGATGGCGGTGATGCTCTCGCCCTCAATGAGGATGTCGGATGAATACGTCCGGTCTGCGGTAACAATCGTTCCGCCCTTGATCACGGTGGACATGAAGCTTCTCCTCGAAAAAGAAATCAGGCGACCAGTTCGGCCTTTTCCAACACGGCATGCATCAACACATTGGTGCCCATGCTGGCCCAGGCCTCCGAAATATCCTCCGCCTCGTTGTGGCTGATGCCATCCACGCAGGGTGTAAAGATCATCGAGGTCGGCGCCACGCGGGCAAGATAGCAGGCATCATGACCCGCGCCCGAGACAATGTCACGGTGCTTATAGCCAAAATGCTTCGCCGCCCGCCTTACCGCATCCACGCAGCCTTTATCGAAAGCGACCGGCTTGTAATTAAACACTTCCTTGATCTCGAAGCTGAGCCCGATCGTATCGGCAATCGCCTTCACGCCATCGGCTAACGCCTGATCCATGGCCACCAAAGTAGGCTCTTCGGGATGGCGGAAATCCACCGTCATGAACACTTCACCTGGGATCACATTGCGCGAATTGGGGTAGGGGTTCAGCATGCCCACCGTTGCCACCGCCAGCGGCGAATGGGCTAGGCCGATCCGGTTTACGAGTTCGACAATACGGGCCGCGCCCAACAGCGCATCTTTGCGGCGCGGCATCGGCGTGGAACCGGCGTGGCTCTCAAACCCCGTCAGCTTGATTTCATACCAGCGCTGGCCTTGGCCATGGGTTACGACACCGACATCCATCTCCTCGGCCTCCAGAATGGGGCCTTGCTCGATATGCAGCTCGAAAAACGCGTGGATCGGGCGCCCACCGGTGGCCAAATCGCCCTGATAGCCAATGCGCTTTAACTCATCGCCGAGTGTTTTGCCCTCTGAATCAACCCGAGCATAGGCAAATTCTTCGGTATAGGCCCCCGCAAACACGCCGGAGGACACCATGGCCGGCGCAAAGCGCGAGCCTTCCTCATTGGTCCAGTTCGCCACTTCGACGGGGTGCTTGGTTTTGAGTTTCAAATCATTCATCGAGCGGATGACTTCCAGCGCACCCAATACGCCGAGCACGCCATCGAATTTGCCGCCGGTTGGCTGCGTATCGAGATGGCTCCCCATCATCACCGGCGGGAGCGAATTATCGGTACCAGGGCGCCGCGCAAACATATTTCCCATGCGATCGACCGAAACCGTGCATCCGGCCGCCTCGCACCATTGGGTGAACAATTCGCGGCCCTGCTTATCGAGGTCGGTCAGCGTCAGCCTTTTGCAGCCGCCCTTTGGCGTGCCGCCGATCTTGGCCATCTCCATCAGCGTGTCCCAAAGCCTTGCGCTGTTGATGCGAAGATTGGAGAGATCGGCCATACCATAACTCCGGCTTGTGACAGGGACTTTTCGGAGGCTATGATAAGTTTGACCAATCGGTCAATTCATTGTGAATAAAATAAGACATCAAAGTGTGGTTGAGGAAGCAGGCCAAGAAATTCAATGTCGGTAGCCGTTGCCAAAACACCTCGCGCCTCGGTTCGCGAGGGCCGGGAAAAGAGCATTTTCGATGCCGCCCGCTCGGTTTTTGCCGAGTTCGGGTTCAAAGGCGCAACGACAGCGGAAATCGCGCGACGTGCGGGCATTCCGAAAGCCAATCTGCATTATTATTTTGCAACCAAAGAAGCGCTTTATCGCCATGTGACGGCGGAAGTGTTGACCGACTGGCTCTCCGCCGCCTCCTCCTTTGACGAGAAGGACGATCCCGCCGAGGCGATAGCCGCCTATATCGGGGCCAAAATGGATCTGGCCCGCGCCGATCCGCTGGGCTCGCGGATCTGGGCGAACGAGATTTTGCGCGGCGCGCCGGTGATCGGCGATTTTTTGGAAACGACGCTGGCGAATTGGCTCTCCTCGCGCGAAGCGATTGTCCGCCGCTGGATCGACCAAGGCAAACTCGTGACGATGGAACCGCGTTATTTCTTCTATATGATCTGGGCGTCGACCCAGCATTACGCCGATTTCGAGGGCCAGATGATGGCGCTAAACGGCGGCCAGCCGCTCTCCGACGAGCAGTTTGAAACGGCAAAGAAGCAAGTGATTGCGACGCTGCTCCGCGGGGTGATGCCCCAATTTTAAGCCAGCCGCTCGCCAGACATCCAATCCGCGAACTTGAAAATGAGCGGCAGCATGATCACCCATCCCACGCCGATGGCTAAAAGCGCGATCGTCGGGGGTTCGGGCAGGCTTGCAGCACCAAGTTTGACGCCGGCCAGATAGCTCAACGGGCCCGACACGGCGCCGAGTACGCTTTGCAGCCAAGGGCGCCCTCGGAGCCATTGCAGGCTTGCGTGAGGCAATGTGGCGAAGGCCAGCCAGAGCGCCAAAATACAGATTGGCGGCAGGATGCTATCGGGCGCGCTGCCCGTATAGGCGATCCAGCCGGCTGCGATCAAAGCCGTCTCGAAAACCGCACCCAAAAGACCGATCCCGATCAGGAGCGCCACTTCTCTGGCCAAATGCCGTTGGTGCATAAACAGGTAAAGGATTACCGCGCCAAGGGCCGGGAGACTGCCTAAAAATTCGTGGCCGGTCGCACCGCCAAGGATCGCAGCAAACCATGCGCCTTGAAACAGAGCAAAATTCGCCATGATTGCAAGCATATCCATCGCTTCCTGCTGTATAGGGGACTATGGTCCGGATGCACCCTGTGCGCGTAGCCGATAACAAGGTGTTTTCAGGAGATTTCGGCAATGCCCCTGCTGGTTCGTCTTACGCGAATGGATGGGTTTTGGTTTGTCCGCCTTGGTTTTGGCGTCGTGATTGCGGTCATATTGGGCAATATCGCGATCGGATCAGCCCGCGCCAATCTTGTATCGGAAAAAGGCGAAAAACTCGCGGGCAATAAGATTGCACCCTTGATCGCCGGAAAGCGGATTTATCTATCCATTCCGTTTGGCGGCGAATTGCCGCTTTATTATCGCGCCGACGGCTATGTCGACGGCTCCGGAGAAGCCATCGGCCTTGGCCGTTTTCTTGCCCCATCGGACAGCGGCAAATGGTGGGTTGAGAACAATCAACTCTGCCAGCAATGGTCAAAATGGTACGATGGACGCGTTTTTTGCTTCAAGCTCGAAAAACTAACCGAAAACCAGCTCGTCTGGCGCCGCGACGATGGTGAAGAAGGGTTAGCCCGATTAGGGGATTAACCGCTTATTCCGTTCACGCGAAGTGAACAACGCGAAACACCCTCTCGACCGTCATTGCGAGCGATGAGCGAAGCAACCCAGCTAGGCGCAGTTATCAGGGCACGGTGTCACCGTCGCGCCCCAATTTCACCATCAGCTGGGTTGCTTCACCTTCGTTCGCAATGACGGTGGATAAAGTATTACTCCGCAGCTTTTGACCCCGGATTATTCGGATGCGTCGTCCAGTTCGCATAGGGCCTGCCATATTCGAAGCCTGTGCGCGGATCGGTGCCCTTGGTTTGTGGCACCATGGTGATGCAGTCCTGCACGGGGCAGGTGATGGCGCATAGGTTGCAGCCGACGCATTCCTCATCTTTGACCACGAATTTGCGCTTGCCATCGACCATATTGGTAATCGCCTGATGCGAGGTATCCTCGCACACCTGATGGCAGCGGCCGCAGGAGATGCAGAGATCCTGATCAATCGAGGCTTTCACGACGTAATTGAGGTTGAGATATTGCCAATCCGTGACCTTTGGCAGGGCCAGACCACGGAAATCTTCCGTCGTCTGGTAGCCCTTCTCGTCCATAAATTTTGAAAGACCTGATTTCATTTCCTCGACGATCTTGAAGCCATAGGTCATCGCTGCGGTGCAGACCTGCACATTGCCCGCGCCCAACGCGATAAAATCGGCGGCGTCTTTCCAAGTTGTCACGCCACCAATGGCGGAAATCGGCAGGCCGCGTGTCTCGGTATCGCGACCGATTTCGGCCACCATATTGAGCGCAATCGGCTTTACCGCCGGGCCGCAATAGCCGCCATGCGTGCCTTGGCCATCAACCACCGGCCAAGGCGACATCTGGTCGAGATCGACCGACATGATCGACGAGATGGTGTTGATGAGCGACACTGCATCCGCACCACCTTTTTTAGCGGCGCGGGCGGGAAAGCGGATATCGGTGATGTTGGGCGTGAGCTTCACGATCACCGGCATACGCGTATGGGCTTTGCACCAGCGCGCCACCATTTCGATATATTCGGGAACCTGGCCAACGGCGGCACCCATGCCGCGCTCCGACATGCCATGCGGGCAGCCGAAATTGAGCTCAACGCCATCGCAGCCGGTTTCTTCCACGCGCGCCAAAATGGCTTTCCAGTTGGGCTCTTCGCAAGGCACCATCAGCGAGACGACGACGGCGCGGTCCGGCCAGTCGCGTTTCACCTGTTTGATTTCCTGCAGGTTGATCTCCAAAGGCCGATCCGTGATCAGTTCGATATTGTTGAGCCCGATCAGCCGACGGTCCGAGCCATGGATCGCGCCATAACGCGGGCCGCTGACATTGACGATGGGGTCGCCATCACCCAGCGTTTTCCATACCACGCCACCCCACCCGGCTTTGAAGGCGCGGGTCACATTGACGAGGCGGTCGGTCGGCGGCGCGGAGGCGAGCCAGAACGGGTTCGGGGATTTGATGCCGAGAAAATTATTGCGAAGGTCAGCCATGGCTCAAGCTCCCATCAGCGTGTGGTGAATGGAAAGGGCGGCCTGTTTGCCATCCTCGACGGCGGCAACGGTGAGGTCTTGCCCGCCTGCGATGCAATCGCCCCCTGCCCAGATGTGTTTCACGCTGGTGCGACGCTCCGCATCCACCACGATTCGCCCGCTCTCTAGCGCCAGAGCGTCTGCTCCGTTCAACCCGTCGGGTACAAAGATTTGGCCAATAGCGGTAAACACCATATCGGCGGGCAGGGTGTATTGGCCGCCCGAGGCAGTGAGCTTGCCGCCTTTGACCTCGGTTTCGTCAAAAATAACGCCAGTGACTTTGCCATTCGCGCCAACCAAGCCTGCAGGTTGGGCGAAAGTGCGGATAGTGACGCCGCTCGTCTGCGCCAGATGCTGCTCATAGGCGCTCGCTTTCATCTCACCCTGCCCGCGGCGATAGACGATGGTGACGCTTTCCGCCCCGAGTTTTTTCGATTGCACGGCGACATCCACCGCCGTCATGCCGCCGCCGATGACCACGACATTCCGGCCAACGGGAAGCTTGGCGAGGTCTTTGGCCTGCCGCAGCTCGGCGATATATTTCACCGCATCGACAACCCCCGAAAGCGTTTCTTCGCCCGCAAGCCCGAGCTTGTTGACGCCCGCGAGACCCGTGCCGACAAACACCGCATCATAGGATTGGCGCAGCTTGGCAATATCGAGATTATGGCCCAGCGCATGACCGGCTTTCACTGTAATGCCGCCGATCGAGAGGATAAAATCGACCTCGCGTTGGGCAAAATTATCGGTTGATTTGTAAGCCGCGATGCCAAATTCATTCAGCCCGCCGAGCTTGTCTTTGGCCTCATAAATCGTCACCTCATGGCCAAGCTCGGCTAATTTATGAGCGCAGGAGAGGCCCGCCGGTCCACCGCCAACAACGGCCACTTTTTTTCCCGTCGAGGCGGCCCGCTTGAAGGGCTGTTTCCCGCTTTCCATCAACCGATCAGTGGCGTGGCGTTGCAACAGGCCGATTTTCACCGGCTTGCCTTCCGCATGTTCGCGGACGCAGGCCTCTTCGCACAGCGTTTCGGTCGGGCAAACGCGGGCGCACATGCCGCCCAATATATTGGCGCTCAAAATGGTCTCGGCCGCACCAAGATCATTGCCGCTGGCGATTTCGCGGATAAAGAGCGGAATATCGATAGAGGTCGGGCACGCCGTCTGGCAGGGCGCGTCGTGGCAGAAATAGCAGCGCTCGGATTCCACAAACGCCTCGTGGCGTGAAAGCGGCGCGTGAATATCGGAAAAATTGGCCTCATAATCTGCAGGCGCTAATCGCCCAGCCTGAATGCCTTCTGCCCGTGTCGATCCCATATCCGATCCCCCTTCGGAAATTCTGCCCCCGCAGAACCTGACCAATTGGTCAGGATTTCCACACGGGATCGGGAGATTGTCAAGCGGTCATGTTTTACTCTCGGAAACAACGATCGAAGCGCGTTGTTTGGTGGCTGCTTGCGCTGCCCATGCGCTCAGTAAAACACCCGCTACCACCAGCAAAGCACCGGCAACGCGCAGCAAGGTGACAGGGCGGGAGGGAAAGCCTGCAATGGCGAATTGATCGAGCGTCAGCGAAGCAATGCTTTGGCCCATCACGACGGCGGAGATAAACACGACGGCACCAAGCTCGGGCGCGGTCATCAAGGCAACGGTGATGAAAAACGCCCCCAGCGCGCCACCTACCCAGATCCACCAGGGTGTATCGGCGAGGCTGCCCAAATGCGGCGGGCCAACGCGAAACGCGACGAATAAAGGCAGAATGCTGATAATACTGACAACCAGCGACACCATCGTGGCCCACAGCGGATGGCCCAGCGTGCGGGCCACTTGCGCATTCAACCCGGCCTGAACCGTAATGGCGGCACCGCCCAAAGCGGCAAGCAACAGAAAAAGGGAAAAGCGCAACGGCATCGGGCGGGCTCCTTTTGAATTAACGCGCCCAATCTGTCACGGGTTTACGGCTTGTGCATCCCCTCTTGGTGCGGATCAGCCAAGCCTGCCCAGCGTCAAGGCACCAAGCAGTGCTGCCACAAACAGGCTGGCATCATGCAAAGCGAGCCAAAGGGGGGATGGACGGGCATCGCGATGCAGCATCGCCATGGCACCGATGGTGGCCGTTCCCCACCCAAACCCTGCCACCACCATCGCGAGGCTGAAACCGATCGAGCTGGTCTGGAACAGGAGAACCCCACCGCCCAGCGCCACCAGACCCAATCCGGCAAGGCCAACCTTCACGCCGCCGCTGATTGCTACCCAGCGGCCAATCACAAAGCCGGGCACATACATCGCGGCCAAATGCACTGCCATGGCGGACGCCGTCATCGAAGCGCCAATGCCACACCCGGCCATTATCAAGGGAGCGCGTGCCATAATTCCGGTCATCGCAAACCAGGCGAGCGCGGCTATGCCGGTGGAGGTCAGAAAAAGCGGCCAAGCCGGACGTTGAACCGATGCTGCATCGCTCTCGATTTCGATCTGGCGCGAGGGTAAGCCAATCGCCAGCCCCAAAGTGAGACAGTTGATGAGGCCGACCAGCCCCAAAACATAGGCCGCCGCCATCGGTCCCGTCGCCGCATTCACGGCTTCGATGATGAAGGGCCCGAGCAAAGCCCCGAAAGCGCCTGCGCCAAACACAAAACCACCGGCGCGGGCTGCGATAGCGCCCGCATGGCGGTAAAACAGCGCAAAGCCCTGCGCCATGCCGAGCCAGAGCGCACCGATCACAAAGCCGGAAAACTGGCGATCAAGGAGCGCCCAAGCCGTCAAAATACCACCCGCCAAGCCAAGGCTGGCCCCCAGCGCAAAAGCGGATTTGCGGCCAAACATATCCATCAGAATCGAGGCCGGATAACTCGCCAACGCGGCACCCGCGAGCAAAGCGAGATAGGGCAGCGGAAGCACGCTTGGGCTGGGTGTAATCGCGGCACTGGCCAGTGGCAGCACGGCAAGCGTCAACACTTGCGCCAAAACGGATGTCCCGAACGCCAGTGCCATGCGCTCCAGCGACGCGCTTTGCGGCAGTCGGCCAATATCAATCGGCAAGCCATCGCTATCGCAGGCGCAAAAAATCTGACCCGCCCGCATCCGGAAACTGTCGACCCGCGCCATTTCAGCCGTCCTTGAGGTCGTCATCGTTGAGGATGCGATGGGCGGCGCCATCCAGATCCTCATATTGGCCCGATTTAAGCGACCACATAAAGGCGCCGAGCGCCATCAGCCCCAAACCAAGCGCAGCGGGGACGAGATACAGCAGAATCGTCATGAACTCAGCCCCTCCGCCCATCGGGCGCGCAACGCGTTGGCGGTGACCAGAATGGACGATCCCGACATTGCCGCCGCCGCAATCAAAGGCGTTACAAAGCCAGCTACCGCCAGCGGAACCGCGATCAGATTATAGATCAAGGCCAGCCCGAAATTATCGCGCATCACGCGTTGCCCTTTGCGGCAAAGCTGCAGCGCGTCGCGCACCGCACCGAGATTTAGGCCGGTGAAGACCGCATCCGCCGCCGCCTGCGTCACATCGGCTCCGGTGGCGGGCGAGAGCGAGACGGAGGCCGCCGCCAGCGCCGGTGCATCGTTTAACCCGTCACCCACCATCAAGACGGTGCAGCCTTCCGCTTTGAGCGCTTCCAGAGCCGCAAGCTTGTCGGCGGGTTTCAGACCCGCACGGCGCTCCGCAATCCCGAGCGCTTTGCCAATCGCCTCAACCGCCCCTTTTTGATCACCTGACAGCATCAGCACGCGGTAACCATCGCGCTGCAGGGCTGCAATGGTCACCTTCGCATCGGGCCGGAGCGCCTGGCCGACCGAGATCACGCCGGTGACGTCGCCATAGCGAAAGCCGATGACAGAGGCCGCATCGCGCCAGATCAAGGGGGGCAAGTGGCAAAAGGCAGCGCTGCCCAGCCGGATCGACACGCCGTCGAGCGAGGCGCTTACCCCTTCGCCGGTCGTCTCTTCGGCGCCTTGGATCGGATGAAGGGCACCAAATTTTGCGGCCGCAAAATCGCGCACCGCGCGGGCTAACGGATGATGGCTCGATTGCGCCAAGCGGCCCGCCAGCTTTAAGGCGTCGTCGGGGAGGTCTCCGGCATCGGTCATTGCTGCTTCCGGCAGAGTCAGTGTGCCGGTTTTATCAAACACGATGGTGTCCACTTTGGCCATGCGCTCGATAACATCGCCAGATTTCATCAAAATACCCCGCCGAAACAGCGCGCCTGCGGTCACAACCTGCACGGTTGGTGCGGCCAATGCCAGCGCGCAGGGGCAGGTGATGATGAGGACGGCAATCGCGATGATGATGGCGTCATGCACGCTGGCCCCCAGCACGATCCAGCCCATCGCGGTAAGGCCCGCAGCAACATGCACGACCGGTGCATAGATTTGCGCCACGCGGTCGGCAAATTGCACATAGGCGCTTTTAACCAAAAGCGCTTGGTCGATCAGCCGCTCGATGTTGGCGAGCAGCGTTGCCGTTCCAGCCGCCGCTACCTCGATCTGCAATATGGCTTGACCATTGAGCGTGCCGGCGTAAACGCGGTCACCTACGCTCACCGATTTTGCCGCCGTCTCACCGGTGACAAGGCTTTCGTCGATCTGCGATGCCCCGCTGCGGATGATACCATCGGCGGCAAAGCGTTCGCCGGATCTCACCAGCATCAGGTCACCGGCTTTTAACCCTTCGGGCGGCACTTCGGTGATGCTGCCATCGTCATTCAGTCGGGTTGCGACCGGCACGCGCAAGGCTGCGAGATTGGCCGCCGCCGCCCGCGTTCGCTTCCGCATCGCATGGTCGAGCACGCGGCCCGCGAGCAGAAAGAAAATCAGCATGAGGCTTGAGTCAAAATAAGCATGTTCGGCGTGGTGGGCGGTTTCATACACCGACATGCCCAGCGCCAGCGTGATGCCGATCGAGATCGGCACATCCATGTTCATCGTGCCGGAGCGTATCGCCCGCATCGCGCTAAAAAAGAACGGCTGTCCCGCAAAGCCCGCGGCAGGCAGCGCAATCAGCGCCGATAGCCAATGAAACAGATCGCGCGTTTCGGGCGTGATATCGGTGACATTGCCGGCCCAGATCGAGATCGACAGCAGCATCACATTCATGGCTGAAAAACCGGCAATGGCCAAGCATTTCAGCAGCCATTTGGTGCGCTGGTCTTCTTCGGTCTCGGCGATGTCGGAGGCAAAGGGGGCGACGCGATAGCCCAACCCTTCCAAGGTGGAAATGGCGGATGATGGATCGCAACCCGCATCCGACCACTCGGTTGAAAGCCGCTTTGTGGTGAAATTCAACCGCGCGCTGACAAGGCCCGGAATACCGTGCAGCGCCCCTTCGATCTGCGTGATCGCGTCCGGCGAGCCAATGCCCTCGACTGCGAGATCGAGCAAAGGGCGGCCTTCGCCGTTGGATCGAAAAAAGGCCGAATAGTCGGCGGTCGTCGCCACTTTATCGCCCCTTATTGCTTAGGTTCAGTGCAAGATAACGCGGTTTACGGAGCGAAACAAAGGTTTCTCGTTCAAGAGAGCCATAATCTCGAGATCCCATTGGCCCGCCTCGCCATTTGCTTGGCCCGAATAAACCCCGTTTCCATCGTCGCTGAGCGTAATGGTATGATCGCGTTTGGCATCAATGGGCGAGCGCAGCGTCGCCGTTACCGCATAGCCCGAAAGCGGAGCCTTGGCCGCGTCCGTTAGCGAGGCCTTTACCGCAACCGTTCCGTCTGCTGCCCGATCAACGCTCGCCGAGACCGACCAGCCCCGCGCGTCCTGCGCTTGTGCATCGGCAATGGCACGATTGAACGCCAGCCCTGATTCATAAGGCTTTTCTGTCTGCATACCGCTGAAGGTATGGATCGCCAGATAGGCCATCAGGAAATTGACGCTGATCACCGTGACAAAAAACCCGATCAGGATCGCCAGCACCTTGCCACCGGTGAGCCGAAAGCCCGGAGTTGAAGTTTCCGACGGGTCGATGGTGCGGGTTGCTGGCATGGAAGGTAATCCTTTTTCGGCATCACGCCGTGAGGTCTTCAATGGATGGTTTTGGGTGTACGGAAGAAATCGCGGCCAATCGCGGTTCGTCCATCGGTCTGATCGTGGAGGGTGAATTCAAGGTGGGGCGGTTCACCCTCCTCAATATCCTCATCGCTGGCCGTGACAAGGACCCGCAATTCGCGCGTCTGGTCGGCGCCGACCATAACCGATGGCTTGCCATTGATTTCGCCTTCGCCGCCGATGATTTCGACGCGCGGCTCATGCAGGCCTTCCACCTCGAGGGTAAAGGTTGCGGGGTCCATCAACATATTGGCGATGCGAACCGTATAGGCGTTGCGGATGTGCCCGTCCGAGAGTTTCACAAAAATCGGATTGCGATCATGGATCACGCTAACGGTAAACGGCGCGCGGGTTGCAAGGGCATAGGCCATGATGCCGGAAATCAGCACGATCAGTGCGGCGTATAGAATGGTTCGCGAGCGAATTGGCTTGAAAACGGGGGCCAGGCCCTCTTCGCGGCGCTTGATGTTGACGTCGGTGTCATAGGCAATCAGCCGCAGTGGACGGTTGATCTTCAACATCACCTCGTCGCACGCATCAATGCAGAGGCCGCACTGGATGCAGCCGAGCTCGGGTCCGTGGCGGATATCGACGCCAGTCGGGCAGACGGCCACGCATTGCTGGCAATCGATGCAATCGCCCGCAGGCTCGCCCACTTCCCGCGCATGGGTGGCCTTTTTCAACGACATCCTGGGCTCGCCACGGTCATAGCGATAGGTCACATTCAGCGCATGCTCATCCGTCAACGCGGCCTGAATACGCGGCCATGGGCACATATAAAGACACACCTGCTCGCGCATCAGGCCGGCAAAGGTGTAGGTCGTAAAGGTCAGCACCGCGATCGAAATATAGGCGATGGGCTCGGCCTGAAAGGTTGCGAGATCCCTCACCAAGGTCGGCGCATCGGCGAAATACAGCACCCAGACGCCGCCCATCCACCACGCCAGCAACAGCCAGATCGAATGTTTGAGCAATTTGAGCGAGAAGGTTTCGAGATTGGTCGGCTGCGCGTCACGCTGCATGCGCTCGCGGCGGTCGCCTTCCACCATCCGCTCGACCGCCATAAACAGATCGGTCCAGACGGTTTGCGGGCAGAGATAGCCGCACCATACCCGGCCCGCCATGGCGTTCATCAGGAACAAGCCAAGAGCTGCGATAATCAGCAGACCGGTGAGGTAATAGACTTCCTGCGGCCAGATCTCGATGAAGAAGAAATAGGCCCGCCGATGCGGCAAATCGATGAGTACGGCTTGCGAAGGGGCGTTAGGTCCACGGTCCCAGCGCACAAACGGCAGGAAATAATAAATGCCGAGCGTGATGAATAGGATGATCCATTTGATGCGGCGATAAAACCCTTTGACCGCCTGCGGATAAATCTGCTTTCGCGCGGCGTAGAGCGGTGGTTCCGGCTCGCCGAGATGGGGATCAAAGGTGGGCGATAAAGACATGGTCGGGTCCTGACTCAAATGACGCGCCGTTCCCCCGACGGTATCAAAGTTCGAAGGCCGCCCGCCGGTTGATGGCGGGCGGCGATCTGTTACTGCCCTCCCCCGAGGGTATGCACATAAACGGTAAGCGATTTAACGGTAGGAGCATCCAGACGTGCGCCCCATGCCGGCATGATACCGCCACCGCCCAGCGTGATGCGCTCCATAATGACCGACTTGTCCGAGCCGTAAAGCCAGATTTTATCGTTCAGCTTCGGCGCGCCCATCTCCTGATTGCCCTCGCCCTTGTCGCCATGGCAGGCGGCGCAGTTATTGGTAAAGATCTTTTGGCCTGAGACCAAATCAGCGTCCTTGTCAGTCGGAAGTCCCGAAAGCGACCGGACATAGTCGGCGGCCGCGCTAATTTCAGCTGGCTTCAGGATACCGTCTTTACCAAAGGCAGGCATCATGCTCGACCGCGTGTCCTTGTCGGCATCCCAGCGAATACCGTGCTGCAAGGTGGTGTGGATGGAATCAAGCGAACCGCCCCACAGCCAGTCATCATCGTTCAGGTTTGGATAGCCTTTGAAACCTTGTGCACCCGCACCATGGCAGGGCGAGCAATTCACCGCAAAGGCAGCCGAGCCTTGTGCACGGGCAAAGGACAGAAGTTCCGGCGTCTTCTCAATATCAGCCAGCGAGGCCGCCTCGATTTTGGCGTTCATCGGCGCGCGCAGCGTCTTCAAGCCGTCGAGATCAGCCACAACCGCCGAGCGCGAATGCCAGCCAAAGGTGCCTTGGGTGAAACTCGAAACCAGCGGAATCGCGGGGTAGACGACCCAATACCCGATCGCCCAGACGATACAGGCATAGAAGGTCCACAGCCACCACCGCGGCAAGGGATTGTTCAATTCCTGAATGCCATCCCATTCATGGCCCGTGGTTCCGACGACGGCCTTTTTATCGTCGATATGTTTTGCCGGAGTATCTTGCATGGTTCAGTCCTCGGAAAGCGGAATGCGGGCGGCGTCATTGAACTGATCACGTTTCGACGGCCACAGCGCGTAGGCCACCACGATCGCAAAAATCACACCGAAATAGGCCATTCCCCAAGTGGCAGCGAAAGCGGAGAGGGCTTCGAAAGTTGGATTGCCGTCCATGATTCACCTCACCGGATATTCGCTTTGTCATCGTAAAGCTTGAAATCGACCTGCGTGCCCAAAAGCTGCAAATAGGCGATGAGCGCGTCGGCCTCGGTCAATTTGCCCGTATTACCGCCGAGATCGCGGCTGATCGCTTTCGGATAGCGCTTGGTAAAGGCAGGCGTTGCGCCATCATCGGCCGAGCCTTGCGTCTTCACGTCCGACGAGGCGGAAGCGATCATTTCAGGCGTATAAGGCACGCCTTCCACCGCCAGCACGGCCATATTGTCACCAATATGGTTGAAATCGAGCAGGTTCTTCTCGAGCCAAGGATAGCCCGGCATGATGGACGCCGGCACCACGGAGCGCGGATTGCGCAAATGGTCGCGATGCCAATCATCCGAATATTTGCCACCCACGCGGGCCAGATCCGGGCCATTGCGCTTGGAGCCCCACTGGAACGGATGGTCATACATGCTCTCGGCCGCCAGCGAATAATGGCCGTAGCGTTCCACCTCGTCCCGCAGCGGACGGATCATCTGCGAATGGCAGAGATAGCAGCCTTCGCGCACATAAATATCGCGTCCCGCCAATTCGAGAGGGGTCAGCGGGCGAATGCCTTCGACCTTTTCAATCGTGCTCTTCAGATAAAACAGCGGCAGCACTTCGACGAGACCACCAATCGAGATCGCCACCAGAATGCCGATCACGAGCAGAATGGAATTCTTTTCGAAAACCTGATGCCGTTGCCAGATCGAGGGTGAAGTATGGGTTGGGTTTGCCATTGGTTTATTCCTCACTCGCCTGGGACAAGCGCCGCGCGATTGCCAAGGGCAATCGGTTCAGGCGAACGGATGGTCATGTAAAGATTGTAGGCCATGATAACGGCACCCGCGAGGAACATGCCGCCACCCAGCGCGCGGATGATGTACATCGGATGCATCGCCTCCGTCGTTTCCACGAAGGAATATTCGAGGAAGCCGAGCGCGGTATATGCCCGCCACATCAGGCCCTGCATGATGCCCGCAACCCACATCGAGGTGATGTAGAACACGATGCCGATCGTCGACACCCAGAAGTGCCAGTTCACAAGCTTCAGCGAGTAAACCTCACGCTTGTTCCAAAGCCACGGCACAAGGCAATACATCGCGCCGAAGGACACATAAGCCACCCAACCCAGCGCGCCGGAGTGAACATGGCCAATGCCCCAATCGGTATAATGGCTCAGCGAGTTGACCGATTTGATCGACATGACCGGCCCTTCGAAGGTCGACATGCCGTAAAAGGCGACAGACACCACCATCATACGCAACACCGGATCGGTGCGCAGCTTGTCCCATGCGCCTGACAACGTCATCAGGCCGTTGATCATGCCACCCCAGGACGGCATCCACAGCATGATCGAAAACGTCATGCCCAGCGTCTGCGCCCAGTCCGGTAGCGCGGTGTAGTGAAGATGATGCGGACCCGCCCAGATATACATGAAGATCAGGGCCCAGAAATGGATGATCGAGAGGCGGTAGGAATAAACCGGCCGCTCGGCCCGCTTGGGAATGAAGTAATAAACGATGGCCAGGAAGCCGGCGGTGAGGAAGAAGCCAACCGCGTTATGGCCATACCACCACTGGATCATCGCATCCTGCACGCCCGACCAGACAATGTAGGATTTCGACGAGAACAGCGACACAGGGATCGCGGCATTGTTGCCGAGATGAAGCACCGCAATCGTCACGATAAAGGCGAGATAGAACCAGTTGGCGACATAGATATGCGGCTCTTTGCGCTTCCACAATGTGCCGAGGAACACCAGGAGATAGGTGACCCACACAACCGTAAGCCAGGAGTCGGTATACCATTCCGGCTCTGCATATTCCTTGCCCTGCGTGATGCCGAGCAGATAGCCGGTGCCTGCGATCAGGATGAAGAAATTATAGCCCAAGATCACAAACCACGGCGCCAGATCACCCGCGAGACGGGCGCGGCAGGTGCGTTGCACCACATAAAAAGAGGTCGCGAGCAGCACATTGCCGCCGAAAGCAAAGATAACGGCGGAGGTGTGCAGGGGACGCAAGCGACCAAAGCTGGTCCAGGGGAGGTCCAGATTGAAGATGGGCCAGGCAAGCTCGAGCGCGATATAGAGGCCGACGGTAAATCCGGCGATCCCCCAGAACATGGCGGCCAGCGTGGCAAATTTAACAGGCCCGAAATTGTAATTAGGCTTGCCGTCAATCTCCTGCGGGGTCACCGCAGGGCGCGACACATATCGGTTCGCTATGGCAAAAACCGAGGCGACGGCACCCGCGGCAAACAAATAGGCATGGAACGCATATTCCGGCGTCCAAGCCTTTGCCGCCACAAAAATGGCGAAGACGGCCAAAAGCGCCATCGTAACCGATAGCCCCATTTCGCCAATGGTGAGTTTTTTCGGTGAAATACCGTCCATGATTGCCCGAGCCCCGTTACATCTAGCCATGCGGATGGTGGCCATCCGCGCGCGCTTTATTTTAAAATCATTCGTCCTGCAAAGAAACGGGGCCGGCATTGATACAAATCAAATCGGTGGCTTAAGTGTATCAGACCATCGTCTAAAGCGGCCTTGATCGAGGCTTAGCGGAGCGCGTGCTCTTCAAAATAGGAGGCATCAACAAATCGGATCCCGTCCGGAACAATGACCAGCTTGCGGTCGCGCTGCATCTGGTTGATGACGCGGCTAACCGTTTCAATCGTCAGGCCGAGATAATCGGCAATATCCTGCCGTCCCATCGGCAGGCGGATCAGACCCAGCTCATGACCCTCGACGCGGGTCCAGCGGCGTTTCAAGGTCACCAAAAAGGTCGCAATTTTTTCTTCTGCCGAGAGGCGACCGAGCAGCACCATATGGTCCTGCGCGAGCGATAATTCATGGGTGGCAAATTCGTGCATCCGCTTCATCAGATGCGGTTTGCGATCACTGAAATCCTCGAAAATTGACCGTTTGAACCGGCAGGCGTGCACTTCGGTGACCGCCTCGGCCGTAAAGGTCCAGATTTTTTCGAGCGAAAGACCCAGAAAATCGCCCGGCAAAGCAAAGCC
>CANGIS010000002.1 GCA_947454055.1 Hyphomicrobiales bacterium
ACCCGTCTGCCACTCCCCTTGCGGGGCGTTCGACTTGCATGTGTTAAGCCTGCCGCCAGCGTTCGCTCTGAGCCAGGATCAAACTCTCAAGTTGAATAGAGAATGATCTTGTCTCGGTCATCACGTTTATATTGACGGAGTTCACATGAACCACCGAAATGGTTCAAATGAGCTCTTGATAGAAACGCGTTTCCGACTAGTTCTCTTGATTGTCTCTGACTTTTGGTCAGTGACCGCAAGGACTCCGCCGTCCGCGTTTCTCTTTCTTTCTATTTAATTTTCAAACAGCCACATCCGAAGATGTCTAACAACGTATAACCGGCAGACCATCCCTGCCTGGCCTAGACCAGACATTTTCAGTGCCCGTAGGTACTGGAAACGTTCCACCGGCCCGCCGCCTTGCCGGCAGCGACGCCGTGTGTGGGTGTCTTATAGGGGGGACCCCTCGAGACTGTCAACACACATCTTCAACTTTTTTTGCAAAAGATTCACGAAAATCATATAAGATATTGAAAATAATACATAAAATTGGGTTTTCAACAGGCCGAATTATATCGCTTTTTAACGAAACCTGCCACTTCCTTCAGCATATCCACCGGTCCGTTCGCTCAAAAACAGGGCATATGTACGAGAAAGTATCTCGCCACTCTCCTCAATGGGCGCGCAAGGTTGGCCAGAAGCCTTGGTCGTGTCATAATTTACCATCAAGAAGCGTCTGACATCATGCGGAACGATACCCATTGACTGATATTGCAGCCAGGACCTCTATGATCCGCGGCCGATCCCAAGCGGCTCGGTCGGTACGCTATATAGATCGCCACCGGCATGATCATGCTGATCTCATCGCGCCCTTGAGTGCGGCCTTCCAGCCCGATGACTTCATTCCCTCCCGCGTCAACATCCGTTGGCTGATCGGGGCAGGTCTCACCGCCGTGGCAGGGATCGGATTGATCGGCTCCCTGATCAGCTATTCGCTCGATCGTACACATACTCTTATAGAGGAGCCCGCGATCGCCCGCAGCGTTGCCGAGGATGACGGCTCGTCGGATGCGTCTCTTCCGTTAAAGGGCGACCGCCTCGTCGTTGTGTCCGATATTGCTTCGGCGCGGCAGGCCTTCAAAGCGCCGACGCCGGTTACCGTTGGCGATCACGAAGTCATCAAGATGCGGCCTTATGTAAAGGTGGCGACCAATCTTGCCCTTGCCTCGATCGGCTTCGGATCGGATGTGCCACCGTTCGAACCGCTCAAGCTCTTTGGCGGAGCCGACGATGTGGCGGCCCCCCAGTTGGAAATCCGCACCTCGGAAGAGGATACGGATGTGCTGTTGCAAAAGCTCCAGCTGTCGTCCGCCGAGACGCCGCCCGATCCTTCCATCGTTTTGACGCTGGGACAAATTGAATCGCAGGTAGAAGTGGCCCGCAAGGCGGCCTTGTCGCTCGGCAAGGCCATGCCGCTGTCCATCGGTGGCCAGCAGTTTCTTACCCGCACCCTTCCCACGCTCGGCGGACCGCAAAGCGGAAGTGCCGCGCTCGACACCTCCTTCTCTTCTATTCAGATCAGTGTCGTTCCGGAAAACGTCACCGCGCTCAACAAAAAGCCGCCGTTACAAAACGCGTCCCGCTCGACAACCGATGAGCGGATGGTCACGCTTCGCAAAAACGACAGCCTCGAGCAGATCCTGATCAGCAATAAGGCACCGGCGGCAGGAGCTCGTGAGGCGGCTGGGATATTGACCAAAGCCGTCAAAGACACCGGGATCAAGGAAGGCAACAAGCTCCGCATTCTTCTCTCGCTGCCCGCCAACCCAAAAAGCGAGGCGCGCCTTCTCCGCGCCATGCTCTATGATGGCGACACCATTATGGCGATCGCCGCCATTGATGATCGGGGTGCTTTTGTTTCGGTGGCCCCGCCCTCTTCGGAAGGCACGATCAGCGTTGAGGAACAGCCGGATTCGGAAGCGCCACCGCCCGCAGGCTTCAGCCTCTATGACAGCATCTATGAAACGGCGCTCAAAAACGACATTCCAAAATCCATCATCGAACAGCTCGTTCGCATCTATTTCTATGATGTGGATTTGCAGCGCAAAGTGGCAGGCGGCGATTCCTTTGAGGTGTTCTACGCCGAGGACGAAGAAAACGCCGGTCGCTTCGAGGTGCTTTATGCCGCGCTCTCCGTGTCCGGCATCACCAAACGCTTCTACCAATACAAGTCACCCACCGACGGCAGCATCGACTATTTCGACGAGCAGGGAAAATCGAACCGCAAATTCCTGATGCGCAAGCCGATCTCGGAAGGCATTTTCCGTTCCGGCTTCGGCATGCGCTATCACCCGATCCTGCACGTCTCCCGACTTCATTCTGGCGTTGATTGGGCCAACAGCATCGGTACGCCGATTTTGGCCGCCGGCGACGGCATTGTCAGTTTCGCCGATTGGGACACGGGTTATGGCCGCCATGTTGAAATTCAACATGCCTATGATTTCACGACCACCTATTCGCATATGTCGGCCTTTGCCAAAGGCATCACCGAAGGCGTGCATGTGCGGCAGGGACAGGTGATCGGCTATCTCGGCAATTCGGGCTTGGCGACCGGACCCCACCTTCACTACGAGGTGCTGGTCAAAGGCGAGTTCAAAGATCCCATGGCCATTAAGCTGCCGCGCAGCCGCGAATTGGACGAGAAAGAACTGCATGCCTTCAAGCAGGAGCAGGATGGCATCAACGACATTATGTCCAAGGCGCCCGGCGCGATCCGTCTTGTCACCAAATAGACACCTCGAACCTTACGCGTCCGCGAGAAAACAATGCTGCATATTCTTTCCATCGTCCTTCCGGTCTTTGGCCTGATTGGTCTGGGCTTTTTCGCCCGTATGACGCGTCTGGTCAGCGACCGCACCGGCGAAGGGCTTTCGGATTATGTCTTTGCCATCGCCATTCCCTGCCTGATCTTCAAAACGCTGACCGGAACCGCAATGCCCGATGCCGAACCATGGGGCTATTGGCTTTCCTATTTCGGTGCCGTCGCCCTAGTATGGGCGCTTTCGCACTGGATCGCCGCGCGCTTCTTCCAGCTCGATCATGGTGCGAGCGTGGTGGCAGGCTTTACCGGCGCGCAAGCCAATACCGTGCTGGTGGGTGTGCCGCTGATCTTGCAAGCCTATGGCAAAGAAGGTGCGGTTCCGCTGTTTCTGCTGATCGCGGTGCATCTGCCGATCATGTTCACGGTCGCAACCGTTCTGATCGAAGGCCGCAGCGCGCATTGGCCAACCGTGTTCCGGCAATTGTTGATGCATCCGATTTTGCTGTCGATTCTCTTCTCCTCAGGCTTTCATCTTTCGGGCCTAGAAGTGCCTGATTTTGCCAAACAGCTGATCGATCCTATTTCAGCTTCCGCTTTGCCTTGCGCACTCTTTGCGATGGGTGTTGCACTGAAGCGCTATGGCGTACGCAGCCAAATCAGCCTTGCCGCCATCCTAAGCGCCATCAAGCTGCTGCTTCATCCGGCCCTTGTTTATGTCTTGGCGTTCTATGTCTTTCCCGTGCCGCCGGTCTGGGCGGGGGTGGCGGTTCTGTTTGCCTCATCACCCTCGGGCATCAATGCCTATCTGTTTGCCGAGCGCTATAAAACAGGCGTAGCGCTTGCCTCTGGCGGCATTGCGCTTTCGACCGCACTTTCGGTTCTCTCTTCCAGCCTATGGCTCGCGATCCTCGGTATCCGCTAACGCATTGAATATTCTGGCGCTTTGAAAATCATGCAGCAAGCGCTCGCGTGTCAGCCCGTTTTCGCGCTCCATCGCCAACGAATCGGAGCCTCTGCTCTTGGCGAGTTTTTTGCCATCGTGGCCAGTGATCAGCCCATGATGCCAATACAGCGGCTGCGGTAGGCCGAGCAAAGCCTGCAACAGCACATGAATATCGGTCGACGCTTCAAGGTCCATACCGCGCACGACCTGCGTGATACCCTGCAGGGCATCATCAACCACCACGGAAAGATGATAACTCGTCGGCGTATCCTTGCGCACCAGCACAACATCCCCCCAGCGCGACGGGTCGGCTTTTCGGATGGTTACCTCGAAGGTCGACGGATCAAAACTTTGCCACGTCAAAGGCCCCGCCAAGGCAACCGCCTTGGCCATATCGAGCCGCCATTGCGGCACCTCCCCTTCGGCCATGCGGGCTTCGGCATCACCTAGCGAAAGACCATGGCATTCTTTCGGATAAAGCGGGCTGCCATCGGGATCACGCCGCCAATCCGGCCCGTGCGCCACAACCGCTTTCTCAAGATCACCGCGCGTGCAAAAGCAGGGATAGACGAGCCCTCGCGCCTTCAACCTTTCAAAGGCATCGCGATACACCGCCATATGCTGCGATTGCCGGCGCACGGGCTGCTCATAATTCACCCCCAGCCACGCAAGCGTTTCCTCGATGGCGGCGATATGGTCGGGGCGACTGCGGACCGGATCAATATCCTCGATCCGCAACAGCATCCGCCCGCCGAGCTTTTGCGCGCAAGCCTGATTGAGCCAGGCCGAAAGCGCGTGGCCGCGATGGAGCGGGCCATTGGGGCTCGGAGCAAAGCGCAAGACGGCTTGTTTGGCCCTTAAAGCCGAGGCAGGGTATGGCGGGTTCATGATGGAAGGTAAGGCAAGCACATGGTGATCATCGACAGTGAAGAGGCGCTCGATCAAGGCCTCGCGGCTTTGATAGCACAAGACCCCGCGATGGCGGAATTGTTGCGCATCGGAGGTCGCCCGCGATTACGCAAACGCACGCCGGGCTTTGAGGGCCTGGCCGCCATCATCGTTTCGCAACAAGTCTCGACCGCCAGCGCCAAAGCCATTTGGGCGCGGGTGGAGGCCCGCTTTCCGGCGCTCTCCTTCCACGACATTCTGGCGGCCGATGACGAGGCGTTGCGCGGTGTTGGCCTGTCGTCGCCCAAAATACGCGCGCTTCGGGCGGTGGCAACGGCTTTGAACGATGGCGCTTTGATGCTTGATCTTCTCGAATCCTATTCAGCCCAAGACGCCGAAGCCCATATGGTTGCCATCAAAGGCATCGGCCCTTGGACGGCCCGCATCTATCTGCTCTTTTGCCTCGGCCATCCTGATGCGTTTCCGGCAGGTGATCTGGCGCTTCAGGAAGCGGTGCGCATGGGCTTTGATCTGCCTGCCCGTCCCACAACCCAAGAGGTTGAGGCGTTCGCCGAACGCTGGCGGCCCTGGCGAGGTGTCGCTGCCAAACTGCTCTGGAACTATTATGGCGCCATGAAATCTGGCAAAGAGGCCATTCCAGCAGGAACGGAGGGATAATTCCCATGACGATGGATGGACCAAAAACGATGGATGGCCCAAGACTGAACGCGAAATCCGGCAAGGTCAAGTACCTCGTCGTCTTCCTGCACGGCTATGGCGCGGACGGCAATGATCTGATCGACCTTGGCCAGCAATGGCAAGACTGGTTACCCGATGCGGCCTTCGTCTCCCCCCACGCGCCGGAGCCCTGCGGCATGTCCCCGATGGGTCGGCAGTGGTTCCCCCTCACGATGCGCGATCCATCCGAGCGCTGGCGCGGCGTGATTGGTGCACGTGCCACGCTAGATGCGTTTCTCGATGCCGAACTCGCGCGCCTTGATCTAGGCAATAACCGCCTCGCGCTTGTGGGTTTCAGCCAAGGCACGATGATGGCGTTACATACCGGACTTCGCCGCACCACTCCGCCCGCGGCAATCCTCGGCTATTCGGGCGAATTGGTAGGCCACGATCAACTCGCGGATGTCACCGGCAAGCCGCCCATCTTGCTGGTACATGGTGACCGCGACGAGGTTATCCCGCTTGACGCGGTCTTTTCATCGTCCAACGCGTTAGGCAAAGCTGAGATCGGGTGTCAGTATCACCTCTCCATCGGCACAGGCCACGGCATTGATGGCGGCGGCCTGCACCATGGCGGGCTGTTCTTGGCTAAAGCGCTGACGGGTAAAACGCCGGGTTAAGCGCTAGTCGTCAGGTAAAAGAGAGCGTGACGCACCATATTCCCGTCCTTGCTTCGCGTTCGCTCGCAATGACGAAGAATGGGCATGGGGTGCAGTTGTCACCACAAACACGCCCGCAAGAACCACCAAGCCGCCTATCACTTCACGCAAGCCGATCGACTCGCCTAAGAACAGGACCGCCAGGAGCGTCGCAAAGGTCGGCATCAAATAGCCGATCATCGCCGCTTTGGTCGGGCCCTGCTGGCGGATCATATACATGAAGATCGTGATCGGCAGCGCAGTAGAAAACAGGCTCAAGCCGAGGGCCGCCGACCAACTGGGAAGAATCGGAGCATAGGCTGATCCCCCGCTGACAACGAAGGTCAGGCCTGTGGCCATGGTTGCGGAAACCATTTGCTGCCCCAATGCCATGCGCGACGGCTCGACCTGCGGAATGAACTTCGCATACACATTGCCGAGCGCGTAACACATCGAAACGACCACCATCGCCAAGGCACCAAAGAGGCTGGCACCGTGATGGTCGAGCGCCGAAGGCCCGATTAGCACCATCATACCAGCAAAGCCTAACAAGATGCCGCCTATTTTTCTTACCGTCAGCCGCTCGTCGACAAAAGCAAAATGCGACAGCACCGCAACCATCAGCGGGCCCGACGCCTGAATCATCGCACTCGGTCCCGCCGGTGCCGATTGCAGCGCATAGGCCGTCAGTACATTGGGTAACCAGCCATTGAGCGTGCCAAGCACCAACCATGGCACAAGCTCGAACCGCTTCGGTAGCGGCGACAATCCACGCACCACAAACCAGCCGGACAAGATCACCGCCGCAAACCCCGCCCGCACCGACGCAATGGCAAACGGATCAACGCTATCGGCCAACAGCTTCATGAACAAAAAACCGCTCGACCACATCAGTGAGCAAGACAGAAGTTGGATAACAAAAAACGAGCGCGGTGAAATTTTCATGCTGCCGAGCCAAGCAAATCAATCAGAGCGGGGATTAAAGGCTCATCCGCCGGTGGCATCGGGTAATCGCGCAACCGATTGGCCCGCACCCATTTGAGTGCTGCATGTTCCTTAGCCTCAATCGTACCTTCCCAACGCCTGCAGACATAAAGCGGCATCAGCAAATGAAAATCCGGATAGGCGAAACTCGCAAAGCTTAATGGGGCGAGGCAGGGCTCCTTCACCACGATACCCAACTCTTCGTTGAGCTCGCGGATTAAGGTCTCTTCCGGCCGCTCGCCTGCTTCGATTTTACCGCCTGGAAACTCCCACAAACCCGCCATGCCCTTACCCTCAGGGCGTTGCGCGATCAGGATTCGGCCATCCTTATCGAGTAGCGCGCAGGCAACAACCAGCAGAAGTTTCACGGCAGCAATCCTATCCTGTGCTTAAAATTTGTGCGCCCACCATAGCGATTTAACCGGTTCGGACAACCTCGTTCCGCGAGGAAAAAGGAACGGGTTTACCGAGACTTAATCTTTTTCAGCAAGGATTTGTTGATCATGTTTTGAAGTCCACTGCGTGTTGCGGCGGATCAGTGAAGTGAGTGATCCTGCCTTGCCAGCCTTATTGTCCCGTTTCAAACGGCCTCGCGGCCAAGCTTTTACGCGTTTTGCAACCGGAGTGGCGGTTTCGCTTGGCGTTCTGATCGGTAGCGTCGAAACAGGCGGCGACGCCATCGCCAATGGCGATTCGCGCACGCTGTCGATCTATCACACGCATACGGGCGAAAGCCTGACGATCGAATACAAGAAAAACGGCAGCTTCGACCGCGACGCGCTGGAAAAACTCAACTGGCTCTTGCGCGATTACCACCGCGACGAGCCGACCAGCATGGATCCGCGCCTGTTCGATATTGTCTGGGAGGCACAACGTCAGGTCGGATCGTCTGAGCCGATCAATGTTGTGTCGGCCTATCGCTCACCCGAAACCAACGCCATGCTGCGCCGCCGCTCGAAGGCGGTTGCCAAAAACTCGCAGCATATGCTCGGCAAGGCGATGGATTTCTATCTGACCGATGCCAACATCACCCAAATCCGCGAAGTAGCCCTCAAGATGCAGCGCGGCGGTGTCGGGTATTATCCGGCCGCCTTTACGCCGTTTGTGCATCTGGATGCGGGCAGCGTGCGGCATTGGCCGCGCATGTCGCATGACGAGCTCGCGCGCCTCTTCCCCGATGGCAAGACGGTCCACATTCCCGCCGACGGCAAACCGCTTGAGCGCTATGCCGAGGCCGAAGCTGAAATTCTCGCCAATGGTGGCACGGTCATGGGCGCCTCCTACGCCGATTCCGGCGAAGGGGGAGCTGCCGAGCCAACAAAAACCAAGAGCTTGTGGGCTATGCTGTTTGGCGGCGGCAACGACGATGAGGACGCCGATGTCGTGACACAAAAGCCGGCGCCGCGCGTGGCCGTGGCCAAGGCACCTGTGCAAAACAACGACGAAACCGATACCGCGCCCGCGCCGGAGACGATGGTTCAGGCGGCGCCTGCTCCGAAACTACCCCAGTTTGCGGCCTTGCCGCCACTGTCCTCGTTCCGTATGGCGGTTCTGGCGCCCAACGCGCCGATGCCTTTGACGCGCCCCGGTGCTCCGGCTTCGTCGGTGGTGGCGCTGCAGGCAGCGACCCCGCAGCTCATCTGGCAAGCCGGACCGCAACCGCTGGGCGGAGCATCAGCTGTCCCGCTGCCGCCATTGCGCAATGCGCCACCGGTCACGGTCATGGCCTCGAATTCGGTCGTTTTTGTTCCGCTGCCGCCGGTCCGCCCCGGCAATGCCAAGCCTTCAGGACATCTGGCCGCGCTTGCTGTTCCCGACGGGTCGGAGACGACGTCGAGCCTCAGCACGCAATCGCGTGAACCGGTGCTGCCGAAGATCATTACCGATGGCCGTCGTGCAGCAACGCCTAATCTGGCACTGGCCTATACCAATACGCAGGACGCGGAAAAATCCGTCGATGCCGCGACAAAATCGACTCCACCTGCAAAGCTCGTATTGCGGAAGCCCCTGACGGCAGCGGCCATCGACGCGACGCATCTGGCCCTCAGCGGATCAACCACGCGCTTCTCTTCCGCCGATGATCTCAGCCCGCCGATCGGCCAGTTTTCGAGCAAGTCGCCGCCGACCTGCTCGGCCGGAAAATCCGGTCAGCCCTGCATGCCGAGTGCCGCGAGATAAAGCTCCATCAGAGCTTCTTCTTCCTGACGCTCCGCATGGTCCTTGCGGCGTAGCGAGATGATTTTCCGCATGATCTTGGTATCGAAGCCGTTCGACTTGGCTTCCGAGTAGACATCACGGAGATCGCCGGCCAAGGCCGCCTTTTCTTCCTCAAGCCGCTCGATACGCTCGATAAAGGCCTTGAGTTCTTCGCCAGCAACAGAATTCGACATCTTCGCCTCACACGTGGGATCTATGACAGGCCTTTCCTGTCGGCTATCGCCGAGGGATGGTCAAGGCTCGGCCCGATGCGATGCCGCCGACCCTGTGGATGACCTGAAATCTTCGCGGTGCATCGGGTCTTCGAGAAGCGGCTTTAATTCGCCGGCCAACCGCCTGCCCCAAGCGTAAGCCTCGTCTTGGCGAGCAATGAGATCCTGCCGAATTTCGATCAAGGTGTTTGAAAAGCCATGATCGAGCGCGTGCCGGTCGATCACATCGCCCTTCAAGCCGCCATCATAGGGCTCATTGTCGCCGACCGTCAGACGGTCATCCTGACCAAGCGCTTCGATCAAGGAGCGGGACAGCCGCGGATCCTTGGCCCAAAGGATACCGGCATGCCAAGGCCTCGGCGCGCCCCGCCAAACCGGCGTGAACGAGTGGATCGACAGAATGACGGGCCGCACCCCGCTTCGAAGCGCGGCGGCAATCGCGCGTTTGATCGCGCGGTCATAGGGCCTGTAAAACCGCTTCACCCGCCGCTCGACCTCCTGCTCGTCCACCCGTGCATTGCCGGGCACCACAGCACCGTCCGACAGGCGCATCACCAACGTCGGATCGTCCTCGCCGCGATTGGGATCGATGATCAGCCGCGAGAAATTAGTCAGTAGAGCCGGTGCGCCGAAGGCTTCGGCCAGCGCGCGGGTCATACCCGCCGCACCGATGTCATAGGCAATATGGCGGGACAGTTGGGCCTCGGGCAGACCGAGCGCGCGATATTCAGGCGGAATCTCGTTCGAGGCGTGATCGCACAGCACGATGATGCCACTGGCCGGATCGCCCGCTATTTCCGTCACCGGATGCTCGGGCGCATCCTCGGGGGTCGCCGCATAGGGAGAAAAAATCATCTGAACTCGACTTCAACCACGAATGAAGCGCTAAGCTTAGTGACGGATCGCGATTCATGCCATAGGAAACGCTCACCTTTTGCTTGATTGGCGTATGCATGTCCCCAACTTCGGTTATCCCCTCCGCCGCACGCGGTATTGATACGTTCGGCCTCATCGCCTTGCTTGGCGGCGCCCTTGCGATGGGCGTGTCCCCGATTTTCGTTCGCTTTGCCGCCGCCGATGGCGTACCGGCCTTCGCCTCCGCCTTTTGGCGCGTCGCACTGGCTTTGCCGCTTCTTTATGCGTGGGCCTTGGCGGAAGAAAAAAAGGCGGGAGCCGGACCAAAACCCACGATGAACAAAGCGATCTTTCTTGCCGGACTGTTTTTCGCCGGCGATTTGCTCTGCTGGCATATTTCGCTTCTCAATACGAGCGTGGCCAATGCCACATTTTTCGGAACCACGACGCCGATTTGGGTTGTTCTCACCGCTTGGCTGGTTTTCCGCCAGAAGATCCCGCGCTCCATTCCCGTGGCGCTCTTGCTCTGCGTGCTGGGCGGCATCGCCCTGATCGGCCGGTCGATGGAAGTCGATGCCAATCATGTGAAAGGTGATCTGCTGGGGCTGGGCACGGGAATGTTTTTCGGCCTGTATTTCTTTGCCGTCCAGGAAGCGCGGAAAGGATCGGGCGCGGCCCGCTCGACCTTTGGCCTGTCGCTGGTTACAGCCCCCATTCTGGCAGGCGCGGCGTTGCTCAATGGTGAGACCTTTTTACCCCATGGCCCCAGTGGCTATGCGGCCCTTTTCGCGATGGCCTTTATCAGCCACGCCGGCGGACAGGGCCTGCTGGCCATAGCCCTCGGCCGGTTGCCGACGGTGTTCACCTCCTTTGTGATCTTTCTCGAAGCCATTATCGCCGCCCTCATGGCCTGGCTGGTGCTCGGCGAACCGCTTGTGGCGCTCCAGGCACTGGGCGGTGCCCTGATCCTTCTCGGCATCTTTGTCGCTCGTCCGCGAGAAGCCGCCATCGACGCCACGAAATGACCCAAAATGTCGTCTACGGATAGATTTCAGGCGTTTTATGAGCAAAAATTCAACCCAGGACGCAATTGATGGGTGACAATTCCTGTGTTGCATGACAAGACGGAAACTATGGTCCGAACCGGTTCTTTTTGGCTTCTGCCTGTCTTGATCATCGGCTTTGCAATGGGTGGCCTGTCGTCGGCATATGCTGATTTCCGGCTGTGCAATCTGACATCCAGCCGCGTCGGAGTGGCTATTGGCTACAAGACCAAAGAAAACTGGCGCAGCGAGGGTTGGTGGAACGTGAAGCCGAATGAGTGCGAAACACTGATCAACGGCAATCTGTCTTCACGGTTCTATTATATCTATGCGCAAGACTACGACCGCGGAGGAGACTGGAGCGGGACATCAGCCATGTGCACCCAAGATCGGCAATTTACGATTGATGGTGTCGAGGACTGCATGGCCCGGGGTTTCGACCGTCAGAAATTTCAGGAAGTTGACACCGGCGAGCAAAAAACGTGGACCGTCCAATTGACCGACCCGACCCGCTCGCCAGCCAAGTGATACCCGACACAACACGATCGACGACAACGAAGAAAAGAGCATGACATGAGACGTTTGCGCCGCGTAAAAATCATCGCAACCCTCGGACCCGCGTCCACCTCTGAGGACATGATCAAGAAACTTTTTGTCGCGGGCGTCGATGTTTTCCGCATTAATATGAGCCACGCTTCCCATGACGGGATGCGCGATCAGGTCTCGATGATCCGCGCGGTTGAGCGCGAGGTTGGCCGTCCCATCGGCATTATGGTCGATCTGCAAGGCCCGAAGCTGCGTCTCGATACGTTCGAGAAAGGCTCTGTCGAGCTCGAAAAGGGGCAGAGTTTTATTCTCGACTCGAACAAGACCCCCGGTGACAGCAAGCGCGTTCACCTGCCGCATCCGGAAATTCTCTCCGCGCTTGAGCCCGGCCACGTCATCCTGATCGACGACGGCAAGGTGAAGCTGCGCGTCACCGAATCGACCAAGACGCGCTCGGTCACGGTGGTTGAAGTTCCCGGCAAAATCTCCAACCGCAAGGGTGTAAGCTTGCCCGACACCGTCCTGCCGGTCTCCGCGATGACGGACAAGGACCGCTCCGATCTCGAAGCCTCGCTTGAAGTGGGTATTGACTGGATCGCGGTTTCCTTCGTCCAGCGGCCGGAAGACGTCGCCGATGTGCGCAAAACCGCCCGTGGCCGTGCCCTGATTCTGTCCAAGATTGAAAAACCGCAGGCAATCCAGCGGCTCGACGAGATCATGGAAATTTCCGATGCCCTGATGGTCGCCCGCGGCGATCTCGGTGTCGAAATGCCGATGGAAAAAGTGCCCGGCCTGCAGAAGCACATCACGCGCACCGCGCGTCGGCTCGGCAAGCCCGTGGTGATCGCCACCCAGATGCTTGAATCGATGATTACCTCGCCGGTGCCGACCCGCGCCGAAGTGTCCGACGTCGCAACCGCGGTGTTTGACGGCGCCGATGCCATCATGCTGTCGGCGGAATCGGCAGCCGGTCAATTCCCGATCGAGGCAGTTTCGACCATGAACCGGATCGCCGAGGAAGTGGAAAGCGATCCGCTCTACCGGTCGATCATCAACAATCAGCGCGCGAAAGCCGAGGCAACGGGCGCTGACGCCATTGCCATGGCCACCCGCGATGTGGCGGAAACGCTCGATCTGAAAGCAATTGTCGCCTGGACCTCATCGGGTGCAACGGGTCTCCGCTTGTCGCGCGAGCGGCCGGAAGCCCCCGTTCTGGCCCTGACCCCAAGCCCGTCGACGGCCCGTCGTCTTGCCATCGCCTGGGGGATCCATTCCATTGTCACCGAAGACGCGAAAGACGTGGACGATATGGTGGATCGTGCCTGTCGCCTCGCCTCGGCCGAGGAATTTGCGAAATCCGCGCAGCGCGTGATCGTGGTAGCCGGCGTTCCGTTCGGCACGCCGGGTGCTACCAATATGATGCGCATCGCCTATGTGCCGTAAGACACTATAGCGGCGTACCCTCGACTTCGGGACGGAGCTGTTCAACGGCCTTTTTGGCCGTTTCGAGTTGGGGATAGATCGTCAAGACGCGTTCAAACGCGCCATAGGCGTTTTTATCATCGCCCTGATGAAGAAAAATCAGCCCCATACCCGTTATCGCGCCATAATGGCGCGGTTCGCGCTTGAGCGTTTCGGCAATATCGGCCATCGCCCGACGATAATCTTCCATCACATAAAACACCGTGGCGCGGTGGTTCCACGCCTCCGCCCAGTCAGGATCGAGCACGATCAGGCGATCGAGCAGCTCGATGGCCAGCGGAAAATCCTCGTGTTCGAGCGCGGTGTCGGCCCGCTCCATCAAGAGATCAGCCGTTTCGCTCCCCGAACGCATCCACATACGTTTGATCGATGCAGCTACCGGTTCGGCGGCCTGTGCATCGGGGGCAGCCCGCAGATGGTCAAACAGCGCGTTGAGGTCATCGGTGTCAGCCCATGCCGATAGAGGCGGAGCGATGGCGATGATCGCGAGCAGTATGAGCAGGAGGCGCCGCACGCAGCAGCCCCTTAAGCCAGAGCGCCGATGGAAGACGCCGCATCCGTCGCCTCGCCTTGATCGGCGAGAAGGCTGCCCGCATGCGCTTCCCGCCGTGCCGCCTTCTGGCGGGGTCCGAACCGTTCTTCCGACGGCGTGCGCTTGAAATGCTCGCTATAGCATTTCGAAAAATGGGAAGCCGAGACAAAGCCGCAGGCCAGCGCGACTGATAGAATCGGCATGCTCGTTTGCAACAGCAGATGCCGTGCGCGCGCCAGCCGGAGACCGAGATAGTAGCGGGTCGGCGCCTGGCCGATATATTTCTGGAACAAGCGCTCCAACTGACGCGCGGAGAAGCCGACGCGGTCCGCAAGTTCGCCGCAGGAAAGCGGTTCCTCGATGTTTTGTTCCATCGTGGCCACAACGGCCAGCACACGCTGATTGGCCACGCCGAGCCTTGCCCGCAACTCCATGCGCTGGCGCTCATTGGCGTTGCGCATACGGTGATGGATCAGCTCGTCGGTCACGGCCGCGGCCACTTCCTGCCCGCAACGGGCATTAATCATCGACAGCATCATGTCGATCGCCGCCGTGCCACCCGCGCAGGTAAACCGGTTGCGATCGATTTCATACAACTCGTCGGTTACATCGAGATGCGGAAATTCTTCGCGCAGGGATTCGTGATTTTCCCAATGGATCGTGCAGCGGAAGCCATCCAACAAACCGGCCTTGGCCAGCACATAAGATCCCGTACAGACCGAACCAATCGAGACACCGTAAAACGCCAGGCGTCGCAATTTGGCAATGAGCAGCGAATGATCCTGACGCTGGATATCGACCCCGCCACACACCACCACATTCGGCATCGGGCCAATATCGGCAATGCTGCCGTCGGCCTCAAGCCGGATGCCGTTCGAGGCCTGCACCGCAGCCCCGTCAATCGTGTAGATTTTCCAGTCATAAAGCTGCTGGTGCGACACGCGATTGGCCAGTCGCAACGGCTCGATCATCGAGGTAAAGGCGATCATCGAGAAATCCGGCACAAGTACAAGGCCGAGCGTTTGCGTTGCGGGCGTCGCCGATTGCGCCTTATCGCCAGACTGCGTCATATCCGCCGCTCCCTTTGTATCCTTTGCGTCGGATTTAGACAAATTCGGCTAGAATTGGCAATCAATATCTTTATTACGACGCTTATGTCCTGAATTTAGGTCGGTGGAAGTGTCCAATAGTCGTAAGTATACAAGGGTTCGAACCCCAAACTTTGATAAAGCGCCCGGGCAGGACCATTGCTTGTTACGACTTGCAGATAGGCGCACCGCGCCGCAATGCCCCTTCCCCACTCCAGCAAAGCGGTTACAACGCCATGGGCCAGCCCGCGACGTCGGGCGTCGGGCAGGGTCGCAATCTGATAGATACCCAGCCAGCCTTCATGCACCACGCCGCGCCCGACCGCGCTGGGCCGGCCCTCATCATAGGCGATCACAAACGCCTGCGGAAAGGGGATGGTGGTCAACGCCGCTCGAATGGCCGCGCGCTCGCCATCGGCGTGATATTCCACGGCGAGATAGGTATCGAGCCATTCATCGGTCAGAACTGTGGCAAGCTTTACCCGCGCATCGATGGGAAAGGCCCGATCAAGCGCCATCGTCTTGACCGTCGTCTCGGCCGCACCTGAAATTCCGAGCGACCGAAGATGCTCGACCGCATCCGAACCTGCCAGAGGCAGCATCCGGACATGACACGCGACGCCAGTCTGGGCGCACGCGGAACGGGCCTGTTGTAGCGCATCAGGAAACCGACCCGCCTCGGGCGAGACGGCGTTCAATGAATTGACCCGACGCGACGCCAAAGCGGGTGAAAGACGCAGCTCCCATCCGTGATACTGCGTCACCCGAGGCGCCGGCCATGCCTGCGCGCTGTGCCTCTCGATGGCGCCGATGGTCGCCAGCCGATCGAGCGGATCAGAGAGAAAGACCATTGCTTTGTCCTCAGCCTTTGTTCTTGGCTTCGCGCAAAGCGGCAAATACCTCGCCCGCCGGATGGCCCGTCAGCCCGACGGCGGCGGCAAGTGCCGGTTCCCCCGCGCGCAAGAAGGGATTGGTTGCCTTCTCCTGCCCGATGGTTGACGGGATGGTGAAGTCACCCTTGGCGCGCAATGCCTCCACTTCGGCAACCCGCTTTTGCAGCGCCGGATTGCCGGCGTCAAAGCGGAGTGCGAAATGGGCATTCGAGAGCGTATATTCATGCCCGCAATAAAGCAGGGTTGCATCCGGAAGGGCGGCCAGTTTGGACAGCGAGGACCACATTTGCTGCGGTGTTCCCTCGAACAACCGGCCACATCCCATCGAAAACATCGTATCGCCGGCAAACAGAACCGCCTCGGAGGGGCAATAGAAAGCCACATGGCCTACCGTGTGTCCGGGCGTCTCGATCACCTCGAAGCCGATATTACCGAAGGAAAAATGATCGCCTTCGCTCACCGGCAGATCAATACCCGCAATGCGGTGCTGGTCGGCCAGAGGGCCGACAACACGGGCGCCAAAACGTGTCTTCAATGCCGCCAACGCCGCGATGTGGTCACCGTGATGGTGGGTGACGAGAATATCCGTTAGCTGCCAGCCCTTCTCATGCAGGGCGGCAACAATCGGCGCCTCCTCGCCCGCGTCGATGCTGGCTGTTTTGCCGGTCGCGGGATCATGGATCAGCACGCCTAGATTGTCCGAACCAATACCGAATTGATGGATAAGAAGAGCCATTCGTTTTCCTTTTCTGTCACTGAGCCCTATATTGTCTGCTGAACGATCGAAAAGGAAGCCATATGGCGCTCGATGTGATCGATATTCGAAGCTTTTATGCCACGCCACTCGGTCGGGTGACGCGAGAGGTGCTGTCCGGCCATATCCGCAAACGATGGAATCGCACGCAATCGCTGGCCGTGCTGGGTCTGGGCTATGCGACCCCCTATCTCGATTCGTTTGTTGGCGAGGCCGAGCGGGTGATCTCGGTCATGCCTGCGCGGCAAGGGGTCGTCAACTGGCCGGCGGGACGGCCTTCCGCCAGCGTTCTGGCTTCCGCCGAAGCCCTGCCGTTTCCGAACGCTTCGATGGATCGGGTTCTCGTCATTCACGGGCTCGAAACGCAGGACAACCCGCAAGACATGCTGGGCGAAATCTGGCGCATTCTGACGCCGGGCGGCCAACTCATCATCGTAACCCCCAACCGGCGGGGATTTTGGGCGCGGGTTGATAAAACACCTTTTGGCCACGGGCAGCCCTTTTCCCGTCGGCAATTGACCGACTTGCTCCGCCAAGCCCTGTTTTCACCATCGCACTGGTCTGAAGCGCTGCACTTCCCGCCCTTTAAAGGCTCAATGCTGACCAAAACGGCTTCGGCGTGGGAAACGATGGGCGAGGTGCTATCGCTTCCCTTTGCCGGCGTGCATTTGGTGGAGGCCACCAAGTTGCTCTATCGTCCCGTCCTGATCAGTACGGCAAGGCGAAGTCGGGCAACGCTGTCCCCTATCCTGGTGCCGGCTACCAGTCCAAATTCCCGTCACGAGCCTTGGCCGCTTGACGAAAGCGCGCTCTGACGTCAGAACTCAGCCCCGAACGGCGGGTAAATACGGTGGTCGATCCTGCCGCCATCCATGAAGGCCAAAGGCAAAATGAATGCGCTCCTATCTCGACTTTGAAAAATCCGTCGCCGAAATCGACGCCAAGGCCGACGAATTGAGTGCCATTCTGGCAACGGGAGGGTCCCCTGCCCTTGCCGACGAAATTGGCCGGATCGAGGCGCGCGCCAAAGCGGCACTCAAAGATCTCTACGCATCGCTCACCCCCTGGCAGAAAGCCATGGTGGCCCGCCATCCGATGCGTCCGCATTTCAAAGATTACATTACGGGTCTGGTCGAGGATTTCTCCCCATTGGCCGGCGACCGCGCCTTTGGCGAAGACGAGGCCATTGTTGCCGGTATCGGCCGTTTTCGCGGGGTTTCGGTGGCCGTTATCGGGCAGGAAAAAGGCTCGGACACGGAAAGCCGCATCCGTCACAATTTCGGCATGGCCATGCCGGAAGGCTATCGGAAAGCCGTGCGCATCATGGAAATGGCGGACCGCTTCAATCTGCCGGTCATCTCGATCGTCGATACAGCCGGCGCCTATCCGGGCATCGGGGCGGAAGAACGTGGCCAAGCCGAGGCCATTGCGCGGTCCACCGAGGCTTGTCTGGGGCTCGGCGTGCCCAATATCGCCGTGATCATTGGCGAGGGCGGATCGGGCGGCGCTGTCGCCATTGCCAGCACCAATACGGTTTTGATGCTCGAACACTCGATCTATACGGTCGCGTCGCCAGAAGCATCAGCCTCGATTTTATGGCATGATTCGTCAAAGGCACAGGAAGCCGCCACGACGATGAAAATCACGGCGCAAGATCTGCTGAAATTCGGCATTATCGACGGCATCATCCAGGAACCCGTCGGCGGCGCCCATCGCGACAATGCGGCAGCGATCGCATCGGTGGGTGACGCCGTTGAAAAATCCTTGCAATCGCTTTCGGGCCTGACCCCGGGCGAACTTCGCGACAAGCGTGCCGAAAAGTTTCTCGGCATTGGTCGCAAGCTGTAATCTCTTTGGAGAATGAGCGGCGCCCTCGATTTTGTCATCGGGACGGGCTATTAAGGGCTGGTAAACTACGTTTAGGGTAGGGTCGGATCGCGCGATTCGGCCGCGCCTTGTTCTCAGAGACGACCCATGGCCCTGCCCCTCTTTCATCGAGTGCTTTTGTTGTCTGCCCTGTTGGTGGTGGCAGGTTGTTCCTCTTCGCCCAACCATTCGACCGTTTCGGCACGCTCCGTCACGCCCATTCCGGCCGCAACGCTTGCCGCGATGGACCAGATCAACTCGAAACGCGATGCGCCGATCCTGATCCGGGCCTACAAAAAAGAATCCGAAATCGAAATCTGGAAACTGACCTCGTCCGGCCGATACGCTCTGATGAAGAGCTATCCGGTCTGCCGCTGGTCGGGTCAGCTCGGACCCAAGACGCGCGAAGGCGATCGTCAGGTTCCTGAAGGTTTTTATAGCGTAACGCCCGCCCAGATGAACCCGAATTCAGCGCTCTGGCTCGCCTTCAATGTCGGCTATCCGAACGCGATGGAGCGCTCACTTGGCCGCAATGGCGGCGATATCATGGTGCATGGCACCTGCTCGTCCCGCGGGTGCTTTGCAATGACGAACGAGCAGATCGAGGAAATCTACGCGGTGATGCGGGAGGCTTTTGCTGCGGGCCAGAAATCGGTTCAGTTCCAATCCTATCCGTTCCGGATGACGGCTGAAAACCTCGCCAAATTCCGCAATGATCCGAACCTGCCTTTCTGGAAGAATTTGAAGGAAGGCAATGACCGGTTCGAGGTCACCAAGACGGAACCGGTCATTGGCTATTGCGGCTCGCGCTATACGTTCGGCGCAACCGAAGCGCCCGGTTGCAGCCCATCCGCAGCAACGGATCCCGCAGCCGCCGAAATCGCTGCCAAGGCGTCAGCAGACGAGGCGAAAGTTGCCGCACTCGTCGCAAGCGGACTTCCGCCCATTCGGATGTCTTATGCCGATGGCGATCAAAACGCCGTCTTCCGCACCCCCGAGAAGCAGAAATTGCTGGAAAAATGGGCCGCCGCCGGCGAATTGAGCCGTCCGGACGCCCTATCGGCGGTGGAAGAGACTGAAATCGATCATTTGGGCAATCCCGTGCCACGCCGAACGGCCACCGTCACGGCCTACGCACCGCCTACGACGCCAGCGACAGATCAGGCCGATAGCGACACGTTTTTCAAGAAACTGTTCAGTACAACGGGGGAACCTCCTTCCTCATCAGACACCGTTCCGCTGACCGGACCAACCGCCGATGTGCCGCTTCCACCACGGCGCGGGTAAAAGCACGCGCGCGCCAAGGGGAAGTTACGATCGCTGTCAAGGCACAAGAACCGCGGTGAAAGGGCCACCTTCAATTCCACTGTTGTAACTTGTTGCGTCTTTAAAGAAAAATCCGTGCGCTGTGTAACGATCTGCCGCCAACACAATATCGCCACTGATTTTAATGCTACTCGCGACATTCGCCGTAAACGTAAATGCACAAGAGTTTATAGCCGTCAGAGCTTTAATCGTCCCAGCAGATAATGCATAAGATGAACTGGTGATACCACCTTTAGTCGTACCATCTGGATATCGATCATAACATGTACCTGTCATTGCTGCTGAGGTACCACTTGAATAAGTTATATTTAAAATACATCTCGTATTAGTACCATAAAAAGTATTCGTCTTAACCGACATCCATTTTCCGACCAGATTATTTAGGGTACAGGCAGATGCTGTTACAGCCATAGCATTGGAGGCTGACGCGATTACCCATAACGCAGAGACTAAAAAGGATAGTTTCTTCATACTCAAACCCTCCCAAAGCACTGAACCGAAGATATGAGCACTTTATAAAAAAATATTCATATAGCAAGCTGACGGGGAATCAGCGTGCATCTTTCCACCCGCCACACGATGACACAAGACATGCCATTTCGGAGCGCTGAAGCGAGCCGATCAAGCGGTTCTATACTTTCTTAAGGACATAGGTTGTAGGCGCCCAATATTGCTGGCCAGCAGTACCGCCTCTGACGATCAATGTGATCGTAGCTCCGCCATCCGCTACACTGTAAAAAAAGGTCAACGTTGTACTGGCGGTCAAAGTACCCGTACAAGTGGTTGTACTGAACGTATTATTGATAGGTGGAACCACAAAACTTCTTGCATAATTACCACCGCTTGTTGAAGATCCGGTATCATTGACGGTCATCATGCCAGTTGATGCAACCGTGATACTAAATATTTCCTCAGAATACACCAACTCCGAGGAACCATTATTAATAATTGGCCCTCCGCCACCGCCAACATAGGTTCCAACAGGCTTTGTACAGGCAGCAAAGGCGGGAGAAGCGATGATGGATGCCACTACACCAATAACGATACGTTTTTTCACCTGAACGACCTCTACTTTTTCACTCGAATAACGCTGATTCATACGAGCTGACGCCCAACTCTCGGCTGCATAGCTAAACACGTCTTGATCGGTGGCCATGCGCCTGACTTATCAATTTTTAGCCCGCAGCTTTACTCTTCATTACCACCATTCATACCTATCTGGCGAAAATTATCATAGCCACACGCCTTCTAGAATAATGGAAATACCAAAACCTGCCCTTGAAATACCGAAGGCGCGCCAATAGTCCCTATCGAATGAGGCGTCTTTGGCGTTGCCTCCAATCGGAGAGGTGAACGAGGTGGTCATCGAGTATGATCTAGAAATGTAAGTGGGATCCGAACGCGAAAAATCTCGACGGATGATCGCACTCAGATTGCGCCGTTTGCTGGCGTCGTTAGGGCCAGAGCAGGGCGGTGATGGCGGCAAGCATGGGTAGGAATACTGCAGCACGGCCATCGAAGCAGCCGTATCGTCCTGCGCTCGCTTATCGGCAAGACATCAGGACGATCGACTCATGCATTGTCCTTCATCAACTCAAGCCAACACGCCATGGCAGTGCTTGTATTTCTTGCCGGAACCGCACGGGCACACTTCGTTGCGGCCGACACGCCCCCAGGTGGAAGGATCGTTGGGATTGCGCACGGGTACCGGAGCCGGACTTGCGAAGGCAAGGCCCGCAAAGGCCTCTTCGTTTTCACCTGTCACCGGGTCGGCATGGATCATTTCCATCACCGGCGGTGGCGGAGGCGAAGGGGCCTGGAAGGTGACCTCGATCCGCATCAGCTGACCCGTCACCTGCTCGCGCAAATGGGTCACCAGGCCGTTGAACAGATCAAAGGCTTCCTGCTTGTATTCATTGAGCGGATCGCGCTGGGCGTAGCCGCGCCAGCCGATGACCTGACGCAGATGGTCGAGGGTGACAAGGTGCTCGCGCCACAAATGATCCAGCGTTTGCAGCAGCACCTGCTTTTCGACATAGGTCATCACATCCGGCGTATTTTTTTCGATCCGGCGGGCATAGCCCTGGTCGGACGCGGTGCGCAGCCGCTCGCGCAGCTCCTCATCCGCAATACCCTCTTCCTTGGCCCAATCGGCCACCGGAAGATTGAGACCCAACGCCTTTGAAACACCGTCTTCCAAGGCCGGCACATCCCATTGCTCGGGATAGGCCCCTTCCGGAATGCTTTTGGCCACCAGATCGTCGAGCACGGCATGGCGCATTTCGTCGATCGTCTCGCGGACGCTCTCTTCAGCCATGAATTCACGGCGCTGCTCGAACACGACCTTGCGCTGGTCATTCATGACGTCGTCATATTTCAGGATGTTCTTGCGGATATCGAAATTGCGCGCCTCGACCTTTTGCTGCGCCTTCTCGATCGCCTTGTTGATCCAGGGATGGATGATCGCCTCATCCTCGCCCAGACCCAGCTTCTGCAACATGCCGTCCATACGGTCGGACCCGAAGATCCGCATCAGATCGTCTTGCAAGGACAGATAGAATTTCGACCGGCCCGGATCGCCCTGACGGCCGGAGCGGCCGCGCAGCTGGTTATCGATACGGCGACTCTCATGCCGCTCGGTGCCGACCACATAGAGACCACCCGCCTGCAATGCCTTTTGCTTCAACTCGGCCACTTCCGTGCGGATCGCCGCTTCGGCAGCATCGCGTGCAGCGCCTTCCGGCATATTCACAAGCTCATGGCGGATCCGCATGGCGATGTTGCCGCCAAGCTGAATATCCGTGCCGCGACCGGCCATATTGGTGGCAATCGTCACCGCGCCCGGCACACCGGCTTGTGCGACAATATAGGCTTCCTGCTCGTGGAAACGCGCATTCAGGATCGCAAAGGTCTTGGAGGGCTTACCGGTCCGCGCTGATTCATATAGCGGCAACAGCGCTTTCGGATCGGTAAAGTCGATCATCGTGTAGCCGTGCTTTTCCAGCGCCTCGCCGAGATGTTCCGATTTCTCGATGGAGGTTGTGCCGACCAGAATGGGTTGGCTCTTTTCAACAGCGGCTTCAATCTCGCGGATAATCGCGCGGTATTTTTCATCCGCCGTACGATAGACCTCATCATCCTCGTCGAGACGGGAAACGGCAAGGTTGGTCGGAATTTCGACCACATCCAGCTTGTAGATATCCATGAATTCGTCGGCTTCGGTCGCCGCCGTTCCGGTCATTCCGGCAAGCTTGTTATAGAGCCGGAAATAATTCTGGAACGTAATCGAAGCGAGCGTCTGGTTTTCGGGCTGGATGGCGACATGTTCTTTCGCCTCCAGCGCCTGATGCAGGCCTTCCGAATAACGGCGACCGGGCATCATGCGGCCGGTGAATTCGTCGATAATGACGACCTCATCGTTGCGGACGATGTAATCCTTGTCGCGCTGGAACAGCGAATGGGCACGCAGCGCCTGGTTGACGTGGTGAACCAGCGTCGCATTCGTCGCATCGTAGAGCGAACCTTCTTTCAGAAGCCCCACTTCGGCCAGCAACTCCTCGATCCGCTCATTGCCCGCTTCCGTCAGCGAAACCGAGCGTTGCTTCTCGTCCAGATCATAATGCTCGCGTGTCAGACGCGGAATGATCACGTCAATCGCGTTGTACAGCTCCGAGCGGTCATCGAGCGGGCCCGAAATGATCAAGGGCGTGCGCGCTTCATCGACCAGAATCGAATCCACCTCGTCGACAATCGCGAAATTGTGGCCGCGCTGCACCATCTGCGCGAGCTCGTATTTCATATTGTCACGCAGATAATCGAAGCCGAACTCGTTATTGGTGCCGTATGTAATGTCGGCCGCATAAGCGGCGGCGCGCTCGGCATCGTCCAAACCATGCACGATCACACCGGTCGTCAGACCCAAAAAGCGATAAACCTGCCCCATCCACTCCGAATCGCGGCGGGCCAGATAGTCGTTGACGGTGATGACATGGACGCCTTTGCCCGACAGCGCATTGAGATAGGTCGCAAGCGTTGCGACCAGCGTTTTGCCTTCGCCGGTCTTCATTTCGGCGATAGAGCCTTCATGCAACACCATACCGCCGATCAGCTGCACATCGAAATGGCGCTGCCCCAAAACGCGCTTGGCCGCTTCGCGAACGGTGGCAAAGGCAGGGATCAGAATCTCGTCCAGCGAGGTACCGGCTGCAATCTGGGCACGAAAAGCGTCGGTGCGGGCGCGCAATTCATCGTCGGACAGCACCGCGACGTCGCTTTCCAGCGCATTGATGGCCTGAACCTTGGGAGCGAATGTCTTCAGTCTGCGGTCATTGGCCGAGCCGAAAATCTTTTTGGCAAGTGCGCCGAACATCGAATACCCTTTATCAATCGTCATGCCGAGCAGCGCCCATCCGAAAGCGTCCGGACGTGCTGCAAATTAATTTGCGCCCTCTATAGCCGCAAAAATTGTCCAAAGCGACCTTCGTAGACGAGTTCGCTGCAAAGAATTTGGTCGAACATATTCTATAAATAGGGGCGAAACCATTTTTTTCAAACCCAAGCGTCAGCAACGCTTGCAAGCGGCGTCAGGTTCCGTCATGGCTTCCTCCATTCAACGCTTGCACCTCTAAAGGAATCGCCGATGACTTCTTCTACGCGTTTGTTGCGTTTTGCCGTTTTGTTCCTTGGTCTGACCGCCTTGGCGGCACACGCGCCTGTTCAGGCGGCCAATGCGCCCGATCACGTTGTGGCCAAGGTCAATGGCACCGACATCACCGAGGCCGATATTACAACGGCGCTTGGCGATCTGGGAGATTCGATCCAGCAAATCCCCGAAGAGCAGCGTCGCGAATATGCCATCACCTATCTCGCCGATGTCCGCATTGGTGCGAAAGCGGCGCGCGATGCCAAGCTCACCGATGACGCCGATTTCAAGCGCCGGCTGGATTACATGACCGACCGGATGCTGTTTGAAGAATATAGCGCGGCCCAATCGAAAAAGATCGTCACGCTCGACGCCATGAAGGCCTTATATGCCGATACCGTGAAAAATCTGAAGCCGGAGACCGAAATCCGCGCCAGCCACATTCTGGTCGAAACCGAAGATCAGGCCAAAGACATCGTCAAGCGGCTAAAGGCCGGCGAAGATTTCGCCAAACTTGCAGCCGAACTCTCGAAAGACCCGGGTTCGGGCAAACAGGGCGGCGATCTCGGCTTTTTCACCAAAGAACGCATGGTGCCAGAGTTTTCAACCGCCGCTTTCGCGCTTGAAAAAGATCAGATTTCCGATCCCGTCAAAAGCCAGTTCGGCTATCATGTGATCAAATTGGTCGATAAGCGCGAAAAGCCCGTCCCCGGTTTCGAGGAGGTCAAGGACCAGATCGAGCAATTCATGCTCCGTCGCGCCCAGCAGGAAACCATCCAGACCTTGCGGACCTCGGCCAAAATCGACCGGATTGATCCGCCGGCTGCACCGGCACCGGCTCCTGCAGCCCAATAATGGCATAGTTTTCGAAAACCGCCCGAACCTGCGGAGCTTCCCATGTCAACGACCGTCTCGCCGCTTGCCCCTGCCTCATACCCAGACCTTCCCGTGATCGAGGGGGTCTCGTTTGCGACCGCCTCGGCGGGGATCAAATATCAAGGCCGCACCGATGTGCTGCTGGTGGGTCTGGTGAAGGGAACACAAGCGGCGGGCGTGTTTACCCGCTCCAAATGCCCCTCGGCACCGGTAGATTGGTGCCGGGACGTCCTTAAATCCGGCAAAGCGCGTGGCTTGTTGGTCAATTCCGGCAATGCCAACGCCTTTACCGGTAAAGCGGGCAAGGAAACGGTCAAAAAGACCGCTGCCCTTGCCGCCGAGGCGCTAGGCTGCAAGCCGCGCGAGATTGTTCTGGCCTCGACCGGCGTGATCGGCGAGCCGCTGGATGCCTCGAAATTCGACGGTCCGCTGCAAAAAGCTGCCAAAAAGCTGAAGCCCACGCCTTGGATTGAACCCGCCAAGGCGATCATGACCACGGATACTTATCCGAAGGTCGCAACCATTACCGCCGATCTGGATGGCGTAACCGTCACCATCAACGGCATCGCCAAAGGCGCGGGCATGATCGCGCCCGATATGGCGACCATGCTGTCCTTCGTGTTCACCGACGCCCCGATCGGGCACGAAGCGCTGCAATCGCTGCTGTCCAAGGGCACGGCAACCTCGTTCAATGCCATCACGGTCGACAGCGACACCTCGACCTCCGATACGCTGATCCTGTTTGCGACGGGTGCGGCCGAGAAGCGCGGCGCACCGCGCATCGAGAAGGCCTCCGACAAGCGTTTGGCCGGTTTCCGCGCCGCGCTCGATGGGATGCTCACCAATTTGGCCCATCAGGTCGTTAAAGACGGCGAAGGCGCACGGCATTTTGTGTCGATCACCGTCAATGGCGCCAAAAGCACGGCATCAGCCAAGAAAATCGCCAAATCGGTGGCTGATTCTCCGCTTCTCAAAACTGCGATTGCGGGTGAAGACGCCAATTGGGGCCGCATTGTTGCTGCCGTCGGCAAAGCAGGCGAACCCGCCGATCGTGACAAGCTCTCGATTTCCTTCGGCGGCATCCGTGTAGCCCACAAAGGCGCCCGCGACCCGTCTTATGACGAGGCGAAGGTCTCAGCCCTGATGAAAAATCAGGCAATCGACATCGGGATCGATATTGGCCTTGGAAAAGGCCAGTTCACGGTCTGGACCTGCGATCTCACGAAAGAGTATGTCGAAATCAACGGCGACTACAGAAGCTGAGTCGTCCATCCCGGAAGCCTTTTATCAGTGAGTTTGCCATGAAAGCGCGCGTCACCGTCACCCTTAAAAATGGTGTCCTCGATCCCCAAGGCAAAGCCATTGAAGGCGCGCTGAAATCCTTTGGCCTTGAGGGCGTCGATAGCATCCGCCAAGGCAAAGTATTCGATGTCGAGCTCTCGCTGACCGATAAGGCCGAGGCTGAAGCATTGCTCAAGGCCGCCGCCGAAAAGCTTTTGGCGAACACCGTGGTTGAAAATTACCGCGTCGAAATCCTCGGCTAAGGGATTCATGCGATGAAATCAGCCGTTATTACATTCCCCGGTTCCAACCGCGAAGGCGACGTGATCCGCGCGCTTCGCCGCGCCACCGGCCATGAACCCGTCTCGATCTGGCATCAGGATATGGATTTGCCGAAGGGCACCGATCTCGTCGTCCTGCCGGGCGGCTTTTCCTATGGCGATTATCTGCGCTGCGGCGCGATTGCGAGCCGTGCTCCCGTGATGGACGCCGTCCGCGCCCATGCCGCCAAAGGCGGGTTGGTGCTCGGCATTTGCAACGGCTTCCAGATTTTGGTCGAATCCGGCCTCCTTCCGGGCGTGCTGATGCGCAATGCAGGGCTGAAATTCATTTGCAAAATGCAGCATTTGAAGGTGGGTCGCACGGACACGTCGTTCACGTCGGCCTATACGGAGGGCCAGATCATCAAAGTCGCGATTGCGCATGGCGAAGGCAATTATGTTGCTGATGCGGACACCATCGCCCGTCTCGAAGGTGAAAACCGTGTAGCCTTCCGCTATTGCACGGCTGACGGCGACACCAAAGCAGGCAACCCGAACGGTTCGCTGAACGATATCGCCGGCATTTATTCGGAGCGCCTCAACGTGCTCGGCATGATGCCCCACCCCGAAAACCTGATCGAGACACTCGTTGGCGGCATTGATGGCCGCGGCCTGTTCGAGAGCCTCTCCGCCTTCCGGGGTGCTGCATAATGAAAAATACGCCTGCCATGACCCCGGAACTGATCGCCCAGCACGGCCTGAAGCCCGATGAATATCAGCGAATCCTTACCCTGATCGGTCGCGAGCCGACTTTGACCGAACTCGGCATTTTCTCGGCGATGTGGAACGAGCATTGCTCGTATAAATCCTCCCGCCTGCATCTGCGCGGCCTGCCCACCAAAGCGCCTTGGGTCATTCAAGGCCCCGGCGAGAATGCCGGTGTCATTGATATTGGCGATGGTCTGGCCTGCGTCTTCAAGATGGAGAGCCACAACCACCCGTCCTATATCGAGCCCTATCAGGGCGCGACCACGGGCGTCGGCGGCATTTTGCGCGATGTGTTCACCATGGGCGCACGCCCGATTGCGACGCTGAACGCGCTGCGGTTCGGATCACCCGATCACCCGAAAACCCGCCACCTCGTCTCGGGTGTCGTGGCGGGTATTGGCGGTTATGGCAATTCCTTCGGCGTGCCTACCGTTGGCGGGCAAATGGGCTTTCATTCGCGCTATGACGGCAACATCCTCGTCAACGCGATGGCGGTGGGTATCGCCAAATCCGACGAGATTTTCTACGCCAAGGCAACGGGCGTGGGTAACCCGATCGTCTATCTCGGCTCGAAAACCGGCCGAGACGGTATCCATGGCGCAACCATGGCCTCGGCCGCCTTTGATGATTCGGCCGACGAGAAGCGCCCGACCGTGCAGGTTGGCGACCCCTTCGCTGAAAAGCTCTTGTTAGAGGCCTGCTTGGAGCTGATGAAAACCGGCTCCGTCATCGCCATTCAGGACATGGGCGCGGCGGGGCTAACCTCGTCAGCGGTCGAGATGGGCGCCAAGGGCGACCTCGGCATTGAGCTCGATCTCGATAAAATCCCGTGCCGCGAAGAGGGCATGACGGCTTACGAGATGATGTTATCCGAGAGCCAGGAGCGCATGCTCATGGTGCTCGACCCTGCCAAGGAAAAGCAGGCCGAAGCCATTTTCATTAAATGGGGTCTCGATTTCGCCATTGTCGGCAAAACAACCGACACGCTGCGCTTTGTGGTCAAACACCAAGGCGAGGTGATGGCCGATCTCCCGATCAAGGAATTGGGTGATGAAGCCCCGCTCTATGATCGCCCCTATGTCGAGACGCCGAAGCGTCCGGTGCTGGAAGCGGCAAATATACCGTCGCCGGTTTCCAACCGTGAGGCCCTGCTCAAGCTGATCGGCTCACCTGATTTGGCGTCGAAGCGCTGGGTTTGGGAGCAATATGACCATCTGATCCTCGGCAATACCGTGCAGCAACCGGGTGGCGACGCCGCCGTGGTTCGCGTCGGCGAAGGCCCGCGCGGCTTGGCGCTGACCTCCGATGTCACGCCGCGCTATTGCGATGCGGATCCTTTCGAGGGTGGCAAGCAGGCGGTGGCGGAAGCCTATCGCAACATCATCGCTGTTGGCGGAACGCCAAAGGCCATTACCGATAACCTCAATTTCGGCAATCCCGAACGTCCGGAATATATGGGCCAACTCGTCTATTGCATCCGCGGCTTGGGCGAGGCCTGCAAGGTGCTCGATTTCCCCGTCGTCTCCGGCAATGTCTCGCTTTACAACGAAACCAATGGCCGCGGCATTCTGCCAACCCCCACGATTGGCGGCGTCGGCGTTCTCGATGATGTGGCCAAATCCATGTCGCTAGCGTTCAAGGCGGAAGACGAAGCCGTTATTCTGATCGGTGAAACCACAGGCTGGCTGGGCTCCTCAAGCTGGTTGGCTGAAATCGCCGGTCGCGAAGAAGGCGCACCACCACCCGTTGATCTCGTGATGGAAAAGCTGATCGGCGAGCTGGTCCATGGCCTGATCAAGGATGGTCTGGTCACCGCCGTCCATGATTTGTCCGATGGCGGACTGGCCGTTGGCTTGGCCGAAATGGCGATGGCGGGCGGTATCGGTGCGACCATTGCGGCGATGCCGTTCGGGCTTCCCGCCCATGCCGAACTCTTCGGCGAGGATCAAGCGCGTTATCTGGCGACCGTGGGCAGCAAAGACGCGCTCGACGAAATTTCGCGTCGTGTATCGGCCATTGTTGCCACCGGCGAAGCACTCGTTTTGATGACGGTGCTTGGCAAGACAGGCGGGAAGACGTTGACGCTACCGGGAGAAGCCCCCATATCATTGGCGGAGCTTGAACAAGCGCATGAAAACTGGCTGCCCGCCTATATGGCTGGCGAACTCTGACAGGAATTCAATACGATGGCGATGAAAGCCGCTGATATCGAGAGCATGATCAAAACGGCATTTCCGGACGCCGTGATCGAGATCAAGGATTTGGCCGGCGACGGCGACCATTACGCGGCTACCGTTGTATCCGAAGCGTTCCGTGGCAAAACCCGCGTTGCCCAGCACCAGATGGTCTATGCCGCGCTTCAGGGCAATATGGGAGGCGTTCTGCATGCTTTGGCGCTAACCACCTCCGCGCCAGCGATTTGAGGGCGATGAATGGGCAAACTTGCTGCCTATAATACCGACATCGTAGCCTGGGCGGACGAACAAGCCGCCCTCTTACGCGATGCCTCGCGCCATTCCTCGGTGGCCTCGAACCGGATTGATTGGGAGAATATTGCTGAGGAAATTGAAACCGTGGGACGATCAGAAACGCGAGCGGTTACCAGCGCAATACGTCTTATTTTCGTGCATCTGATAAAGCTTACAGCGCTGCCCGCTTCGCCATCCTCCACGCATTGGCGGGCCCAGATTGTGACATGGCTCGGCGATATTCGCGAGGATTGCACGCCATCCATGACAGGCAAAATTGATTGCCAAGCGCTTTGGCAACGGGCCATCAAAGAAGCATCCATCGTTTTATCCGATAACCCGGTCGCTCGGATAGAAGACCTCACCCGGGATTGTCCCTTCAAACTTGACGATCTTCTTGATGAACACTTTAACCCTGCCGACGCCGTTGACACTTTGACGACGAAGGACAATTTGGCATAAGCCTAATTCCACCGTGAACACGCCGCGCCTTGAACGCGGATAAAGAGGACCCACGCGATGAGCGCTCAAGACACGATCAAATCCGAAATCACTTCCAACGACGTCGTCCTGTTCATGAAGGGCACACATGAATTCCCGATGTGCGGCTTTTCCGGTCAGGTTGTTCAAATCCTCGACTATGTCGGCGTGAAGTTCAAAGGCATCAACGTGCTCGACGACGCCGATCTGCGTCAGGGCATCAAGGATTACGCCAATTGGCCAACCATTCCGCAGCTCTATGTGAAGGGCGAATTCATCGGCGGCTGCGACATTGTGCGTGAAATGTTCCAGTCGGGCGAGCTCGTGACGCATTTGAACGAGCACGGCATTGCGGCCGCGATGCCGGCGAAGGCCTGACCTTAACGCCCTTTCTCGAACCAATCTCAAGGCTCGCAGGATGCACTGTTTTGGTGTATTCTGCGGGCCTTGTTGTTTTGAGGATTGCTCGCTGAGGAGATTGTCCGATGACGGCCACAGCCATGAAGAAGCCACCGCCCTATGGCGCCATTGCGCTTCGCAAGGATATAATTGGCGAGCTCGATAAACTGGCAGCCAAGCTAGGACTCAGTCGGGATGAGCTGGCTGAGAATATCCTTATAACCGCTATGGAAGATCTTGATGATCAGCTATCGGCGGATGAGGCGATGAAAGAGTGGAATGCGTCGGGCCAGGAGACCGTATCTCTCGAAGATATAGAAAAAAGCCTTGGCTTGGACCGTTGAATTTTCAAAACCCGCCGATAAGGACCTTCGAAAATTACCCCGGACAGAGCAGGTTCGCATCGTTAAATTTCTCCGTGAGCGTGTCCTGTCGTTACCGGACCCACGTTTGATCGGACAGGCGCTTCACGGGGATTTGGCTGGCAGATGGCGTTACCGTGTTGGCGATTACCGTCTCATTTGCACGATTGAAGATCACAAAATGGTGATCCTCGTTATCGAAATCGGCCATCGCAGCGATATTTATCGCTGATTACCTGCCCACCGCCGCTTTAATCAACGCCACCGCCTCGGCGCCAGACCACTCCGCAGGCCCCGACATTTCGGCCAACAAACAGCCCTTCCCGTCAATCAGAAGCGTCGTCGGCAAGCCGGTCAAAAGTGCCTCTTTGCGTAATTTTTGAAACGCATTGCCCGGTTGATCGGTGTAGAGCGGCAAGGCGGAAATCTGGTTGTCCTTCAACCAGACCGGCACTTTTTCCACATTGCGCGTGTCCATATTGAGCGCGACGACAGTGAAATCCGGTCCGCCACGTTCGGCTTGTAACCGATCCAGCGCCGGCATTTCGGTGCGGCACGGCACACACCAGGTCGCCCAGAGGTTGAATAGCACGGTACGGCCCTTGAAATCGGCCAGCGTCATCGGCCCCTTCGGCCCTTCAAAGGCCAGCTCCGGCATCGGGCGTGGGTTCATAAGCGGCTTTAAGCCAGCGACTTCGCCCTTGGCCAATGGCGCCAATGCCAAGGATTTTTGCACGGAGTCGCGACATTCTCCTGCCACCTGATTGCCCGCGCCCCCTGCTTTCCCGTATAGGACGAAAGCAAGCACCGCTATTCCAAGCACAACCAGCGCGGCCAAAGCTGCGATGGATCGTTTCGAGTAGAACGGGCGAGCAGGCATCGGCATGATCCGTTGAATGAAAGAAAGAGCGAAGACGATGAGCAATCAGATGTGGGGTGGTCGGTTCTTATCAGGTCCTGACGCGATCATGGAAGATATCAACGCCTCGATTGAATTCGACAAGGCCTTGTGGCGGCAAGATATTGCAGGTTCGCGCGCCCATGTCGCTATGCTCGCCAAACAGGGTATTGTCGAGACCGCCGACGCCGCAGCCATCGCGAAGGGGCTTGATGCGGTGGAAGCCGAAATTGCCTCCGGCAGCTTCACCTTTTCCCGCGCGCTGGAAGACATTCACATGAATGTCGAATCGCGCCTTGCCGAAATCGTTGGGCCTGCCGCTGGCCGTCTCCACACCGCGCGCTCGCGCAACGATCAGGTCGCCACCGATATGCGGCTCTGGGTGCGCGATACGCTCGATGCGCTCGATGCCCAAATGGCGGATCTGCAATCCGCTCTTGCCGAGAAGGCACTCGAATTTGCCGGCGCCGTCATGCCGGGCTTCACGCATTTACAATCCGCCCAACCCGTCACCTTCGGCCATCACCTCTTGGCCTATGTCGAAATGCTGGGTCGCGACCGTGGCCGCGTCAAAGATGCCCGCAAGCGGATGAATGAGAATCCGCTTGGCGCAGCAGCGCTTGCCGGCACATCCTTCCCGATCGACCGGCACATGACGGCAAGCCTGCTCGGCTTTGATCGCCCCACCGCCAATTCGCTCGACAGCGTCTCGGATCGCGATTTTGCACTCGAAGCCCTTTCGGCTGCGTCCATCTGTGCCATGCATCTGTCGCGCTTTGCCGAGGAAATCGTCATCTGGACAACCCCGCAATTCGGCCTCGTGGCGCTATCGGATAAATTCACCACCGGCTCGTCGATCATGCCGCAAAAGCGCAATCCCGATGCCGCCGAACTGGTGCGCGCCAAATCCGGCCGCATCATCGGGTCGCTGACGGCGCTTCTCATCGTGATGAAGGGCCTTCCGCTCACCTACGCCAAAGACATGCAGGAAGACAAAGAAGGCACGTTCGACGCCTTGCATTCGCTCTCGCTGTGTCTTGCCGCGATGTCCGGCATGGTGCGCGATATGACGCCCGATACCAAAGCGATGAAAAAGGCCGCAGGTTCCGGTTACGCCACTGCCACCGACCTTGCCGATTGGCTCGTCCGCACGCTCAAAATGCCCTTCCGAAACGCGCATCATGTGACGGGCCGCATAGTGGGGCTAGCCTCTGACAAAAAGATCGGGCTTGAAAAACTGACGCTCGAAGAAATGCAGTCGGTTGAGCCCAAGATTACCGCCGATGTGTTCGCGGTGCTGGGGGTCGATAAATCGGTCAAAAGCCGCACGAGTTTCGGCGGGACGGCACCTTCCAATGTTCGCCGCGAGGCCAAACGCTGGATCGCCAAACTGGCGCGCGAGAAGCGCTGATCTTCGCCTTTCGCACGACACCAAATTAGGGCTATGATAACCGGACCTTTTGGAGATTACCCTTTGCGCCTCGCTTGCTTGAAAACGTCCGCACTCGCCCTCATGCTAGCGCTCGCAGTGGCGGGTTGTGGTCGTAAGGGTCCGCTTGAGGCACCATCCACGGCCGTTCCAGTCTCCGAGGCTGTCAAGCCTGAGGATAAAGTGGCCATCACACCGCTGCCCAAGCGGTCGGTACCGGCCGCGCCGCAACAGGAAGTGCCCAAAAAGCCCTTCTTCCTTGATTTTCTCCTCTGACGCTCAAAGAGCCGTTTCATGACATCTTTCTCGTATCAAAGCGGTATTTTTCATGCCGAACAGGTCGACCTGCGCTCCGTCGCCGCGTCGGTTGACACGCCGTTTTATTGCTATTCAACCGCCGAGCTCGAGAAAAACTACCGTGTCTTTGCCGGTGCTTTCGCCGATGTCGATGCGATGGTGTGCTACGCGATGAAGGCCAATTCAAATCAGGCCGTCCTTAAGACCTTTGCCAAGCTCGGCGCAGGCATGGATGTTGTCTCCGAGGGCGAACTGCGTCGTGCCCGCGCGGCGGGCGTTTCGGGATCGAAAATCACCTTTTCGGGCGTCGGCAAAACCGACCGCGAAATCGCCTATGCGCTCGACGAGCATATCCATGGCTTCAATGTCGAATCTGAGCCGGAACTGCACCGCATTTCGGCCTTAGCCACCGCCAAAGGCTTGACCGCCAAGATCGCGCTTCGCGTCAATCCCGATGTCGATGCCAAAACGCATGCCAAAATCTCGACCGGCAAAAGCGAGAACAAGTTCGGCGTGCCGATTTCGCGCGCACGCGAGGTCTATCACGAAGCCGCCCGCCTGCCCGGTGTCGCGGTTTCGGGTGTGGATATGCATATCGGCAGTCAAATCACGGATTTGCAGCCCTTTGACGATGCCTTCTCGCTGCTTGCCGATTTTGTCAGCCAGTTGCGGGCCGACGGTCATGTCATCGACCATCTCGATCTTGGTGGTGGGCTTGGCGTGCAATACCGGCCGGACAACTCCCCCCCGCCGCATCCCGACCTTTATGCCGCTGTCATCAAAAAGCGGCTTGGCCATTTGGGCGCGAAACTGGTGCTGGAACCCGGCCGTTTGCTGGTCGCCAATGCCGGTATTCTGGTGACCAAAATCGTCTATATGAAGTCCGGTGAAGGCAAGAGCTTCGTCATTGTCGATGCGGCCATGAATGATCTTATTCGTCCCACGCTGTATGAAGCCTTCCACGACATCAAACCGGTCAACGAGCCCACCCCGAACCAGCCTTGGATGGTGGCCGATGTGGTAGGTCCTGTCTGTGAATCGGGCGATTATCTGGCGCTAGGCCGTGATTTGCCGGTCCAGCAGGCGGGCGATCTTTTGGCGGTGCTCTCTGCGGGTGCCTATGGGGCGGTTCAGGCCGGCACATACAACACGCGGCCCTTGATTGCCGAAGTTCTGGTCAAGGGCCACGACTTCTCGGTTATCCGCCCACGCCAAAGCTATGAGGAACTGATTGGACTCGATCATCTCCCCGACTGGTTGTAGTCTTGGCCTCGATGGCAAAACCAACTGGACCGCTGCCACACGATCATGAGGCACTCGAGCGAACCTTGAACCGAAGGCTCGCTCAGGCGGGTGTCGTTTTGGCGTTCGAGCGGGCATGGCCCTTTGTCGTTCTGGCCGTTTCGGTGCTTTCGCTTTTTCTGGCGCTGGTGTGGGTGGGTCTTTTTAATGCCCTGCCCCCTTGGGGTAAACTCGGCGGTGTTTTTCTGTTTGTTTTTGCTGAGGCCCTATCGCTTCTTCTCGCCTTCCGCCTCGGTTGTGCCCGGTTCAGCGAAAGCGTCGCGCGGCTTGACCGCGATTCGGGCTTATCGCACCACCCCGTCGCGACCGCGCTGGACCAACCCGCCTCGATCCATCGCGACGCTTTGACGCAGGCGCTGTGGCGGGCCAACCAGCAATCGGCTCTGGCACAAAGTGCCGCGATACGGGTCAAAGGCCCGCGTCCACAGCTGGTGACCAAAGACCCGTTTGCACTCCGCTTCATCCTGCCGCTGTTGGCCTTGGCCGGCTTTTTTGTGGCGGGACCGGAAAGGGCGGCCCGTCTCGGCGAAGCGTTTGATTGGAACGCATCCTCGCTGGCCGCGCAAACAGCCCGTCTCGACGCGTGGATCGATCCGCCCGCCTACACGCATATCGCGCCGATCCTGATCGATCTGAAGGCCGTATCGAAGTCTTTTTCGGTTCCTGTTGGCTCGGAACTTGTGGTGCGCTCGTCCGATCCCGCCGGCATAACCGTCACAGCTTCGGGCGGGCTTGAGGAAAAGAAGACCGACACGGCAACGGGCGCGGAATGGCGCTGGACCTTACGGAAAACGGCCGGCCTGACCATCACCGCAAGCGGCTACACCCTTCCGGTGCTGACACTGGACGCCATTCCCGACCAGTCACCCCAAATCGACTTGATCGAGCCACCGGTCATCAGCGAAACCGGCGTGACGTTATCCTATCGGGCCAGCGATGATTACGGGCTTGCGGCGGGGGAAGTACGGATCGCCAATCCCCGCATCGGCCAACGCGTACTGACAAGCCAGCACCACCCCTTAATCGCCGCGCCGATCATTTCGCTGGCCCTGCCAGCCAACGGCCATGAGGGGCAGGCCCAGACCAAGCTCGAGCCATCGGAAAGCCCGTGGGCGGGCACAACGGTCGATTTAACGCTGGCTGTCCGCGATGATGCCCAACAGGAAGCCGTGACAGCACCGGTAGCGGTGCGTCTGCCGCAGCGGATTTTTATCCATCCCCTTGCCCGTGCTCTGGTCGAACAGCGCCGCGTGTTGGCGTTGGCTCCCGATCGTTGGCCCCTCGTCGACGAGGCGTTGCGTGCCCTCTTGATCGCGCCCGATCAATTTACCCCGGAAACCGGCGCCTATCTCGGTCTGCGCGCCATCGAAATCGGATTGCATCGGGCAAAAACCGATGCCGACCTGCTGGGAACCGTCGAGGCCTTGTGGAACCTCGCGATTGCCCTTGAAGAGCACGAGCAGGGCGACGAGAAAAAGGCGCTCGATGCGGCAAGCGAGGCACTCAAAAAGGCGCTCGAAAACGGTGCCTCGCCGGAGGAGATCAAAGCCCTCACCGAGCGGCTCAAGACTGCGCTCGATGCCTATCTCAAAGCCTATGCCGCCAAAGCGCGCAAAAACCAGAACGAGGCGGGTGCCAGCCATCACGCTCCCGGCAAGCTGATCCGCCCCGAGGATTTGCAGGCCATGATCGACCAGATGAACGATCTCGCCCGACGCGGCGCCGGCAATGACGCAAGCCGGATGCTGGAGCAGCTCAACGCCATCCTGAACCAGTTACAAAACAGCCCTCCGCAAATGGCCGATCCCGCCACTCGGCAGATGAATGACGCGCTGGACGACCTCGACACCATGATGCGCGATCAACGCGCCTTGCGGGATGATACCTTCCGGTACGGCAAAGGCGACGAGGAAGCGGTATCTCCTCAGGACCAAAAGGCATTAAAGGACCGGCAGAGCGAATTAAAAGACCGGCTCGGCGCTTTGCGCGACCGGATGAAGGAGCTTGGCGCACCCGACGAGGGAGCCCTTGGCGAGGCCGACGGCGCGATGAAAGACGCGGAAAATGCCCTCGGCGGGGGGGATGACCAAGAGGCCGTCGGATCGCAGGGAAAAGCCCTCGAAAACCTCCGAAAAGGGGCACAAGCGCTTGCCCAATCGCTGGAAGGCAACGCCGCCGGCAATAACGGGCAAGGCAAAAAGCGCAGTGGCCAAAACCCGCAGGGCCAAAATCCACAAGGCGAAGCGGGCGGCCCCGGCAGTGACAAAGATCCGCTGGGACGCACGACGCGCGGTCCCTATACCGGCGATGGGGCAATCCAGCAGGGCGGCAAAGGCGGTAGCCTTGAAAAGCGTAGCCGCGAAGTCGTCGAGGAGTTACGCCGGCGCCTCGGCCAGCCGGACCGCACGCCGGACGAGCTTAATTATTTACGCCGCTTGCTCGAGCGGAATTAGCGGTCTTTCCCGATCGTGGACATCGGGGCGTGATTTCGTTACGACAGTACCATGCTGAGAAAAATCTATGACTGGATCGTCGCGCTATCGGCTCGTCCAAGCGCCCCTTGGGCCCTGGCAGCGGTAGCCTTTGCCGAAAGCTCGTTTTTCATTATTCCGCCCGATGTGATGCTGGCGCCAATGGCGCTCGCAAGGCCGGATCGGGCCTGGCGATATGCCTTGGTGTGTACGCTGGGATCCGTCTTTGGCGGCATGTTCGGCTATGCCATCGGCCACCTACTGTTTGACTCCGTGGGCATGTGGATTCTCGATCTCTACAACCTCGGCGGCAAGGTCGAGACGATCAAGGAAGCCTATGCGAAATGGGGCGCCTTGCTCATTCTGCTCAAAGGTCTGACACCGATCCCGTTCAAGCTCGTGACCATTGTTTCAGGCGCGCTGGATTATAATTTCCCGCTGTTTGTCCTCTTGTGTCTCATCACGCGCGGAGCCCGCTTTTTTCTGCTGGCTGGCCTGTTGAACAAGTTCGGCGGCCCGATGCGGAACTTCATTGAAAACCGCTTGGGCCTCGTGGTGTCCGGCATGGTCGCTATTTTCATCATCGGCCTTATTGTCGCCGCCAAGCTGGCATGAAGATGAGCGCCATGCCATTCACATCGGTTCTGCCCCGTTTCCATGCCGCCCTGCTCGTCCTTGTTGTCTCCCTGCTGACCATCGGGGGCGCCTGGTTCATCGAGCTCGTGCTCGGCGTCAAGCCCTGCCATCTCTGCCTAATTGGCCGGATACCGCATTATGTCGGCATACCGGTGGCGGCCTTGGCGTTGATCGCCAACCGGCCAGCGGTTTCACCCCGTATCGGACGCGTTATACTGTCCCTTCTGGCGCTGGTGTTTCTCGCCGGCACCGGCATTGCCGTCTACCATTCGGGTGTCGAATTCGGCCTCTTTACCGGCCCCACCGACTGCACCGGCACCATCGAAAAAGCCGCCGACATTCAGGATTTCTTGAAACAGTTGCAAACCGTCAAAGTGATCCGCTGCGATGAAGTCGCCATGCGGATTTTCGGATTGTCGCTCGCCAGCTGGAACGCTGTCATTTCGCTTGGACTGGCTTTGGTGGCGGCCATGGGTGCCACACTCAAAAAAGCCTAAGGCTCGAGCTCGGTATCCCAATAGAGATAGTCGAGCCAGCTCTCGTGCAAATAATTCGGCGGAAACAGCCTGCCATTCTGGTGCAGGTCAAACACGGTTGGCGCATAAGGCTTTTGCAGCGGGAACATATTGGCCACCCGCGGCAGCTTATCGCCTTTGGCGAGATTGCACGGAGAACACGCGGCAACCACATTTTCCCACGTCGTCTGCCCGCCTTTGGAGCGAGGGATGACATGGTCAAAGGTCAGCTCGTCCCGCTCGCCGCAATATTGGCATGAAAAGCGGTCGCGCAAAAACACGTTGAACCGCGTAAACGCCGGATGGCGCGACGGCGGAATATAGGATTTCAGCGAAACAACCGACGGGAGGCGGATCTCCGAGCTCGGACTGCGGATTGTCTTGTCATAAAACGAGACGATATTGACCCGATCCAGCACCACCGCCTTGATCGTGTCCTGCCAGTTCCATAGGGACAGAGGATAGTAACTCAGCGGCCGGAAGTCGGCGTTGAGGACAAGGGCCGGACAAGCCTCCGGCGAAACGGGCGGAGTGACGTGGATCGTCAACGAGCCTGCTCCCTACATCAGACAGAGACAACGAATCTGTCGATAGGGATAATCTACATGCGATGTGTCGGAATTGTGAAGCCCGCAGTGTCACGGAACAAAAATTCTTTTGCTCCGGCTCGATCAGCGCGTTGGAACGGGTACTTCACCGCGGTAATCATAAAAGCCGCGGCCCGTTTTACGGCCCAGCCAGCCCGCTTCGACATATTTGACCAGCAAGGGGCATGGACGATATTTCGAGTCGGCCAAGCCCTCATGCAACACCTGCATGACCGACAAGCACGTATCGAGACCGATAAAATCAGCCAGCTGCAACGGGCCCATCGGATGGTTGGCGCCCAACCGCATGGCGGTGTCGATGGCGTCAACCGAGCCAACGCCCTCATACAGCGTATAAATCGCCTCATTGATCATCGGCAGCAAAATGCGGTTGACGATAAAGGCCGGAAAATCTTCGGAAACCGTAACCGTCTTGCCCAGATGCGCAATAAAAGCTTTGGCGGCTTCAAAGGTCGGATCTTCCGTCGCAATGCCGCGGATCAGTTCGACCAACTGCATTTTCGGCACCGGATTCATAAAGTGAATACCGATAAAGCGATCCGGCCGGTCAGTTGCCGACGCCAGCCGCGTGATCGAAATCGACGAAGTGTTGGACGCCACCATGGTTTTGGCAGGAAGCGCCTTGCACAGCGCAATAAAGATCTTGCGCTTGACCTCTTCGTTCTCGGTCGCAGCCTCGATCACAAGATCGCAATCGGACAGATCGGTATATTCGGATCCGGTCGTGATCAAAGCCAGCGTGGCCTGACGCTGGCTTTCGGAGATGGTGCCCTTGGCCACAAGCTTGGCCAGATTACCGTTCACCGTGGCAAGCCCCGCCGTCAACCGATCCGCGCTGAGATCATGCAGCACCACGGACAGGCCGGCCTGCGAACAGGCTTGCGCAATGCCGGTTCCCATTTGCCCGGCACCGATGATCCCGACCGATTGAATCGTGTTTGCCATTGTCAATCCGCTCCCTGCTTGTCGATGGATTGGAACGACAGCCGACTGGCACGCCTTCCGAAGTCAGCTATTAACTCGCTTTAGCGAGCTCCTTGTCAAGTTCCGGAAGTGCCGTAAACAAATCGGCGACAAGCCCATAATCCGCGACCTGGAAAATCGGAGCCTCGTCATCCTTGTTGATCGCGACGATCACCTTAGAATCCTTCATGCCCGCGAGATGCTGGATGGCACCCGAAATGCCCACCGCAATGTACAATTCCGGCGCAACCACCTTGCCTGTCTGGCCGACCTGCCAGTCATTCGGCGCGTAGCCGGCGTCCACCGCCGCACGCGAAGCACCCATCGCCGCATTCAGCCGATTGGCCACGGGTTCGATATAGGTCTTGAAGTTCTCGGCATTCGCCATGGCACGGCCACCCGACACGATGATCTTGGCCGAGGTTAGCTCCGGACGATCCAGCTTGGCGAGGCTTTCGCCCTTGAATGTGGAAATACCCGGATTGGCCGCCGCCGAAACAGCTTCAACCGGCGCCGAACCGCCCTCTTCCGCGGACGCGAACGAAGCGGTGCGGATGGTCAAAACCTTGATCTTGTCAGACGATTGCACCGTCTGAAGTGCATTGCCGGCATAGATCGGACGCTCGAACGTATCCGCCGAGATCACGCGGATGACATCGGAGATCTGCATCACATCGAGCAAAGCGGCCGTGCGTGGCAAAATATTCTTGCCCGAGCTGGTCGACGCCGAAACGATAGCGGCATAATGGGGCGCAAGCGATACCAGCAAGGAAGAGACTGTCTCGGCCAAGCCATTGGCATAGAGCGCGTCATCGGCCAGCAGCACTTTGGCAACGCCCTTAAGCTTGGCAGCCGCATCGGCAGCAGCTTTGGCGTTGTGGCCAGCAACCAGCACATGCACCGGATGGCCGAGGGCCAGCGCGGCGGTCAGTGCCTTGGCGGTCGTATCCTTGACCGAAATCGAATCGTGATCGGCGAGAAGAAGCGTAGCCATCAGAAAACTCCTGCTTCGGTCTTGAGTTTGGAAACCAGTTCAGCAACCGAAGAAACCTTGACGCCCGCCTTGCGACCGGCTGGTTCCACCGTGGTGACAACTTTAAGGCGCGGCGCGACGTCGACGCCGTAATCGGCAGGCGTCTTCTCGTCGATCGGCTTTTTCTTCGCCTTCATAATGTTCGGCAGCGAGGCATAACGCGGCTCGTTCAACCGAAGATCGGTCGTGACAATCGCAGGTGCCTTCAGCTCGACCGTCTGCAAGCCACCATCGACTTCGCGGGTCACCGTGATGGTGCCATCGCCGATTTCGATTTTGGAAGCGAACGTGCCCTGCGGCCAGCCCAAAAGAGCGGCCAGCATTTGGCCCGTAGCGTTTGAATCATCGTCAATCGCCTGCTTGCCGAGGATCATCAGGCCGGGGCCCTCGGCCTCCGCAACGCCCTTGAGGATCTTGGCCACAGCCAAAGGCTCCACCAGCTCGTCAACCTTCACATGAATGCCGCGGTCAGCGCCCATGGCCAGACCCGTGCGCAGCGTTTCCGCCGCACCCGCGGGGCCAATAGACACCACGATCACTTCGCTGGCTTTGCCCGCTTCCTTGATGCGCAACGCCTCTTCAACGGCGATTTCATCGAACGGATTCATCGACATTTTGACATTGGCGAGATCAACGCCCGAGCCGTCCGGCTTCACGCGGATTTTCACATTGTAGTCAACGACCCGTTTTACCGGCACAATAATCTTCATCATCTTCACCCCAGAAGGTCAGGCCCGCGGGCAATCAACAGCCCGCCTACCAAGCCATGGAACCCGTCGCCGCGAACTAATAACCGAAGACCGACATTGTCAACGGTTTGCAGCCAGCAAGATCGACAAAGCGCGACGGTGTTTGTCGGAATTTGACCAGAGGTGTCGATCGAACCTGGCGTGAAGCGGATGATTTTATCGGGTTTGGCCGGGCACCCACAGCACATCGCCCTCGCCGCGGCGATTAACATAGCGCGAGGCCACGAATAAAAAGTCGGAAAGACGGTTGATATAATGCAGCGCAGGCTCGCTCACGGGCTCGTCGGGCAGGCTTGCCAGTTCGACCATCAGGCGCTCGGCCCGACGCGACACGGTGCGCGACAAATGCAGCGCCGCCGCAGCGGCCATACCGCCCGGCAAGACGAAAGAGCGCAGCGGCTTGAGCTCCGCATTCAACTGATCAATTTCGCTCTCGATGCGGCTCACCTGCGACGCAACAATGCGCAAGGGTTCCCATGCCAGTTTTTCGCCGGTATCGGGCGTGCAGAGATCGGCTCCGAGATCGAACAGATCGTTCTGAATGCGGCCCAGCATGGCATCCACTACCGGCTCGCTGTCCTTGGTATGCAGGCGGGCCAAACCAATGGTCGCATTGGTTTCGTCCACCGTGCCATAGGCTGCGACACGAAGATCAAATTTTGGCCGCCGCGCGCCCGTGCCAAGCGCGGTCGTGCCATCATCGCCGGTGCGCGTATAAATTCTATTCAAGACGACCATGTCAGCCCGCTTTTCTGCCGGCGCATCAGATTGGCCGGATGAGATTACCAGAACAATGCCACCATTGTCCGTTCGACCTTGTTACGCAGGCGATCCTCCAAAGGATCAAAAAGAATAGCCGAGCTTCAGACCGAAATTGGTAATGCCGTTATTGGGCGTGCAGAGATTGGCATTCGACATATGCTCGGCAACCGCCATCAGCGAAACCTCTTTCGTCGCCTGATAGCCAATGCCGAACGCCTCGCGGAACAACGTCGTGCAGCCCAGCTCCGACCGGCCCGTATCAGACTCGCTCGTCGCTTTGCCATTGTTGATGGAACCACCCAGATCGGCCTCGATCTTGAAATTGGCAGGCAGATGGACAACCGCAGCAAATCCCGCAAACGCGGCGCTGGTCTTGCCCTGCGTATTCACATCGATGCCGATTTGCGGATGAAGCGAGAATGCATCGGACGACAGCGACTTGCCCAGATCGAATGCCGGCAACAAGGCATCCAGCGAGACGTCTACCGTGCCGGCTTCGCGGCCCTCATAACCATGATAGGCGGTACCGATTCGAACTTCCGTGGTATCGGGCTGGGTAGCACCTGCCCGCGCCTGTTCTGACGAAACCGCAACCGCACCCGACAAAACCGAGACGAAAGCGCCAAAAAGCGCCAATTTAGCCGAATATGTCATGTCATGTCCGTGTGTGCTGGCTTCTGCCAAAGGAGTGTCCGGTTAAAATAGCAATATTTCACCAAGTTGATAGCGCCACCACCAAACTTTCCGGCATTATTATGAATTACCCTTAAGCCAAATCACCCCTAAAATCACGACGATGGCGATGAACTGAAGAACAACACGCCACCGCATCAGCTTTTGGGACACCGACGCGCTGCCGCCCCGCAACATGTTAAACAAGCCGAGCAGCAGTACGATTGCGACAGCGGCTACCGCTATGGGAGCCGCGAGATCCAGCATATTATCCATTGGCCCGCCCGAAAAGACGCCGAAAACCTAAGTGCGCGTCCGATCGACGATTTCGAAAGCGCTGACGGTAACATATACATAAAAACTCTTGATGGCATCGTTGGCGAAGGTAAATTTTTCGATTTTGCCGGAAAATTTGACGGTATAGCCATTATACATCGGCTCGGTGAGACCACCTGCCGGTAAGGCCAAATTGAAGACGCTTCCCCGCATACCATCAAGATTGATGCATTCGAAGCTCGCCGTCCGCTCGCCCGTGATCAGCTTGATTTCCTTCGCCTGCAAATTCCATGGCTTGCAGACCCAGTTCTGGATCGTCTGATCGGTCATGGATTCGCGCGTCTCGGTGATAAAGGCGGCCAAGGCCTGTCCGGTTTTATCCGCCTGTGCATCGCCCTGATGGGCTACCGCATCCTGCCAGAGCGCGTAATAACGCTCATCCAGCGCCTTCTGATCGGCAGGCTTCACCTTTGCCTGCGAAAAACACGCGCTGAGCCCTGCGGCCAAAAGCATTCCAAACAGCAATTTTGCACATGATGTGAGCGACATTATTTCATCCCTGACAAAGCGATGCGACCTGACCAACCAACGGCAAAGGGTAGCCTTATTCGATGAACAGCAATTTTCCTGCCAGATGAACGGTCCGCCGACCGCTATTTTACGGACTCCAGATACCTTATCGATCGAGGCGTCGCCCGCTTTGAAGATAGGCATCAACCATGCGCTCCAGATTGCAATCAACGGTCGGCAGCGCATCCCGCATGCGCCTGGCCATTTCCGGATCTTCCCCGGCAACATTTGTATTGGCCACGGGCGGCAACGTGGCGATCGTTGGCACTCCCAAGGCTTGAAACAAGCGGCTCGCTCCATCTGCCGTATTGATATCCTCGAGATCGCATTCGATCATGGCCAATTTATCGGCATAGAGGCGCTTATAATAAAGTTGTCTGGCGCCCATCTCGTACGCATACCAGATCGCCTGCGCCATCGAGCCAAGATGAATAAAAGGCTGCGTATCGACGATGATATTCCGGTAGCTATAGTGCAAATACCACTGCCAGACGATGGTGGTATTCATAAAGTCGCGGCGATTTTGGTAGCTAATACATTGCTTGAAAAGATCGCGACGCAGTATGATCAGACAGGTCTGTGGCGCGATGGCATGGTTGGCCAGATTTTCGACAAGGCCGCATTTAGCCAGCGTATGGTTCGTCTCGACATAGGCGTTTTGCCCGGCGATTTCATCAAGCTTTCCCTTGTAAAAGCGCTGGATCAGCTCCGTATTGCCGCGCTCGTTAAAGGTCCGCATGATTTTGATGTCGGGCATCCGAAAGCCAAAATCATCAATCCCGACAGGTTCGTGGACCGCCGGAATTCCGAGATTTTCGCCCAGCAACCGCGCGAGCCAAGCCGTACCCGTACGGCCGCCTGTGATGGTAAACAGATAAGGGTAATTCATGGCACCTAGTCTTATCGGGCACATCCTGGAGTTGCAAGAAGACGCCAATTGTTGCACCCGGGGCTTCGGTTGGCATCCGGTATGCGGCGAGGTTGCGCGGTCAATCCAACTTTCTTTGGCAAAAACGCGAATAAGTTGTGCCGATGGGGTTGCGCTGAAAAACTTTTATTAATAGACAGATCGCATTGCCCCTATGGCGGAACTGGTAGACGCGTCCGACTCAAAATCGGATTCCGCAAGGAGTGCTGGTTCGATTCCGGCTAGGGGCACCACGCTTCGCCCTGACGGGCTTCGCGTGGCGTAAGCCACGTGAAAACGTCATCTTGGGCGGAGCAGTGCCCGGCGAAGCTCGCCAGAGCGAAGTCGGGACGGCAACCGGCGAGTGCCGGTCATCCAAACCGAAACTCAGCCCTGTCTCACGCCCATTCACCCTTCCGGAATACCGGAACCCGCGTTCCATCTACTCCAATGCCATCAATATCCACCTGATCCGAGCCGATCATCCAGTCGATATGGATCAGGCTCTTATTGCCCCCTTGGGCGGCAATCTGCTCCGGCGTAAGGGTTGCGCCATCCAGGAAACATTTGGCGTAGCACTGGCCGAGGGCGATGTGGCAAGCGGCGTTTTCATCGAATAACGTATTGAAAAACAACAACCCGCTCTTCGAGATCGGCGAGGAATGCGGCACCAGAGCGACCTCGCCCAAGCGGCTTGCGCCTTCATCCGTCTCGAGGACTTTTTTCAACACATCTTCACCGCGCGAGGCCTTCGCCTCGACAATCCTACCCGCCTCGAAACGCACGGAAATATTGTCGATCAACGTTCCATTGTACGACAAAGGCTTGGTGCTCGAGACATACCCCTCCACCCGATGCGCATGCGGCGTGGTAAAGACTTCTTCGGTCGGGATATTCGGGTTGCAGGTAATGCCGTTTTTAGCCGTTGAAGCGCCGCCATGCCATTCATGGCCGTCCGCAAGCCCGACAAGCAAATCGGTGCCCGGCCCCTTAAAATGCAGCGATGCGAAGCGCTGGGCATTCAACCAGGCCGTTTTCGTATGCAATTCGGCATTATGGCTGGCCCATGCGGCAACAGGATCGTCACGATCCACCCTCGATGCGGCAAAAATCGCATCCGCCAATTTCCGGACAGCATTATCCGGCGTCTCGTTGGGAAACATCTGCTTGGCCCAAGCCGATCCGGGCCAGGCAATAATATTCCAATTGATGTCAAATCTGGCAATCTTCTCCAGCGCCGGCTGGTAAGCCATGGAATTGGCCTTATTAGCGCGGGAGACCTTGGCCGGATCCTGCGTTGAGAGAAGCATCGGATCATCGCCGACGATCGCCAGACGGGCGGTATTGGCTGAAAAAGCCTTTCCCATCCCCTCGTAGAGCCAGCTTGCCGCGCGATCAAAGCTGGCATCGGGCGCGAAACGATACCGCGCCAAGGTGATTTCTTCGTCCGTGAAGAACGGCATGACAAGGCCGGCACCCGCTTTATAGGCGTGTTCCGCAATCCGGCGAACCAGCGGCAATGCCGCCGATGGCGCCGTAATCAGTAAATCCTGACCGGGTTCCAGCCGCAAACCAACCTTGATGGCGGTTTGTGCCAGGCGATCCAGCTTGACGGGATCAATGACCGAAAGGTTTTCAAGGGAAATCGCATTCATGGGGAACGGGCCTCGTCTGCTGTCTCTATTGAAGTCAAAATTATCGTTCGGAGTCGTCGATCATCCGCGCTTCGTCGGGCAGCATGATCGGTATTCCATCGCGGATCGGATAGGCCAGACGCGCCGCCGAGCTAACCAATTCCTGCCGCTCGGCATCATATCGGAGCACCGATTTGGTCAAAGGGCACACCAGAAGTTCGAGCAGTTTCGGATCGATATGTCGCTCGGTCGAGGCGGCGCTTTCATTCGAGGAATGCATGTTTTTTCCTATTGTAAGGGCGGTTCGGAGCCATCTTCGCCACGCGCCAGCTCGATTTCCGTGATGGCGACCAGCAATTCGGCCCGTGTCTTCAAATCGGATGCTTCGAGCAAGGCCTGTTTTTCCCGCGGACCGAAGGGCGCCATCATGCATAGTGCATTCACCAGCGCCTCATTCGAGGCGGCGGAAATGCCCTTCCAGTCAATCTGGAGCTGGTTGGCCTCGACAAAATCTTTCAGCGAGGTCAACACGGCCTGCCGGTCGACCTCTTCCTCGCCAGCACGCGCGACAAAGTCCGAAAGGAAGGGGTCATAGTTCACCACGCATTGTCGATAGGGGGTAACGACCGACAATTCCTCACGGATGTGGAACCGCGCCACACCCGTCAGCGACAAAATATACCGGCTATCTCCAGTCTCGGCGAATTGCGTGATTCGTCCGATGCACCCCACATCAAAAAGGCCCGCCGACCGGCCGCGCGGATGATCGCCGGTATCGGGTTGGACGATACCGATCAACCGTGACGTTTTAAGCGCGTCATCGACCATCGCCAGATAACGTGGCTCGAAAATATTCAGCGGCATCTGGCCCCGTGGTAGCAACAAGGCTCCCGGCAATGGAAAAACCGGGATAATTTCGGGCAGATCGGCTGGACCGGAATAGACAACGTTCATTGCTCATCTCCGGAAAAAAGGGGCTAAACACAAAAAGATCGTTATCCCTTAACGGAATAACAGGGCAGACAGTTTCCTGCGACCGGCTTTGGTCAGGTCGTCCATCGGGCCCCACGCGTCAAAAAACTGCAACAACTGAACCCGCGCACCATCGTCGTTCCACGTCCGATCACGTTTGATGATCTCGATCAACGCGTCGGTGGCTTCTTCCCGTTGACCGGCACCGGCCAGCGCAAGCGCAAGGTCAAAGCGCGCCTGATGATCATTCGGATTGGCAACAATCGCCGCCTCAAGCGCCGAGGTATCGCCAATCGCCGCCGCTTGTTCGGCAAGGTCAAGCGCTGCGCTGACGGCCACGATCGCGGGATCGTTTTCTTTGCCATCCGGTACCGCTTCGAGATAGCCGCGGGCCGCATCGAGATTGCCTAGTTCGATATAGAGCCTGACGATGCCGGCAAGGGCGTGAAGATTTTCGCCATCCTCGACAAGAATTGCCCCATAGGCATCAATGGCGCCGGCCAAATCGCCCGTTTCCGCCAGCTTTCCGGCGGCTTCGAGCCGTGCGGCCGCATCATCTTCCACCGGACCCACCAGCCGTTCGATAAAACCGGCGATCTGGGATTCGGGCAGTGCACCCACAAATCCGTCAATCGGCTGGCCTTTGCTGAACGCGATCACAGCCGGAATGGATTGGATGCCGAGTTGACCGGCAATTTGCGGATGGTCGTCAATGTTCATCTTGACGAGTTTGACACGGCCTTTGGCGGCTTCAACGACGCGCTCGATAACCGGGCCGAGCTGTTTGCACGGACCGCACCACGGAGCCCAAAAGTCAACGAGAACCGGCTGCGCCATCGATTCCGCGACAACATCGTCGCGAAAACTCGCTGTGGTCACGTCCTTAACTGCTGCAGCGGCCCGACTTGCACCGTCTATTAGCGTCATTACCCCTGTCTCCCTGCTCGATCGGCAACTGGCAAACGATACGCCGACCTCCGACGCGGAATCGCTTTCTTAGATGAAATAGGGAGGAACAGCCGAAAGAACAATCCGCCTGCTACCTCACGTCGCGGCTATTCGTGCTCCGGAGCCGGTTCGCCGACCTTCGCGATGAGGGGGGAATGACCTGTGGACGCCATGAAGGCTACAAGATCGTCCCGCCCGAGGCTTGTCGTCATCGTATTGACCAAAGGGTGAACATTGATGACATCGTAGCCCATCAGGCGCTCGTCCAGAATAGCCGTAACGCGTCCTTCTTTGTCGTTATAAACCGCCAAGGGCGTTACCGAGCCCGGCTCGACGCCCAAATTTTCACGCAGCTGGTCGGCAGAGCAAAAACTGACCCGTCCCTGCCCGCCAATCACCTCATGAATGGTTTTCAGGTCGATTTTTGTATCTTCCAGCGCGGAGATCAAAAATAAATTGCTCTTTTTATCTTTCAAAAACAGGTTTTTGACATGCGCTCCGGCAATTTCGCCGCGCAACTGTTTTGATTCCTCGACCGTAAACACCGCCGGATGGTGCCTCGTTTCAAAGGAAATACCCAGAGTTTTAAGGTACATAAAAAGGTCATCAGGGGATGCGGACATGATCGGGCGCTCGTTGATGGGACGTTTAATTGCTTCTAGCGAGACGAAGGAAAGCGGGCAAGGCCAAGCTCTCGCATCGGGTAGAACGCGTGTTATGAACAAAACACGCTGAAAGACAGTTGCATCGGCGAAGAAGATGAGTCATATAGCCGTCATCGCGACGTTAGGATGCGGGTGTAGCTCAGTGGTAGAGCACAACCTTGCCAAGGTTGGGGTCGAGGGTTCAAATCCCTTCGCCCGCTCCAATGTCGGGAAAACAAAGTTGATGGCATCCTGAACCGGAACCCTCGACTTTATGTTCGATCCGCGGTTGGGCTTTGCCCAGAGCAGATCGACAAAAAATTTGGGTTCAAATCCCTTCGCCCGCTCCAATGTCGGGAACTAAAAAAGCTGCCGCAGGGCGGCTTTTTTATTGATCCCAAGGCTGCTGCACCCTTTTTCCTTGACCTTTTGCACCGCAACATGCATTAAAGCGGTACAGCGTCGGTTATCGGCACTGGGACTTGCGTGAAGCGTTGTCAGCTTTTGGTTGATCCAGACAGGCAACAAAGTCCCGCCGACCGCCAGGGCGATCATAGCGCGCCCCAAGACTTACCCTTGGCCTCCCAAATCACGCGGGGTGTCCTCCGACCATCCGGCTCTCTGATGCCGTTTGGCCGTACGAGTCCGACTCCGTCCGCGAACCGATCCGCTCCCTGCGGACCGGTTAATTTGATTTGGAAAGAAACCAAAATGACCACTTTTGAAACCCTTAAACTCGACGAGAAGCTGCTTCGTGCGCTGAAAAGCGAGGGCTACACGGCTCCAACGCCTATCCAGGCCCAATCCATCCCGCACCTGATGGGTGGCGGCGACCTTCTCGGCATCGCACAAACCGGCACCGGTAAAACGGCAGCGTTTGCCCTGCCAATTCTGCAAAAATTATTGTCGGATCCGAAGCCGACGCCTCGCCGTGGCTGCCGTGCGCTCATTCTGTCGCCGACCCGCGAGCTGGCTGGCCAGATTCAAGAGAGCTTTCGCTCTTATGGCAAATTCACCAAGCTCACCAGCGAAGTCGTTTATGGCGGCATTCCGATTGGCCGTCAGTTCCGCGCCTTGAACAACGGCGTCGATATTCTGGTCGCAACCCCGGGCCGCTTGCTCGATCTCGTCAACCAGCGCGCCGTCCATTTGGGCGATGTCGAAGTTTTGGTTCTCGATGAGGCCGATCACATGCTCGATCTCGGCTTCATCATTGATATCCGAAAGCTCGTCGGCATGACGCCTTCGCGCCGCCAGACCATGTTATTTTCGGCGACGATGCCGAAGGATATCGCCGAATTGGCCTCCGCCTTCCTGCGCGATCCGGCTCGCGTCGAAGTAACCCCTGTTGCAACGACCGCTGAACGCGTTGAGCAAAAGATCATTTTTGTGGATACAGCCCACAAACAGATGCTTCTCCAGAAACTGATGGAAGATCCAACGATCGACCGCGCACTGGTGTTCACGCGTACAAAGCACGGGGCTGACAAGGTTGTGAAGCGCCTTGAAGAAACAGGTGTTCGCGCCAGTGCAATTCACGGCAATAAGAGCCAGCCACAACGCGAACGCGCGCTGGCTGACTTCAAAGCCGGCAAATTGCGTTTGCTGATTGCTACCGATATTGCGGCACGCGGCATCGATGTCGACAATGTTTCGCACGTCATCAATTTTGACCTGCCCAACATGCCGGAAAGCTATGTCCACCGCATAGGCCGTACGGCACGCGCGGGTGCTGCTGGCATTGCTATTTCGTTTTGTGACCGCGAGGAGCATAATTTCTTGCGTGCGATTGAACGCACCACACGCCAGCAAATTCCGGTCGAGGAAAATCCGCTGGGTTCGGGGCTCGGAATGCCGCCACAGCCGCGGGTAAAGGGCGCACCTTCCACGGACAAGCCACGCACGACTCGGTCCGGTAAGCCGGTTTGGCAGCGTGACCGTCCGGAAAAGAAGCGTTTTGATGGTCCACGTCCCGCAGGCGATGGCATCGCTACGCCACGCCGCGACGATCAGGGGCGCCCACAAGAATCACGGCCCCATCAGGGCAAGCCCGCTGCCCATTCCCGTCCGGCACGGCAGGACCATGTCGAGCCAAAGCGTTGGAATTCCGGCACGAGCAACCCGACCGCTGAGCGCACCGAGAAGCCGTCGCGTGAAGGTATTGTTCAACGCAATCGCCGCTTCGGACGCTAAATAAAGCCAATGGTAAGGCCGGGCAGCTTGTGTTTGCTGCCCGGCCTTACCATTTCGGGTGGATGACACGCCACCTGCTCAAACCCTTCTGGATTGTGCTCGCGCTTTTGTTTTTGTTCGAAGCGTGGCTTTGGGATCTCATCCAACCCCTGATTGCGTGGTTGATCGCGCGCTTGCCTTGGCAGGCTTTCAAAACAGCGCTGGCCCGTAATGTAGCGCGCTTACCCGCGGCCATTGTCGTCTTTCTATTTGTGGTGCCCGAGGTGATCGGCTTGCCTTTGCAGCTTTTCTCGCTCTGGATTGTCGCCAAGGGCGCGGTGGTAACCGGAACCCTGCTGTTTATCGCGGTCAAAGCATCAGGACTGGCCTTAGCACTCGTCCTTTTTGAGGCCTGCAAGGAAAAACTGATGGAACTCGCATGGTTCCGCTTTGTTCATCATCAGGTCATACGGGCACGTGCCTGGGCGAAGGCGCAGGTCGAGCCTTTGTTAGGCGAAATGACCTCGCTTCGTCGCCGTCTCATGCTCAAAATAACGATGATCACCCGCGACGGCAGTTTCCTCAAAACCCTTCGTCGGATTAGAGCGACGGTGCGACGTCGGATGCAGCCATAAGACCTATGCGAATGGCAAGACCCAGCATCGCCTGAAGACAAACCCCTACCCAGTCCGGCTTTCCTCTGCTAAACAGCGCGTCATCGAAGTGTAACACTCAGCGCTAAGCGGAAAATCCCATGCAGCCTTTTACCTCGCTCACCGGCGTCGCAGCTCCCCTCGACATTATGAATGTCGACACGGACATGATCATCCCGAAGCAGTACCTCAAGACGATCAAGCGCACCGGCCTGGGCTCGGGCCTTTTCGCAGAGATGCGCTTTAACGAAGACGGCAGCGAGAACCCTGATTTCGTGCTGAACCAGCCCGCCTATCGCAAGGCGCAGGTGTTGGTCGCGGGTGACAATTTCGGTTGTGGCTCCTCGCGCGAACATGCCCCATGGGCTTTGCTCGATTTTGGCATTCGCTGTGTGATTTCGACGTCTTTCGCCGATATTTTTTACAATAACTGCTTCAAGAACGGCATTTTGCCGATCATCGTATCGCAGTCAGACCTCGACAAGCTGATGGATGATGCGCGCCGCGGCTCCAATGCCACGCTGTCGGTCGACCTTGAAACGCAAGAAATTCGCGGGCCCGATGGCGGCATTGTGGCGTTCGAGATTGATTCTTTCCGCAAGCATCTCCTGCTGAACGGCCTTGATGATATCGGCCTGACCATGGAGAAGGCCCCGTCGATTGACAGTTACGAGGCAAAGGCTGCGGCTTCGCGTCCTTGGCTCTAAACGGCGGTATCGTTTTCGTAATTCCTGTTCCCCTTTGATCTGAAGAGTAGACCCATGGCGACTCAAAAGCTCCTTCTTCTGCCCGGCGACGGCATCGGCCCTGAAGTGATGACGGAAGTGCAAAAGCTCGTCACATGGATGAACAAGACGGGAATGGGGTCGTTTGAAACCGAGAGCGATCTGGTCGGTGGCTCGGCCTATGACGCGCACAAAGTGGCGATTACGGACGCAGCGATGAAGCTCGCCCATGAATCGGATGCCGTGATTTTCGGCGCGGTTGGCGGGCCCAAATGGGACAAGGTGCCGTATGAAGCGCGCCCTGAAGCGGGTTTGCTGCGTCTGCGGAAAGAACTTGAACTGTTTGCCAATCTTCGTCCGGCCATCTGCTATCCGGCATTGGCCGATGCGTCCTCGCTCAAGCGTGACCTCGTCGAAGGCCTCGATATCGTCATCGTGCGCGAACTGACCGGTGGCGTTTATTTTGGCGAACCGAAGGAAATCGTGACGCTTGAGAATGGCGAAAAGCGTGCGGTTGATACCCAAGTTTACACGACGCACGAGATTGAGCGCATCGGTCGCGTGGCCTTCGAAATGGCGCGCAAGCGCAAGAACAAGGTCACCTCGTCCGAGAAGCGCAATGTCATGCGCTCTGGCGTGTTGTGGAACGAAGTGATTACCGATCTGCACAAGCGCGAATATCCCGATGTCATGCTGGAGCATCAATTGGCTGACGCGCTCGGCATGCAGCTGGTGCGCTGGCCGAAGCAGTTCGACGTGATCGTGACCGACAATCTGTTCGGTGACATGTTGTCGGACGTGGCAGCCATGCTAACCGGTTCGCTTGGCATGTTGCCGTCTGCCGCGCTTGGCACGGAAAACGAGAAGACCGGCAAGCGCAAGGCAATGTATGAGCCCGTGCATGGGTCCGCGCCCGATATTGCAGGCAAAGGCCTTGCCAACCCGATCGCCATGTTTGGCTCATTTGCCATGACGCTCCGCTATTCCTTCGGCATGACCAGCGAAGCGGACATGGTGGAGCGAGCAATTTCGGATGTGCTGGATCAGGGCCTTCGTACCAAGGACATCGCATCCCCCGGCCAGAACGCCGTCAGCACAACCGAGATGGGCGAAGCCGTGCTGAAGCAACTGCAAAAGATCGCAGGCTGAAGACGCCCGACCCGATGGCCATGCCGCTCACGCGTGATGTGATTTCCGACGCTTACCTTCGGATTGCGCCGCATATCCGGCATACGCCTTTGTTAGAGCTTGGCGCGGATCCGTTCGGGCTCGGTTGTGGCGTCACCTTTAAGCTCGAATTTCTTCAGCATGCAGGTTCGTTCAAATCGCGCGGTGCCTTTAACACGTTGCTTTCGCATGATTTGCCAAAATCGGGCGTAACGGCCGCGTCGGGGGGAAACCACGGTGCGGCGGTGGCATTTGCTGCGCGTCAACTCGGCATTCCTGCAAAAATTTTTGTTCCGGAAATTTCCTCGCCGATCAAAATCGCAACGATCAAGGGCTTCGGTGCCGAAATCGTCATTGGCGGGGCGCGATATGATGACGCCCAGACCGCGTGCAATGCCTATGCAGAAGCAAGCGGCGCCCTCCTCGTTCACCCCTTCGACGCGCCCGAGACTCTGGCAGGCCAAGCCACGATCGGCCTTGAATGGGAACGGGACGGCTTGGTCCCCGACACGGTGCTGATTGCGTGTGGCGGCGGTGGACTGATTGGTGGCATTGCAGCCTGGTGGCAGGGTAAAGTAAACCTCGTCGGCGTCGAACCAGAAGGCTCCTGCTGCCTCCATGCCGCCTTGGAAGCAGGCGGCCCCGTTCCGGTTGACGTCCATTCCGTGGCGGCAGATTCCCTCGGTGCCAAACGGGTCGGCCAAATGGCCTTTGACATCGCTAAGACCGCAATCGACCATGTAGCCCTCGTCTCGGATGACGCGATTCGCAATGCGCAGAAGGTGCTCTGGCGCGATTTCCGGATCATGAGCGAACCCGGCGGTGCAGCGGCACTCGCCGCACTTCTGTCCGGCGCCTATACGCCAAAAAAAGGTGAACGGGTCGGCGTTCTGCTGTGCGGGGCAAATGTTGATCCGACCACAATCGGCTGACCTTGATTTAATTCACATTTTTAAATGGTTATTATGATAATTTAATCACCAAATCCTTTGTGTATTTATTTTACATTTTTATTTGTTGATTATATCGAAGTCGACTTCTATATCGGGCCTGTGGCCAAAAAGGAGAACCTCATGTTTCCACAACGCTTGCAGGATGGATACCGCGCCTTTGTCGAGGGCAGCCTGCCGCGGGAACGCGAGCGTTTCGAGGAACTCGCCGCGACCGGTCAAAAGCCTGAAATCATGGTCATCGGGTGTTGCGACAGCCGTGTATCGCCCGAAGTCATCTTCGATGCTCGGCCGGGCGAGCTGTTTGTCGTGCGTAACGTCGCAAATCTTGTGCCTCCTTATGAAACTGGCGGCGAATATCACGGCACCTCCGCGGCGCTGGAGTTTGCTGTTCAAGCCTTGCGAGTAAAACATATCGTTGTGCTCGGTCACGGCCGCTGCGGCGGTATTCGGGCCTATGCGGACGATGAGAGCCAGCCTTTGTCGTCGGGTGATTTCATCGGCAAATGGATCAACCTCGTCACGCCGGCCGCCAATGAACTGGGCAAACGCAGCAGCTCTGAGACGTTGGACCATTATGCCGAGCGCCTTGCCCTCGCTTCAGTGGGCAAAACGTTGGAAAATCTGATGACGTTTCCTTGCGTGAATATTCTTGCGGGACGCGGCAAACTTCAGTTGCATGGCGCCTATTTCGACGTGTTTTCCGGCGCCTTGAAAATCCGCAATCCGGAAACAGGCGTCTTTCAAGCGGCCATCCATGATATTCCCGGCCGGGTATCGCTGATGCGCGCCGAAGGCGTCTAAGGCGAACCGGATCAAAGTGTCCACATCACGGCGTCGATATGGGGCGCGTGGGTTGCGAGCATCACCAGGCGGTCAAAGCCCAACGCAATGCCACACGCCTCCGGCATCAACCGCAGGGCTTCCAGAAAATCCTCGTCGAGCGGATATCGTTCCCCGTAGATCCGTTCCTTGGCGTCCATATCGACCATAAAGCGGCGGCGTTGCTCGGCGGCATCGGTCAGTTCACCAAAGGCATTGGCAAGTTCAACCCCGCAGGCGAACAGCTCGAAACGCTCGGCAACCCGCGGATCAGACGGCTTGGGTCGGGCCAGCGCCGCTTCCGAAATCGGATATTCGCACAGGATGGTTGCCCGTCCGATGCCGAGATTGGGATCAATTTTTTCTACCATCACGCGACTGAAAATATCGGCCCAACTGTCATCGTCAGCAATCCGAATACCCTGATGCGTTGCTGCTTCGGCCATTAACGCCCGATCCGGCTGCCCATCCGGCGTGGTCGCCAAAAGATCGATCGCGGCGTATTTCGCGAAGGCTTCCGAAACCGTCAGTCTTTCAGGCTCTGCAAACGGATCCGCCCTTATTCCGCGATAGGACAGCCGATCCGTTCCCGCCTGTCGCGCCGCCTCGGCCAGCAGGAAGGCGCAATCCTCCATCAAGGTTTCGTAGCCCTCGTCAACGCGATACCATTCGAGCATGGTAAATTCGGTGGCATGTAATGCCCCCCGCTCGCGGTTACGAAAGACCCGCGCAAAATCAAAAATCTTCCGCTCGCCTGCCGCCAGCAGCTTTTTGGACGCAAATTCCGGCGATGTATGCAGATAACGCGTCTCTGTTTCGCCATCGGGTCGCAGGAGAAGGGTAGAGAGGGCGTGAAGATGCGTTTCATTGCCCGGCGAGCGCTGCAATTGCGCGCATTCAACCTCCAAAAACCCCTCTTGCTCGAAAAACCCGCGAAAAGCGGATTTAATTCGGGAGCGCGCCAACAAAGCGGGCCTGCGATCGGCGTGGTTGTCGGGCGCCCACCAGTGGCTGCTATCGTTCATTTGAATTCCTGCCTGTATCAAGGCTCTAGCACATTTGGGCCAAGTGTGAGAAAAGCGCCGCAGTTCATTTCAGGTTGCCGGTTATACCGGGCCATCATTATCGGGAACATAACCGTGCAAGTAATCGCCAGTTCGCTTCGTAAAGGCAATATCGTCGAGAAAGACAACCAGCTTTATGTCATTCTCAGCGCTGAAAACATCCATCCCGGCAAAGGCACGCCGGTTACCCAGCTCGCGATGCGCCGCATCAGCGACGGTGTGAAGATTGCCGAACGCTATCGCACAACGGAAAACGTCGAGCGCGCCTTCGTCGAGGATCGGGACTTCAACTATCTGTATGAAGATGCCGACGGCTTTAACTTCATGAACAATGAGACCTTCGAACAGATGTCGGTGCCAAAAGACGTCGTCGGTGAACAGTCGGTCTATCTGCAAGAGAACATGAAATGCGTGCTCTCGACCTATGATGGCCGCTGCGTGTCGATCATCCTGCCACCCCGCGTGACGCTTGAGATCATCGATACCGAGCCTACCGTTAAGGGACAAACGGCTTCTTCCTCCTACAAGCCCGCAAAATTGTCGAATGGCGCGCGTACCATGGTACCGCCCCACATTGCCGTTGGTACGCGTGTCGTCATTCAGACGGAAGACGGTTCTTACGTCGAACGCGCCAAGGACTAAGGCTATAAGGAATCTTCACCATGCGTGCTGTGCTCGATATCGTCTTGATTGCCCTCAATCTGTATAATTGGGCTGTCATTGGATCTGCCGTGTTGAGCTGGCTCATTGCCTTCAACGTGGTGAACATGCGCAATGATGTGGTGCGGGCTTTCGCCATGGGACTTTACCAGATCACCGAACCTGCGCTGCGCCCCATTCGGCGTTTGCTGCCCAATCTTGGGACGATGGACATCTCGCCCATCATCCTCTTGCTGCTCATCATGCTCGTTGAGCGCGTGATCCAGATGTATATCTATCCTTACGTCTTCTGATGAGCGGAACGCCGTGGACGATCGTGCCCTACGGCATGATGCTGACGGTGCGATTGACACCTAAGGGCGGACGCGACGCGCTCGACGGGATAGAAGCGCTGTCGGACGGACGGGCGGTCCTAAAAGCCCGCGTCCGTGCCATTCCCGAGGATGGCGAGGCCAATGCGGCGCTTCAAAAACTGATCGCCAAAAGCCTCGCGGTGCCGGCTTCCCGCATTACCCTGCAATCGGGCCATACCTCGCGGCTCAAAACTCTGACCATTGAAGGCGATGGCGCAACGCTTGTAGCGACTCTCACGGCTGTCCTCAATGACAGGTGAGACCAAGCTCAAAACATGCCAGGGTAACCCATGATCCGCATTGCACCCGGCGCAGCCCTTGACGAGGGCGATCTGATCGAGACCTTCGTCCGCGCTTCGGGGCCCGGCGGGCAGAACGTCAACAAGCTTTCAACCGCCGTTGAACTCCGTTTCGATATCCGCAATGCGCCTTCAATAGATGAGGACATCAAGGAGCGCCTCGTCAAACTGGCCGGCCGACGGCTGACGCTGGAAGGTGTGATCGTCATTTTCGCGCAAAAGCATCGAACGCAAGAGATGAATCGGGCTGATGCCCGCGAAAGACTGTTCGAGCTGATCCGTCAGGCCGCCAAACGTCCGATCATCCGCCGTCCGACCAGACCGACCCTTGCCTCCAAGAAAAGGCGGGTTGAATCCAAGGTCCGGCGCGGGGGCATTAAAGGCTTGCGGGGACGGCCCAGCAGCGACGACTGATCACCGCGTCATTTTGCCCCAAGATTTCGATGGCCCTAAGACCAAGGTCGCGGGTTATGCTGCATTGCGGAAGAGGGCGAATTTCGCTAGAACATCGAAGTTCCGGAAGCGTTTCATCCGCCTTCCCTCCACATCGAAAGTTTTTCGTGATGGCTGACGTTAAATCCCGCCCTCTTTCGCCGCATTTAAGCATTTATAAGCCCACCATCACGATGACAATGTCCATCGTGCACCGCATAACCGGTATCGGCCTTTATGCCGGCACGGTTCTGCTGGCGATCTGGCTGATTGCTGCCGCCTCCGGTGCGCAAGCCTTCGCCACGGTGCAAAGCTTCATCGCCAGCCCCTTGGGCCGGATCATCCTGCTGGGCTACACATGGGCGATCATCCATCACGCGCTTGGCGGCATTCGCCATTTCATCTGGGATACCGGCGCGGGCCTCGGCCCCGAGCGCATGATGCTCGCGCGTCTGACCCTGATCGGTTCGCTGGTAATCACGGTTGGTCTTTGGCTCTTCGGCTACGCGGTAAGGTAACACAAACTATGAGCACTTCTTCCGCCATGAAAACACCCTTGAAGCAGGTTCGCGGCCTAGGTTCGGCCCGCTCGGGTACCGAGCATTTCTGGCGTCAACGCCTCACGGCGCTGGCCAATATTCCGCTCACCATCGGCTTTCTCTGCGTGGTTTATGCGACGCTCGGCAAGGATGCCGAAACGGCACGCGCCATTTTGGCCCGCCCGTTTGATGCCTTCATTATCGCGCTGTTCGTGATTTCCGGCGTGATCCATATGAAGATCGGCATGCAGGTCATCATCGAGGATTACATCCACGGCGAGGGCTCGAAAATCATCGCTTTGGCGCTGAACACCCTGTTTTCTATTGCGGCGGGCGCAGCGTGCGTCTTCGCCGTTCTCAAGCTGACGTTTGGAGCATAATGATGGCGACTTCCTCTCCGGCTCAAAACGACAAGGCCTATCCGATTACGGACCACAGCTTTGACGTTGTCGTGGTGGGTGCTGGCGGCGCGGGCCTTCGCGCGGCAGTGGGCTGCGCGCAAGCGGGCCTTCGCACAGCGTGCATTTCGAAAGTGTTCCCGACCCGCTCGCATACGGTTGCTGCCCAAGGCGGCATTTCCGCGGCGCTGGGCAATATGGGCCGCGATGACTGGCGCTGGCATATGTATGACACGGTCAAGGGCTCGGACTGGCTCGGCGACCAAGACGCCATCGAATATCTCTGCCGCAACGCGCCCGAAGCCGTCTATGAGCTCGAACATTGGGGCGTACCCTTCTCGCGCACCGAGGAAGGCAAGATCTACCAGCGTCCTTTTGGCGGTATGACGACCGAATTCGGTAAAGGCACCGCGCAACGTACCTGCGCTGCCGCTGACCGCACCGGTCACGCCATTTTGCACACGCTCTACGGCCAGGCGCTGCGCTCGAAGACCGAATTTTTCATCGAGTATTTCGCGCTCGACCTGATCATGGACGAGGAAGGTCGTTGCGTCGGCCTTATGGCGCTTAAAATGGACGACGGCACGATCCACCGTTTCCGCGCCAAGGAAACCATTCTGGCAACGGGCGGCTATGGCCGCGCCTATTTCTCGGCCACTTCCGCGCATACCTGCACGGGCGACGGCAACGCGATGGTGCTCCGCGCGGGCCTGCCCTTGCAAGACATGGAATTTGTCCAGTTCCACCCGACCGGCATTTATGGCGCGGGTTGCCTGATTACCGAAGGTTCACGCGGTGAAGGCGGCTACCTCACCAATTCGGAAGGCGAGCGCTTTATGGAGCGTTACGCACCATCAGCGAAGGATCTCGCCTCGCGTGACGTGGTTTCGCGCGCGATGACGATGGAAATCCGCGAAGGCCGTGGCGTGGGCAAGCAAAGCGATCACATCTATCTGCATCTCGACCATCTCGACCCGAAGATTCTGCACGAGCGCCTGCCGGGCATTTCGGAAAGCGCCAAGATTTTTGCGGGCGTCGATGTGACGAAGGAGCCGATTCCGGTTCTGCCGACCGTCCACTACAATATGGGCGGCATTCCAACCAATTTCCACGGCGAAGTGCTGACCAAGAAGAACGGCAATGCCGACACCATCGTCCCCGGTCTCATGGCGATTGGCGAGGCGGCCTGCGTCTCCGTCCATGGCGCGAACCGTTTGGGCTCGAACTCGCTGATCGATCTCGTGGTGTTTGGCCGCGCCGCCGGCCAACGCGCCGCGGAGCTTGTGACACCCGGCGAAAAGCAGCCGGAACTTGCAGCCAATGCGGGCGAAGCCTCGCTCGCTCGCCTTGATCGCTTCCGTTACGCCTCGGGCAGCACCAAGACCGCCGAACTGCGGTTGAATATGCAAAAGACGATGCAGAACAATTGCGCCGTCTACCGCACCGGCGAGGTGCTGGAAGAAGGCCAGAAGCTGATCCATGACGTTTGGCAGGGTTCAGCCGATATTCAGGTCACTGATCGTTCACTGATTTGGAACACGGATCTTTTGGAGACGCTCGAATTCGACAATCTGATTGTGCAAGCCGTCTCCACGATGGATTCGGCGGCCAACCGGCAGGAAAGCCGCGGCGCCCATGCCCGCGAGGATTTCCCGAACCGTGACGACAAGGAATGGATGAAGCACACACTGTCCTTCATCGATTCTGCCAACCAGAAAACCATCATCGATTACCGTCCGGTGCACACCTACACGATGTCGAACGATATCGAATATATCGCGCCAAAAGCGCGTGTGTATTGAGCCGATTGGGACGAAGGAAGCAAAACCATGGTTGAACTCACCCTCCCCAAGAACTCCCGTGTCATTGACGGCAAGGTTTGGCCAAAGCCAACGAACGCCATTCATCTGACGGAATTCCGCATCTATCGCTATGATCCGGATGGCGAGAGCAATCCGCGTATGGACACTTATTATGTCGATCGCGATGATTGCGGCCCGATGGTGCTGGACGGCATCATCTGGATCAAGTCAAAGATCGATCCGACGCTGACCTTCCGCCGCTCCTGCCGCGAAGGTATTTGTGGTTCGTGCGCGATGAACATCGATGGTGCCAACACGCTGGCCTGCACCAAGGGCATGGACGAGGTGGCGCATCCGATCCGCATCTATCCGCTGCCGCATATGCCGGTGATCAAAGATCTGGTGCCGGATCTCACGCATTTCTACTCGCAACACGCCTCCATCGAGCCATGGCTACACACCTCGACACCTGCGCCCGAGAAAGAATGGAAGCAGTCGCATGAGGACCGCCAGAAGCTGGACGGCCTTTATGAGTGCATTCTCTGCGCCTGTTGCTCGACGTCTTGCCCGAGCTATTGGTGGAATGGCGACCGCTATTTAGGTCCCGCCGTATTGCTGCAAGCCTATCGCTGGCTGATCGACAGCCGCGATGAAGCAACCGGTGAACGTTTGGACAATCTCGAAGACCCGTTCCGGCTCTATCGCTGCCACACGATCATGAATTGCGCCAATACCTGCCCGAAGGGGTTGAACCCGGCACGTGCGATTGCCGAGATCAAGAAGATGATGGTGGAGAGAAGGGTCTGACGGGCTCCTCCATCCGTCCTTGCGAGCGAAGGCGAAGCAATCTAGCTGATGTTATAACGAGAGCGCGGTGGCAACACCGCGCTCTTTTTTGCGTTCTGTTCGCTGGGTTGCTTCGCGTTCGCTCGCAATGACGAGATAAAAATTGCTGCGCAGCAATTCTGCAGCATAAATTTATCAACTCCTTGAAATAAAAGATATTTCACAAAAATGCTGCGTAACAAAAAAGCCCGCTCTGAAGCGGGCTTTCCTGATTTATTGTGCACTGCAATATAATAACTGCTTTACTGCACCAGCTTTGGTCCGCCGCCGGCAACAGGCTCGCCCTCGGCCAGAATACCGAGGCGACGCGCCACTTCCGTATAGGCTTCGACGAGATTGCCGAGATCGCGGCGGAACAAATCCTTGTCGAGTTTGTCGTTCGACTTGACGTCCCACAACCGCGCCGAATCCGGCGAGATTTCATCGGCGAGAACAATACGCATCATTTCGCCTTCCCAGAGCCGGCCACATTCGATCTTGAAATCGACGAGCTTGATACCGGCACCGAGGAAAAGGCCTGTAAGGAAATCATTGACGCGCAAAGCCAAGGCCATGATGTCGTCGAGTTCCTGCGGTGTGGCCCATCCGAACGCCGTGATGTGCTCTTCCGAAACCATCGGATCGTTCAATGCGTCGTTCTTGTAGTAGAACTCGATGATCGAACGCGGCAGCGGTGTGCCCTCTTCCAACCCGAGACGGGTGGCAAGCGAACCAGCCGCAATATTGCGCACCACAACTTCGAGCGGGATAATTTCCACTTCGCGGATCAATTGCTCGCGCATATTGAGACGCCGGATAAAATGCGTCGGCACCCCGATGGCGTTGAGATGATTGAAGATAAATTCGGAGATGCGGTTGTTCAACACGCCCTTTCCTTCCAAGACAGCATGCTTCTTGGCGTTGAAGGCGGTGGCATCATCCTTGAAGTGTTGAACGAGAGTGCCAGGCTCCGGACCCTCATAGAGGATCTTCGCCTTGCCCTCGTAAATGCGACGGCGACGGTTCATCGACATATACCGTTGTTTGAGGAAATCCATATCCGGATAGCCTCCCTTACAGGAAAACCGACCTGATTGGCAACGCAGCATTTTACATTTAGCCAAATGTGCAAGGAAAGTTCACCGCCATTTTACGTAAAACGAACCAATCATTCCCGATCGCCGTTGTAACGCCGCAGATCCATTTCCATATCCATAAGGCCGCATGCACGGTCAAAATGTCGCCTTGGCCTCACACCATGCGGTTAACGAAGACATGAAAACGGTGGAGGCATATCATGAGCTCATTCGATGACCGGGAACGGGGATACGAGGCAAAATTTGCACATGATCAGGAACTTAACTTTCGCATCATGGCGCGACGAAACCATTTGCTGGGTGTCTGGGCCGGTGAATTGCTCGGCTATCACGGCGGGGAATTGGCCCTCTATGCCGGAACGGTCATGACGGCGGATTTGGCAGAGCCCGGCGATGACGACGTCTTACAAAAAGTGGTGGCCGATTTCCAAAGCCGCCAGATCACCGTGCCGGAAGCTGATATAAGGGCAAAAATGGATCAATTGTTTGGCGTGGCCCGGCGCGAGATTTTGACTGGCGAGTAAGCATCTTGCGAGGTCGGGCTTAACAATCTGCGATAACAACAATTCGAGGCTTTTCTAAAACGAACCATCCAACTTCTGTCTGTAATGATGGCTCATCCCGTCCAGCCTGTCTGGTTTGGCACGGGCCCGTTTTATGGAGAGCCAGCTGATGACAAGCCTCGAAATTCGCCAAAGTGCTCCGCAGTTTCGTTTTGTAAATGATGAACTTTTCCGCTTTCGTACCGGCGCCCGTTGCGCCCGTCTGTTCGGCCTTTGGGCGGGGCAGGTGCTCGGGCTCGCGGGCGACGGCCTTGATGACTATTCAAGCGCCATCATGAGCGAAATGATCGCAACACCCGATGGCGACGCCGTGATCAGCAGGATCGCCCGGGATTTTGCCCGCCGCGAAATCAACGTCACCAAGGCCGACCTTCACGCCAAATTCAATGCGTTTCTGGGTCGGGCTCAGGCCGAACTGACCGGCACAGCGTAATCGTCCATCGGCCGTTTCGACGCCATCCGGGCTTGTCGAGCCCGGTGGTTACCGCTTAAGCTTCTCGGATCAACCGGCAAGGTTTAATGCAGGCCTGACCTCTGAGGAGCCCAAATCCATGTCCCACCTTGAAACGATCCGTTCTCTCGCCACAAAATTGGGCGGCGGCTCAGGGCTCTTGACCGCTTGGGTCGGCATGCCTGACCCGCTCGTGGCCGGCATGCTGGCGCTGGAAGATTTTGACGCAATCACGCTTGATATGCAGCACGGCGCCAATGACATCCATTCCACAGGCCTCGGCATTGCGCAGGTAACCTTGGCGGGAAAGCCAACCATTGTTCGCATCCCCGTCGGCCAGTTTGCCGTGGCGTCGAGGGTACTCGATCTTGGGGCGGCCGGGGTGATTGCGCCGATGATCAATTCAAAGGCGGACGCTGCCGCCTTCGCGTCCTTCATGAAATACCCGCCCATCGGGGAGCGCAGCTGGGGGCCGACAATTGCGTCCGGCCTGACCGGCACCGAAGGCAACGAGTATCTGAAGGCCGGCAATGCCAATTCGGTTGCGATTGCGATGGTTGAAACCCGCGAGGCGCTTGCTGCCCTTGATGACATTCTGGCGACACCCGGCATTGACGCGATCTTTGTCGGACCTTCGGACCTTTCGATTGCTCTCTCTCATGGAGCGAATGTCGATCCGGGCCGAAAAGATGTGGCAGATGCGCTCGACCATGTGCTTGCGCGCTGTCATGCGCACGGTAAAGCGGCGTGCTGCTTCGCACCCAGCCCCCTGATCTCCCGCGATCTGGCCAAAAAAGGGTATGATCTGATGGCCATCGGAACAGATTTCGGTCAACTCCGCAGCGGTGCGCGGGCGCAGATCGAGGCTGCACGGGGGTAAACACGACCACCCCATAAACATTGGCGGGCTTTGGGCCCGCCAATGGATCAGATTATGATGATACTAAGCGGGTAGCTCACGGAGCCTTGGGGGCATCGCCCATTTTGCCGTCGTCCCGCGGGTGATGTTCCCACCCGAAAGGAGCCGACCAGCGCAACGCATCCCGTTGCTTGTCGTCAAGCTTGGCATATAGCGCATCAAATGCCGGACGCACGGTTTTAACCGCACTCAGCATCACGGTCAGATGTTGCTCCATCGTGGACAGCATCGCCGGCGGCGTATGATCAACAGCGGACGGATCAGCCGGACAGGTAGCCTTGATCGAGGCTTCCGCCGAAGCGAGCGCGGCCTTCAGGGCGTCAAATTCGGGTTTTTGCGCGTCCGTCGGCTTGATTTCTTTTTGTAACCGCTCGATCAAGCGAGCGCCCATAGGATCCTTTGCTTGGCAAATCCGGCCCATCGGGCCGAACATGTCGTGATGTCGCATGCCTTGGGCAAAGGCTGTGAGGCCGCCTCCGGCCACAAGAATGGTCACCGCACCGGCGATAAAGGTTTTTTTGCCAAATTTCATCTTGCCTTCTCCTGTCATCAGCCCCTCAAGGGCCATGGAGCGATATAGCCCATGTCCGTCTGACGGCGGGGTGGCGGCAAAATTAACGTTTTGTGAGGTTGGCGGCACCTATCACTTAAGCCGGTCAGGTTTCTCGCCGCCCACCATTTCGCGCACCCCAAGGGCATCGGCCAGCCGCTGCGAGGCCGAACCAGGCTTTAACGGCTTTTGCTGGCTTTCATGCGGGGTCCAACCCGAGATCCAGATCAATTCGAAGCTGGCTCTAATCCGGCCATCCGGATCGGAGAAGCGCTCGGCGTAGATTTCCATAGCCCTGATCAAGGTCGCACGCCGCATCGGCGATTTGCGACGTTCCGTCAACGCATTGGTGGCCCCCATCCGGCGGAGATCATGCATTAAGCCGAGCGGGCTTGCATAACGCACTGTGAAACTGTCGACATCGGACACCGGAAGCGCGAAGCCCGCGCGCTGCAACAAGCCACCCAGATCACTGATATCGGCAAACGGCGCGACGCGCGGACTGATGCCACCCTCGATCTCGCTCTCTGCGGCAGCCAAACTCTGGCGCAGCTCGGTCAGGCTTGAGCCCCCGATCAGGCAGGCAAGAAAAAGCCCGTCAGGCTTTAGCGCCCGACGGATCTGCATGAGCGCACCGGGCAGATCATCCACGGTCTGAAGAGCCAGCAAGGAAATGACCGCATCGACGCTTTCGCGCCCGAAGGGAAACAATCCGGCATCGGCCACGATCGAGGGATAGGGGCTTGGTGCCAGCGCCTCGATCAATGGCGCCGAACGGATCAGCCGTCCGACTTTCCCCGACGCCAACAGCGCATCGGCGGCATGCGGACCCGGTGTCCCCCAGTCCACAACCACATCAAAATGACGCAACACTGCCGAGAGCCGGTCCGACAAATCGGCGCCGGCGCGCGCGAGCAGAAAATCCTCAGCGCCTTGCCGGATGGCACGCTTAAGCCGCGTCCGGATCAGACCCTGTTCAAAAAGACGGGGAGCATCACTCATAAGTTCGTTGTATGATCATTTATGGCATAAACGTCAAAGGCCGTCTGGCGCATGAAACGAAGTTTGAACGCGTTCACCACCATCGGCAAGCAGTTGATCAATCTGGTCTACCCGCCATCCTGCATGGCGTGCAGCGCCGCACTGGCCGAAGCCGACGGGCTGTGTCCGGCATGCTGGCGGCAAATTCCCTTCATTACCCAGCCTTTTTGTGAGCGTTACGGCACGCCTTTGCCGGTTGACCATGGCGGCATGATGCTGTCGCCGCTGGCGATCGCCGATCCGCCGGTTTTCGGACGCGCCCGCGCCGTTGCCCGCTATGAGGGCTCGGCCCGTGAATTGGTTCACGGCCTGAAATATGGCGACCGTGTGGAACTGGCCCGCGCGATGGGCCAATGGATGGCCCGTGAAGGGGCCCAGATTTTGAGCGGGAGTTCCCTTTTAGTACCCGTCCCGCTGCATCGCTTCCGGCTGTGGCGGCGGCGGTTCAATCAATCAGCCTCGCTCGCCGATGCCATTGGCTGTCAAACCGGCGTTCCCGTTGGCTACGAAACCTTGCTTCGGGTAAAAGCGACAAAGCCACAAGTCGGACTGACACGAACCGAACGCGCTGCCAATCTCGAAAAGGCCTTCAAGGTTAACGAGGCCGAACTCGCGCGCGTTGCCGGCGCCCGAATTGTACTTGTTGACGATGTGATGACCACGGCCTCGACCGGAAACGCCGCAGCTCGCGTGTTGTTGAAGGCGGGGGCAGCATCGGTTGATCTTCTTGTTTTCGCGCTGGTGGCAAAAGCCGGATAATCATCCTATATTATCAGCAGAACCGCTTTTGAGGATGTTTCGCTATGCAGCCTGTCACCATCTACACAAAATCTTGGTGCCCCTATTGCCACTCCGCGCTCGACCTTCTGAAAAAGAAGGGCGTGAAGTATGAGCAAATCGATGTTTCTGCTGGCGGGGAAGCGCAGGCCGCCATGGCCGTGCGGGCCAATGGCCGGTCCTCGGTGCCTCAGATTTTTATCGGCGAAACCCATGTCGGCGGCTGCGACGATCTTCATGCGCTTGAAAATACAGGCAAGCTCGATCCGCTCTTGAACGCTTAAGGAAATTTCCAGCATGTCTGCAAAACTGACCGCGGCCTGCATCCAGATGTGCGGCAAATGCGATCCGGCTGAGAACCTCCATGACGCGGTCCAGATGATCCGCGAGGCGGCAAAAGCGGGGGCCACCTTTATCCAGACGCCCGAAATATCGAATATCGTCAATCGGGATCGTCCCGCCTTGCTCGCTGCCATGCGAACCGAGGCGGAGGACCCGATGCTGGCCAGCCTTCGCGCCCTAGCCACTGAGCTTGGCGTTACCGTTCATATCGGCTCGTTGGCGATCAAGAACGGCGATAAAATCGCCAATCGTGCTTTCGTGATTGGCCCCGATGGCAGCTTGCTGGCGCGCTATGACAAGCTGCATCTGTTTGACGTTGATCTGCCCAATGGCGAAACATGGCGGGAGTCGAACACATTTACCGGCGGTACCGAAGCCGTGGCCGTCGATCTGCCCTTTGGCCGGCTTGGCATCGCGATTTGCTACGATGTGCGCTTCCCTTACCTGTTCCGCGCCTTGGCCGATGCAGGGTGTTCGATCCTGTCGGCCCCTGCTTGCTTTACGAAGCAAACCGGCGAGGCCCATTGGAGCGTTTTGCAGCGCGCACGCGCCATTGAAAACGGCGCCTTCATGATCTCGGCGGCTCAAGCCGGTCTGCATGAGGACGGCCGCGAAACCTATGGCCATTCCATCATTGTGGATCCCTGGGGCAAGGTGCTGGCCGAAGCGGGCAGCGAGCCGGGGGTTATTCTGGCCGAGCTCGACATGGCCTCTGTGGCCGATGCGCGTAGCCGAATTCCGGCCCTGCGCCACACGCGCCCTGTGACGGCAACGCTCGCTAAGCCTGCAAACAGCGAGCGTGCCGCATGATTAAATACGGGCTGGAATGCGACAAGGGTCACGGCTTTGAAGGCTGGTTCCAGTCGAGCGCCGGCTTTGACACGCAGAAAAAGCGTGGCTTTATCGAATGTCCGGTCTGTGGGTCGATCAATGTCGATCGGGCGATTATGGCGCCTGCGGTAGCTCGGACCGACAAACTCCCCGTACCCGCCAGAACGGCAAGGCCGGACGCCGAATGGGTAAGTTCAGGAACGGATGTCACGATCCTGTCCTCGGAAGAACGCGAGCTTCGTGAAAAACTCGCAGAACTGCGCAAGGAAATGACCAAAGATGCCGATGATGTGGGCGATGAATTTGCCGAAGAGGCCCGTCGCATTCATTTTGGCGAAACCAAGCCACGCCAGATTTACGGCCAGACCTCGTTTGAAGAAGCCCGCGAATTGATCGAAGAAGGTGTCGACATTTTCCCGCTGCCCCCCGGCGGCGAGCACAATTGATACCGGTCACCCTTTCGTGGCGGCCAACATATAATTGACATCCATATCGCGCGACAGCTTCCATTCGTTCCGCAGCGGATGGAAGGCAACGCCAGAACGATAGCCAACCTGCATGCCGCCCTTCTCAATGGCGCTTTCCAATTCGCGCGGCGTGACGAATTTATCCCATTGATGCGTGCCCTTGGGCAGCCAGCCGAGGACAAATTCCGCACCAACGATCGCAAGCGCGAAGGCTTTGAGCGTGCGGTTCAGCGTTGCCATGAACAACTGCCCCTCCGGCGCAACCGCCGCCGTGCACGCGCCAACAAAGGCACCTACATCCGCAACATGCTCAACCACTTCCATGGCGAGCACGATATCGAAGCGCTCGCCCGCGGCGACCAAGGCCTCAACCGTTGTCTGACGGTAATCAATCGCGAGGCCGGATTGTTGGGCGTGGAGCTTGGCCACTTCAATATTGGTAGGCGCGGGGTCAATGCCCGTTACTTTCGCGCCAAGCCGGGTCAAAGGCTCGCACAGCAATCCGCCGCCACAGCCAATATCCAGAACAGTCAGGCCTTCCAGCGGGCGACCGTTCTCAAGACGCCGGTTGAAATGGGCGGCGGCCTCGTCGCGGATGACCTGCAAACGAACCGGATTGAACTTGTGCAAGACACCCATCGGGCCTGCTTGATCCCACCAGGTTCTGGCAATCCGCTCGAAACGGGCGACTTCATCGCTGTCGATACTCGTCTGAAAGACGCCGTCCATGGTCCCATCTCCTGCAAACCCGCGATAAACGCGGCCATTCCTGTTGACAGCGCAAGGTTGCGCCGTCATGGATGTGCGCCTTTTTCAACCCAGAAGCAGTGAGACGCAAGGTCGCATTTGCTCCCGCCAACCGAAATGATCCGATTGTCGATGTCCGCGCCCATGAAAAAAAGCCTCGTGATGAAATTCGGCGGAACCTCCGTCGCCAATCTCGACCGCATCCGCAATGTGGCGCAACACGTCAAACGCGAGGTTGAGGCGGGCTATGATGTGGCCGTCGTCGTCTCGGCAATGTCGGGCAAGACCAATGAACTCGTCGCATGGTGCAAAGATGCGTCCGCGCTCTACGACATGCGCGAATATGACGCCGTTGTTGCCTCCGGCGAGCAGGTGACGTCGGGGCTTCTGGCCATCGCCCTCCAAAATATCGGCATCAAGGCGCGCAGCTGGCAAGGGTGGCAAATTCCGATTTTAACGGATGACGCTCATGGTTCGGCGCGCATTCTGGAGCTTGATGGCTCGCGCTTGATGGACAGCTTTTCGACCCGTGGCGAAGTGGCGGTCATCGCCGGCTTTCAGGGGATCCATGAAGCAACAGGCCGCCTGACGACGCTTGGGCGCGGCGGCTCGGACACCAGCGCGGTGGCGATTGCGGCCGGAATCGGCGCCGAGCGCTGCGACATCTACACCGATGTGGACGGCGTCTACACGACGGATCCGCGGATCGTGCCTAAGGCAAAGCGGCTTGAAAAGGTCGCTTTCGAAGAAATGCTAGAAATGGCCTCAATGGGCGCGAAAGTGCTTCAAGTCCGTTCCGTTGAACTCGCGATGACCCATCGCGTACCGACCTATGTCCGGTCCTCGTTTGACGACCCGGCGGACCCGAAGCCCGGCACCCTTATCTGTGGCGAGGAGGATATTGTGGAACAACAGATCATCACCGGAATTGCATACTCGAAGGATGAGGCTCAAATCACGCTTCGGCGTGTGGCCGACAAGCCGGGCATCGCGGCCGCTATTTTCGTGCCTCTGGCAGACGCCAACATCAATGTCGATATGATCATTCAGGTCGTTTCCGACGATACCACCACCACCGACATTACGTTTACGGTCCCGACCGCCGATTTCGAGCGCGCAAAGACCATTTTGGAAGGCCTACGCTCCACCATCGGCTATGCCACTTTGCAGGGTGCCAATGATGTGGTGAAAGTTTCAGCAATTGGCGTCGGAATGCGCAGCCATGCGGGTGTTGCAGCCCGGGCGTTCAAATCCTTGGCCGACAAGGGAATCAATATTCGCGCGATCACAACCTCCGAGATCAAATTCTCGGTTTTGATCGATAGCGCTTATACTGAATTGGCTGTACGGACGTTGCATTCGCTTTATGGCCTTGATCAAGCCTGATCATAGGCCTGTCACAGAGTTGCCCGTTACAGAGTTGGACGACGAGCGTCAATCCGCATTGGCGCGGCCTTTGCATTAACGTTCGAGAATCGGTAAAGCGTAGTGGCAAGGGCCCCGCCCAGTGGGTCTACCGTGGCAAAATAGCCCGCCGTCTCACTGTCGGCACAGGAAGCTGAGGATCATGCGGTCTACGCTTGGCGGACCTAGAGTTCTACTGCGCCGCCTCCGCGAAGTTATGGCGGAGCCGGTAAGCGCGCAGGCACGTCTTGATAAAATCGTGATGGTGATTGCGGCCAATATGGTGGCCGAAGTGTGCTCGTTCTACGTCATGCGGGCCGACAACACGATGGAGCTCTTCGCCACCGAAGGTTTGAAGCGCGAAGCCGTCCATATCACCACGATGAATGCGGGCGAGGGTCTCGTTGGCCTCATCGCGCGGCAAGCCGAGCCGCTCAACCTGTCCAACGCCCAAGCCCATCCGGCCTTCTCTTATCGGCCGGAGACGGGCGAAGAAATTTACCAGTCCTTTCTCGGCGTTCCGGTGCTCCGTTCCGGCAACACGCTGGGCGTACTGGTGGTGCAGAACCGCGCGCACCGCGTTTACACGGAAGAAGAAGTCGAAGCCCTGCAGACCACCGCAATGGTGCTCGCCGAAATTATCGCGTCGGGCGAATTGCAGGCACTGGCCGAACCCGGAACCGGAATAGCTCTTCGCCGTCCCATGACGCTGAGCGGCCAAAGCCTTGCCGATGGCGTTGGGCTAGGCCACGCCGTACTGCACGAACCGCGTGTCGTCGTCTCCAATCTGATTGCCGACGATCCGGCCGTTGAACAAAAACGCCTTGATTCAGCCATTTCCGATTTGCGCAAATCGATTGATCAGCTGGTTGATCGCGGCGACATCTCTCATGTCGGCGAGCATCGCGAAGTGCTCGAAACCTATCGCATGTTCGCCAATGATCCGGGCTGGACGCGGCGTCTGCGCGAGGCGGTTCAAACAGGTCTTACAGCGGAAGCGGCGGTTGAGCGCGTCCAATCGGATAATCGCGCGCGGATGCTGCGCCAAACCGACCCCTATTTGCGCGAACGTCTGCATGACCTCGACGAATTGGCCAACCGCTTGCTGCATCGGTTGCTCGGCCGCGACATGATTGATGGTCGGGTGCAACTGCCCGACAACGCCATTCTGATCGCCCGCTCGATGGGCCCTGCCGCTTTGCTCGATTATGACCGCTCCAAGCTGCGCGGTCTGGTGCTGGAAGAAGGCGGGCCGACGAGCCATATCGCCATTGTTGCGCGCGCGCTGGGCATCCCCGCCGTCGGAACGGTCGAAAACATCACCGGATCGGTTGAAACAGGCGATGCGATCATCGTGGATGGGGGCGCAGGCCAAGTTCATGTCCGCCCGCAAAGCGATGTCGAAGATGCCTTCAAAGAAAAGGCCAAGCTGCGCGCGCGGCGGCAGGAACAATATCGTAAACTCCGCGACGTGCCGTCCCATACCAAAGATGGCGTGCCGATTGCGCTCAATCTGAATGCCGGCCTTTTGATCGATCTGCCCCATATGGACGAGACCGGCGCGCAAGGCATCGGCCTGTTCCGTACCGAACTGCAATTCATGGTATCGGCCCGCATGCCGACGGCCAGTGAACAGATGGCGCTGTATCGCACGGTGTTTGACGCAACCCGCGGCAGACCGGTAACGTTCCGCACGCTCGATATCGGCGGCGACAAGATTTTGCCCTATCTGAGAACAGCGGAAGAAGAAAATCCTGCCTTGGGCTGGCGCGCGATCCGTATCGGGCTGGATCGTCCGGGTCTATTACGCGCGCAACTTCGCGCCATGCTGAAAGCCGCATCGGGACAGCATTTGCGGGTGATGTTCCCGATGGTGGCAACCGTTGACGAATTTGATCGCGCCAAAACGCTGGTTACGCGCGAAATGGCGCATCTTGAGCGCTTTGGCTACGCTCTGCCCGAAAGCATCAAACTGGGTGTGATGGTCGAGGTGCCGTCCCTCTTGTTTGAAATCGACGAGATTGCCGAGCGGGCGGATTTTCTCTCCGTCGGCTCGAATGATCTGATGCAGTTTTTATTCGCCGCTGACCGCGAAAACCCGCTGATGGCCGCGCGGTTCGACGCGTTGAGCCCGTCCTGCCTGAGGGCGCTTCGCCTCATCGCGCAGGCGGGAAACAAAGCCGGAATACCGGTAACGCTCTGCGGAGAATTGGCCAGCATGCCGCTGGAGGCGATGGTTCTTGTGGGGCTCGGCTATCGTTCGCTCTCGATGTCACCGGCCGCGATCGGTCCGGTCAAGGCGATGCTGCTGGGCCTCGATGCCTCGGCGATCGAGGCGCATATGACAACCTTGTTGACCGAGCCGAACGGTGCTGCCACGCTGCGGCCCGCTATCGAGGCTTTTGCCCGCGCCCATGGGGTGCCGATTTAGCGGCATAGCTTCCGCCCTCGCTCGCTTTTCGGCCTCTCCTGCATTATCTGACACCTCATGCACTTTGATTCCCGCAAACTCGACGCCATTCTCGCGCGCCACGCCATCGTCTCCGACCGTCTCAACAGCGGTCCGGATGCGGAAACCTTTGTCGCTTTGTCGCGGGAACTCTCCGATCTTGATCCGGTGGTTGGCGCCATCCTGACGGTCAGGGAAATCGAAAAAGATATTGCAGGACTTGATGAGCTCATCGCTGACCCTGCAACAGACTCTGAAATGCGCGGATTGGCCGACGACGAGCGCCGCGATGCGCTGTCCCGCCAATCGGAAGCCGGGCACACGCTCAGGCTGATGCTGCTGCCCAAAGATGCCGCCGACGAACGCGGTGCCATTCTCGAAGTGCGTGCAGGTACGGGCGGTGATGAGGCCGCACTGTTTGCGGGCGATCTGTTCCGCATGTATCAGCGTTATGCCGAAGGCCGGCGTTGGACGGTGGAAGTGCTCTCCGCTTCCGAGGGTACGATGGGCGGATACAAGGAAATCATCGCTGAATTGAACGGCATTGGCGTGTTCGGGCGGTTGAAGTTTGAAAGCGGCGTGCATCGTGTCCAACGCGTTCCGGATACGGAAACCCAAGGCCGCATCCATACGTCGGCTGCCACCGTGGCCGTGTTGCCGATTGCCGAGCCGCTCGATTTGACGATTGACGACAAAGACCTCGTGATCGAGACGATGCGCGCCCAAGGTGCTGGCGGTCAGCACGTCAACAAGACCGAAAGCGCGATCCGGATGACGCATACGCCGTCGGGTATCGTGGTGATGATGCAGGATGAGCGCTCCCAGCACAGAAACCGCGCCAAGGCGATGGATGTGCTGCGGACAAGACTGTTTGACATGCAGCGCCGCAAACAAGCCGATGCGGAAGCCGAAAACCGCCGTGGACAGGTGGGATCGGGCGACCGGTCCGAGCGAATCCGGACCTATAATTTTCCCCAAGGGCGGCTGACCGATCACCGGATCAACCTGACCCTCTATAAATTACCCGAAATCATCACCGGCCTTGCGCTTGATGACGTGATTGATCCGTTGATCGCCGAACATCAGGCCGAATTGCTGGGAGCCGAGGACCGCGCATGAGTGCTATTTCTGATAAAATGACACGGATCGAAGCGTTAAAACATCTGGGCGAGGTGTTTCGTACCATCGGCATCGAGACTGCCCAGCGGGACGCCCGCCTTTTGATGCTGGACGCCGCCGGCATCGTACATGCCGATTTGATTCGCAGTCCGCGCGAGGCGATTGGTGCGGAGGCTGCAAAAAAACTCGCTTCCCATGTTGAAAAGCGCCTCACCCGCGTGCCGGTGGCGCGTATTCTGGGTGAGTGGGAGTTCTGGAGCCTGCCCTTCACCTTAGTGGCCGAAACGCTCGTGCCGCGCCCTGACAGCGAAACCGTGGTCGCCGCGGCCCTTATCGCCTTAAAAGACCGACGACATGCCAGCGACGGCTTGCGGATTCTTGATCTCGGCACCGGATCGGGCTGTTTGCTCGTTTCCTTGCTGCATGAATTGCCCGGCGCCACGGGTGTGGGGGTCGACATCGCAGCCGGCGCGGTGGAAACGGCCCGCCTCAATGCCGAGCGCAACCATGTCGGGAACCGCGCCGAGTTTCATCAAGCCAATTGGGCCGAGGGGCTGACGGGGCCGTTTGATCTGATTGTATCAAACCCGCCCTATATTGCCGACCCGATCATCGATACGCTTGAGGTGGAAGTGCGCGTCCACGACCCTCGCCTCGCGCTGTCCGGCGGCCGCGACGGGCTGGATGCGTATCGTGCGATTGCGGACGCGGTCCCCGCTTTGCTGGCTCCAGGCGGCGTCGTGGCGCTGGAAATCGGTTCGGATCAATCGGAAACGGTCCCGAAAATCTTCTCGGGCCTTGGTTATACGCTTGAAGGCCCATTTGCAGATTTTGGCGCCAGACCGCGTGCCATCGTGCTGCATCGTACCTAAGAGCTTACCAATCCGTCATTCGCCAGATGCTGTTAAGACCGTAAAAATGCATTTGCAGACAGGCACCTGACGGTGTACAAGCGTCATGTGGATTGTTGGCCGAGAGGCTGGCCGGGCGGGTACGCGCCGAGCGAACGATCCTACGGCCCACCTCGTTCGATAGTAAACCAGTTGCTGCTGTTGTTTGGCCTTTAGGCCTCCTTGCAAGCAACCGGAAGCCGAGTTGCACCGGCCCATGAACCCCTAAAGGTCCAAAAAATTAAACACCATGAATGATTATAGACAAGAAGGACGTTCGATGAGACCCAATCATCAGAACAAGCGCATGCGTGGCCGCAACCGGGGAAGCAGTGGCGGCGGCGGTGGTGGTGGTGGCAAAGGCCCCAACCCGTTGACGCGGTCCTATGAATCGAACGGTCCCGATGTAAAAGTGCGCGGCACGGCGCAAAACATTGCCGAAAAATATGTCCAACTCGGACGCGACGCGCAAGCCACCGGCGATCATGTTGCAGCGGAGAGCTTTTTCCAGCATGCCGAACATTATTTCCGTCTGATTGCAGCCGCTCAGGAGCAATTCCGGATTGCCAATCCCGGCTTTCGTGGCTTTGATCAGCCCGAAGGCGACGAGGATGAAGGCGAAGGCGAAGTCTCGTTTGGCCAAGGCTCGAAAGAAGGCGACGACGAGCAGGGCTCAGGCGACGATCAACAGCGCGAGCAATCCTATCAGCCGCGCGATCAACGCGACCAGCGCGGCCCACGCCCACAGCGTGACAACCGGAATTTCCAGCCCCGCGAACAACGCGAATATCAACCGCGCGATCAGGCTTTCGGCAGTTCGGACGCGCAGCCCCGCGAACAACGCGAGTTCCAGCCGCGCGAGCCGCGTCAACCAAGAGAGTATCAACCTCGGGATCAACAACCTCGCGAGCATCAGCCGAGAGAGCATCAACCCCGCGACTCTCAGCCCCGCGAACCCCGCGAGTTTCAACCGCGTGACCAGCAGCCGCGTGAACCGCGCCCGCCACGCGAGGGCGGACGGTTTGATCGCGACGGTCGCGAGCAACGCTTCCAGCGTCCGGCACCTATGCCGCTTGAGGCCGAGCAGCCCGGCTTGCCATCTTTCATTACAGCGCCCGTCCGGACGCCGGTTGTGACGGAGGCTCCGGTCGAGCCCGTGATGGTTCAATCCTCGCTCCCGATCGATGTTTCGAGCGCCGAGCCTGTCGTGGCGCGCCGTCGTGGCCGCCCGCCGAAGGTACAACCAGCCAGCGATGTATCGGGCGCGGAATAATCGCTCGTAGTCATACGGATATAAAAAGGGGGTCTTTGGGCCCCCTTTTTTTTCGTAAAAAATTTTCACCCCTTCCGCTCAAGCCATCGCGTTCCTATCTCATAAGCGAAGGGTTGCCTCACTATGGGGGATCCGGTTGAGGAGCGGCTATCCGGGCCAAGGATTAGGGCGGATAGGGCGCGGCCACAGGGAGATCGCAGATGGATTTTGAAAAATATACCGACAGAGCCAAAGGCTTCGTTCAATCGGCGCAGATGCTCGCAACACGCGAGGGACATCCGCAACTCATGCCGGAACACCTGTTAAAAGTTCTGCTCGATGACAATGAAGGCCTCGCTGCCGGTTTAATTGGGCGGGCGGGTGGCAATGCCAAGCAGGCTTTGGTGCTGGTCGAAGAGGCGTTAGCCAAGCAAGCCAAAGTATCGGGGGCCGCTTCCCAGCCCCAGCCGAGCCGTGATCTGGTTCGGCTGTTTGATACGGCGCAGAAAATTGCCGTTAAAGCGGGCGATTCTTATGTCACCGTTGAACGCATGTTGCTGGCGCTCGCGACGGAGAAGGATATGGAGGCGGGCAAACTGCTTGCAAAAGCGGGCGTAACGCCGCAAGCGCTCAATAGCGCGATCAATGACCTTCGCAAAGGCCGCACCGCCGACAATGCCACGGCCGAAAACGCCTATGAGGCGTTGAAGAAATATACCCGCGATCTGACCCAAGCCGCGCGTGATGGCAAGCTTGACCCGGTGATCGGTCGCGACGAGGAAATCCGCCGCGCGATCCAGGTTCTCTCGCGCCGCACCAAGAACAACCCCGTTCTGATCGGCGAGCCGGGCGTGGGTAAAACCGCGATTGCGGAAGGCTTGGCGCTGCGCATCGTCAATGGCGATGTGCCGGAAAGCCTGACCGACAAGAAACTGCTGTCGCTCGATATGGGCTCGCTGATTGCGGGTGCCAAATATCGCGGCGAGTTCGAGGAGCGGCTTAAATCCGTCCTGTCCGAGGTGACTTCGGCAGAAGGCGGCATCATCCTTTTCATCGATGAAATGCACACGCTGGTGGGCGCGGGCAAAGGCGAAGGCGCGATGGATGCGTCGAACTTGTTAAAACCCGCTTTGGCGCGCGGCGAGTTGCACTGCGTCGGCGCGACCACGCTGGATGAATACCGCAAACATGTCGAAAAGGACGCGGCGCTTGCCCGCCGGTTCCAGCCCATTTTCGTGAGCGAACCTTCGGTTGAGGATACGGTGTCGATCCTGCGCGGTTTGAAGGAAAAATACGAACTCCACCACGGCGTGCGGATTACGGATGCGGCTATCGTCGCGGCCGCCACGCTTTCTAACCGCTATATCACCGACCGTTTCTTGCCGGACAAAGCCATCGACCTTGTCGATGAAGCCTCCGCGCGGCTTCGCATGCAGGTCGACTCCAAGCCGGAGGAACTTGATGAATTGGATCGCCGCATTGTGCAGCTCCGCATCGAGCAGGAAGCCTTGAAAAAGGAAACGGATCCGGGCTCGAAAGACCGGCTTGGCAAGATCGAAGTTGAATTGGCCGGACTGGAAGAAAAATCGGCCTCGCTCACGCAACGCTGGAAATCCGAGAAGGACAAGCTGGGGGCTGCCCAAAAAATCAAGGAGCAGCTCGAACAGGCCCGTACCGATCTCGCCAATGCACAACGCAAGGGCGAATACCAGAAAGCCGGTGAACTCGCTTACGGGCTGATCCCCGATCTTGAGAAAAAGCTGGCCGCCAATGAGGGCGCCGATGCCTCCGGCGCAATGGTCGCCGAAGCCGTTACCGCCAACGATGTGGCGCAAGTCGTCTCGCGCTGGACCGGCGTACCAGTTGATCGCATGTTGGAGGGCGAAAAGGACAAGCTCCTGAAAATGGAGCAGGAAATCGGCAAACGCGTTGTCGGCCAAGAAGAAGCCGTGATCGCGGTTTCCACCGCCATCCGTCGCGCCCGCGCGGGCCTGCAAGACCCGCATCGGCCTATCGGTTCCTTCATGTTTTTGGGGCCGACCGGTGTTGGCAAGACGGAGCTCACCAAGGCGCTGGCCTCTTATATGTTCGACGACGAGACCGCGATGGTCCGCATCGACATGTCCGAATATATGGAAAAACACTCGGTGGCCCGGCTGATCGGCGCTCCTCCCGGCTATGTCGGTTATGAGGAAGGCGGCGCGCTGACCGAGGCTGTGCGGCGCAGGCCCTATCAGGTGATCCTGTTCGACGAGATCGAGAAGGCACATCCGGACGTGTTCAATGTACTGCTACAGGTGCTTGATGATGGCCGTCTCACCGACGGGCAAGGCCGTGCGGTCGATTTCCGCAACACGCTCATCATCATGACGTCGAATCTCGGCGCGGAATTCCTCGTCCATCAGGCCGAGGGGGAAGATTCTGACGAGGTGCGCGATGAGGTGATGGGCGTGGTCAGGAGCCATTTCCGGCCGGAATTCCTCAACCGCGTGGACGAGATCATCCTGTTCCACAGGCTGAAGCGCGAGCAGATGGGGGCGATTGTCGACATTCAGATGAAGCGGCTTGACCAGCTACTGGCCGATCGCAAAATCGTGATCGCGATGGAGCCGGATGCCCGCGAATGGTTGGCCGAGAAAGGCTATGATGCTGCCTATGGCGCACGTCCCTTAAAGCGCGTGATCCAGAAAAATGTGCAGGATGCTTTGGCTGAACTTATCCTCTCCGGCGCGGTGAAGGATGGCGATCACGTCCCGATCAAAGCAGGCCCCTTCGGTCTGCTGATCGGCGAACACGCAGTCAGCGTAGAGCGGCCGCCGCGGGGTGTTAAATTGAACTGACAACGCGAAGAGTCCTCCGTCCTTGCGAGGTGAGGACGGATGCCTATAAGCGCAACCGTCCTTCCATAATCCCGAGGCGGGTATCCGGATCAAGCACCCGATAATGACCCGACTCATGGTCGAGCCACAAAACGGTTTCATCCGAATCCGATGGCTCGATGCCTTCGCGCACGAGGTCAATCTTGCGTAATTTGAAGGTGCCCGTCATGTCCATCTCGCGGCGAATACGCAGGAACACGGGGCGCGCATGATGCGGCAGGTTGCGGGCGAGATGTTCGGCCAACGCTTTGAGATCCAGAAACTCCTCGTCGGAGGGCAAAATCGCCGCCATCCCTGCTTTGCCATCCTGGCCCGGCAAAGCAACGCCATAGACCGCGCACGCTACGACACCCGCATGCACATTGATGGTCTCGGCCACCTCGGAGGTCGCGACATTCTCTCCCTTCCAGCGGAACGTGTCTCCGATCCGGTCGACAAAATAGAAATAGCCCTGCTCGTCCCGCGTTACGAGATCGCCGGAACGGAACCAGGCATCACCTTTGCGAAAGGCATCGCGCAGGATTTTGGCCTCATCCGCCTTTTTATCGGCATAGCCCTCAAACCGATTGGCCGGCGCCATCGGGTCATCCATAATCTCACCGATGATTTCGCCGACTTCACCGGGGCCGCACGGAATACAGTGCCCGTCAGCGTCCCGCATGGGACGTTCGTTTTCGACATCGAAACGCACCACATTGACGACAAAACGCTTCTCGGCCCATTTCGGAATGCGGCCAATCGCACCGGGGCGGGAATCGAAATTGAACAGCGCTATATTGCCTTCGGTTGCTCCATAAAATTCGCGAATATGACGGATGCCAAAACGCGCCGAGAAGGCCCGCCAGATATCAGGTCGCAAGCCATTGCCGCAGATCAGACGGACCCTATGCGCCTGATCAAGCCGGCTTGGCGGCGCACTCAGCAGATAACGGCAAAGCTCGCCAATATAGAAAAACAGCGTGCAGCCGTGCTTGATAATATCGGGCCAGAATTCACGCGCCGAGAATTTTTCTCGGATCACCACGCTGCCGCCCTGCACAAGCACGCCCAGCGTCGAGAGAATGCCGCCATTGGAATGATACATCGGCAGGCAATCATACAGCCGGTCGCCCTCTTTCACCTCCATCACCGCCGAAAAACCCAGCGCCATCGCGCTGACACGGTAATGGTTGATATTGGCCGCCTTAGGCAGCCCCGTCGTTCCGGAGGTGTAAATATAAAGGCATTTGTCATCGAGGGTGAGGGTCACGCGCTCCTCAGCTGCCAGCGCATCGTCGGAATACTGCATAACCAGTTCATCGGCACGAGGGGCCGACACATCGGAAGCACCGTGGATAAATAGCTTGGGTGGGGTTTCCAGAAACGGCACAGCGCTTTGATAGGCTTCCACCAATTCGGCGGCGATAATCGCGATTTTCGGCTTAACAATCGCAATCGAATGGGCCAGCGCTTGGCCGGTCTGGCTTGTGTTCAGCAACGCGGTTGCCCCGCCTGAGCGCGCCACACCCATCCAGATGGCGAGATATTCCGGCCGATTGGGCATTAAAAGCGCAACGGTCTCGTTCCGGCCAATGCCTTCGGCACCCGCAAACCGCGCATAACGATTGGCCCGCCCATTATACTCGCCATAGGTAAAGGTCTCGTGCTCCGAGATCAGCGCCACACGGTCGGGATGGCGGTTGGCCACCTCTTCCATCCGCTCGCACATGGTGCGGTTGGGCGTGGCTTTAATCGGCTTGACGCGATTAAGCGTGCGCAGTGCTCCCCGCAGATAGGCGAGTTCGCTGGTGACGCGTTCGAGCAAACCCATGCGCTTCCCCTTATTTTTTATGTATCAGTCTTGTCTCAGCGAGAGCGGATTATCAAGCATGGCCGAGCGGTCGGGCGTGTCAATCCCCGGACGGCCGAGAAAGGCGTTCCAGAGCCCCTCCACAAAGCGCTCATCAAGGTCTTTGGTGATGAAAACCATCCGCGTACGGTGGTCGGCATCAGGCCAGGCGGCCAGCGCAACAGGGGGATGAAACACGTGCTGCACGCCGTGCAGAATAATCGGCTTATCTGGCGTCTCGGCCAGTTTGATGATGCCTTTCATCCGCAGCAATTTCTCGCCATGGGCCGAGCGCAAGAGCGATAAAAACATCTCGAAGGCAGAGGCTGGAATAGCGTCATCGGTCGTCAGGCAAAAAGCGCGGATATGCGCATCATGCCGGTTCACATCATGCGCGTGCTGGCCTTCTGGGCCGTCATGGTGATGATGATGGTGATGGTGATGATGGTCATGCCCATGCCCGTGGTGGTGATGATCGTGATAGGCTTCCGCATGCAACCAGCCCGCCACATCCGGTGTCTTGGTGGCAAGATCAAAAGAACCCGTGCCGATCAAAGCTTTCGCCGATGCCTCGCCCTTTATCGCATCGAGAATAGGTGCCGCAGGATTAAGCGCCTGTAAGCGTGCCCGAAGCGCCGCCGTATCCGCCGCCAGATCGGCTTTTGTCAGCACGATCCGGTCTGCAATTGCGGCCTGTTTGACCGCTTCCATATGGTGATCAAGCGTTGCCGATCCATTGACCGCATCAACCAAAGTCACCACGCCATCCAGCGCATAGCGAGCGGCAAGGTAGGGATGCGCTAAAAGCGATTGCAAAATGGGAGCAGGATCCGCCAACCCCGTCGTCTCGATCACGATGCGCTTGAATTCAGATATTTTGCCGGTATCGCGCTTCTTCATTAGATCATCGAGCGTATCCACAAGATCGCCCCGAATGGTGCAGCACAGACAGCCCGACGCCATCATAATCATGCCATCGTCGCGTGTCTGGATGAAAAGATGATCGAGCCCGATTTCCCCGAACTCGTTCACGATAACGATGGAATCGGCAAGCGCCGGATCTTTCAAAAGCTGGTTGAGCAGCGTCGTTTTGCCTGCACCCAGAAATCCGGTGATGATGGTGACCGGAACGGGAGGTATGACGCCTGAGGCCGTCATACCGTCTGTCTCCGTTCGACAAACACATTGGCGATGATCGCAAAAATCACAATCGCTCCGCCCGCATATTGGATCGGTGCCAAACGCTCGCCAAGCACCAGAGCCGAGGTAATGGCGGCCACTACCGGCTCAAGGCAGAAGGCCAAACCCGCCACCGATGCCGAAATGCGGGCCAGCGCCAAAACCTGAAAACCAAACCCAAACACAAACCCGCCAATCGTCAGCCAGATCGGGACCAGTGCCACCATCTGCGTATCGAGTGTCATGACCGCTCCGGTGAAATAGAGCGTTACCAGCGCGCTCGGCAAAACAATCAGCTGCGTGATAACGAGCTTGGCCGCCGTCCCCGTTTGACGGCATCGCGTGCCCGAGAAAAATTGCAAGGCCGCCGAAACACTCGCCCCCGCTGCCAACAAAAGACCACGCGGATCAAGCCCCGCATCGGTCGAGCCTAGGACGAGAACAACGCCGATAAAAGCGACAACGACGATGCCCATCATGGTGAGTGTCAAAGGCTTCTTGTCCACGAGCGGGCTCAAGAGAACAATCAGGATCGGGAAGGTATAAAAAATGACCGCCGCGATCGTAATGGGGATAAAGGCTACCGAGGATAAATAGCAGATCGACACGCCCGTACTGCCAAGGCCTAAGCCAAAAAGCGGCAGACGTTCAGATTTCGGAACGGCAAATGAGGCCCGCGTGGCGATCCCGAATACCAGCCCGATCGCGATCATCACAAGAACGCGCTCGGCCACGATCATAGGCCCGCCGACACCGAGCCCTGAGGCAATTTTGGCGAAAGTGATGTTGAACCCGTAGAAAAAGGCCCCCGATAAAGCGAGCGCAAGCCCTGCTCCGCTGCGTGAATCCCGCTCCATCCCGACCTACCTTTGTCTTCAACACACCCGCTTTATCTTTCTTCTATCCTGCAGGATGGCGTGACGAAAGACACAAAGCGGGCTAAGGGACAAAGAAAGGATGCAATCCATGACGCTCTATTGGGTTTTAGCCGCCATTATCGGCGCAGCGGGACAAACCACCCGCAACGCGATGCAGCGGAACCTGACCCAAGTGATCGGCACGGTCGGTGCCACGCAGGTTCGCTTTCTATATGGGCTTCCTTTCTCGCTGCTTTTTCTGGCAATCGTTGCAACCCTCACCCAGCATGCTGTCCCGAGCCTGAACAGCACCATGCTTGGCTTTGCGGTGGCAGGGGCCGTCACCCAAATTTTGGCAACGGCTCTGATGTTGCTCGCCATGCGGGAACGCTCCTTTGCGGTGACGACGGCCTATACCAAGACCGAACCCGTTCAAGTTGCCATTTTTGGTGTCGTTGTTCTGGGCGATACAATGAGTGCAATGGCAGCGATCGCCATTGTCGTTGCCACCCTTGGTGTGATTTTGATGGCCATTAAACCCGGCAATTCATGGAACGCGGATGGCTTGCGTCCCGCAGCCTATGGCATTGCATCGGGTGCCTTTTTTGCCATGTCGGCGGTTGCCTATCGCGGCGGCATTTTGGCGCTTGAGGATGTCCCCTTTGCCTTGAGGGCCAGCACAATGCTGGTCACCGCACTTTCCATCCAGACCGTGATGCTGCTGTCCTATATGGCGATTTTTGACCGGCAGGCGTTGCTTGGCAGTTTAAAGATATGGCGGGCTTCCCTGTTGGCAGGATTTATGGGGGCCTTCGCCTCGCAAGCCTGGTTTATCGGCTTTTCACTTACCGCCGCCGCGAATGTGCGCACCTTGGGACTGGTGGAAATGATTTTCGCGCAAATCATCACCCGGCGGGTGCTTAAAGAACAAACGGCCGGCCGCGAATGGGCCGGCATGGCACTGACCCTGATCGGTGTCGCAGCCCTGCTCGTCTTCGGCTAACCCGCCCGCGCACTGATCGCCAAAGCGTGCACGCGCTCGGCGAACTCGTCTGCCAAAACCGCATTAATCGCACGATGCATATCGACCCGGCTTTTTCCAGCAAAGGCAGGGCTCGCAATGTTCACGGAAAAATGAGTCTCGCCCCCTTCGCGCGATCCGCCATGACCGGCGTGATGATGCGAATCATCCGTAACCGCCAGAAAAGACGGTGAAAAGGCCGCTGTAAGCTTGGCCTCTATTCTCTCGCGCATCGTCATTTGACCATCTCCGATTGCCTTGTTTCGACTTAATCTCGCCTCACAACGAAGGCAAGGCTTGCCCCGACCACCCCGCGGCGACTATGACAGCATCCATGAACCCTACGTCTAAACTATTCGACAAGATTCGGATCGGTCCGCGCAAGCGTCGCATGGCCGAAGCGGCAGAGCCGCCTCGCTGTGACCGGCCCGGTTGCGAAGCACCTGCGCCGCATCGCGCTCCGCGCGGCCGCGACGCCGAAGGCAAATTCTGGAATTTCTGCATGGATCACGTGCGGGAATATAACCAGTCGTATAATTATTTCGCCGGTATGACGGACAACGCAATCTCATCCTATCAAAAGGATGCGATGATCGGTCATCGCCCCACCTGGAAGCTCGGCGAGAACGCGGCCAGCGGCAAGCGCAGCCCGCGGACCAAAGCGCCGCCGACCGATGAGGCCTATATCGATCCGTTTGATCTGTTCGCGGCTAGCGGCCAAAAGCGGCCTGGCCCCAAAGCGGAACCGGCCAAACCCAAATTTGGCCCTATCGCGCTCAAGGCCTTCGAGACATTATCGCTCGAGACAACGGCCGACTCGGTCACCATTCGTGTGCGTTACAAGGAGCTGGTCAAACAGTTCCATCCGGACGCCAATGGCGGCGATCGGTCGCTGGAAGATCGGTTACGCGAAATCATTAATGCGTATAATACGTTGAAAGCGGCGGGCTTGGCCTGATAGAGTGGCTTCGTCTTCCTTTGTTGGATTATCCCTGCACCCTCGGATGATGGGTTATGGTCATCCGGCAGCGGTATCAAACCGCTGCGATTTGATATGAGGTACGTTAAGTGACTGCCACCCATACGGTTCCCGCCATGCCCGATATCACCGTATCGGCGCGCGACATGTTCGGCATCGACAGCGATATGATGGTTCCCGCCTACTCGGTAGCGGATGCCCATGTCCCGGACCTTGATCCCGATTATCTGTTTGATCGCCAGACCACGCTCGCCATTCTCGCTGGATTTGCGAGAAATCGCCGCGTCATGGTCAGCGGTTATCACGGCACGGGTAAATCGACCCATATCGAGCAAATTGCCGCCCGGTTGAAATGGCCGTGTATCCGCATCAATCTCGACAGCCATGTCTCGCGCATCGATCTCGTCGGCAAAGACGCGATCGTGTTGAAAGACGGCAAGCAGATTACCGAATTCCAAGACGGCATCCTCCCTTGGGCGCTGCAAAACAACATCGCCCTTGTGTTCGACGAGTATGATGCCGGTCGCCCGGACGTGATGTTCGTGATCCAGCGCGTGCTGGAACTTTCCGGCAAGCTCACTTTGCTCGACCAGAAGCGGGTTATCCGTCCCCATCCTGCCTTCCGCCTGTTTGCAACGGCCAATACGGTCGGTTTAGGCGACACATCCGGCCTTTACCACGGCACGCAGCAGATCAATCAGGGTCAGATGGACCGTTGGTCGATTGTCACCACGCTGAATTATCTGCCGCACGACAAGGAAGTCGACATCGTGCTGGCCAAATCCAAGCACTATACGGGCAAAGAAGGCCGCGACATCGTAAACCGCATGGTGCGCCTCGCCGATCTCACCCGCTCGGCCTTTATCAATGGCGATCTATCGACGGTCATGAGCCCGCGCACGGTCATCACCTGGGCCGAGAATGCGGATATTTTCAACGATATCGGCATGGCCTTCCGCCTGACCTTCCTGAACAAATGCGACGAGCTGGAACGGCCTCTGGTTGCCGAGTTCTATCAGCGTTCGTTCGGCGAGGAATTGCCGGAAAGTGCGCTGAATGTGGCATTGAGCTAAACGCCATAGGGTAAGGAAATTGAAAACGTGCCGACCATTGCCTATTTTTACGGCATCGCCATTCAGATGTTCTGGCAAGATCACGCACCGCCGCATTTCCATGCCCTGTATGGCGACGACGAAGTTCTGATTTCGATCAGGACTCTGGAAGTCTTGGAAGGCAAAATGCCTAAACGGGCCTTGGCTCTTGTTCTTGAATGGGCCCAAGAGCACCGGAACGAATTGTTAGAGGATTGGAATTTATGCGCGACCAATCAGCACCCGAAGAAAATCGAACCTTTGCGCTAGGCGAGTTTCCCGTGTCGCGCGCACCATGGCGGGTTGCGGCGGTCGAAGTGCGCGAAGATTTTGTTCTGGCCGTTCGATTTTTGGATGGCGTTGAAGGTATGGTTGACCTCTCCGCCCTCGTCTTGTCTCCTTCGGCAGGCGTTTTTGCCGACCTTCGCGATGGATCGATTTTTGCGGCGGCACGCGTCGAAAGCGGCGCTGTGACCTGGCCAAATGGCCTCGATCTAGCCCCCGATGCGATGTACCGCGCGATTGATCAAACCGGAACATTCCGTCCAAATCCGGAAAGAGCGGCATGACCACCTCCAACCGCAAACCGGCTCAAGCAAAAGAAGCCCCGACTGAACCGTTCAAGCGCGCGGTGGGCGGGGCTATGCGGGCCATTGCGGGTAAAGCGGAACTCGACATCTCGTTTGCCAATGATCGTCCGGCATTGTTAGGCGACAAAGCCCGTCTGCCGGAGCCTCCGCGCAAGATGACGGCCGCTGACGCCGCCATTGTCCGCGGCCACGCCGATTCCATGGCGCTCAGGCTTTCCTGCCATGATGCGAATGTGCATCGCCGCATGCTGCCCGAGGGCCAGACCGCGCGTGCAGTCTATGATGCGGTTGAACAATCGCGTGTTGAATCCATCGGTTCTCGCCGCATGGAGGGCGTCGCCTCCAATATCTCGGCGATGCTGGAAGATAAATTCCATCGCGGCAATTTCCAAGATGTCCGTGACATCGCCGACGCGCCCATTGAGGACGCCATCGCCATGATCGTGCGCGAACGCCTGACCGGCATGGCACCCCCTGCTTCGGCCCGTGCGGTGGTTGATCTGTGGCGCCCGCACATTGAGGAAAAGGCTGGCGATACGCTGGATACGCTCACCGGGCGCATTGAAGATCAGAAGGCTTTTTCCCGCGTGGTTCGCGATCTCCTCGTCAAGCTCGAAATGGCCGAGCAGGCCGAAGGCGAGCCGGAAGCCGACGAGAGCGAAAACCAGGACGAGCAGCAAAGCGAGAGCGAAGAGCAAAATCAGGGCGAATCCGAAGAGCAGGCCTCAACGGAAAAAGCCGAAGCTTCAAGCGCCGAGGATTCATCCGAGGACATCGAAGACGGCACGGCTGAATCGGAAGACGGCCCGACCGGCGAAATGCCGGAAGAGCAAGAGGGCATGGATTCAGACGATGCATCGGAATCAAGCCGTCCGCCGCAGTCGTCCGGACGCGAAAGCCGTATTACCGATTACAAGCCGTTCACCACGAAATTCGACGAGACGATTTCGGCCGAAGACCTTTGTGATGCCGAAGAGCTGACGCGCCTGCGCGCTTATCTCGACAAGCAGATCAGCCATCTGCAAGGCGTGGTCGCGCGCCTCGCAAACCGCCTGCAACGCCGCTTGATGGCGCAGCAGAACCGCGCGTGGGAGTTTGATCTCGAAGAAGGCACGCTCGACCCTGCACGCCTTCCCCGCATCGTGATCGACGCTCAGCAGCCGCTCTCCTTCAAACGCGAGAAGGATACGAATTTCCGCGACACGGTAGTCACCCTCGTGATCGATAATTCCGGCTCGATGCGCGGCAGGCCGATTTCGGTGGCGGCCACCTGCGCCGATATTTTGGCGCGCACGCTGGAGCGTTGCGGCGTCAAGACCGAAATTTTAGGCTTCACCACACGGGCGTGGAAAGGTGGCCAGTCCCGCGAGCTATGGCTGCAATCGGGCAAGCCGCCAATGCCCGGCCGTTTGAACGATCTGCGCCACATTATCTATAAATCGGCCGACTCGCCTTGGCGTCGGGCCCGCAAGAATTTGGGCCTGATGATGCGCGAGGGCTTGTTGAAAGAAAACATCGACGGCGAGGCGCTCGACTGGGCGCATAAGCGCCTGCTGGCCCGCCCCGAGCAGCGCAAGATTTTGATGATGATTTCGGACGGTGCGCCGGTGGATGATTCAACGCTATCGGTTAATCCTGGCAATTACCTCGAAAAACATCTCCGCTTCATCATCGAAGAGATTGAATCACGCTCACCCGTCGAGCTGATCGCCATCGGCATCGGGCATGACGTCACGCGCTATTACAAGCGCGCAGTGACGATTGTAGACGCCGAGGAATTGGGCGGCGCCATGACCGAAAAGCTCGCCGAACTGTTTGAAGAAAACGCACCAACGCGCGGGCGCGGCAAAAAGGCCGCTTGAAACAGGGTTATACCAATTCAATCCGTAATTTCCGGCCTACGGCGTTAGCCGCACGGCGTAATGTGCTCAGTGTCAGCGAGCCATTTTCAGGGTCCAGAAGACGGTCTAACTGACGCCGATCGGTCTTCATCCGCGTGGCCATCATCGTCTTGGTAATGCCTTTTTCTTTCATCGCTTCAGCAATTTGCCAAGCAAGCACACGCTTGAGAGCTGTTTCTTCCGCATCCTCCAGCATGCCTTGGCTGGCAAGAAAATCGTCAAAAGACTCGTCGCTGATCCGACCTTTGATGCTTTCCGTCATAGATCGATCTCCTTTCGACGCTTACTTGCTAACTCAATATCGCTTTTCGCCGTTTTCTGCGTTTTCTTGGTGAACCCGTGCAACAGCACCATTTCATTCCGTATCATACAGAAGATAACGCGCCCGATTACGCCATTCGGAAAATGGCTACGAACTTCCCACAGCCCATGTCCAAGCTGTCGACAGGTCGGCATTCCAAGAGGCCAACCCAATTCAACCGTCTCAATATCATAGCCAACAATCCGACGGTTTTCGGGCACCAATTCCAACAGCCACGCACGAACAGGCTTATGCCCTGTATCAGTCTCATAAAAACGTGCCGTTAGCTTTTTTGGCGGTTGTTTTCATCCTGCAATACGTGTCATTTTTGACACGTATTGTCAAGCCGTTCGAGGAATGATTTCTCGAACGGCTATGACGAGATCAATATCATGAGAGCTTAAACGGCAGCTTTGTCGGTCCGTTCCATCGGCAAAATCGCGCTCATCAGCGCCCCGTAAGGGATCAGCGCCAGCAGAGCGACCAACATCTTCACCGAGAAATCAAAGATCGCCAGACTTTGCCAACGTAAGAATTCGTGTCCCACAAGGCCAACCGCCTCGGCCATATAGGCAAGATCATCCGGATTGGTTTGCAAAACGTTGTCAAGCGAGGCTGGAAAGACATTCGCAAAGGCCAGCGAGAAGAAAAGCGCCGTATCGAGCGCTGACCCGACCACGCTACCCGCCAGCGGCGCGTGCCACCAGCTTTGACGTCGCAGGCGGTTGAACACCGTAATGTCGAGAAGCTGACCGACGAGGAAGGCCGTTCCGGAGGCCAGTGCGATCCGCGGCGTCGCCAGCCAGATCGACAGCACAACGGCGATGATGAAGCCCACAATGACCAATTGGCGGGCGGTTGCAGACCCGTAGCGGCGATTGGTCAGATCCGTCACCAGAAAAGCGACCGGATAAGAGAACGCGCCCCAAGTGAGATAATCACCCAGACCAAACGGCTCAAACGGATATTGGACGAGGATGTTGGAGGCCACGACAACAAGGGTCATGGCCAAAACCGGCACGATAAGCCGGCGAAACGGCAGCGCGATCATGATAGGCTTCCTTCAGCTGACGGCAGAGCACCGACGCATCATCGTTTGGAACGAATGGCAGACGGCAAAGGGCCGACGCCGATAGGCAAGCAAATATCAGTGAGCTGCGAGCTTCTTCTCGATGTCGCGCTTCAAATGACGTGCATTGAGCGAGAGATCTTCCGACGCTGCCTTGATCAGGAACGCGTCGAGGCCACCGCGATGCTCGACCGAGCGAAGCGCATGGGCTGTCACGCGAAGGCTGACGGCGCGACCGAGCGCGTCCGACTGAAGCGTAACCTGGCACAGGTTCGGGCGGAACTTGCGCTTGGTCTTATGGTTTGAATGGCTCACGAGCTGTCCGCTCTGAACGGCCTTGCCCGACAATTCGCAACGGCGTGCCATGGTCTTAATCCCTTATCGACTGAAGTCGTTTCACATTGCCCCTGAAACAGGACCAGACGGCCAAAGCCACCCTTTTCGTCAAACGACCGAAAAAACAGATTGCGGTCTATAGGGTAGAAGTTTGGGAAGCGTCAAGCGAAACATCGGGAAAGCTGGCATTTTAGACCGCAGAAGCGAAGACAAGGACGAACAAAAGCATTAGATTGAGCCCTCCTCCGTCGAGATGGTCGCTTTTTCCTGCCCATTCCATAGATCAGAAACCGCCATCATGTCTTTGCCCACCCTTGTGAAACCCGTGTTCATTGCAATGATTGCCGCCGCAACCGCCTTTTTGGGCGTTTTCGCGGGCCCGCCCGCCGCGCAGGCCGGCGAGTCTACAAAAAATATCGTGATTACGTACACGGTTTCAATGGCCCATATCCCGATCGGAACGGCGCGGTTTTCGCAAAATTTTCACGGCAACAGCTATCATCTCCATCTCGCTGCCGATTTTGACGGCCTTGTCCGGATGTTTTTCGCGCCCGGTCTTTCGGCCGATGCCGACGGCACCGATGCGTCAGGTCACTTGGTCGCGCAGCACTATCGGCTTTTGATCGACCATCCGGACGATCCCCAACGCGTAGACATGACGATGTCCGGCGGCACTGTCGTCCACACCGAACTGGACCCTCCCCTGCCGGAACGGGCCGACCGCGTTCCCGTTCTGCCGGAACACAAAAAGGGAATTATTGACCCCTTGAGTGGTTTTTTGATCCCGTCAGGATCAGCAACCCCGCATGCGGCGGAAAATTGTGACCATGTTCTTCCCATTTTCGACGGCGCCGGTCGCTTTGATATTACGCTCCTGCCGGACACTGATCTCCTCTACGAAACGGAGAATTTCAAAAGCGCGGCCATCCGATGCCTCGTCCGCTACACAGCCATATCGGGGCACCGGGCTAAAAAGACGAATGTGACCTTCATGGAGAACAACCGCGATATCATGGTCACGCTCGTGCCTGTACCCGGAAAGTCCTATCTCCTGCCGCTCGAAATCTCGGTGGCGACGCTGCTTGGCAATCTTCGGCTCAAAGCCGTCACCGTTGAAGGCCTGCCCGGAGCGATCACAACGGCGGCCACAACGAATTAGGCACCAATCTGTCCCAATGCGGGACAAATCTCTTAAGAGCGGCGCAAGCAGAGTACTCCACGGCACGCGGCAACCAGGCTCCTACCGCGCACCAAGCCGGTGACGGCACCCAAACGAATCGGAATTTTGCCGATTCGGGCCGGTTTCGTTCGCGCTTCGCACCAAAGATGAAGACCACCCTCGAAGGAGCCACGATCGACCTTCACCCTTTTTTAAGAAAGGCCCAGCGGTGCTGCCTGACAAAATGTTAACGCCGCCGCTGGTGCCAGCTCGGCCAATCAGCCGACCGCGAACAGAGTTATCCACAGGCTAACCCGAAAACGAATCAACATCATGCCGATTCGGTCCCGCTTCGTTCCAGCCGTGTTCCAAGCGTTAACACGACAGCCGAATTCTGTCCCATTTTGAGATCAAGAGCATTCGGACACGCAATCCAACCAAACGAATCGCCTGATTTCCGATTCGGCCCCGCTTCGTTCCGCTCCCGTTCGGAACATTAACGCTGCCTCTGGCAACTGTCCCGTTTCAAGACATCTCCATTCGTCATTTCGGCCGCTTTGGCGGCACAATCGGCCCAAGATGTTTGACTCTTGCCGACGCAGTCAGGCAGGGTCCGTCAACCTTCATCCGGCGGGACGTTGAATACACTTTATCATGGCACCCCTGTCCCTCCTGCCCAACCAGCGCGCGCGTGGCGTAACGGCCGTGTTGGGTCCCACCAATACCGGCAAGACCCATCTCGCCATTGAGCGGATGCTTGGCCATCCGTCGGGCATGATCGGGTTACCCTTGCGGCTTCTGGCGCGCGAAGTTTACGGCCGGGTGGTGGACCGCGTCGGTGCACCCGCCGTGGCGCTCATCACCGGCGAAGAAAAGATCAAGCCGCCCGGAGCGCGCTATTGGATCTGTACGGTGGAGGCAATGCCGCGGGACATTGATGTTTCCTTTGTTGCCATTGACGAGGTGCAACTGGCTTCCGATTTCGATCGGGGCCATGTGTTTACCGACCGTATTCTGAATTTGCGCGGCTATGCGGAAACGCTGTTGATTGGCGCCGATACGATGCGCACCCGCATTGAAGAGCTGATCCCGGGCGTCACCATCACATCGCGGCCACGCCTTTCTCAGCTTGTGTTTGCGGGTGAGAAAAAAATCAGCCGCCTGCCGCGCCGGAGCGCGATTGTCGCCTTCTCGGCGGAAGAAGTATACGCCATTGCCGAATTGATCCGGCGGCAAAGCGGCGGCGCGGCCGTGGTGCTCGGCGCTCTTTCGCCCCGCACGCGAAATGCGCAAGTGGCGCTGTTTCAATCCGGCGACGTCGATTTTTTGATCGCCACCGATGCCGTCGGCATGGGCCTTAATCTCGACGTCGATCATGTCGCATTTGCGGGTGACCGTAAATTTGACGGCACCAAGTTTCGTCGGCTCGTGCCTGCCGAGTTTGGCCAGATCGCAGGCCGCGCGGGACGCCATCTCCGCGATGGCACGTTCGGTACGACCGGCCGTTGCGCCGCTTTCGAGCCGGAACTCGTCGAAGCGCTGGAAGCCCATCGTTTCGAGCAGACCCCTATGTTGCAATGGCGCAACACTGTGCTTGATTTTTCGAGCATCCCTTCGCTCATGCGCTCGCTCGACAAGACCCCGACCGAGCCCGGATTAACCCGCGCGCCCTTGGCCGATGACCTTCGCTCGCTCGAAGCTGCGGCCCGGGACAGCGAAATCAAGAGCCTGGTCGGGGGTAGAGCGGATGTCGAACGGCTCTGGGAAGTCTGCCAAGTCCCTGATTATCGGAAGGTTTCACCCCAAGCGCATGCCGATCTGGTCCATACGCTGTTTTCCTATCTGATGCGGCGCGGCCATGTCCCCGATGAGTGGTTCCAGCGCCAAATCGCGGAAATCGACCGTACCGATGGCGACATCGATACATTGTCCGCTCGAATTGCGCAGGTGCGGACATGGACATTTGTTGCTAATCGAAATGACTGGCTGCGTGATCCTTTGCATTGGCAGGAGGTCACGCGACAGGTAGAAGATACATTGTCAGACGCGCTTCATGAGCGTCTGGCGCAACGATTTGTGGATCGCCGCACCAGCATGCTGATGCGGCGTCTGAGAGAGAATGCAATGCTCGAAGCGGAAATTACGGCGACAGGCAACGTCCTTGTCGAGGCTCATCCCGTCGGCCGTCTCATCGGCTTTCAATTCGTGCCGGAATCGGACACGGGGTCGGCGGAAGGGCGGGCTCTGCGCGCTGCAGCGCTCAAGGCGCTTGCGGGCGAATTTGCCAATCGGGCAATCCGCGTCTCCAATGCAGTGGATGAAGCCTTCGCGCTGAGCAATGACGGGTCGCTGCGGTTTCTCGGTGAACCCATCGCCAAACTCTCGGCGGGCGAAAAGACGCTTGAGCCACGCCTTCGACTTCTCGCTGACGAACATCTGGATGCCCCGTCGCGCGACTTGGTTCAAACCCGCATCGATCTCTGGCTCAAAGCCCATGTCGAAAAACTGTTGGGTCCGCTGTTAAAATTGGAAACGTCCGAGGCGCTCACCGGCATTGCGCGCGGCATTGCGTTCCAGCTCGCCGAAGACCTTGGCGTCCTCGACCGCACCAAGGTCGCCGACGACATGAAAACGCTCGACCAGGACCAGCGCTCGGCCTTGCGGGCGCTCGGCGTCCGGTTCGGCGCATATCATTTGACCGTTCCTGCCCTTCTGAAGCCCGCTCCGCGCGGCTTGGCGTGCCAGCTCTGGGCCTTGAAAGAAGGCGGCGCTGAAGTCGTAGGCCTCGACGATATCCTGCACCTGGCATCGTCGGGTCGGACGTCGATTCCGGTCAATCCGGAAACCCCCAAGGCGCTCTATCGTGCAGCCGGTTTCCGCGTCTGCGGCAATCGCGCCGTGCGGGTGGATATTTTGGAGCGGCTGGCCGACCTGATCCGCCCGGCGATCCAATACCGTCCGAGCCTGACCGTGGGCGAGCCGCCAGCGGGCACTGCTGATGGCGATGGGTTTGTTGTTACCACTGCCATGACCTCGCTCTGCGGGTGTGCGGGCGAGGATTTTGCGTCCATTCTGAAATCGCTCGGCTATACGATGGAGCGCCGTGCGGGCGCGGCCATCACCAAGGAACTGGCAAAGCCTGCGTCGATGGAGCCTGCCGCAGCCGTTGAAGCTGCCGCAGAGGTGGCGTCCGAACCCGTGGAAGCCCCTGTCGAGGCTCCCGCCGCCGAGGAGGCCGCACCGCTCGAGGCTGAGCCTGTCCTTGAAGCCGCCAACGCTGACGCGACACCGACCGACGCTGAGGCAGAACCGGTCATGACCGAAATTTGGCGCCAGCAACGCCAGCGTCATAACGCGCCACGCCATCATCGCCATTCCAAGCCCGCCCCTGCCAAACAGGCCTCGGGCGAGGCAGCCCCAGCTTCGGTCGACGGGCAAGAACAGGCTCCGCGTCAGGATCGTCCAAGGCATGGCCGCCCCGGCCATGATCGTTCGCGACAGGATGGCCAAGCGTCCACGGGTGCCGGGCGGGATAATGGCTCGCCTCGTCCCGAAGGCAGCGAGGAACGGCGCGGTCCGCGTCCACCACGGCCCGACCACAAGCGCAACGACCGCAAATCGGATGATCGCCGCTTTGGTGATCGCCGCCAGCCCGAAAGCCGTGGCTGGCAAGATCCCCCGAAGGAGCGGCAAGACAACAAGGCGCCAGATCCTGATTCACCGTTTGCAAAGCTGCTCGCGCTGAAGGCAGAGCTGGAGTCAAAAGGGAAAAAAGGCTGATTTCAGCCTTTAACGGCTTCGTTTTCCGACACATAGACCGTTTTATGCACGATATCGCCCAATCCGTTGGCCCGCAAAGCGTGGTCGATGGCGAGCAATAAATCGCTGCCGACCTTACCGGTCTGATCGACATCGGCGACGAAGCAGATCAGTTCGAACTCCTTCGACGTCTCGCCCAGTTTGCGGAACAGGACCGCCGGCGGGTTATCCGGCAACAGCTCGTGATTGGTACTGGCAACCTCCGAAATCAACCGGATCACCAGATCCGGATCGGCATCACGGGCCACCGGTACCGATACGACGACCCGACCCGTACGGTCATTGTGAACCCTGTTTTTAACCGCGCCCGACACCAAACTTGAATTCGGCACAATCAACACCGAACGGTCAAACGTCTCGATCTCCGTGGCGCGCACATTGATGCGTTTGACGAGACCTTGTTCGTCGCCCACCACAATCCAGTCACCGACCCGAATACCGCGCTCCCACAAGAGAATGAGACCGGAAACGAAATTGTTGACAATCGATTGCAGACCAAAACCGATACCGACCGACAATGCGCCCGCGACAATGGTGACCTTTTCGAGGCTCAACCCCAATACACTGAGCGCAATGGCCGCAGCGACCATGAAACCGAGATAGCCAACCCCCGTCACAATCGAATTCCGAAGTCCGGAATCAAGATCGGTGTGGGGCAGATAGCTGTTGGTCAGCCAGCGCTGCATGCCGCGCGTGAACAAAATGCCCAACCCCAACAACACGACGGCAAACAGCGCCGCGCCGAAAGAAATCGTCACCTCGCCAATTGTAAAGCCGAAAATCAACGCCTTGAGGGGCAGCAGAATATCGCCTGAATCGACCCGCCAAGGGGCCAGAACCAGTGTGGCAAAGATCCCCAGCACCAGAATCTGGGTCACACCGGAGAGGATCACGGCCAATTGTTCAACCGATTGCCGCGATAGGCCGGACGCGGACTGGATCGACCGGAACAGCTTTGTCTGCGGCGAAAGCAAATGCGCGAAGACCGCGTTGGAAATTTGCAGGGCAAGGAAGGTTAGTGCCGACAAAATCGTCAATGTGGCAAGCTGGTTGCTCAGGAAGGCTGCCAGCGCAGGATACCCGAACAGAGCCGCCGTCACGATGCCGATCACGATCATCCACGCGATGATCCGCGCCATGACGATCCAGAGGGGGCGTTGCTCGGGCGGCAGATAAAAGGCCCCGGCCGACGTCTTGTCCTCGGGTTTGATCGCCTGCAATCCTGCCGCCAAAACCCCCGCCACCAGCAGGGCGAACAGGGATTTCGAGACCACCGAAAGCGCAAGGCCTGCAACAATCGCCTCGTTGACCGTCTCGAAAATCCGGCCCGCCACAATGACGAGGCTCACACGGCCCGCCAGTCGGGCGATCCGCATCGCCGTCCGGTCGGGTACAATTAAAATACGCCATTCTGACTTGGTGGTCGCGAGCAATCCCTCCGCCAGTCCGCGGATAACACTGACAAAGACGGCGCCCTGAAGAATGACCTCCAATACTTTGCCGACCCGAAGGGGCAGAATATCGGCGGCATCCATCGCCTGACTGATCGCATAGGTGCCGGCTGCCGGAATCAGGAAGCCGATACCGCCAAAGGCAACCGCCCGCAACGCCTTCTGCAACCGCGTCGGATTACCGAACAAGGTCGTCCGCTCGATTGCCGCCAGTACTTTTCGCCGTGCAAATGCGGTGGCCCCAACCGTCACGGCCAAACCCAGCAGAAACAGCAGACCCCCGATCAGCCCCGCCCGATCAACAGCACGGCTATAGGTATCACCGGCGACAAACGACAAAGCGCGGATATCATGGCCTAGATTGACAGCGACATCGGCCCAGAGCATCGGCGATAAAATGCTGGAGGAGGGCGTAAACAGCTGCCCCGCAAACAGCGCTCGCCGTTTATCCGATATCGCGGTTCCCAATTGATCCGACTGAACGAGCAAGGCACGAGCAAATTTGACCGTCTCCTCAATATCTTTCAGCGCTTTTTCGCGATCGTCCCGCTCTTTCGTAATTTCCGGACTTTCGGGAGGCGCCTTGTCGTCCGGCCGCGGCCCCAATTCCTTCAAACGCGAGCGGACGGCATCTGCACGTGGCGATTGCTCGTCGGCCACCGCTTTGACATCCACCGCGATCTGGTCGACGCGCTTCCGGTTGGATTGCAGCGCGGAATCAGAGGTCAGCCGTGTTGTAACCGCCGTTTCAATCTGGTCGAGCTCAAGGCGTATGCCATCCAGCTTGGCGCGAATGGCAGATTGTTCTTGGGCCGAGACATGGGACAGGCTGCCCATGAGAGCAAAAGCAACCACAAGCAAAGCGGTAAGGTTGAACAAACGGCGCATCAAAAACATCACATCCCCTAGCCAAGCCAATCCGGTCATTAATCGATGCAGCGAAACGGTGAAGCGGCTCAATGCCGCACCACTATCGCCAATTCACCTATGACGCACAAGGTTGGGTCGTTATGAAGGTCCAATCGTGGCCATGCTATGACATAGCCACGCTTATTTGGCCTTTTTAGCCCGCTCAATGCCATCCAGAACCAGTTTCTTGGCCTCGGCGGCATCGCCCCAGCGGACAATTTTGACCCATTTGCCGGGCTCGAGATCTTTGTAATGCTCAAAGAAATGCTCGATCTGATGGAGCGTGATTTCAGGCAGATCGGTGTAATTTTCAACCTTCTCGTACCGCCGTGTCAGCTTGATACTGGGGACGGCGACGATTTTCTCGTCCATCCCTGCTTCATCTTCCATGATCAGAACGCCAACCAGCTTAACGCTCATAATGGCGCCCGGGATGATCGCGCGGGTGTTGGCGACGATCACATCGCAGGGATCGCCATCATCCGACAGCGTGTGCGGGATAAAGCCGTAATTTCCCGGATAGCGCATGGAGGTGTAGAGAAACCGGTCAACGACAAGGGCTCCGGCCTCCTTATCCATCTCATACTTAATCGGTTCCCCCCCAATCGGCACCTCGATCACCACATTGACATCGTCAGGTACGTTCTCGCCGAGGGAAATTGCCGAAATATTCATGGTCGCATTCGCTTTCGATAGGTTTTCAGAGTTTCGCCCTGTCTAAGATCCGTACTTCAAACGCGCAAGAACGACTTTGTGCGAACCGCGCGACCCCAAGCCGCTTTGACATGTGGCGGCAGGCCCCCCATCTTTACCATCCATGACCCATGATTCACCCGCTTCCCGCAAAAGCCGGAACCCTTATTACAAGGGACCGGTTTCCGACCATTTCGATGGCGAACACTTTTTCAATCCCGGACGGCGTTGGAAAAAATCATCCAACGACCTGATGAAATGGTTGTTGGAACGCAAGCCGCCCCGCTGGCCGAAGGAACATCCGAGCCCCTTTTCGGATCGACCGCCGCGCCGTGTAACCGGTCGGGACATCCGGTTGAGCTTTGTCGGCCATGCCAGTTTTCTGCTTCAAACGGCGGGGCTGAACATTTTGCTCGATCCGGTTTGGTCGGAACGCGCTTCACCCGTTCGTTTTGCAGGCCCGAAGCGCGTCAATGCGCCGGGCATCGAGTTTGATCGACTGCCACCCATCGATGTCGTGCTCGTTTCACACAATCATTATGACCACCTCGATATTGCCACCCTGCGCCGTCTGCATGCGGAACATGCCCCGCGCATCATCACACCGCTCGGCAATGATACGATCATCAAACAGGCCCATACCGGCATCCGAACGGAAGCGCATGATTGGGGAGATCGTGTTGATCTGGGCAACGGCGTCTATCTGCATTTGGAAGAGGCCTATCACTGGTCTGCCCGCGGCGTCCGCGATCGGTTACGTGCACTATGGGCTGCCTTTTTGATCGAAACACCGGGCGGACGCATCTACCATATCGGTGACACCGGCTTTCATGACGGCAAAATCTTTCCGGCGGTGCAAGCCAAGCATGGCGCCATCAAGCTGGCGATTTTACCGATCGGCGCTTATGAGCCGCGCTGGTTTATGGCCGAACAGCATATGAACCCGGACGAGGCGGTGCAGGCCTTCATCGCGTCGGGGGCTGAACGCGCCGTCGCGCACCATTGGGGGACGTTCCAATTGACCAATGAGGGCGTTACCGTGCCGCCCGATGATCTGCGCATCGCGCTCGAAACCCACGGGATTGCCGAAAATCGCTTTACCGTGCTGCGGCCGGGAGAAGTTCTCTCGGTCTGAGCCGCTCGGATTATTTCTTCGGCTGCACAAAAATATTGATTGTCGTCGCCGGCGACGAGCTGGTTTCGCCGAAAACGAGATATTCCTCGATAAACGCGTCCTTCACGACGATATCTTTGGCGTCGAGATAGGCGGTGATCTGCTCATAGGCCCCGTCGATCTCGTCATACGAAGCCAGATGAGCAAAGCGGATCGCCTTGCCGGACGGCGTCGTGCCCCAGCGGATATCGGCAGGAAAATCGGTGGGCGTCGCCTCGGGAGCCGACGCAACGGGTAAAATCGCATCATAGGTAAACGACATGTCGTTGGTCTCGACAAACACCGTAACCGGATAGCCCGTTACCGTCGTTCCCGCTTTGGTCGCTGCTGCGCGACCTCGGGCAAAAGCATCCCTGAGATCATTATAGGCCGTTTCCCATTGTGCCTTGCCATGCACGATCAGGGCCGGCTTGGCTTGCAGTTCAAGCGCATCCGGCAAGGTTGCTTCCGACACGGGCGGCGCAAGGCTCGACAACACGGGTGTCGGAGTGGGCGCTGCCGTCTGGGGCTGGTCAAGGGCTCCTTGGGGAACCTGCGGCTGCTCGGAAACGGCAGGAACATCCGTTTTCGGTGGTTCGGACGCGGGGACCGGAGCGGCAAGCGGAACGGCTTCAATCGTGGAAGCAGGGGCGGGAACGGTTGTCTGGGCGGCAGCCGATATGGCCATCAAGGCCACGGTCAGCGACACGACACCGAAACCTATTCCCCTAAAATACCGCTGCCTCATCCATCCATCCTCCGGACGCTGCCCTGATTCGCTGCGCCATATCAAAATTTACGATAGCCAATATCACGATAGAACGTGGCGAAGATACGGTCGAGACAGGTTCGACTCGCGCAATGACCGTCAACCATGGTATGCGGCGGCGATCGTCAGGAAAAGCCATGACCAGCGCTCTAACACATCATCCCTTCATCAAGATGAACGGGGCCGGCAACGAAATCACGATTCTCGACCTGCGCGGCACCGGTTTGGCCGTGCGGCCCGAAGAAGCGCGCGCAATCGCCGCCCATCCCTCGACGACCTTCGATCAGCTCATGGTGCTGTTTGACCCCCGCACGCCCGGCACCGACGCCTATATGCGGATTTTCAATACCGATGGCAGTGAATCCTCCGCCTGCGGCAATGGTACGCGCTGTGTGAGCTGGTATCTTCTTGATGGCGGGGAGCGCGATGCGCTGAACCTTGAAACAGCAGCGGGCCTGCTCGAAAGCCGTCGCGAAGGGCCGCTTTCCTTCACGATCGATATGGGCCGCCCCCGCTTCGGCTGGCAGGACATTCCCTTGTCGCGTCCGCAGACCGACACAAAGGCGATTGATTTCAGCTTTACGACGTCGAACGGCAAGACACTGAGCCATCCCGCCTGCGTGAACATGGGCAATCCGCACGCCATTTTTTGGGTCGAGGATGTCGAAGCCTATGCCCTCGACATTAATGGTCCGATCCTTGAACATGACCCGATCTTTCCCGAACGGGCCAATATTTCGCTGGTACAGATCGTGAGCCGCGATCACATCATCCAGAAAGTCTGGGAGCGCGGCGCGGGACTGACATTGGCGTGCGGTTCGGGAGCGTGTGCGGCAGCCGTTGCCGCCGCGCGAAACGGCCTGACCGGTCGTAAAGTCCGCGTCAGCCTGCCGGGGGGCGATTTGCTGATCGATTGGCGCGAAGCCGACGACCATGTGCGGATGACAGGCCCCGTCGCCCTTGAACATCGCGGCACGCTCGATGCGGGCCTGTTTCAGGATCTGCCTGATGGGCGTTGAGCTCGTCACCTTCGGTTGCCGCCTCAACGGGGTTGAATCGGAAGCCATGAAGCGGGCAGCCCTGGCGTCAGGGCACAATGATCTGGTGATCGTGAATACCTGTGCGGTAACCGGCGAGGCGGTGCGCCAAGCACGCCAAGCCATTCGGCGGCTCAAACGGGAGCGACCCGATGCGCGCATCGTCGTGACCGGATGCGCCGCGCAGATCGAACCCGAACACTTCGCCGAGATGCCGGAAGTCTCGAGCGTGATCGGCAATGAAGCCAAAACGAAAGCCGAGACATGGGCCGCTTTGGCTGATCCGTCGCACGGGTTTGAGCGCGTCAACGTCTCCGACATCATGGCCGTTCGGGAGTTGGCCCCTCACCTTGTCGAGGCGTTCGAAGGACATACCCGCGCCTTTGTCGAAATCCAGAATGGCTGCGACCATCGCTGCACCTTCTGTATCATCCCCTATGGCCGCGGAAATTCACGCTCCGTACCGATGGGTGCCGTAACCGATCAGATCGCAATGCTCGTTGATGCCGGACACAAGGAAGCCGTGCTGACGGGCGTCGATCTCACAAGTTATGGCGCGGACCTGCCGGGCGCACCCAAATTGGGCGCCTTGGTCAAAGCCATTTTACGCCATGTTCCCGGGCTGAAGCGCCTCAGGCTTTCTTCCATCGACTCGGTTGAAGCCGATGACGACCTGATCGACGCCATCGCAACGGAGCAACGCCTGATGCCGCATCTGCATCTTTCTCTCCAGTCCGGCGATGATATGATTTTAAAGCGGATGAAGCGGCGACATTCCCGTGCGGATGCGATCCGGTTCTGTGCCGATATGCGCCAAGCCAGACCCGACATGGTTTATGGTGCCGACATCATCGCGGGTTTTCCAACCGAGACGGAAGAGATGTTCCGGCAATCGGTCGCGCTGGTGGAAGAGTGCAATCTTGCCTTCCTGCACGTGTTCCCCTATTCGCCGCGCCCCGGCACGCCCGCCGCCAAAATGCCGCAGGTGAAGGGCGATGTGATCAAGGAGCGGGCCAGACGGTTGCGGGAAGTCGGCGATCAGTCGAACCGCCAGCATCTTGAACGGCTGATGGGGACCGATCAGGAGGTGCTCGTTGAACGGGGAGGCATTGCCCGAACGCCCTGTTTTACGCCCGTGCGCGTGGGTGATGGGTTCATTCCCGGACAATTCGTCAACGTACGGATCGCAGGAACGGCGAGCAAGGGCCTACTCGCGATCGGCTGAGTCCCGCCGATTAAGGCCTTTGCCAGTAAAAAATCCATTTCGGCTCGTCAAACTGCAGCCAATGGATATAGGTCCCCGGGAGATTGAAAGGGCTGATCCGGAGATCAATCGGACGGAACGCACCTGCCGTAATATCGCTGTTGAGCAAATTCTTCAGCGATGGGTGAAATCCATTCGTAATCAGGGCTTGCCGAAAAGAATTCAATCTCGGCAAGAACGTTAAAATATCATCGTTCGACCAGTGCTGCATAACGTCCTTCATAATCAGAAGGTCGGCAGGTGGTAACGGATCGGTTCGTGCGTCGGCATGAAGGAAACGGATGCCTTCACGGGAAAATTGCTGCGTGTTCGACAACACGACATCCGAAACATCCACACCGGTATAGTCGATGTCACGCCAATCGATCAGCTTGGAAAATTGCCAGTCGCCGCATCCGATATCAACGACACTTCTGATCTGATTGGTCCGGATAAAATTATGCAGATATCGCCGGTAATCCACCGTATTTTCCGCAAGCGATCCCGTTCCTGATCCGGGACCCCACAGGTTTTGGCTGTAGATCTTATTGAAAATCTCTCGATGATCCAAAAGGATACCCCAAAAATGGTCTCGCGGCGCCTATTTTAAGGGGAACCGAAAGACAATCAAGAAACAAAGCGGGCGCAGCCCCCTGGCCAACAAAAATAGAAGCGGCACGGTTACTTTGAACCATCCCATCCGCACGCCACCATGCGGGCGATCATATGCTCGGGCGGTGGAGCCTCGACGCGGATCGGCGGCTTGTTCTTATAAAGCGGCACCGTGATCGAGCGGGCATGAAGATGCAGTCGTTCGCCCGTCACCTTTCCGTCGCCATAGATCGGATCGCCGATAATCGGCCAGCCCATCGACTGGGTATGGACGCGCAACTGGTGGGTTCTGCCCGTCTTCGGCATCAGCAGCACGAAGGCCATGCCATCCGCACGCCCCATTACTTTCCAGCCCGTTTGAGACGGAAGGCCGTCGGGATCAGGCTTCATCCACCAGCCGCGGGACTGGTCAAGGCGGCCGAGCGGCATATCGATGAACCCCTCGTCCTCTTCCGGCCCGCCCCGCACGACGGCCCAATAGGATTTTTCCATCGTGCCTTCGCGGAACAGTTTGGAGAGATCGTCCAGCGCTTTGCGGTGACGGCCGAGCACAAGGCAACCCGACGTATCCTTATCGAGCCTGTGGGCCAGCATGGGCGGCTTGGGCAAGCCGAATTGCAGCGCAGGAAAATATTGCTCCAGATGCGCATCGCGACTGACCGCATTCGGATGCGATTGATGCACAGCGATGCCCGCCGGTTTGTTGATCACCAGCATCAGCGCGTCACGATATAAAATTCGGCCTTGGATTTCTTCGGGTGTCATCTGCAGCTCTCTAACCCTTCCGTTTATCGCGCGAAAGCATTATCGATTAGATATGAGTGATGATACGCCCAAAAAATCCGGTCTTCTGTCGCGGCTCTTTGGCACTGGGGCACCCGCTCCTGCGCCAGAACCGTTAGCAGAAGCGCCAAAACCAAGCTGGTGGCAGAGGCTCAAGCATGGCCTTGCCCGCTCATCCTCCTCGATCGGCCAGGGCATTACCGATCTTTTTACCAAGCGCAAACTCGATGCAGGCACGCTTGAAGAATTCGAAGATGTGCTCATCCGCGCCGATTTGGGATTGCCCGTTGCCACCCGCATCGTGGAGGCGGTCGGTAAAGGCCGCTACGGCAAGGAAATCGAAGGCGAGGAAGTGAAAGCCATTCTCGCGGCGGAGGTGACCAGAGCGCTGATACCCGTTGCTTTGCCGCTGGTCATCGATACCGCCAAAAAGCCGTTCGTCATTCTGATGGTCGGCGTCAATGGCTCGGGCAAAACGACCACCATCGGCAAACTCGCGGCCAAATTCTCAGCCGAGGGTCGCAAGGTGATGCTGGCGGCCGGCGATACGTTCCGGGCAGCTGCCATTGAGCAATTACAAGTCTGGGGTCAGCGCACCGGCGCACCCGTGATCACACGCCCGCAAGGCTCGGACGCGTCGGGCCTCGTGTTCGATGCGCTCGACAAAGCCAATGAGGCCGGCAGCGATGTGCTGCTGATCGATACCGCGGGTCGGTTGCAAAACCGGACGGAATTGATGGTCGAGCTTGAAAAAGTCATTCGCGTCATCAAAAAGAAAGACGAAACCGCGCCCCACGCAACGCTGTTGGTGCTCGATGCAACCGTCGGGCAGAACGCCCTCTCGCAGGTCGAGATTTTCGGCAAAATGGCAGGCGTGACCGGCCTTGTGATGACCAAGCTTGATGGCACAGCCCGCGGCGGTATTCTGGTGGCACTGGCCGAGAAATTCGGATTACCGGTGCATTTCATCGGCATCGGCGAAGCGGTGGACGATTTGGAGCCGTTCAACGCGGATGAATTCGGACGGGCGATTGCGGGGTTGGAGTAAATAGATAGGCCCTCATTGCGAGCCCCTTCGATATGAAGAAGTTAGCATTACCTTCATGGTCATTGCGAGGTGAGGAACGGTTGGCGGCAGCCAACAAAAATGTCTAGTGGACATTTTTGAGCGACGAACGCGAAGCAAACCAGCTAGATTAAATTTAACAGGCGCAGCGGTTGGGTTATACTTTTTCTTCTACGATCAACTGGGTTGCTTCGCTTATCGCTCGCAATGACGATACGCTCGATATGAGGAAAACTTAATCCTCACCACTCCCCAGCGCATAAACGCCTTCAGCCCCGATGCCCTCTTCCAGCATCATGCGGGCACGGGCGCGGAGTTTTTCCGTCTCGCTCTTCAACTGCCCACAGGCCGCAAAAATATCGCGGCCGCGCGGCGTGCGTACCGGCGAGGCATAGCCGGCGCGGAACACGACATCCGAGAATTCTTCGATCCGTCCCCAATCCGAGCATTTATATTTGGTGCCGGGCCAAGGATTAAACGGGATCAGATTGATTTTGGCCGGAATACCATTCAGCAGCCGCACGAGTTCGCGCGCATCCTTCAGGCTGTCATTGACGCCATCCAGCATGACATATTCGAAAGTGATCCGCCGCGCATTCGATACGCCGGGATAATTCCGGCAGGCTTCGAGCAGCTCAGCAATCGGATATTTGCGATTGATCGGCACAAGCTCATTGCGCAACTCGTCGCGCACCGCGTGCAGCGAGATTGCCAGCATTGAACCGATCTCGTCACCCGCACGCGCAATCATGGGCACGACGCCGGATGTCGAGAGCGTGATCCGGCGGCGCGAAAGCGAGAGCCCCTCGCCATCGGTCACCACCGCCATCGCATCGCGGACATGATCGAAATTATAGAGCGGCTCCCCCATGCCCATCAGCACGACATTGGATACCGCACGTTCCGCATCCGGCACCAAACCGTCGGTCGGACGCTCCGCACCCGGCCAATCGCCCAGCCGATCACGGGCGATCAGCACCTGTGCCACAATCTCGGCCGAGGTCAGGTTCCGCACCAAACGTTGCGTGCCCGTATGGCAGAAGGTGCAGGTCAGCGTGCAGCCCACTTGTGACGAGATGCACAGCGTACCGCGATCCGATTCGGGGATGTAGACCGTCTCGATTTCGGCACCCTTATCGTGGGGGCCAGCCGACGGCATACGGATCAACCATTTGCGCGTGCCATCCACCGATATTTGCTCGGAGACAAGCTTGGGCCGCTCAAGCGTAAAATGCTCCTCGAGAACCGCGCGCATCTCTTTGGAGACATTGAGCATCACGTCGAACGACGTTGCACCGCGATGATAGATCCAGTGCCAGAGCTGCCCCGTGCGCATCCGCAATTCGCGCGGCGCTACGCCGATGCCAGCGAGTTTTTCCGCAATCTCGGCGCGGCCAAGGCCAGCAAGCGATGGCTTGATCCCGGCAGCAAGCGGCGCGGGCACCAGAATGTCGGGTGTCTTCTCGATACCGTCGATCGTAGGCGCCACGCTGCCTGATGTCACGGACAGGCCTTCTTGACCTGATCAAGCGCCTGACCAAAGCCGGCCAGCGCATAATTTTCCGTCAACGCATTGCCGCGCTTGGAGGTCACCTTGAGCGACAACAGAGGATTTTTCTTCATCTGTTCGATCACCGCAGCATTGTCCTGCGGGTTCTTCAACCACGCCACCGACGTGCTCGCCTGCATTTTGGGCGCCGCTACGAAGGTCGATTTGCCAACAACCAGCTGGGCATCAGAACCATCCTTGGCCGGAAAGCCGAGCACAATGCTCAGCTCATCTCGAACATTTTCCTTCGGGCGTGTGGAGACAAAGAAATAACCTGGATCGCGGGTAAGGTTCGCTGGGAGCCGTTCTTTTGGCAGAGCCAGCGCGTAGCAGACGCGACCATTGGCCGTGTCGGATGCATAGACGTTCCAGCTGCCAAACGTGCCAAGCTGGGTTGGCTGCCCTTCTGCTGTAGCAGGGGCAGGCTTTACCGGTGCCGCTTTGGCCGGCTCAGGCTTCTTCGCCTGGGCGCTGGCTTCCGGCGCAAGCGCAAGAAAGGCAGAAAAAAACAGTGCCGCCGATACGGCGATCCGAACGAAAGAACGATGTGTCATGGGCGTATCAGGCTCCAACGGAATCATTGCGCAGGATTGCGCCTACCTTAATCCGACAACGGAGGAAACCAAAATTGTCATTTGACGACGAAAACTCCGTTCCAACTTCCCCGATTTCGTGCCAATATTAAACCAGAAGATGGTTTTTTCCGGGTAATTTCGGCGAGGAATTCAAGGTTGTCGACACATCAACAGCTCGGCGAACTTGTCCTCGCCGTGGCTAATAGCCGTGACCGGGCGGCTTTTGCACAGCTTTTCGACCATTTTGGTCCGCGTTTGCGGGCCTATTTGGTGCGCTTGGGTTCAGACCCCGCATCTGCCGATGAAATTTTACAAGACGTGATGACGACGCTTTGGACGAAGTCCCATCTTTTTGATCCGTCCAAGTCCTCGATCGCCACTTGGTTGTACCGAATCGCCCGAAATCGCCGAATCGATACGCTTCGCCGCGATCGGCTCGACTTCTTCGATCCGATGGAAGCCCCCGAGATTGTCGCCGAAGATATCGAGGTTGATCGCAAAATTGACATGCAATTTCGCGAGGGGCGTATCAAAGAATCCCTGATGATCCTGCCAGAAGAGCAGTTGAGCCTGATTCGTATGGCCTTTTTCGATGACCTTTCGCACAGCGAAATCGCCGAAAAGACCGGCTTGCCCCTTGGAACCGTGAAATCGCGCATCCGGCTGGCCTTCAGCAAGCTGCGCCGCCAACTGGAAACCAACGGCGTTATCGACGCCGGTTCGGAAAACTGAACCTTAGACGGTAGACTCCGCCGCGATGGCTTGGATGATTCGGGCGAGATCGACATCGCGCTGCGACAAGCCCTTCACATCGTGGCTCGTCAGCACAATATCGACGGTGCGATAAACATTCGTCCATTCCGGATGATGGTCGTGCTTTTCTGCCTCCAGCGCCACGCGCGTCATGAAACCAAACGCGGCGTTGAAGTTTTTGAAGGTGAAGCGGCGAAAGATCGCATCACGCCCCTCGACAAGCGACCAGCCCTTCAACTCGACCAAGGCCGCGGCGCGTTCGGTATCCGAAACAAGATCTTTATTGGCCATTGTTTACCCTTCAGGCCATCCGCAGCGCGCGCGAATCAGCCGGCTTCTCAAAAAGTGGATAACTGGCTTCGACCACATAAGGCCCGCCACCGGTAGAGGCCCGAGATGAAAAGACATCGAAGGTTTCAGCCGTAAACCGCATTGACGGCAGATGACCTATCCCGCTCAGGAAATTGGCCAGCTCGAAGGGCGAGGTATCGCGTAATCGCGCCAGCGTGATGTGGGGCGTATATTTGCGCGCCTCGGGTGGCAAACCGACCCGACGCATCAGGCGCTCATGCTCGGCCTGCAGGTCCATCAAGGCCGGCGTCGGCGCCACTTTGGCGACCAGGGCGCGGGGCCTGTCACCACCGAACACGACAATGTCATCGACCACCACCGGAATCGGCGGGCGGGAGACCCGAGCGAGAATGGCGAAGACATCGCGGGCCGTTGGCTCATCAATATCCCCGATAAAGCGCAGGGTGATATGGTAATGATCCGGCGTTATCCAGCGCGCGCCGGAAAGGCCGCCGCGAACCGAAAGCAAACGGTCCGTGACCGTGTCCGGAATTTCGAGGCCGGTGAAGAGGCGGGGCATGGGCTCCTCCTTCGTCGGTCAACAAGCCGTACAGACTGCGAATCAAGTCGTCAGAAGTCCATCATAGCGTGCCGCACCGCACAAGAGCGCAAGACTACAATCTTGCCGGATCTCAAGCCCGTGCCAATTGCCGCGATTTCCAGCTCTCGGCGAAAATCAGCGCAAAACCGCTCACCAGAATAAGAGCTGCCCCTTCAAAGACGGCCTGAGGCGGCCAATCGCCCCAGATCAGAAAGCCCCAGCCGAAAGCCCAGATCAGCGTGATATATTCGAATGGCGCAACAGCAGAGGCGGGTGCCAGCCGATAGCCCTCAAACATCAGATATTGCCCCAAAGCACCAACAAGGCCGAGGCCCACAATCAGCAGCACGCCGGTCCATTCGGGCGTTACCCAGACAAAGGGTAAGGGCAGGACGCTGACAAGAATCACCACCCCGTTGCTGGTGAGCATCATATTGATGGTGGTTTCCTTCTGGCTGATCATGCGCACCAGTATATGCGTCCAGGCCCAGCAAAACGCCGCAAGCAGGGTCAGGGCAATCGGCAAGGGATCAACCAGACTTTTGGGGCCTGCCGCCACCACAACGCCTGCGAACCCCAGAAGGGTAGCCCCCCACCGCACCAGACCGACCGTTTCCTTCAGCACGAAAATCGACAAAATCACCACGAAAATTGGAGCTGAGAAATAGATCGTAACCAGCTCGGCCAGATGCAGCGAACGCGAGGCCGTAAAATAAGCGAGCCAAGCCATCAGAATAAGCGCCGAGCGGATCAAAAGAGCCTTGCGATTGGGGCTGTGCACGAGCGCGATGACCTGCCGCGGTCCGGTTATAGCGAGGCCGATCAAGACGATAAGCGAACTGCGGATGCACAACACTTCCCATACCGGCAGCGAGGTGACGAGCCATTTGACCACCGCGTCCTGCACGGAGAAAACCGAGAACCCCGCCATCGCATAGCCGATCCCCAGCATGGTACGGGACTGGACCTTGTGTTCGGCAGAGGACATGGAACGCTTCTTCTAAGTTCAGGACAAGACCACAGGATGTGGCAACCCACAACGGACGCTGCTAACGATTTAGGCAGTACTTCGATGATCCGGCAAGTGCACCAACCGCTATCAACGCTGGGCAAGGTTCATTTAATCACATATAATGTCACAAAATATCACATAAAGATCGGCATCGCTATGAACCGTCCGCTGGCCATCAACCGCCTCAACCATATTGTGCACGCTTTGGAGGAAGCAGGTTCGGTGAGTGTGACGGGCCTTGCCGAGCGGTTTAATGTCTCTAAAGAAACCATCCGCCGCGATCTTAAATTGCTCGCCGATAAGGGCCGTGCCAGCCTCGTGCATGGCGGTGCAACGGTTAGCCTGCCGTCCGAACCGTCGCTCTCCCGCCGGGAGTCGGAAAACACCGCCGGCAAAAGCGCGATTGGCCGCAAGGCCGCGGGTCTGGTTGAAGATGGCATGGTGATCCTGATCGACTCAGGATCAACCACCCTGTTTCTGGCCGAAGCGCTGGCCTTGCGCGAAAACCTCACCGTTTTGACCAATAGCCTGCCCATCGCCCTGACATTATGCCGGACGCGCGGGGTCAAAACGATCATGCTCGGCGGCGAAATCCACGCCAATGACGAGGCGGCCTTCGGCGTCGATACGCTCGAAACGCTAAGACATTTTCAGGTTGATTTAGCCTTTGTCGGCGCTGGCGGCATTTCGGAGGAAGGCGATTTCACCGATTACACGCGACTGGCCGCCGAACAACGCCACCGGATGCTCGAATGCGGTCGCCGCGCCTATATGCTGGCCGACCAAACCAAATTCGAACGCCGCACCCCGGTGCGGATCGAGCCTTCCTCGCGGATTGCCGGGCTGATCGTCGATTGCCTGCCCGAAGGCTCAGAGGCTGCCGAGGCGGCGAGCCGTCGCTGGCCCGTCATCATCGCCTGAGATCATGGAACCGAGAGCATCGGCAGAATCCGCTTAATGTCGTTAAATGTTGTTTATTGTGAGATATTGACGGTTTTTGTGGAATGAGATACACCATCGCGCTAACAAGATGTTGGCCTTTTACAAACGGCTTGTCCGCACCGGAGATCATCGCATGACCCGACCTTTTCGCGGCCCTCAAGGGCAAGAGACCACCCCTTATCTCCTCACCCCCGGCCCGCTGACGACGACACCGGCCGTCAAAGAGGCCATGCTGCGGGATTGGGGCTCATGGGATGCCGATCTGCGCAAGGTTGTAGCAGGTATTCGCGAGCAATTGCTGGAGATTGCGGACGCCACAAACGGTTTTGAATGTGTGCTGTTGCAAGGCTCTGGCTCCTATGGAGTCGAGGCGGCTTTGGGTTCGTTTGCGCCCAAAGATAAAAAGACACTGATGTTGACCAACGGGGCCTATGGCGAACGCGCCATCAAGGCGCTCGCTTATATGAACCGCGATTTCATCAGCTATGAGACCGACGAGCTCGAGGCCCCCTCGGCGGATGAGGTAGCGGCCCTCCTGAACGCCAATCCGGACATCGGGGCGGTGTTCATGGTCCAATGCGAAACCACCAGCGGCATCGTCAACCCGATCGAGGATATTGCCGCCGTTGCCCAAAAAGCCGGATGCGTGGTGATCCTCGATGCGATGTCGAGCTTCGGAGCGATGGACATTTCGATGAAGCGGATGGGTCTGGATGTGGTCATCTCGTCCGCCAATAAATGCATCGAGGGCGTGCCTGGTTTTACCTATGTGATTGCCCGGCGTGATTTACTCGAAGCCTCCCAAGGCGTATCCCATTCACTCGCGCTCGATCTATATGAGCAGTGGGCCTATATGCAGAAAAGCGGGCAATTCCGCTTTACGCCACCCACCCATACGCTGGTGGCCTTTGCCGTTGCGCTCGAGCAACACGCTGCCGAGGGTGGCGCACCGGGACGTCTTGCCCGTTACAAGAAGACCGCCAAAGCCTTGCGCGACGGCATGCGGCGGATCGGATTGACGCCGCTTTTAGGCGACAATGAAACCGGTCCGATCATCCAGACCTTCGCCACGCCACGCGATGCCAATTTTGATTTCATGGGTTTTTACGAGGGCCTGAAGCAACGCGGCTTCATCATCTATCCCGGCAAGCTCACCAAAAAGCCTAGCTTCCGCATTGGCAATATGGGCGCGCTCGATTGGGAAGTGATGGAGATGCTGGTGGATGCGACCCAAGCGACCCTCAAAGCCATGAATGTTACCGACCTTCAGCCAGCGGATTGAATAAAATGACCAAAGCCCCGATCACCATCAATGGCCGCACTTTCGCTTGGCCCAAGCGCACCCTCGTCGTGATTTGTCTCGATGGCTCCGAGCCCGCTTATACCGATGAAGCTCGCAAGCGCGGCCTCATGCCGAACCTCGAAAAACTGATCGCAAAAGGCGGCGAATACCGCGCCGACAGCGTGATCCCCAGTTTTACCAACCCGAACAATCTCTCGATTGTCACGGGACGTCCCCCCGAAGTGCACGGCATTTGTGGCAATTATCTCATCGACCCGGACACGGGGTTAGAGACGATGATGAATGATCCGAAATGGCTGCGCGCTCCGACCATTTTTGCCGAGTTCCAGAAAGCAGGCGCTCGCATCCTGATGGTCACGGCGAAAGATAAGCTCCGCCTCCTGCTCTCGAAAGGCCTCGTCTATGATGGCTCCGCGATTGCGTTCTCCTCCGAGAAGGCCAATATCGCAACGCTTGGCGCCAATGGCATCGACAATCCCTGCGCGGCCTGGAACATGGCGCTGCCGGATGTCTATTCGGGCGATCTCTCCGAATTCGTTTTCGCAGCGGGCGTGAAATTGATCCCCGAGATGAAGCCGGATTTGGTCTATCTCTCGACCACCGATTTCATCCAGCATAAATTCGGTCCGACCGAAAAAGGTGCGCTCGATTTTTACGCGATGTTCGACAGCTATGTCGGTGAACTCGACGCGCTCGGCGTCACCCTCATCGTCACCGCCGATCACGGCATGAACGACAAACACACCGCCGATGGCAAGCCCGATGTGCTCTATTTGCAAGATGCGCTCGATGCCACCTTCGGCGCGGGCAAAAGCAAAGTCATTCTCCCGATCACCGATCCTTATGTCGTTCATCACGGCGCGCTCGGTTCTTATGCAGCAATCTATCTTTATGGCGCGGACGCTCAAGTCGTGGGCGATTATGTGCGTTCGCTTGAGGGCATTGATGTGGTGCTTTCCAAAGCCGATGCCTGCGCCCGTTTCGGCCTGCCGCCGGATCGTACCGGCGATCTCGTTGCCGTATCGGGCGGCCCGAATAAAACCAAAGTCATCGGCACGTCGACCTCCGCTCATGATCTCTCGGGCCTTGATGTCCCCTTGCGCTCGCATGGCGGCTTGACCGAACAGACGGTGCCTTTCTTCATCAACGGACCAGTGAGCGGCTTGCCGCAGGGCCTTCGCAATTTCGACGCGTTTTTCGTCGGCTGCAACAACGCAGAGTGAGTGATATGAGCAAGATCATCAAAGAGACCATGCGGATCGGTGGCAAGCAGGTAGCAACCGATGGCGTCGTGAACGTCCATTATCCCTACACCAATGAAGTGATCGGCACCGTGCCCGCAGGGCGTGCCGAACACGCGCGCGAAGCCTTCAAGATTGCCGCAAATTACAAGCCTAAGCTTACACGCTATGAGCGACAAAAAATTCTGTTCCGCACCGCTGAATTGATCAATGCCAAGAAGGATACGCTGGCCCCTTTGATCACCAGCGAACTCGGCATCTCGTTAAAAGATTCACTCTACGAATGTGGCCGCGCCTATGATGTGTTCACCCTTGCCGGCCAGCTAGCCATTCTCGATGACGGCCAGATTTTTTCCTGCGATCTGACGCCGCATGGCAAATCGCGTAAAATTTACACCAAGCGCGAGCCAGTGCGGGCGATCTCGGCGATCACGCCCTTCAACCATCCGCTCAACATGGTATCGCATAAATTGGCCCCCGCAATTGCAACCAATAATTGCGTCGTGTGCAAGCCGACCGAATTGACGCCGCTCACCGCCATCGCGCTTGCCGATATTTTGTATGAAGCAGGCTTGCCGCCCGAAATGGTGCAAATGGTCACCGGCATGCCCGACGATATCGGCGACGAGATGATCACCAATCCCGACATTTCGCTCATCACCTTTACGGGGGGCGTGAAGGTCGGCAAGATGATCGCCAACAAGGCGGGTTACAAGCGCGCGGCGCTAGAACTTGGCGGCAATGATCCGCTGATCATATGCGATGATCTCTCCGACAGCGATCTCGACAAAGCGGCAGAACTCGCGGTTCAAGGCGCCACCAAAAATTCGGGCCAGCGCTGCACCGCCGTCAAACGCATTCTCGTGATGGAACGCGTGGCCGATGCCTTTGTCGAAAAGGTTCTGGCCAAAGCGAAAAAGATCAAATTCGGTGATCCGATGGACCCCGACACCGACCTCGGCACCGTCGTGCATGAGCAAGCGGCTGCGCTGTTCGAAAAGCGCGTGTTCATGGCCGAAGAACAGGGCGCGAAAATTCTCTACCATCCAGGCCGACAAGGCGCATTGTTGCCGCCCATCGTGGTGGATTTTGTGCCGCATGCTTCCGAGTTGGTGCTGGAGGAAACCTTCGGCCCGATCATTCCGATCATCCGCGTGCCGAACGATGTCGAAAAAGTCATCGAGATTTCAAACTCGACCGCTTTCGGCCTTTCCTCCGGTGTCTGCACCAACCGGCTTGACCGCATCACGGCCTTCATCGAGGGGCTCGATGTCGGCACCGTGAACATCTGGGAAGTACCGGGCTACCGGATCGAGATGTCCCCTTTCGGCGGCATCAAGGATTCCGGCAATGGCATCAAGGAAGGTGTGCTGGAAGCGATGAAATTCTTCACCAATGTGAAGACCTATTCGCTGCCTTGGCCTGCGTGAGACGATCCGAAAAGCCCACAATTTTCTTTCGTCAAGACAAAGTCGTGAAAAAGTGGTTTGGCTATTCAATAGGCGTTCTTCAAAGCTAGAAGGCAACAATGGCAAGTGGCTTCCTGCAATTATTGATGCATGGTGCAGAGTCGCACACTGCGACTATTTTGCATGAGCTCGATTACGTCTGTTTGATGGATGATGCCCAATGGGATGGTCAATCTATTCCGAGGGGATCAAAGGGCACTATTGTTGATTGGGTTGAGGCATCGTCCTCTTGCGAAGTTGAGTTTGTTGATCCGTTTCCATGCGTACTGACCTTGGAAAAAGACAAACTCAGAAAAGCAAATGACGCGCCCTTACATTCCAATTCATAAAATCCGGCTTTATCTTCTCAATCCAGATCACCCACAAGGACGAGAAAAAGCCCGTTTCTTTTTGCAATTCGGCTTTAGCTTGAACAATTTCGAAGCGTTAGAGGCCTCTCTAAAGGCCCATCCTTTTGAGGCTAAGTTGATCACGTCCGAGAAAACGCCCGACGGACAATCAAAGCTCATTTTTGAATGCGAAATCAATGTTCCGAATGGACGGCGCCCCTGTATCCGAAGCGTGTGGATCGAAGAGCCGGATACGACCATCCTCAGGCTCGTAACAGCCAACCCGTTTCAATAGTGTCGCCCGTCAGGCCTTTGAAGCAACCCTCTCGCCATGCGGCAAAGCCCTATAATCCGCCGATTGCATCTCGATCAACCGCGACGCGGTGCGATCGAACTCAAACGCTTCACGGCCGCTATCGGCGAGATAAATCTTGTGTGGCTCAACCTCGGCTGAAGCGTAGAGTTTGACGCTCTGATCATAAAGCGCATCGATCAACGCAATGAAGCGCTTCGCCTCGTTGCGGCTCTCCGCGGGTATAACAGGAATGCCATCAATCATCACGACAGGATAGGATTGCGCGATCGCCAGAAAATCGAGATTACCGAGCGCTGCCTTGCACAGGGCTTCATAGGGAAAACGCGCAACGCCCTTGCCCGCCAGCGGCACGATTACTTTCCGACCCTTCACCAATAGCGTATCGGAAGCAGCAACAACCCCACCCAACATCGAGCGAAAGGCCGCATCCAATTGAGCCTTTGCCTTGCCATCCGCAGGCACATGATAGACCGGTGAGCCGCCGAGCTTTTCAAGACGATAATCCGTCCTTGCATCAACCTCGACGATCTCGACCCGCTGCTTCAACAGCGCAACAAAGGGCATAAACAAAGCGCGATTGAGGCCGCCTTCATAGAGCCTATCCGGCTCGACATTCGAGGTCGCGACCAGCACCAAACCGCGCGCAAACAATGCTTCGAATAGGCGAGCCAAAATCATCGCGTCGGCAATATCGGTAACAGCGAATTCGTCCAGACAAAGGAGCTGCGTCTCGGCCATATATTCGGCAGCAATCGGCGGCATCGGATCGGTATCTTTCCGCTCGCCGCGCTTCACGCTTTCGCGGAACCGATGGATGCGGTTATGGATATCCGCCATGAAGGCTTGGAAATGCAGTCTTTGCTTTTTTTCAACGGGTGCCGCTTCCAGCATCAAATCCATCAGCATGGTTTTGCCGCGACCAACCGAGCCCCACAGATAAAGCCCGATGGGCGCTTCCGGCCTTTTGCGCTGGAGCAGACGGGCAAGCCTACCGCCTTTTCCCTCCGAAGCAGCCAAACGGCGGCACAGATCGTCCATGCGTTCAAGCGCCAAGCTTTGGGAAAGGTCCGGCTCCACAACGCCGGACGCGATCAGCTCCCGATAGGCCTCGCTGGGCAATAGACCGGTTGAACCTGCCACTGACATTCTTTCCCACCAGACGCGAAGGTCTCACGCGGCGGATCAAGCATGAAGTGCCGCTTGCTGCAAGCTTTCTACCTGTGCCACAGTCGCATCCGGTGAACCAATGCCGTCGGTGCGGCGTAAATTCTTCATCTTTTGGAGTGTCCTTCATGCCTATCGCAGCCTGGTGCTTGTTAATCATTGTAATCATGCCGCTTGTGGCCGTCGGCTTTGCCAAAGCCGGTGCGGGCTACGACAACCGTGAACCGCGCCAGTGGATGCAGACGCTGGAAGGCGCACGTCGCCGCGCCTATGCGGCGCATATCAATTGCTATGAAGCGCTGATGGTGTTTCTCGCCTGCCTGTTTATCGCGGTTTGGACGGATGCGCCCTCGCCTCTCGTTGATACGCTGGCGGTCATCTTCGTACTCGCCCGTATCGGATACGTCGCCGCCTATATCGGCGACCGTCCGGCCGCCCGTTCTTTCGTATGGAGCGTGGCCTATCTATCGTCGCTGGCCCTAGCGCTTAGCAGCCTGATCCCGCACGCGGGATAAGGTTCAAGGGCGCGTCTGCCCCGTTCCATGCACGCTATATTTAAACGAGGTCAGCTGGTCGATCCCGACCGGTCCGCGCGCATGCATCCGGCCTGTGGCAATGCCAATCTCGGCGCCAAAACCAAACTCGCCACCATCAGCAAATTGGGTTGAAGCATTGTGCAACACGATGGCTGAATCAACGCGATTGAGAAAGGCCTCTGCTGCCACACCATCATCCGTGACGATCGAATCGGTATGATGCGAGCCATAGGTTTCGATATGGTCGATCGCCGCATCCAACCCCTCAACAACCTTCACCGAAATAATCGCATCGAGATATTCCGTCCGCCAGTCAGCGTTCGTTGCCTCGGTCACCCGCGGATCGGCTGCCATCACCCGTGCATCGCCGCGAACGGCGCAGCCTTTGTCGATCAAAGCGGCAAGCAGCGGCTTTAAATGCGTCGCAACGACCGCTTGATCAATCAACAGCGTCTCGGCCGAACCGCACACACCGGTGCGGCGCAGCTTGGCGTTCAGCACAATCGAAACGGCCATAGCGAGATCGGCTTTTGCGTGAACATAGACGTGGCAAATCCCCTCCAGATGCGCAAACACCGGCACCCGCGCCTCGCTCTGCACACGGGCCACAAGGCTTTTGCCACCCCGCGGCACGATCACATCGATATTGCCGTCGAGCCCCTTCAGCATGAGGCCAACGGCCTCCCGCGCGCGCGTCGGCACAAGCTGAATAGCGTCTTCCGGCAGGCCTGCACCGCGTAATCCCGCCCGCATCGCCTCGGCGATGACCGCTGACGTTCGAAAACTTTCCGAGCCCGCGCGGAGGATCGAGGCATTGCCACTTTTAAGGCAGAGCGCACCGGCATCCGCCGTTACATTGGGGCGGCTTTCAAAGATCACGCCGATCACACCGAGAGGCGTCGATACCCTCTCGAACCTTAAACCGTTGGGCTGTGTCCACTCCGCCAGCACACGGCCAACCGGATCATGCAAGGCAGCGATATCGGCTACGGCCTTAGCGATGGCTTCGATCCGCGAAGCGTCCAGCATCAAGCGGTCTAGAAACGAGCCCTTGATGCCTTTGGCTTCGGCATCCGCCATATCAGCGGCGTTCGCGATCAGAAGCTCCGGTAGGCGCGAGCGCAATTCAGCGGCTGCCGCTAACAAGGCTTCATTTTTCTGGATAGCAGACGCATTGGCAAGAACGCGCGCGGCACCGCGTGCGCGTTGGCCCATGTCCCCCATCAGAACGTCCAAGCCCTGATTATCCTGATCTTCGGTCGCAACCATGCGCATGGGGTTTCGTCCTCAGGCGCTGCCCAGCGCCATATCGTCGCGATGAATAAGTTCGGCCCGCCCTGCATAACCCAAAATCTCGGTGATGTCGCGCGAGGAGCGTCCTGCGAGCTGCACGGTTTCGGTGGAATCATAGCCGATCAGACCACGACCCAATTCGCCGCCATCGGGCGCGCGCATCACCACCGCATCGCCACGCTCGAACGTCCCTTCAACCCGTTTCACCCCCGCAGGCAACAGGCTCTTGCCCGAGCGGATGGCACTCGCAGCGCCTGAATCAAGATGCAGCACACCCTTGGGCTCCAAAGCACCCGCAATCCATGTCTTGCGCGCCGAGACGGGATTGGAACCGGTGAGGAACCAGCTGCAGGGTTTACCCTCCATGATGGCCTTCAGCGGATGCGAAACCCTGCCATCGGCAATCACCATATGGGTGCCGCCGGCGGTCGCAATTTTTGCCGCCTCGATCTTGGTGCGCATTCCTCCGCGCGAAAATTCGGAGGCCGCACCGCCCGCCATCGCCTCGATCTCGGCGGTAATCCTCGGAATAACAGGGATCAGCTTTGCATCCGGATCAGCTCCGGGTGGGGCAGTGTAAAGGCCATCAATATCGGACAGTAAAACCAGCAAATCCGCACCTGCCATGGTCGCCACCCGGGCGGCCAACCGGTCATTATCGCCATAGCGGATTTCATTGGTCGCGACCGTGTCATTCTCGTTCACCACCGGCAGCGCTTTGAGATCCAGCAACCGCCCAATGGTGGCGCGGGCATTGAGATAGCGCTGCCGCTCCTCGGTATCGCCCAGCGTCACAAGAATTTGCCCGGTTGTAATCCCCCGTGCGCCGAGCACTTCGGCCCACGCTTTTGATAGAGCAATCTGACCGACAGCGGCAGCGGCCTGGCTTTCCTCCAGCTTCAGTCCGCCGCGTGGCAGGCCCAGCACGCCGCGCCCCAGCGCGATGGCGCCCGATGACACGACCAGCACGTCGACACCGCGCTCACGCCAATCGGCGATATCGCTGCCAAGCGCCAAAAGCCATTCCGCGCGCAAGCCATGGACCGGATCGACCAGCAACGACGATCCGACCTTGATGACGACCCGATGAAAAGAACCAAAGTCAGGCCGCTTTATCATGGCTGCCCGTTCGTCATGGATGCCAGGCCTCGGGTGGCTTGGCGGCGGCCACTTCCTCCGCGCTCTTCTCGTTGGCGATGGTCAAAATCGCCCGTAACGCCTCTGGCACGCCCTGCCCTGTTGCGGCGGATAACACCATCGGATCTTTTTTCGCCGCCCGCTTCAGCCGCGCCTTTTGCTCTTTGAGCACTTCGGGCGTCACCGCATCGATTTTTGAAAGCGCCACGATCTCGTCTTTTTCTTCCAAGCCATTGCCATAGGCATCAAGCTCGGCGCGAACAACCTTATAGGCTTTGCCCGCGTGCTCGCAGGTCGCGTCGACCAGATGCAGCAGCACGCGGCAGCGCTCGACATGGCCCAAAAAGCGGTCACCAAGGCCAAGGCCCTCATGCGCTCCCTCGATCAAGCCGGGAATATCAGCAAGCACGAATTCGCGCTCATCGATCCGCACCACGCCAAGGCCCGGATGAAGCGTGGTAAACGGATAATCGGCGATTTTAGGCTTGGCCGACGTGACGCTGGCCAAAAAGGTCGACTTGCCCGCGTTCGGCAAACCCACAAGGCCCGCATCCGCGATCAGTTTCAGCCGCAACCAGATCCAGCGTTCCTCGCCCTCAAGGCCCGGATTGGCGCGGCGTGGCGCGCGGTTGGTGGAAGTCGCAAAATAGGCATTGCCGAAGCCGCCATTGCCGCCTTTGGCAAGACGGATTTTCTGGCCGATTTCGGTCAGATCGGCGATCAGCGTTTCGCCGTCCTCGTCGAAAATCTGCGTGCCCTTCGGCACTTTGAGCAAGACATCCTCGCCCTTGCCGCCCGCACGGTTTTTTCCCATGCCATGCGTGCCGGCGCGCGCCTTGAAATGCTGCTGATAGCGGTAATCAATGAGCGTGTTCAACCCGTCGACGCATTCGACGAACACATCGCCACCGCGTCCGCCGTCGCCCCCGTCGGGACCGCCGAATTCGATGAATTTTTCGCGACGAAAGGAGATGCTACCTGCACCTCCATCGCCCGAGCGGATAAAGACTTTAGCCTGATCAAGAAATTTCATGCGCTCTCTTTACAGCAAATTGGCTGAAATGGGAGCGCGAATATCAGATTTCGTTTTAGTGACCGTTCCGCTTGATGGTGAGTTCGACCTCGCCAACCTTGATAAAGCCGAGAAAAGAGACATCCGCCGTGTTGCGCACCGTCTTGGTATCGATTTCCGTCAGGCGATCCTTAAAGTTCAGATCGAAACCACCAACTTTGGCCACGTAGCTCAGCAAAATATCGCCATCGACCGCCTCGACTTTGGCTTCCTTCACTACATCCTCGCGCGTCCCGGCATAGGTTTTGTCATCCAACTTGGTGAAATTCCAGGTCTTTTGGTCCTTTTCACCATCCGAGTAGACAAAGTCTTCCTTGAGCGTGAGAACGACGCCGTTCCATTTGCCCTGCATCTGAACCTTCAAATCACGCCGCGCTCCTGTCCAGACATTGGTGAAATGGCCCTCGGCCGAAAGTTTTCCGGCAAAGAATTTTTCGAGCACCAAGGGAGTAGCGGTGTCAGCCTTGGCCGACCCGGACGATAGACCCGATACCGCAAGCAAACCCGCTACAACAAGGGAAATAAACCGCATCGTCTGATCTCCGTGACATTGGTTTCTTATTTAATTACGAAACGGCATCGACATTGGACCAATAGGCGTCAATTCAATCCCCGTGACGCCCATTTTTCGCGCTCGAGTTCGAACCAGTGAACCTTTTGGGCGCTGTTACGCGCCGGCATAAACGGCTCCGAGTCATGCGTGTAGGTAAAGCCGTTTCGTTCCAGCACCCGACGGGAGGCGGGATTGATGATTCTCACCGAGGCAATCATCCGGCTGGCGCGGCTCAAGCCGAACCCGATATCGATCATGCCGCTAACCGCTTCGCTGGCATAGCCTCGCCCCCAAAACGGCACACCCAGCCAATAGCCGATGACAAGTTCGCCCTCGACATCGGTCGGCGCGAGCGTGATGGCACCAATCGCCTGCGCGGGCTTCGCATTGGGGGTGATGACGAGGCCTATCGACTGACCGTCGCTGTTGCTTCGCCGTGTTTCGAAAACAAACCGTTCCGCCTCTTCCGGCGGATAGGGATGCGGAATACGCGAGGTCATTTTGGTTACTTCGTGGTCAGCCAGATAGCGCGCAAGGTTCAGCGCATCCGTCAGCCGCGGCCAACGCAGCCAGAGCTTTGGCGTTTCAAGGCGATAAATATCGTCCCGCGCAAGTTCATGAAACATCGGTTTGACTCCGGCCTGTCGGATCTTAGGCATGGAAAATTAAAATAAAAAAGCGGGGAATGTGAATGCCACATTCCCCGCTTCGGTCCTTTCGGACGATACGGATCAAACCTTATGAAAAAGTCGATCCGCCGGGGTTTTCACCAAACCGGCGGGACCTTTTCGGTATCGCCGTCTTATTCTGCTGCCAGTTTGGCGTGGACCGTAACATACATCCGGTCATTGGCCTTTTTCTGGAACTCGACCGTGCCGGTCGTGGTCGCAAACAAGGTGTGATCCTTGCCCATGCCGACATTGGCGCCCGGATGGACGCGGGTGCCGCGCTGACGCACGATGATGTTGCCCGAAATCACGGCTTCGCCACCGAACTTCTTGACGCCAAGACGGCGGCCATCTGAGTCACGACCGTTGCGGGATGAACCGCCTGCTTTTTTATGAGCCATTGTACTGCTCCTGATCCTTTAGCGGGTCATCATGACCCGGAAATGTCAAAATCGATGATTGATCGCTGCGTTCCGCTTACGCGGAGGCGGCGACTTCAGCTTCGGCCTTAGCCTTAGGCGCCTTCTTGGCAGCCTTCGGTGCTTCGCCCGATGCGTTGATCGAGGTGATACGGACCACGGTCAGATCCTGACGATGACCCTTCTTGCGCTTCGAGTTCTGGCGGCGGCGCTTGACGAAATGGATCGACTTCTTCGACCGCGTCTGCTCGACGATCTCGCCCGTAACCGTTGCGCCAACAACGGTCGGCGCGCCGATTTCGCTGCCTGCGCCGGAGGTGATCATCAACACTTCGCCGAAAGAAACGGCCGCACCGGCCTCACCCTCGAGCTTTTCAATCGTAATCTTGTCGTCAGCGGCAACTTTGTACTGCTTGCCGCCGGTCTTGATAACTGCGAACATCTTCTTGTCCTTGTGTTCTAACGACTCTGGACGCTTTTGATCGCGACCGGCCGTCTTTTTGGCAGTGGCCCGGCAACCGTCCCGCCTGCCCCTCACGGACAGGCTTTGCGGCCTAAACGCATCTTCATCGAAGAAAATGCACCCACGCGCGGAACCATAGGCCCCACGCGGAAGAGAGGGGTTCGTACTCTGCAGGCCGTTTTCTGTCAATCATCAGGTTAGAAAGAGATACGCTTCGGCCTTGTGAAACAGCAAACGACGTGCTATCTCGCCGCCCGACCATGGGTTTTACGACCCATCCTACGGAGAGGTGGCAGAGTGGTCGAATGCACCGCACTCGAAATGCGGCATAGGGGCAACCCTATCGGGAGTTCGAATCTCCCCTTCTCCGCCATTTACTTTTCCCAATGCTGATTTTCATAATCCATTGAATCCCATAATTTTTTGGATTTTATTTAATTCTGCCAAAGCAGACGCGAAGGTGGTGAACGCCGTTCCGAGCCGATACGGACACTATTCTGCGGACGGCGGTCATGTTAGGCACGGTCCATGCTGCATAGCCTCATCATGATCTTGGATTGGTTTGGTATCTGCGTTTTCGCGATCACCGGCGCGCTTGTGGCGTCGCGCAAGCAAATGGATATTGTTGGCTTTGCCATGCTCGGCAGTGTGACGGGGATCGGCGGAGGCACCATACGCGATGTCTTGCTGGGAATTCAGCCCATCTTCTGGGTGGAACAGCCGGCCTATTTGCTGACCTGCGTCCTTGTCGCCTGTGCCACCTTCTTTTTTGCCCATATCCTTCATCACCGCTATCGCTATCTGCTGTGGTTTGACGCCATAGGGCTGGCTTTATTTGCCGTAACCGGAGCCGATAGTGCTCTTGCTCATGGTGCGAGCCCCAGCATCGCGGTGGCCATGGGGGTTGCCACCGCAACCTTCGGTGGCCTCATTCGCGACATTCTGGGCGGGGAGAGCCCCGTCATCCTGAGCCAAGAGGTCTATATTACCGCTGCCTTATCCGGCGCGATTGTCTTTGTGGGCTTGGTCGGATTAGGCGCATCGCAGGACGTGGCTGTGGTCATGGGGTTTGCTGCAGGCTTCGGGTTGCGGGCAGCCGCACTCCATTTGGGCCTGACCTTGCCGCGTTATCGTCCCAAAAACGGCTTCAACGGGGACCAATAGCCTAGACATGATCCAATTCTAGGGGTGGGCCCAAAGAATTAACCATCGACAGCGCGAAAAAGGGGCGGAGGCAATCAATCCCGCCCGGCCCAATCCTGAAACGCCACCAACATTGAGCCGGTTGCCAGATCCCTCGTTAAATGCCGATGATTTGGTATTTTGGGCTATGCATTTTAATCTTTTTACGATTTAACTTTACTAATGGCAGCATTCGCTTAGCCTTGGGTATATGCCAGTAAACAATAAGTTCCGTCGAATGTTCCACCGAGTTATTCTAGCTTGATTAGAATTGGCGCATTTTTCTGAATTTCGGCCGAAATTATATTGTTAATCTAATGCATATTGGAGTGCGTAGCGTGCGTCGTATAGAGTTTGTTGCCGTCCTCTTTTCTTTCGTGCTTGCAACCCTAGCATTACTTTTATGTGGCAATGAGGCAAAGGCATCCGTTGTTTGCTCGTCTTTTGGGAATGGGGCCTTGATATACGATTTCGTCGCACAGAAATGCGTCGAAAGCCCGGTTTGGCAAACAGACACAGAAACCTATGGGCCTACCGACAATATCGACGCGATGACCTCTGTCAGGGCGACGCGGGATGCCTTTTTAAAAGCTGAAAATGAGTACTTGCTGGCTAAAGGCGCGGCCTCTGTTTCGAGCGGTGATCCCGTGACCGACGCGGGAAGGCAAGCTGCACTGGCAAAAGCCCTCGGTGAGCTGCAATTAGCCGGAAACGTGCTAATGAATGTCGACAGATTGAGCCGGAACAATCAATTCGGGTCTTACAGTTCGGGAGGAGCTCCTAATTCCTATAGGGGTGATTTACCCGGCGCCGCCTATGTCAAAGCTTTGCCAAATGGCGCGCTCATTAAAACGCTCTCCTATGTCACTGTTAGTGGCCATACTTCCGCACCGACGACCGGCGCTTTGAACGCTGATGGAAGCTTGGTATCCGATCTGACGGGGCAGTTAGGCTGGGGATATGTGAATACCACTTCAATCGCCTCGATCGTCAATGACTTTGTGACGACCTATTCGGATTGCTACGCCGCTACCCCAATTCATACCGAGGACCAATGCACGGCGGGCCGCGCAGCGCGCGATCAGCGCCTTTTGAATACGTTGCGTGGAATACTTTACGGAAACGCAATCTCAAGCTCCCAACGCACGCCTTATGGCGTTTATATGAAGATCGGAAATTTTGATTCGACCGACACATTCTCCATCCTGTTTTCTGGCGGACCCGTTCAGACAACAACCTCCCAAATCGCAGGCGCTTTACGCAATCAGGCGTCAATCTTGGCGGGTGCAGGTCCAGCAACCGCTCGGGCCCATGAGAGGCTCGGCGGACATACGGGCGGAAGCGGTGTCGCTGGCCTTTTTGCGGATGATCGACCAGCCACGTCTATGGCAGCCGGTCTTCCGCAGGCTTTAGTGTCGTCGACGAGTGGCGAAACGGCTTACGAAGCCTTAGCAGGCACCGCTGCCTTGCAATCACCGATTGAGCGTTCGCTCGGATTTGCACTCCCGACCACGATGCGAAACGCAAGTGGCAAGATCGATTTCTCGACCTCTCTCAATTCGGCAAACGGGTCCATTCAACCTGACGACAGATTGCTCGAAAACCGCGACGGCCCAGGCCGGCACCATGGCGTATTTGGCATTTCTGATGCCGAAAAGGGCACCGCCGACACATCGCCGGAGGGACGGCTCAATGTCTGGACTGAAGGACGAACGGTCAATTTTAGCCGCACTACAATCGATGGCAAAACAAAGGGAACGACCGATCTGATTTCGACGGGCGCGGATTATGTGATTACCCCCAATCTGCTTGTCGGAGCGATGAGCCAGTTTGACTGGAATTCAGACTCGAATGGGGGTATTTCGCAGTCTCATTCCGGGCAAGGTTGGATGGTTGGGCCGTATGTTTCGGCACGCATATCAGATCACCTGTTTTTCGATGGTCGTGCGGCGGCGGGACAGTCGACCAACAATATCTCACCGTTCGGATTGTATGAAGACACCTATGACACCCAACGCGCTTTGATTGACGGGAAAATTTCGGGTGAATTTTATGCAAATACAATTGCGATCCAGCCATCCATTGGTTTGACCTATTTTACCGAGTCTCAGCATGCCTATACCGACGGGAACGGACTTGCGATTGATCCATCGACGAACCAGCTCGGACGATTGACCTTCGGATCTGAATTCACCCGCATATTTGATACCGGCAACAAGTCCGCCTTTGAACTTATGGCAGGTGCAAAAGGAATATGGGATTTTTACCGGACTGACATTTATGAAGCGGACGAAACTCTCGTCTCTTCACCCAATCTTCGGGCACAACTGGAGCTCGGAGCCGCCTACCGCCTTTCTAATGGCATGCGGGTGCGTGTCGCCGGAGATTGTGATGACGTAGGCTCGTCCAGCGATCAAGTCTGGCAAGCACGCCTCGCTTTCGAAATGCCATTCAAATAAACCTCGTTTAGTGTTTGGCAGAGGCACTTTACTCCCGTCCGGCCCATTCCTGAAACGCCACCAGCATCGAGTCCGTCTTCAGATCACTTGTCCGCAGCGCCCGCGCGAGCGACAATCCCGCCATCGAGCGTACGCGCGATAGCGCAACATAGGTTTGCCCCGGCGCGAAAGCACCATTCACCAGATCGATCCGCACATCATCCAGCGTCAGGCCTTGCGCTTTATGGATGGTAATGGCCCAAGCATACACAAGCGGCACCTGTTTATAGGAGCCCACCACTTGGCTGGCGATGGTGTGAGAGCCCTCGTCCCAGACCTGCTTGATCTGATCCCAACTGACCGGCGCCACGACATGCTCGAGGCCCGTCGCATCGAACCGGACGGAGACTTCATCGTCATCAACCCGGCTCACGGTACCAAGCGAGCCATTGATCCAACGCCGCTCGGGATCGTTGCGCGTCGTCATCACCCGCGCGCCGATTTTTAATTCCAGATGCTGGGGCACCGGCAATCGATCCCCCGCCAGATCGAACTTACCCGCCATGCTCGCGCCATAGATCGAGGTTTCGCCCGCAATCGCTTGCAAGCCTTGCTGGTTATAGCGGTCCGCCGCCGCCCGCGTGGCCGTCAACAGGAGCGGCGTGATGCCCGCCCGATGCGGCCTGAAACATTGGGCATTCAGCGTTTCAACCGCGTGCTCGACATCCTCGCCGAGCCGGATCGCGTTCAACAGATCAACAAATTCGCGCTCGTCCTGACGATGGACTTCATCAAGCGTGATCTTGGACGTCGCAACGCCTTGAAGCGCATGGGCGCTAAAGGCGTAGGGCGTGACATAGCCAAGCTGCTCCAGCAGCGGGCTGTCTTCTTGTTGCACCACGGGCGGCAATTGCAGAAAATCGCCGACCATTACCAGCTGCACACCGCCAAAAGGACGCTGATCGCTGCGGATTTCCTTCAAGCGCGTGTCGATGGCATCGATCACATCCGCCCTGACCATCGAAATTTCATCGATCACCAACCGCGTCATGCGCTGATAGATCGGGCCGAAATGTTTGCCGGGCAGCATATTGCGGGCATCCAGCACCCCGAAAGGGAGTTGGAAAAACGAATGGATCGTTTGCGCCTCGGCGTTCAGCGCCGCAACACCTGTGGGTGCCACGACAATTTGCGTCTCCCCGCCCGGCCGCGCCTTCAAATACCGGATGAGCGTCGTTTTGCCGGTGCCCGCGCGGCCCGTGATCAGAATAACGGGCGCCTTGGCATCGATCGCGGCAAGCGCCTCGGCAACGCCGGAGGTTTGCTCATAGGCGGGGTCGGCGTTGAAAACCGTGCGGCGCGGCGGCGCCAAGGTTTTGGAACCATAGGCCGAGGGACCGCCGAACCGCCGCATGGCGCGAGTTGAAAGCGAGTCCTCGTCGCTCGGGCCCTCAAACGCATCCAATGCCGCCAATAGCTGATCAGCCTCGCGGCGTTTGGTCGAATTGCTCCCACGCTTGGCCTTTTCGCAATTGCGACGAAGCTGCACCCGTTCAATCGCCGACATGAAGGGAATCTTGTCGCTGAGGCTCATAGGGATCGGGCTTTCGGTGCGGAATTTTTCAAGCCCACCGCTTAGCTGAATCGCCCCGCGGCGTCACGCCTTCACTTTTGCCACTTGCGGTCCCACGCGATGACCAGCGCTTTGGCACGGTCGACATCGTCTTGCGACATCACCGTCAGAATTTTGTCGCGCGTGCGCACGGCCTTTTCGCGCTGATCGGTCTGCCATGGCGAAAGCCTGAAATTCGCGAGGCTGAGCCAGCGATAGGCCTCGACAAAATCAACAGGCACACCAATACCCGTGGCATACATCATGCCCAGCGCATATTGCCCTTCGGGTGAGCCATTAATGGCCGCCTTTTTGTACCAGACGGCAGAACGGGCCTCGTCCTTTTTGAAGCCCCGACCAAAGCGGTACATTTCACCCATATAAAATTCGGCGGCCGAATCGCCGTCATCCGCCAAAGGCCGTAAAATCGAAACCGCTTTGGCATAATCGCCAACGGCATAAGCCGCCGCACCCTTTTCGACCGTGCGGATAAACATCGGCATGATAGCGAGCGCAACCAGAAGCCCGCCCACAGCGACAAAGCCGAGCACAGACGCCCAGATGGCTGTGGAACGATTCATAATGCAACCCTGGTTAGTGCCAAATCAATTGAACTAAATTTACGCGAGTTTATGCCAAAGCGCCATGGCAACGGAAAGGGCCGCCCGCCAGCAAGGCTTTAGGCCTCTTTCGACTCTGTCATCGAAGTGTCATAAACGATCCGCAGACCGCGTTTGGTCTGCGGGGAAGCACAATGAGTTTTGACGTTTTTCTTGCCGTTTTGCTCGGCGCTATTTTGCACGCGAGCTGGAATACGTTGGTCAAAGCGGGCAACGACAAGCTGGTAGCCACCGCCCAGGTTGCGGCAGGCTGCTGTGTCATCGCCATGCCGATGCTGCCCTTTGCTCCCCTGCCCGCCTGGGAATCCCTGCCCTATCTGATCGCCTCGGCGATGATCCATGTCGGCTATCTGACCTTGATCGGGTTGTTATACCGCAATGCCGATCTCTCGGTCGCCTATCCGATAACGCGGGGCTCGGCGCCCTTGATTGCAACGGTGCTGGCGGCGTTATTCTTGCACGAAATTCCCAGCGGGCTCGCCCTGACAGGCGCTTTATTGCTGAGTTCCGGCATTTTGTGGCTCGCCGCCGATGGCGTACGTAAGGGAGGCATTGACCGACGCACATTGGCCGTCGCGCTTACCATTGCGTGCGTTATTGCCCTTTATACCTTGGTGGACGGCACCGGAGGGCGCCTTTCGGGCCATTCCGTCAGCTACAATATCTGGCTTGAATTTCTGGATGGCGTGCTCTTCATACCTGCCGCCCTTTATGTTCGCGGCAAACCGCTGGCGCGCGCCATTTGGAAAGGCTGGAAAATCAGCCTGCTTGGCGGGGGGGCGGCATTCGCCTCCTATGGCATTGCGATTTGGGCGATGACGCAAGCCCCCATTGGCCTCGTCGCGGCGGTACGGGAATCATCGGTGTTTTTTGCGACCGTTTTCGGCGCTCTGTTTCTGGCCGAAAAATTCAGCCGTGCCCGCTATGTCGCGGCCATTTTTGTCGCCGCCGGTTTGGCGGCCCTGCGGTTCGGATAAAAAGGGCGGCACGCTTTTCGTTAAAGATCGTGCCGCCCCTGATTGGACTTAACCTCGAGGCTTCAAAAGCTTCCGGTTGATCAGCGATTCGGCGATCTGGATCGCGTTCAAAGCTGCGCCCTTGCGCAGATTGTCCGATACGCACCAGAAGGCCAGACCGTGTTCGACGGTCGAATCTTCACGGATCCGCGAAATATAGGTCGCATCTTCGCCCGCCGCATCATGCGGGGTGATGTAGCCACCAGGCTCGCGCTTATCGATGACGAGACAGCCCGGCGCGGAACGCAACAGGTTGCGTGCCTCATCGGCCGTGATCGGGTTTTCGAACTCGACATTCACCGCTTCCGAATGCGCGATAAACACCGGCACCCGCACGCAGGTGGCGGTCAGCTTGATTTTGGTGTCGAGAATTTTCTTGGTCTCGACCACCATCTTCCACTCTTCCTTCGTATAGCCGTCATCGAGGAAGACATCGATCTGCGGGATCACGTTGAAGGCAATCCGCTTCGGGAATTTTTCGATCTTTACTTCGGTAGCCGAAAAGATCGCGCGCGACTGGTTGAACAATTCATCCATCGCGTCCTTGCCCGCGCCCGAAACCGACTGATAGGTCGACACCACCACGCGCTTGATGGTCGCGCGGTCATGCAGCGGCTTCAACGCCACCACGAGCTGTGCGGTCGAGCAGTTCGGATTGGCAATAATGTTCAGCCGGTTCGCATCGGCCATAAAGCGGTTAAGCACATCCGCATTCACTTCCGGCACAATCAGCGGCACGCGCTCGTCATACCGCCAGCAGGACGAGTTATCGATCACAAGGCAGCCCATCGCGCCGATTTTGGGCGACCAAACCTTCGAAACTTCCGAACCCGCCGACATCAGGCAAATATCGGTCTTTGAAAAATCATGATGCTCGAGGTTTTGAACCTTGAGCACTTTATCGCCATAAGAGACTTCCGTGCCAAGGCTGCGCGAGGAGGCGAGCGCAATCACCTCGTCGACCGGAAAGGCCCGTTCGGCCAAAATGGAGAGCATTTCACGACCCACATTGCCCGTGGCGCCGACAACCGCGACCTTAAAACCCATTGAACTGATCCTTCTTGGTGTCTGTACTTCCGCTCCCCTTACCCACCGCCTCTTGAGCGGTTTGCCTCATCCCCGCCGGGGGGAGAGACCGGAGCGAGGACCATGTCAGCGCGTCGCGCCGCCTTTTTTGGCGGTCGACGTTTTCGTCTTCGGTTTTTGGAAGGCGACTGGCGATAGAGACGACTGGGACATGGTGAGGCCACGAGAAAAGTGATGACGCCACCAAAAATACAGTTATCGCGGGCTTGTCAATCACCGGCTGCACAAATTGCGTTCGAGACCTCTCGACCTGCCGGCGATCCTTCGCTATCACGCAACAATCAGCCTCAGGGCAGCCGGACCATTACCCGTGTCACAATCATCCCCATCGCTGTTGTTGCGTCTGGCGCCCGCGCTCTTTGTTGCCATCTGGTCCACCGGCTGGGTTTCGGCGCGATATGGCGCCGACTATGCCGATCCGCTGACCTTCCTCTCCGCGCGCTTTGTGCTGGCCTTTGTCGCCATGGTCATCATCATCCTGCTCTCACGAGCGACATGGCCCAGAGGACGCGACATTCTGCACGCGATGATGTCGGGCATCTTGCTGCATGCCCTTTATCTGGGCGGCGTATGGTGGGCGATCGCCCATGGCGTTCCCACCGGCATTTCCGGATTGGTGGCCGCCATCCAGCCGATCCTGACGGCCTTTCTGGCCCCCCTTATTTTGCGCGAACATATCGGGCGCATCCAGTGGGCGGGCGTGTTTCTGGGCTTTTGCGGGATCGCTCTGGTTCTCGAACCCAAACTGGCGGTGATCGATCCGGCGCATATGCGGGAAACCTTGGGACCCCTTTTGGTCAATATGGTGGCGATGGTTTCGGTGACGTCGGGTACTTTTTATCAAAAACGCTTTATTCCAAAAGGCGATTTGCGAACCGTCACAGCGCTACAATATGCCGGTGCCTTTCTGGTCGTGACCCCGCTCGCCTTCCTGCTCGAGCCGATGCGGTTGGTGTGGAACCTCCCGCTTATCGCGGTAATGGCGTGGTCTGTGCTGGCCTTGTCGCTCGGCGCGATCGGGCTGCTGCTGCTGCTCATTAGGGAAGGGGCGGTCTCACGCGCTGCGGCTTTGATCTATCTTGTCCCGCCAAGCGTGGCGGTCGAGGCCTATTTTGCCTTTGGCGAGACCATGCAAATCGTCCAGCTGATCGGCCTTGGCTTGACCGTGGTGGGCGTCGCCCTCGCCACCCGTCGTCGCTGAACAAGTTAATGTAGATCAACGCAACCTACCCGTATCCATGAGCATTATTCTCGGTAACCTCCATTACCCCGGGAATGCCGTCATGACCTATGCCCACCTTTCAACCGGAACCCACATCGTCATCGGCGATGGTAAAAAGGCGCTGATCCTCATCAATGAGGGTACCGCCACAAGCCCTGTGCTCACGGTTGAAACCGTCCTCCATCAAAAGAACGCGTCCAACCAGGCCATGGGCACCGATCGTCCGGGACGGGTTTTTGCCAGTGTGGGTCCGCGCAGCGGGAGCGCCGAGCCGACCGACTGGCATCAATTGGCGGAGGACCGTTTCGCCCACGAGATCATCGCCGGCCTCGTCAAACTGGCCGAGCGTGAAAAACTCAAGAAATTGGTGATTGTTGCGCCCGCACGAACACTCGCCGAACTGCGCCGCGCCATGCCGGACGATTTTACCAAGCTCATCGCCGCCGAGATCGTCAAGGATTTAACCAAGCACTCCATACCCTCGATCGCGCAGCATCTCATGGCCGAATTGGCCGCCTGAACCAGTGGACAAATCTGTCGCGCCCGAAACCGGGCGCGACAGGGTGACGGTTCAATAGACGCCAAGAAAATCACGCTTGCCGATCTCCACGCCATTGTGACGCAAAATATCGTAAGCGGTGGCTGTATGAAAAAAGAAGTTCGGTATCGCGCCATGACGCAGATAGGTCAGCGCGTTGAACGTTTTTGGCTCAGGGCGCATCGGCACAACAATATCGCGGCCTTCAGCGCCGACAAATTTATCTTTCGCGATGGAAGCGATAAACGCCAACGTCTTTTCAATCCGGGCATGGAGCTCGGCGAAGGTTACTTCGGTATCGGCGTAGCTTGGCACATCAACACCGGCGATGCGGGCGGTACCGCCTTTGGCAAAATCGGTCGCAAGCTGAACCTGTCGTGTAAATGTGAACATATCGGGCGCAAGGCGGGCGGTTAAAAACACCGAATGTTCGATTTTCTTGGCATCCGCGTGCGCCTCGGCCTTGGTGAGGATGTCGGCAAGCGCCTTAAGCGAATGGGCAAAGACAGGAACGGACAGATCATAAACGGATAGACTCATGGCAGAAAATTCCTTTGATGGGCATGAACGGCGCAGCGTAAAGCCACACACCGCTCCTATATACGCTGTTCCTCGAACTTGGATATGCCGATATGCCCGAGCAGACGGTGCAGCAGACCTCCTTCGTCCGGCCAACGCCGACCTTGCATTTTCGGTTAAAAACTCTTATTCGAACCTTCTCTGACGGATCGGGACTTTGTCTTACCGCCGTGGGGGGCTGTAGCTCAGTTGGGAGAGCGCCTCGTTCGCAATGAGGAGGCCAGCGGTTCGATTCCGCTCAGCTCCACCAATTACCGCTTTACATGCACAGACTTTATTCGCCTATTTTCTAATGTCATTTTTAAACTCGCCAACAATTTTCAACACGTCCGCCAGGGATCGAATCTCAATTTCGGGATAGATCGCCCTGAGTTGCAGGTCTTTATTCAACAGGCGTCGATCCTCCGTAATCAAATAGCCGGCGCCCGTTTCGACAGCCTCCGCTAAAATTCTGGCATCGCTATTGTGCCGATAGGGTCTCCCGCCCCCGATCAAAACCGCGCTGGCAAGGTTGCGCCTGATCTGTTGGTCGTCGGTCACTTGAAAGACATGGGCGCGATAGTAAGGTCTATATTTTTCGACGATATGAGGCGGCGTGTTGGGGGCTGATATTTCTTGCCAAACGCTTTCAGTAACAAGCAGCTCGAACTCACCAGCACGCAGAAACGCTTCAAAATGATCGAGACTCGAGGCATGCGTCGCGCTGCCCGCGTCAAACACGTTGGAATCGATGGCGATTAAACTGATCCTGGGATCTTCCATCATAAAATCAGCGCGTCTGTTTAAACGTCACCTTCAAAACCCGGCACCCTCTAAATCAACCGAAAGCTTCTCAATTCGAAATAGTTTTTGATGCTTGGTTTTACGGCCCGAAACGCGCTTTCGCCAAAGCCTGAAGCTGCTGGGCTTAAGCAGACGTCGCATGACATAAATGACATCGGCCTCCGCTAGGCCCAGCTTTTTTTTGATATCTTCAAAGGAGACATCGTCCGCCCAAGCGAGCCCAATAATTTCACTCAACTCGCCATCCGAGAATTTGGATATGTCCACTTTTCAACCGCCTATTGTGTTGCAGATGATCACGTTAAGCGACAACATCAGCCACACTTAATCCGGCACCGCAAACGCCGTTTCAGTTTTAATGCGCTCCATAGCGAAACGCGACGTGACATTCTTGAGCCGCGCACCGGCAATCAGTCTTTTATAAAAGCCGTCATAGGCGGACATGTCCGACACCGTGACGCGCAACACATAATCCGTATCGCCCGCCATGCGATACACTTCCATCACCTCCGGTTGGGCGGCGACGAAGCCCGCAAATTCCGTAAGCCATTCGATCGAATGGTCGCCCGTCTCGATCGAGACAAACACCGTCAGCCCGAGCCCGATCTTTTCTGGCGAGACAAGCGCTACCCGCTTCAGGATCACACCGTCTTCCTCGAGCCGCTGAACGCGTTTCCAGCACGGTGTCTGCGATAGGCCGACGCGGCTGGCCAGTTCGGCAACCGATAGACTCGCATCCCGCTGCAACTCCGTCAGAATTTTCCGGTCGATGGCATCCATGCGGGCGATCCTATCCTTAAAGAGTTCAAGAAAATATCGTTCTTAATTTCGAACAAATTCAATAGATCTATGCTACCCGTCAAGCCTGAGATAGACAATTTCCCATCATATTACTGAAATATTCTCTAAAATGGGTGATATTTAGAATAAACTTCTCTTATTGCCGTACTTTTAAAAGAACATTCTCGTTGACGTCATACCCCCTATAAGGCATGTTTTATCCATCGGCTCGGAACGGGTCGGTCGCGGAGATTTGAAGCCAGCAGCTTGCACCGCGTCATCAAATGCTAAAGCGCCACGAAAAGCGATTTCGTGGGCTCCACACCATAGGAGAAGTACCATGACGTCGCATTATTGTTGTCCATAATCCGGACCCGCTGCCCGAAGCGATAAACGGGATCATCTCATTCCCCCTTTCTATCCTGCGTGAATCCCCAAACCGGGATTGCCCTTAACGCGTCTGATCCGCGACGGCGGAGCTGTGGCTCCCGCGCCCATCCCAATAGGACGAAGCACATGTCAAAACGTCATTTCCTCAAGACACTCTTTACCGTCTCGATTGCCGCCATCGCGCTGGCACCCGCCTCCCTCTTTGCCCAGACAGCACCGAAGGAAATCCGCATCGGCTACCAAAAAAACGGCGTGCTGTTTTTGGCCAAGCAAACCGGAAAGATTGACGATGCCTTCAAGGCCAAGGGTATCGACGTCAAATGGGTCGAGTTTTCCTTCGGCCCTCCGCTTTTGGAAGCGCTTAATCTCGGTAGCATTGATTACGGCACCACAGGCGATAGCCCCCCGATCTTCGCTCAGGCGGCAGGGGCCAATCTCGTCTATGTCGCAGCCCAAGAAGCGGCCGGAGCGGGTGCTGCCATTCTCGTAAAGCAAGACTCGCCGCTGCAAACACTTGCGGACTTAAAAGGCAAAAAGATCGGCTTTGCCAAAGCCTCTTCGGCTCATAATTTGACGATTGCGGCGTTGGAAAAAGCAGGCCTTACCTATCAGGATATCACCCCCGTCTATCTCGCCCCCGCCGATGGTGCGGCGGCCTTTGCCAAGGGCGCCATTGATGCCTGGACGATCTGGGACCCCTTCTTCGCCGTCGCTGAAGCGCAACCGGGCACGCGGGTTCTGGCCCCTGCCAAGGGCATCGTAACGCAGAACTCCTTCTTTCTCGCCAATGCTAAATTCACCACGGAAAATCCGGAGCTCGTTGCTCTCGTCAATGCCAGCCTCGCCAAAACCGCCGGCTGGGCTGAGACGCATCGCGGCGAGGTGACAAAAATCCTGACAGAGGCCACCGGCATCAGTGCGGAGGCTCAAGCAAAGGCCGTCGAGCGCACGGAATTCGTGATCAATCCACTTCGCGATTCCGTGATCAACGAGCAGCAGCGTATCGCCGACCGCTTCTTGGCTTTGGGCCTTATTCCTAAGCCGATTACGGTCAAGGACATCATCTGGAGGTGGAAACCCGCCACCTGAGCAACCTCCCAACCTTGCGCCGCGGCCTTACCCCCTTGGGTCGTGGCGTCCCTTTTTTCACGAGACGCGAAGGATATTTTCCATGTCCGTTACCTCCCTTCCTACCCCCTCGTCCGACAAGCCCCTTGATGTGTTCTGGTTCATTCCCGTGAGCGGGGATGGCTCTTATCTGGGCACCGAAAAAGGCCATCGGCCCGCCGATTTCAGCTATCTGAAACAAATCGCTGAAGCCGCTGACCGCTTGGGCTTTGGCGGCGTTCTGATCCCGACCGGCAAATCCTGCGACGACCCCTTCATCACGGCAGCCGCCTTGGCCAGTCATACCGAACGGTTGCGCTTTTTGGTGGCGCTGCGTCCAGGCGTCGCCTCGCCCACCTTTGTGGCGCGGCAAGCCGCTGCGCTGGACCGGATCAGCAATGGCCGCTTTCTCGTCAACGTTGTTACCGGTGGTAATCCAACCGAACTCGCGGGCGATGGCATCTTCCTGCCGCATGATGAACGCTACGCGCATTCAGCAGAATTCCTGACGATCTATTCGCGGCTCCTGCGCGGCGAGAAGGTCGATTTTGATGGTAAATATCTGAAGGTCAAAGGCGCGCGGCTTGACTTTCCACCCGTCCAGCAACCCTCCCCGCCGATCTGGTTCGGCGGCTCGTCGGATGCAGCCCTTGATGTCGCCGCCGAACATGTCGACACTTACCTCACCTGGGGCGAGCCGCTTGCCGATGTGAAGCTAAAGCTCGATGCCGTACGCCAGCGCGCCAAGGCCTTTGGTCGCACGGTTAAATTCGGCCTTCGGATCCATCTGATCGTGCGGGATACCGAAGACGAAGCATGGGCAGCCGCCGACCGGCTGATTCAGCATCTGCCTGACGAGGCGATCGAAGCCGCCCAAAAGAAATTCGCCGCCGAGTCAGATTCCGTCGGTCAAAAGCGCATGAGCGCGCTACATGGCCATGGGCGACGCGACAGCCTCATTATCGCTCCCAATCTCTGGGCCGGTATTGGCTTGGTTCGCGGCGGCGCAGGCACGGCCCTTGTGGGCGATGCCGATACGGTTGCCACCCGCTTGCGCGAATATCAAGCGCTCGGCATCGAGACGATCATCGCGTCCGGCTATCCGCATCTGGAGGAGGCCTATCAGACCGCCGAACTCCTGTTTCCCAAGCTCGGCATTTCGGCGAAATCGCATCTCAGGCACACCACCGCGCCGGGCGAGTTTGGCGTTAGCGGCACGGGCATCCGTGTCTCGGCATCGTGAGGTCAATCATGAGCGATCTTGCCCTGCGGGCGGGCCATCCAGCCATCAAAGAACGGGGCGCTTTGGCGTCCCTTTCCCGCTTGTCGCCTGATCGATTGGTGCCTTGGCTCCTGCCGTTGATTCTGCTCGTGCTCTGGCAGGCTTCGGCCAGCCTCGGCACCTTACCGCCCTCTATCCTTCCGGCCCCGTTCGATGTGGCCAAAGCGGGCTGGCGGCTGTTGCGATCAGGTGAATTATTAGCCAACGCCCTGATCAGTTTTGAGCGCGCCTTGTCAGGGCTGCTCGTGGGCGGCAGCATCGCGTTTATTTTGGGCCTGTCCAACGGGTTATCTCGCCTATCGGAACGGGTAACCGATTCAACGATCCAGATGGTGCGCAACATCCCCAATCTGGCGCTTATTCCGCTTGTCATTTTGTGGTTCGGTATCGAGGAAGGCGCCAAGCTTTTTCTCGTTTCCTTCGGAGTGTTTTTCCCGATTTACATCAACACGTTTCACGGCATTCGCACGGTTGACCCGCAACTTGTCGAAATGGCGCGCTCTTATGGCTTTAAGGGCTTTGAACTGTTTCGCCGCGTAATTTTGCCCGGCGCGCTACCCTCCATTCTCGTCGGTTTGCGCTATGCGCTCGGTATTATGTGGCTGACCTTGATCGTCGCCGAGACCATCGCCGCCCAATCAGGCCTAGGTTACATGGCAATGAGCGCGCGTGAATTTATGCAAACCGATGTCGTGGTGCTGGCTATCTTAATCTACGCCCTGCTCGGTAAACTGGCCGATTCAACAGTGCGTGTGATCGAGCGTTACAGCCTTGCTTGGCATCCAGCCTATCGGAAAGGAGCCCGCGCATGACAGCGTTAGCGACCAAGCCGAGATCCGCCCAAACACGCGGCGCCTCCGTTTCCCTGCACGGCATCACCCGCAGCTTCGGCGATACCCCAGTGCTCAAAGGGATCGACCTTGACGTCCGACCCGGCGATTTCGTCGCCATTGTCGGCCAATCCGGTTCCGGCAAAAGCACTTTGCTACGGATCATTGCCGGCCTCGACCAAGGGTTTGAGGGCAGCTTTACCGTAGGCGACACAGCCAGCGAAAAAGCCTCGTCCCGCATCATGTATCAAGAACCCCGCTTGCTGCCCTGGGCCAGTGTGATCGAGAATGTCGCTTTCGGTCTCGGGCCCGTCCCCGCCCGCGATCACGCCTTTTCCCGCGCCCGCACCGCGCTCGAAGCCGTTGGCCTTGGTGATCGCGGCGGAGAGTGGCCGGACGTGCTGTCGGGCGGTCAAAAACAACGCGTTGCCTTGGCCCGCGCGCTGGTTAGCCGCCCAGATCTGCTCGTGCTCGATGAACCCTTGGGCGCGCTGGATGCCTTGACCCGTATCGGCATGCAGAGCCTGCTCGAACGCGTCTGGCAGGAGGAGGGCTTCACCGCCCTGCTTGTCACCCATGATGTCGCCGAAGCCCTGACCTTGGCCGATCGTGTCGTGCTGATTGAAAACGGCCGCATTGCGCTTGATCTCGACATTCCCTTCGCGCGGCCCCGCCGACGCGGCGCCGTGCAATTCGGAGCCCTTGAGGACGAATTGCTCACCACCCTTTTGAAATCAAAATCCCAGACCGAGGAGTACATCATATGAACCCCGCCATTGATCCAGCCATCTTTCGTCAGGCCATGCGGCGGCTTGCGGGCGGCGTTGGCGTCATCACGGTCGGCACCGGCGAGGACAGAACCGGCTTGACGGCCACTTCTGTGACGGCACTTTCCGCCGAACCGCCAAGGCTCTTGGTCTGCATCAACCGCAGCGCCTCCGCTTGGCCTTTGCTGACCGAGTATGGCTCCTTCGGCGTCAATCTTCTCGATTCAAACCAGCAGGATCTGGCCGACCGGTTTGCGGGTAAAAGCGGAGAAAAAGGGCCTGCACGCTTCACGGGCACGCGCTGGAAAAGCCTCGTCACTGGCGCCCCTCTGCTCGAAGGCGCCTTAGCCGCCATTGATTGCACGGTTGAGGAAGTCATCGAGCGCCATTCGCACGCCATTGTCATCGGCCGGATCGAGGCGGTCGACCTTGGCAATTGGTCCGACCCTTTGCTCTATTGGTCAGGTCTATATCGCACGACGCGCGATCTGCCCTCGGTGCCATTTGCGGCAGTCGGCTGACAGCAAAAAGCCGCCGCCCATTATCCAGAGCGGCGGCTTTTAGAGGTCGTAAAAATTACTTGATTTCGGTAACAAAGCTTTCGAGCGGACGGCGCACTTTTTTCAGCGGTAACAGCCAGTCATTGGCCACATCGCGATAGCCGAGAGGCATAATCGTGACACTGCGAAGGCCTTTGGCACGCAGCCCCAGAAGCTCATCAAGCGCCTTTGGGTCAAAGCCTTCCATCGGTGTCGCATCGACGCCCTCTTCGGCGGCAGCGACCATCGCAATACCGAGCGCGATATAGGTTTGCTTGGCCGTGTGCTCGAAATTCACGTCAGGCCCGCGCACTGGGTAATTGGCCAGCATATTTTTGCGATAGGCTTCGGTCCGCTCATTGGTACCAACGCCGCGCTCGGCAATCGTAAAGTCAAACGAGCTGTTGATGCGCTCGGCCGTGTAATCATCCCATGCCGCAAAGACGATCAGATGCGAGCAATCGGTGACCTGCGACTGGCCCCATGCCATGGCTTGGATTTTTTCTTTGATGTCTTTGTTGGTGATCACCAACACTTCATAGGGTTGCAAGCCGCTGGAGGTTGGCGTCAGACGAATGGCTTCAATAATCCGATCAACCTTGTCCTGCGACACTGCTTTTGAAGGGTCCATTTTCTTGGCAGCGTAGCGCCAGTTCAGTTTTTCGATCAGAGTCACGATGCAATTTCCTTTTTTGAATGTTCTAGCTTTGTCCGGTCTTCAAGTAACGCTCAATGATGAAATAACAAGCTCGGTTTTGACAGGTTCTGGATCAAAGGGTGGCTTGCCATCGCTTTCTTCGCTAAGCTTTAAATAAGCTATACGCAAAGAGGGGATATTTAGATGCAAATCACCGTTCGGCAGGCCACCGAGGCTGATCTCCCCGGCATTCTGGAAATCGTTAACGACGCGATTTTGAACACAACGGCCATCTGGTCGCATTACGCCTACACGCTGGAAAGCCGCAGAGCCTGGCTGAAAGATCGCAACGATCATCATTATCCTGTGTTTGTTGCGGTTCTGGGCAACGAGATCGCGGGATTTGCCAGCTTCGGTGATTTCAGGCCGCATGACGGCTATCTGCATTCCGTCGAACATTCGATTTATGTCCACCGCCACCACCATGGCAAAGGCATTGGCAAGCAGCTGATGCCGCCTTTGATCGAAGCGGCAAAAGCGCTCGGCAAACATGTCATGATCGGCGGCATTGAGGCGGGTAATTCAGGCTCCCTCCGCTTTCATCAAGGCTTCGGCTTTGTCGAAACAGGGCGGCTGAAAGAAGTAGGCTTCAAATTCGACCGTTGGCTCGATCTCGTTTTCATGCAGAAAACACTCGATGCGCCGAAGCCGATGAAGCTCGACTGACCCTTTCTTTTGCAAGGTGAACCACAATGACCAAAGAAGATCAAAAAACAATCGATCCTTTCATTATCTCGCGCGACTATACCGTGCCAGTGGCAACCCTCTATCGCATGTGGAGCGAACCCGAGGCGATGCGGCAATGGTGGGGGCCAAAAGGGGCTTCCGTCACCGCCGCTGATCTCGATCTAAGGTCGGGTGGCTCCTATCATTACGGCATGAAAATACCCGACGGCACGGAAATGTGGGGCCTCTGGCGGGTTCTCGAGGTCGAACCCCAGCACAAGCTCGTTTTCATCAGCGCCTTTTCCAATGCCGAGCGTGGCCTGACCCGCCATCCAATGAATGCCGATTGGCCGCTGGAATTGAGGAGCGAAATTCGTTTCGAGCCTATTGCTGGAGGTGCTCGGGTAACGGTGATCTGGACACCCCACAACGCGTCCGATGTCGAGAACGCAACCTTTGATGCCGGGCGCGAGTCGATGAAAATGGGGTGGGGCGGATCCCTCGATGTCTTGGAATCCGTTCTTAAAGAAGCTTGATCCTCGTTTTCTATCCCATCACACGAAGAGTTAGCCCATGCCGCTCCATCCCGACGTCACCGCTCTGATTTCTTTGCTGACCACGTGGCAAAAAGAAAACAATGTCCCCGCGCGCACCGCAGAAAACTTCCCCGAGCAGCGCGAATGGGGCCGTCGGCAATTTCCCCTTAAAAAGACGGTCGAAGACCGCGCGGGCGTCCGCGTCGAACGCTCGACAATCCCAACACGGGGTGGCAAACGACCCGTCATCATCTATCGGCCCGAAGGTCGGACCAACTTGCCTACCCTCGTTTTCGTGCATGGCGGCGGTTACGCGGTAGGCAGCATCGACGATGTGCACCACGAAGCGCTGCGGTTGGCCGCATCCGTTCCGGCCAATGTTGTCTCGATGTCGTATCGTTTGGCGCCCGAACATCCATGGCCCGCCGGCATCGACGACGGTGAGGATATCATCGAAGCGATCGCTTCGGGGGTCATACCGGACCTCGAAACCAAAAAAATCGGCTTTGGCGGCATCAGTGCTGGGGCGGGGCTTGTCGCCGCTGTCACCCAGCGTTTTTTGGCCAAAGGAAATTCGCCACTGGGCCTCTTGTTCCTGATGAGCCCCTGGCTCGACCTGACGCAAACCCTGCCCGCAACGCAGATTTACGGCACCGGCTATATGCTGGAACGGACGCTGCTCGATATCTTTATCGAAGCCTATCGCGGCAACAATCCTGCCTTGGTCGAGGATCCTGAAGTATCACCTGCCCGCCATCCTCTTCCGGCCAATTGGCCCGCGACGATTATCCTAAGCGCCGAATGCGACCCGCTGGCCGATGATGCGGCCATTTTCTCGCGACGTTTGACAGAGGCCGATATTCCCCATGTCTGGCGCGTGGCGCGCGGTATGCCGCATGCTTTCCATGCGTGGGTAGGCCAACTCCCCTCCGCCAGCACCGAGACCGATTGGCTAGACGCCCACCTTCGCAACTGGTTTGCGAACGGCTCGCTCTGAAAGATTTCTGCATGACACGCAAAACACCCGACACGCTTCGCAGCCATCGCTGGTTTAGTGCGGATGATTTGCGCTCCTTCGGCCACCGATCCCGCGCGTTGCAGATGGGCCATCGCTACGAGGATTTCATGGGCAAGCCCGTGATCGCGGTGATCAATACCTGGAGCGAGGCCAACCCCTGCCACACCCATCTTCGCGCGCGCGCCGAAGAGGTCAAGCGCGGCATCTGGCAAGCGGGCGGCTTTCCGATGGAATTGCCCGCGCTCTCGCTCTCGGAAAATTTCGTTAAACCCACCACGATGCTCTACCGCAACTTCCTGGCGATGGAGACGGAGGAATTGCTGCGCTCGCATCCGGTCGATGGCGCCGTGTTGCTCGGCGGGTGCGATAAAACCGTGCCCGGTCTGTTGATGGGCGCCACCAGCATGAACCTGCCCGCCATTTTCATGCCGGCGGGCCCGATGCTGCGCGGCAATTGGGGCGGCAAGCAGCTTGGTTCCGGCTCGGATGTCTGGAAATATTGGGCCGAGAAAGAAGCAGGCCGCATCAGCGAAGCCGATTGGCGCGAGATGGAGCAAGGCATCGCCCGCTCCTTTGGCACCTGCATGACCATGGGCACCGCCTCGACCATGGCAGGTATCGCCGAAATACTCGGCTTTACGCTCTCAGGTGCCGCTTCCATTCCGGCAGCCGACGCGGGCCATACCCGCATGGCGGTGCAATGCGGCGCCGAAATTGTCGATATGGTCTGGAAAAATATCACGCCAAAAAGCATCCTGACCCGTGGTGCCTTCGAAAACGCCATTCTGGCTTTGATGGCCATGGGCGGCTCGACCAATGGCATCATCCATCTCGTCGCCATGGCGCGGCGGGCGGGCATCGACCTGCCTTTGGCCGAGTTCGACCGCCTCTCGCTCAAAGCGGGCGTGATTGCCAATATAAGGCCATCGGGTGCGTTTCTGATGGAAGATTTTTTCTACGCTGGCGGCTTTCCTGCATTTTTCAGACAGCTCTTGCCGCTGCTCAACACGGCTGAGAAAACCGTCACCGGCCAAACCATTGGCGAGCGCTACTCGGACGCCAAAATCTGGAATGCCGATGTCATCCGCCCGCTGGATAACCCCATCGCGGCAGGTGGTAGCATTGCAGTACTCACCGGCAATCTTGCCCCACGCGGTGCGGTGATGAAACCCGCCGCCGCCGAAGCGCATCTCACAAAGCATACCGGCCCCGCCCTCGTATTTGACGATTACGACACGATGATGCGGGCGGTGAATGACGAGACGCTCGATGTGACCGCCGATCACGTGATGGTCTTCCGCAATGCAGGCCCCGTTGGCGGGCCCGGCATGCCGGAATGGGGCATGTTACCGATCCCGAAAAAACTCCTGAAACAGGGCGTCCGCGATATGGTCCGCCTCAGCGACGCCCGCATGAGTGGCACGAGCTATGGCGCGTGCATTCTCCATGTCGCACCCGAAGCGGCCATTGGCGGGCCGCTCGCCGCCGTGCGCGATGGCGATCTCATCACGGTCGATGTGAAGAAACGCCTGCTGCACCTCAACGTATCAGACGCCGAGATCGCGGCTCGCCTTGCCGCATGGACGCCACCCAAAAAGCCTGCCGCGCGCGGCTATCTCCGGTTGCATGGCGCGCATGTGACGCAGGCCGATGAAGGCTGTGATTATGATTTTCTCGAAGGCACCGAGCCGCTGCCCGAGCCCGAAATCCACTAATACCAGCCTAAAACTTTCAGAGCCAACGAGCCGGCAAGAAACACAAAAAACACCGCGCCAAGCCCGCGTCCGATGCGTTTACCCCATTTCTCAATGGCGTCATTGGCGGAAGCATCATCCGCCCGAAGATGCTCAGCCATGCGAGCAAGCGCCGAGGTACCAAGCGTATCGCGATCAGCGGCCAAGCGAGCCAGATCACGCTTGGCTTGGGCTGAGGGGTCGTTAACAGGGTCCGTCATATCAAACCGTGATGATAATCCCTCTCCCATTGGGAGAGGGTGGGCCGCGAAGCGGGTCGGGTGAGGGGATCGCATGCAAAACGGCTCATATGACCTCCCTCATCCCCCTGCTCCGCAGGGACCTTCTCCCCGAGGGAGAAGGAAAATCAGGGTAAATTAACCCCAAGTCCTCACGTCAACAAAATGCCCTTCAATCGCCGCCGCTGCTGCCATCAAAGGCGACACCAGATGCGTACGGCCCTTGAAGCCCTGACGGCCCTCAAAGTTGCGGTTCGAGGTTGAGGCGCACCGCTCGCCCGGAGCAAGCTTGTCCGCATTCATCGCCAGGCACATCGAGCAACCCGGCTCGCGCCAGTCAAAACCTGCCGCCTTGAAAATCTTGTCGAGACCTTCTTCCTCGGCCTGCAGCTTCACAAGGCCAGAGCCCGGCACGATCATGGCGGAGACGGTGGACGCCACCTTCTTGCCGTCAACGGCCTTGGCAACGGCGCGCAAATCTTCAATACGGCCATTGGTGCACGAGCCGATAAAGACGCGATCAAGCTTGATGTTGGTCATCTTCTCGCCGCCCTTAAGCCCCATATAATCGAGCGCACGGGCAATGGCCGCCTTCTTCTGTTCGGTATGGCCGCTATCGGCATGCGGAACGATGCCCGCCACAGAAACCACGTCCTCGGGGCTGGTGCCCCACGTCACGATCGGTGGCAGATTAGCCGCATCAAGACGGATTTCACGGTCGAAATGCGCGCCTTCATCGGTAACGAGCGTTTCCCAATAGGCTTTGGCCATATCCCATGCCATGCCCTTCGGTGCCTTCGGACGACCCATGAGATAGGCGTAGGTCTTCTCGTCCGGCGCCACCAAGCCGGCGCGCGCGCCACCTTCGATCGACATGTTGCAGATCGTCATGCGACCTTCCATCGACAAAGCGCGAATCGCTTCGCCGGTATATTCCATGACGTGGCCGGTGCCGCCTGCGGTACCGATTTCGCCGATGATGGCGAGAATGATGTCCTTCGCCGTCACGCCTGCCGGCAATTTGCCATCCACCGTGATGCGCATGTTCTTGGCTTTGGACTGGATCAGCGTTTGGGTCGCGAGCACATGCTCGACTTCCGACGTGCCAATGCCATGCGCCAACGCGCCAAACGCGCCATGCGTCGAGGTATGGCTATCGCCGCACACAATCGTGGTGCCGGGCAAGGTGAAGCCCTGCTCCGGTCCGATGATGTGGACAACGCCCTGACGCTTATCGAGTTCGTTGAAATATTCGATGCCGAATTCACGCGCATTCTCGGCCAAAGCCGCAACTTGGGTCGCGGCCTCGGGGTCGGAAATACCATGCGAGCGATCCGATGTCGGCACATTGTGGTCGACCACGGCCAGCGTCTTTTCCGGCGCGCGAACCTTGCGGCCCGTCATGCGCAGGCCTTCAAACGCCTGTGGCGAGGTTACTTCATGCACCAGATGCCGGTCGATATAGAGAAGGCATGTGCCATCCGGCTGGGTATCGACAACGTGATCGTCCCAGATCTTGTCATAAAGGGTGCGCGGTGCAGAAGAATTCGCCATTGTTTTACTCGCCGTTTTTAAAGGTCGCCCCTTCATGCCAGAGAAGGGCAACCGACTTCAACGAAATTTCACATCAATTTTAAAACGACAAAGGCGCGTCCATATCTGGCCGCGCCCCGTCAAACCGTCCAAAGCCTTGGATAAATTAGGCTTTGTCTTCGAATCCGTGGCCGGTCTTGCGCTCGACGATACGAGCCGATTTACCGCGACGATCGCGCAGGTAATACAGCTTCGCACGACGCACCGTGCCGCGGCGGACCACCTTGATCGAGTCGATCATCGGCGAATAAACGGGAAACACGCGCTCGACGCCTTCGCCGTATGAAATTTTGCGAACCGTGAAGCTCTCATTGATGCCGCCGCCATTACGCGCAATGCACACGCCTTCATAGGCCTGCACGCGCGAACGCTCGCCTTCAACGACCTTCACATTGACTTGTATCGTGTCGCCGGGCTCGAAATCCGGAATCGGACGGATGGCGGCGAGTTTATCGGCCTGCTCTTTTTCGAGCTGCTGAATAATATTCATATCTAGTCTCCTGCCGGTTTGACCTCAGTAGCCCTAGGGCCCATCCGTCAGCGCTTCGGCTCGCTGTTGTGAGTTGAAGTGGGGTGCATACAGATAGTCGGAGCGAATGTCGACTCTCGTAGGGTGAAAAAATAAACCGCTGTCGATATTTTAACCGTCATTGCAAGCGATGAGCGAAGCAACCCAGCTAAACGATCTTATCGGGCGCGCGGCGTCACCACAGCACTTATTCTTTCAACATCAACTGGGTTGCTTCGCGTTCGTCCCTCAAAACGATCCACCGGATCGTTTTGTTTGCTTCGCAAACCGCTCCTCACCTCGCAATGACGGATGAGTGGCTCTTACTCCCCCATCGCAATCAAACTCGCGTTACCACCCGCTGCAGCCGTATTCACCGTCACCGTTTGCTCCAGCGTAAACCGGCGCAGATAATCCGGCCCGCCCGCTTTCGGACCCGTGCCTGAGAGCCGCGAACCACCAAAAGGTTGCGTGCCCACCACCGCACCGATCATGTTGCGGTTGATGTAGCAATTGCCCGCATCCAATCGGTCGACAATCTTTTCAACCACCGTATCAATCCGCGAATGCACGCCCAGCGTCAGGCCGTAGCCGAGCCCGTCAATGGCGTCCAACAGCGCATCCAACTGGCCGGATTTCCACCGGACGACGTGCAAAATCGGGCCAAACACCTCGCGTTGAAGATCGGTTACCTTGCCTATTTCAAACAAATGCGGCGCGACATAGGTGCCATCTTTCGGTGCAACGCCGGCAAAATGCAGCTTCGCCGTTTTAGCCATGGCCGCAATATGCGCGTCCAAGCCCGCTTTCGCCTCGGCATCAATCACCGGCCCGATATGGGTGGAAGGCTCACGCGGATCGGCGATTTTAAGCTCAGCTGCCGCGCCCGCAATCATCGCGAGCATTTTGTCGGCAACATCATCCTGCACGCATAAAAGGCGCAAAGCCGAACAACGCTGGCCCGCCGAGCGGAAGGCCGACATGACCACATCGTCCGATACCTGCTCGGACAATGCGGTTGCATCGACGATCATGGCGTTGATGCCGCCCGTTTCCGCAATCAGGGGCACAATCGGCCCGTCTTTAGCGGCCAGCGAGCGGTTGATCCGCCAAGCCGTCTCGGTGGAACCGGTAAACGCAACCCCGCCAACGGCAGGATGGGCAACTAAAGCCGCGCCCGTTTCACCCGCACCGGGGACAAAATGCAGCGCCTGCACCGGCACACCCGCTTCATGCAGCACTTTGACGGCTTCAAACGCCACCAATGGCGTTTGCTCGGCTGGCTTGGCGATCACGACATTGCCCGCAGCAAGGGCTGCGGTGACTTGGCCTAAGAAAATAGCGAGCGGGAAATTCCACGGGCTGATGCAGACAAACACACCGCGTCCGCGCCGCACCAAGCGGTTATCCTCACCCGTTGGCCCCGGCAAAACCTCGCCCTCGCCGCAGATGGCGCGGGCTTCAGCTGCATAAAAGCGGCAGAAATCGACCGCTTCGCGTAATTCAGACAGCGCATCATCCAGCGTCTTGCCCGCCTCAACCCGCAACAGATGCAGGAACAAGCCACGGCGGGCTTCCAGCAGATCAGCGGCTTTTTCGAGCGCCGCCGCGCGAGTCCCCGCCGGCGTTCTGTCCCATGCGCGAAAACCATTGCGGGCTGCTTTCATGGCTAATGTGGCGGTGGCGGCATCGGCCTCGATAACCGTGCCGACCTTCAACAGGCCATCAATCGGCGATAGAATATCCCGTGCTGAGCCCGCAACGGCTTTGCCATCCATCAGCGGAACCGCATTCGGCATAACCGCTTTGGAGGCGTCGATCTCGGCCAAAAGCCCATCAAGCGAGGCGGCATGGCCAAGCTCCACACCGGACGAATTGCGACGACGCGGCGCATATAAATCAGCAGGCATCGGCAAATGCGGATGGCGCGCTTTCTCCGCCGTGGCGATGATCGCTTGCGGACGCGTCAGCAGCGTCTCGACCGGCACATTGGGATCAGCCGCCACCGACACAAAGGAAGAATTCGCTCCATTCTCAAGCAAACGCCGAACCAGATAGGCGAGCAAATCGCTATGCCCGCCCACCGGCGCATAGGTGCGGCAGGCAAGGCCGGGGCGGTCCTTCAGCAAATGCTGATAAAGCGCATCGCCCATGCCATGCAGCCGCTGGAACTCGAAGCCGTCAACACCTCCGGCCCTCTCTAAAATAGAGGCGACCGTCAGCGCATTATGGGTCGCAAATTGCGGATAGAGGCGGGGGCGCACGGCCAGCAACCGCTCGGCGCAGGCGACATAATTGAGGTCGGTCATCGCCTTGCGGGTAAAGACCGGATAATCATCAAGCCCGCGCTCCTGCGCGCGTTTGACTTCCGAATCCCAGTAAGCCCCCTTCACCAGACGCACCATCATGCGGCGACCATGGTGGGCGGCAAGCGCGTCGATCCAGTCAATCACTTCCATCGCGCGCTTTTGATAGGCTTGAATGGCCAGACCAAAGCCGTCCCAGCCGGCAAGCGACGGTTCAGCAAACACGGCGGCAATCACATCGAGCGAGAGTTCAAGCCGGTCGGCTTCTTCGGCATCAACCGTGAAATTCATGTCGTATTTTTTGGCCTGTTGGGCCAGATCAAGCAGCACCGGAACGAGCTCGCGCATCACGCGTTCGCGCGACACCCATTCATAGCGCGGGTGAAGCGCCGAGAGTTTCACCGAAATACCGGGCCGCGCGGGCAAAGGCTCGTTGCCTGCCGCTTCCCCAATCGCCGCAATGGCCGCGCTATAGGAGGCAAAATAACGGTCGGCGTCTTCTTGTGTGCGCGCGCCTTCGCCGAGCATGTCGAAGGAGTAGCGGAACAACCGCCCCGCCCCTGAACGCGCCCGATCCAGTGCTTCGCCAATCGTCTGGCCCAGCACAAAATGGCTACCCAAGACCCGCATGGCCTGCTTGGTCGCGGTGCGAACGGCAGGTAAGCCCAGCCGCTTCACCAATTGACCGATCATGCTTTCCGGCGTCTCGCCCGGCTGGATGACGCGGGCGGTTACGCCCAGCGCCCAAGCGGAAGCCGACACCAGCAACGCGCCTGACTGCGTCTCATGGTGCAAGAAATCGCCTTGGCCGAGCTTGTCCTCGATCAGCTGATCGGACGTTGCCGCATCCGGCACCCGCAACAAGGCTTCGGCCAGCACCATCAGCGCCAGACCTTCGGGCGTTGAGAGCGAATATTCCCTGAGCAATTCCTCGACACCGCCAAGACCCGAGGTTTTCGAGCGGATTGCCTCGATCATTCCACGCGCCGAGGCATCGATCCGCTGCTCGGCATCGGAGGCGAGCGCCACCTTGGCAAGAAGCGCCGCAGCGAGGCCCTCGTCACGCGGGGCAAAATCGGTACGAAAAGCGGCAAAGTCGGCCATGATTGGGCGCTCCTGATGGCGGTATGTGATAAACCTTTGATAACCTATAAAGAAGGGTGTTTTAATTGGGTAATTTTGCTTTAGAATAGTGAAAATCACTAAATAATAGAAATTTTTAGGGATATCATGACCGAGCTTGACCGCACCGACCGCAGCATCCTCAAAATCCTCCAAAGCGATGGCCGCATCACCACCGTTGAGCTGGCCGATATGGTCGGCTTGTCTCCGACAGCCGCCAGCGAGCGGATTAAACGGTTGCAGCGCGAACACTATGTCCTGGGCTATCGCGCCATGCTGGACCCACAAAAGCTCGGCCTCGGTCTCCTCGTTTTTATCGAGGTAACGCTCGATAAAACCACGCCCGATGTGTTCGAACGGTTTGCGGATGCCGTAAAGCGCTCGCCCGAAGTGCTGGAATGCCACATGGTTGCGGGCGGCTTTGACTATCTGGTCAAAACCCGCGTGGCCGATATGGCCGCCTATCGCAGCCTGCTGGGCGATGTATTGCTGGCGTTGCCGGGTGTGAAGGAAAGCCGCACCTATGCCGTGATGGAAGAGGTCAAATCCGACGGCGCTCTGCCCGTTTAATCGGCCCCCTTGCTGCACCGCACCTATTGCATTGCACGATGAGGGTTTTCGCGTTTATGGTGGCGTCCGTTTTGGGCAGGGTCAGGCTGGTTCATGCTTCCCGATATCAGAGACGAAAAGCAGCTTCACGCCGCGTTCCGGTGGGATATTCCGGCGCGCTACAACATCGGCGTAGCCGTCTGCGATCGCTGGGCCGAGCGCGAACCCGAACGCCTCGCTTTGCTCGATGTGGCGGATGACGGCACCGTCACACGGGTAAGCTATCAGGAGCTGCGCGCCCAATCGAACCGCCTGGCCAATCTTCTGGTGGCTGCCGGCATTGAGCGCGGCGAACGCATAGCCATCTTGCTCCCCCAATCGCGCGAAGTCGCCGAAAGCCATATCGCCATTTATAAAGCGGGTGCGGTGGCCTTACCCTTGGCCGTCCTGTTCGGCATCGACGCGCTGACCTATCGTCTCGACGATGCAGGCGTCACAGGGCTGATTACCAATGCGGCGGGGCTTGCCAAACTCCGCTCGGCACCAGACGGCATACCCACCTTCAAGCTGCTGCTGTCGATTGATGGGCCGGACGATGCAGCCCAAGATTACAACGAGGCCTTGGCCAGCCAGCCATCCGACTTCACACCGGTCGATACCACGCCCGATGATCCGGCTCTGATGATCTATACCTCGGGCACCACCGGCCAACCGAAGGGTGCGTTGCATGGCCACCGCGTGTTGCCGGGCCATTTGCCGGGCTTTCAACTGGTGCATGAATTCTTACCCCAAAAGGGCGATCTGCTCTGGACGCCCGCCGATTGGGCATGGGCGGGCGGATTGCTCAACGGCCTCTTGCCCTCGCTCTCGCTCGGCATTCCGGTGGTTGCGCGGAAATTTGAAAAATTCGATCCGGATGAGGCCTGGCAACTGATCGCTGATCTCAAGATCCGCAACATTTTTATTCCGCCCACAGCGCTTCGAATGCTCCGCACCGTTCCAAACCCGCGCACCACCTATGATATTCAACTCCGCACTATCGCCTCGGCTGGGGAAGCGCTGGGGGCTGAAACGCTGTTATGGGCGCAAGAAGCACTGGGTCTCACGATTAACGAGGCCTATGGCCAGACCGAGTGCAATCTCGTCATCGGCTCATCGGGTGCCATCGGCATGACCAAACCCGGCTTTATCGGCAAACCCGTGCCGGGCCATGTCGTGGCCATCATCCGCGAGGATGGTACGCCATGCCAGATCGGCGAAGTGGGCCAAATCGCCATCCAGCGTCCCGACCCCGTGATGTTTTTGGGCTATTGGAACCGCGAGACGGCAACGGCAGAAAAATTCATCGGCAAGTGGATGACGACCGGCGATCAGGGCGTCACCGATGAAGAAGGCTATATCCGCTTCATCGGTCGCGATGACGATGTGATTACATCATCGAGCTATCGCATCGGGCCGGTCGAGATCGAGGATTGTCTGATCTGCCACCCCGCCGTGGCACTGGCAGCGGCTGTGGGCAAACCCGATCCACTCAGAACCGAAATTGTGAAAGCCTTTTTGGTGCTGCGACCGGACGTTGAGCCTACCAACGCGCTCAAAGACGATATCCGCGATTTCGTCAAACAGCGGCTTTCGGCGCATGAATATCCGCGCGAAATTGAATTTGTGGCCTCGCTACCCATGACAACCACCGGCAAAATCATTCGCCGCGAGCTTCGCGCGCGCGGCTAAGGCCAGCGGAAACGGGTTTTCGATCCTGCAATATCGGCGTAAGAAGCCCAGATGCTGTTGTGCATTGAGGCCTCCCATGCCGGTTTTTGACTTTATCCCGTCGCTCCAAACCATCGCACTGTTTTCACTTGCAGCCTTCCTGCTCGCGATCACGCCCGGCCCTGATATGGGTCTCTTTCTCGCGCGCACGGTGACGGGCGGGCGCAGCGCGGGCTTTGCGGCGATGTTTGGCGCTTCAACCGGCCTGATTGTGCACGCGACCCTGGCGGGGCTCGGTCTCTCGGCACTGCTCGCTGCTTCAGCCACCGCGTTTTTCGTGCTCAAAATTGTCGGCGGCCTTTATCTGCTTTGGCTCGCTTATGGGGCGATCCGGCACGGCTCGGCCTTTGCCATCGATAAAGACTCGGTGCCCAAACAAAGCCTATTCGCCACTTTTCTCACAGGGCTCGGTATCAACCTCACCAACCCGAAAGTGATTGTGTTTTTCGTAACCTTCCTGCCGCAATTCATCGATCCTGCCGATCCGATGGCCTCCGGCAAGCTGCTGTTTTTGGGCTTCTTCTTCCTGCTGATCGGTATCCCTACGGGCGCGGCGATTATTCTTGTCGCCGAAAAATTCACCCGTTTCATGCAATCGTCGCCCAAAGCCATGCGAATTTTCGATTATGGTTTTGCCGGCGTCATGTCCGCTTTCGCCCTGAAGCTGATCCTGACGCAGGGCCGCTAAATCAACCGGCGATCAAGCAACCTGCAGCGAAATCGCGCCAAGACCTTCAATATAGGCGCGCATGGTCTGGCCACGCTCGACCTTGCCGACACCTTCGGGCGTACCGGTGAAAATAAGATCGCCCGCCTTCAGCTCGAAATAACGCGACAGGATCGCAATCTGCTCCGGCACCGACCAGATCATGTCGGAGAGATCCGAGGATTGCCGCGATTCACCGTTCACCGACACGCTGATCTTGCCGCGCGACGGATGGCCGACCGAGGAAACCGGATGCAGCGGCCCGATCGGGGCCGAATGATCCGCGCTTTTGCCAACTTCCCACGGGCGCTTCAGCGTCTTAGCCTCGTCCTGCAAATCGCGCCGCGTCATATCAAGGCCGACCGCGTAGCCGAAGACGTGGGAAAGAGCGTCCGATTCCGAAAGATCGCGGCCACCCGATTTCAGCGCCACGACCATTTCCACCTCGTGGTGATAATTGCTCGTCATCGGCGGATAGGGGTGCTGGATGGTGGTATCCGCCGGGCAGGCTTGAACGGCGTCGGAGGCCTTTTGGAAGAAAAATGGCGGTTCACGATTCGGATCGCCGCCCATTTCGCGCGCATGGGCTGCGTAATTGCGGCCTATACAATAGATGCGACGAACGGGAAAAGCCTTATCGCTCCCCATCACAGAAAGGGTGGCGCGTGGCTCGATCTCGATCGCAAACGAAACACTCATACGGTAATTCTCCAATTCTCTTCTCTAACGACCCGGCTATGCGCTAAAGCTAACGCAACACTGACCGAGCGACGGCGTACTGGCAAGGGCGCACCCCATTGATGAGGAACGAGACCGTGACCGAGAGCGAGACCAAAACCCGCAAGAAACTTTCCCCGCTCGTTCGGCTCGCTTTTGATATGGGGCCTCTACTGGTCTTTTTCATCGGCTACAGCTTCGGTGATTTCTTTATTGCGACGGCCACCTTCATGGTGGCGCTCTTTGCGGCGATGGCGGCCTCGTTCATCCTGACGCGGCATTTACCGATCATGTCGATCGTTTCAGGCATCATCGTTGCGGTGTTTGGCGGGCTGACGCTGTTTTTGCACGACGAAACTTTTTTCCGGATGAAACCGACCATCATCTACGCGCTGTTCGGCAGTTTGCTGCTGGGCGGCCTGATGCTCGGCAAGCCGCTGCTTGCCGCGGTTCTTGGCGAAGCGGTTGATCTGACGGAAGAAGGCTGGAAGCTTTTGAGCCTGCGCTGGGGCGTGTTTTTCTTCGGTCTTGCCCTGCTCAACGAAATCGTGCGCCTTTGGTTGCCAGATTATTGGGTCATGTTCAAAGTCTTCGGCGCCACCGCTCTCACCCTCGCCTTTGCCATGTCGCAAACGCCTTTGATGCTTAAATATGAGCGCAACAAAGACGCGGGCGAAACGGAATAAGCGCGGGGCTCTTTATCCGCCCTTCGAGGCTTTCTCGATCGCCGCATTGATCGGCCCGCGAAGGGCATCCTCGGTCAGGGGGCCGACATGCTTGTAGACGATCTGGCCGTTGCGATCGATGACGAAACTTTCCGGAACGCCATACACGCCCCAATCAATCGCGGCACGCCCGATGACATCCATGCCCACGGCGGTATAGGGGTTGCCCAACGCGCCCAGAAAGCGGCGCGCATTGTCCGGCTCGTCCTTGTAATCGATCCCCATCAGACGCACCCGCCCGTCACCGGCCAATTTCAGCAGCAAGGGATGCTCTTCCCGACACGGCGCGCACCAGGACGCAAATATATTGATAACGGTGACCTGACCTTTCAGATCGCCCGTTGAAAAGCCCGGAAGGGACAAGCCACCGGCATTGCCACCCGACAAAGCCGGCAAGGAAAAATCAGGCGCCGGACGGCCGATCAGCGTCGAGGGAATGGCCAGACTAGGGCCGCGCCAAAGGCTGTAGAGAAACAGAACCGAGAGCACGCTAAAAATCGCACTGGGCAGAACAAACAAACTCAAACCACTGGCTTTTGCGATGCTCATCTCAAATCCCCATCCGACCGGCGCCGGGCTCCTGCCGCCTCCAGCTCCTCAAGCGCCTTTTTCTGTAACCGGAAATCCGTAACGATCCAGTATACAAGACCGATCAAAATGCAGATAGCTGCAAGGTACGCCGCAACAATAAATCCCAGATGCGGATCATCCATCATGCTGAAAAGCCTTGCGTTTCCCTGCTCGCTGCCATCAGCCCGAGCGTACGGACCCGACGACGCAAAATCTCGTTGCGCATCGCCGCCATATGCAGGCAGACCATGACCAAAGTGAGGCCCAAAGCCACCGTCAGCAAAGGCCACAGCATCGAGGCATCAATCGTCGAGCCGCCCATCCGAAACACACTGGCAGGTTGATGCAAGGTATTCCACCAATCGACCGAAAACTTGACAATAGGGAGATTGATCGCGCCCACCAGCGTCATCACGGCTGCCGCCCGCCCCGCGCGCGCCGGATCTTCATACGCGTTCCACAACGCCAAAATGCCGCAATACATCAAAAACAGCACGAGCACAGAGGTCAATCTTGCGTCCCATACCCACCATGCCCCCCACATCGGGCGACCCCACAGCGATCCGGTGATCAGACACAAAAAGGTAAAGGCCGCGCCGATCGGTGCCATCGCCTTCGCCGATACATCCGCCAGCGGGTGCCGCCAGACCAGCGTCCCGATCGAGGACAGCGCCATCATGCCGTAGCAGGCCGTGGAGAGCCACGCCGCCGGTACATGGATATAAATGATGCGGACCGTTTCACCCTGCTGATAATCAGCCGGTGCAAGCGCAAAGGCACCATAAAATCCGATGCCGGCCAGAACCGCCCCAAGCGCGCCCACCCATGGAATGGCAAGGCGGGCGAAGGCTAAAAATCGGCTCGGATTGGCAAAGGTGAGGTTCATGCGGCCTTAATGCCTGAAATGACGGGTGTCGGTAAAGACCATAGCGAGCCCATGCGCGTCGGCTGCTGCAATCACCTCATCGTCCCGCATCGAGCCGCCGGGCTGAATAACGGCGGTTGCGCCCGCTTCGGCCGCGGCCAGTAAGCCGTCGGCAAACGGAAAAAACGCATCGGACGCAACGACCGAACCGATCGCCAGACTTTCAGGCTCATGCGCGAGCTTGGCAGCATCCGCCGCCTTCCACGCTGCAATACGGGCCGAATCGATCCGGCTCATCTGTCCGGCACCGATACCGACGGTTGCCCCGTCCTTGGCATAGACAATCGCGTTGGATTTGACGTGCTTGGCGATGCGGAACGCAAACCGCAAATCGGAAAATTCCGCGGCCGTGGGTGCGCGTTTGGTCACAACCCGCAGCGTCATGTCGTCGACCACCACATTGTCTCTGGCCTGCGCCAGAAAACCGCCCGCGACCGAACGCACCAACAGACCCGCCCGACGCGGATCGGGCATGCCTCCCGTGAGCAGCAAACGGAGGTTTTTCTTGGCCGCCACGATTGCGATGGCCTCGTCATCGGCCTCGGGCGCGACGATCACTTCGGTGAAAATTTCGACAATCGCGCGCGCGGCTTCCGCATCGAGCCGCCGGTTGACCGCAACAATCCCGCCAAAGGCCGAGACGGGATCACACCGCAGCGCATGGCGATAGGCCTCCGCCAGCGTGCTGCCAATGGCCGCACCTGCCGGATTGGCATGTTTGACGATGACGGCAGCAGCAATCGACGGGTCAAATTCGGCGACACATTCAAACGCGGCATCCGTATCATTGATGTTGTTGAACGAGAGCTGCTTGCCCTGCAATTGCCGCGCGGTCGCAACCCCCGGCCGCTGCTCCGGCGTGCGGTAAAACGCCGCCGATTGATGCGGGTTTTCGCCATAGCGCAGCACCTCGATCCGGTGTCCGCCCAGCGTCCGCCAATCCGGCGTCGCCTCGCCCTCTTGGGTGGCAAACCAGTTCGCAATCGCTGAATCATAGGACGCCGTGCGCGAGAACGCTTTGGCCGCCAAGAACCGGCGCGCCTTCAGCGTGGTCGATCCCTGGTTCGACTGCAACTCGTCCAGAATGAGGCCGTAATCGCCGGTATCGACGATGACCGCCACATCAGCATGGTTTTTTGCCGCCCCGCGGATCATTGCCGGACCGCCCACATCGATATTCTCGATCGAGGTCGCATAATCATCGGTCTTCGCAATCGTCTCCTCGAAGGGATAGAGATTGACGACCAAGAGATCGATCGGCCCGATGCCGTGGGCGAGCATGGCGGCCTCGTGCTCGGGATTGCCGCGAATGGCAAGCAACCCGCCATGAACTTTCGGATGCAGCGTCTTGACGCGGCCATCCATCATTTCAGGAAATCCGGTAAGATCGGAAACATCGCGGACGGGCAAGCCCGCGGCAGCCAGCGCTTTGGCCGTTCCACCCGTCGAAAGCAACTCGATACCGTACCCGTGCAGGGCCTTGGCAAAATCCAAAAGCCCCGTCTTGTCGGACACGGAGAGAAGAGCGCGCGTTACTCGGCGCAGATGATGGGGCATCGAATTTGACCTTGCTGAAACGATAGGGCGGAGTGTTTGAATATCACGGCTGACGATTGTCGATAAGATTGGCCTTTAGGCGGATGACCGATCCCCGATCAGCGCGGAATCTCCGTTGAATCGCCACGGATAAGTGACCATTTAACCCGCGCGCGTTGGGCAAGATCCCCGTCAATCACAAGCTGCGTTGTACGGCGCATCCCGTCGAGGCTCGCAAATAACACGCTGTCATCCCTCTGCACCGGCGCATCCGCGGCAAAGGTCCAGGTTTGGCCCGATGGCATGATCAACCGCACAATATCGTGTTCGACCGCCTCGGCCGTGATGCCCGGATGAAGATGAAACCGGATGGCATAGCTCAAAGGTTTGTTGCCATCCTTTTCGCGCACCGGCCGGATCGTATCCTCACCCATCAGCCAGGCGCCCTGATGATCCAGCGTCAGCGACCGGCCATGGATAACCCCGAACCGTCGGGCATAGCCGTCATGGGAGGCGGTGATCCGTTCGCTTTCCGGATCACTTTCCCGCAAAGCCGGAACGCGGGACGGGCCACCAATCATCGGGCTGCCCGACATTCTGCTGCCCTCCTGCCCCGCAACAAACCGGCACGACGATGTATCGCCGACAACGAGCGTGGAATGGGCAGCGGTCGCACGGGCCATAAGCCGCCGCGCTTCATGCCCCGCGGGCGGCGCGCCGCAATTGGTAATCAGCTTTTCGCCGCCATCGGACAGTTCGAACGAGAGACAACCGGCATGGGCAAAGCCGGAATAGGCTTCCGGCGGCGGTTGGCCGACATCCATGACCAGAACGGTGTCTTTGCCCTGAATTCGGCGATAACCGGACGGACCCGCCGTCTCCGCACCGGCCGATCTTGTGTCTTGATAGGCCAACAGCGTCGCAATCAGATCGGGTGCGGTGGCCGTCATCCCGTTAAACAAGGCAAGCGTGCCGTCGCCATGCCGGAACAACCGGATCATCGGCATCATCCGGTCAATCGCATTGAGCAATTCGGCCGGCGGGGTCAGCGATTGCGACAAGAAACAATGCCGTAGCGGCAAAAGATCGGCCAGAAGATCAACAATTTTTTGCGGATTACGGCTGATATGCCCGCCGTCGGAGAGAATTTCGCGGTCAATTTGACGATTGAAATGGTCGACCACCCGTTTCGTACGGCGTGGGCCCAGATCGGTGCATAACGCAACCAGCACAAGGGCAAGCGCTGCGTGCAGGCGACCCTCCCGTTGGTCGATGCGACGGGACTTCCGCCATAAAAACGTCGACTGGCGGCGAATCGACCCCATGAATCGCCGGTAAAAAGCGCGGTCGGCACCGTCCAGAATCAAAGGCGAGTGACTGAGCCATGCAATCAATCGCTGGGCGATGACCGGCGTATCCCAGGTCGGCGATCCGTCCGGCTTGCCACATCCCGAAATCCAGTCATCCACAAGTGTGCGGGCATTGGCGCGGGCGAGCGCGGTGTCGGCGGCCCGGATATCCCGCAGCCATCCGAAGCCCATCAGCCCCACTGTCCATTCCTGTGACGGCGGAACGGCATCGAAAGGCGAACGGCCGCCGGTTGCAACAACCTTGCCGGCAAATGCGAAATAGCCGGAATAAATATCGCCGGCCGCCGTCGGATCCGTCGTGCGCAAATCCTGCGGCGCGATCTGGATCCGCTCGATCCTGCCGCGGAAAGGAGTTGGCCTGAGCCACCGGACGGTGGACAACGCCATCGCGGCGGAACGCACCGCCGCGCGACGAAGCGCAAAGCTCACGCCCATCCAGAATTCCAATCCGCTACGTTGTTCCAACCTTAAACCCACTTCGCCGTTGCCGATCAAACGCCGTCATACCCTGTTTGGCGACGGATCGCCAAATGCCTTGGCCATCAATTATGGGGAACTTATGTCCGAACCAGCCGGGCGGCGAAAAATCCATCGATCCCCTGCAGACGCGGATCCTCGTTCGGCAACATCGAGGGCAAGGTACGCAACTCGCCCTGACCATTGATCGCGCGGGCCAGATCCGGTCCAAGCCGCGCCATATCGTCCTTGCCGAAGGGAGCGCGCGTCACGCGATCATCGGCGGCGAGCAGAGCCGCAATCTGGTCTTCGCCCTCTTCAGGCTCCAGCGAGCAGGTGCAATACACCAGCCGTCCGCCCGGTTTGAGCATCCCGATCGCCTTGTTCAACAGGCGGGATTGCAAAGCGGCAAGCTTTCGCATGTCATCGGGCTCTTTGGTCCACAAGACATCGGGATGGCGGCGGATGGTGCCGGTGGCCGTACACGGCGCATCGAGCAAAATCGCATCGAAAGGCCCGCCATTATAAAGCATCGCATCCCGCGCAATCGTTTCGACGGAAAACCGCAGCCGTGTCATGTTCTCGCTCAACCGTTCAAGCCGCTTGGCCGACCGGTCGATGGCGGTAACGGTTGCACCCGCCGCCGCCAATTGCGCGGTCTTGCCGCCCGGTGCGGCGCAAAGATCGGCGATCACCTCGCCGGGCTTCGGATCCAAGAGCATAGCGGGCAATGCTGCGGCGGCATCCTGAACCCACCATTCCCCGTCCACATAGCCGGGAAGCGACACAACATTGGTGCGTCCCTTCAGGCGCAGCGAGCCCGTCGGCAAAATGACCGCGTCGAGCCGCTCGGCCCAACCGGCCGCGTCACCCTTCACCGTCAGATCGACGGAGGCTTCCTGCATATTGGCGGCGGCAATCTTTTTGGCCCCCTCCTCGCCATAGGCTTTGGTCCATTTGGCGGCGAGCCATTCGGGCGTATCGCGGTTCAACGGATCATCATTGGCCAGAATGGCCTCCCGCTCCCGCGCAATCGTGCGAAGCAGGCCATTGGCAAGCTTGATAAAGCGGCGGGCTTCGGGGTCGGCCTGAACCAGCCTGACCGACAGATCAACCGCCGCATGATCGGGCACATCGAGATAAAGAAGTTGCGCAACGCCTGCGACAAGGATCGATTCAAGCCGGCCGGAATGATCGGGTAGGCCTTTTTCGAGCCGCTTCATCAAGGCTTCACCAATCGTACCCAGACGGCGGGTCGCCGCCATCGCAATCGCCCGCGCCAATCCGCGATCGCGATCCGACAATGCCTTGCCATCGGGGCCGGACAGGATCCGGTCGAGCGTTTCATCGAGCGGCAGGCTCCGGATCAGCAGGTCGTCAATGGCCAGCATGGCGCACCGACGGGCCACAAGGCCCGGGATTTCTTCGGTTGAAGGGGTCTCGCCCGTCTCTAAATCAGTCATCAAGGTGCTTCCCAAAGGTGTGTTCGGTCTGCGGTTCCAGCAAGGACCGGCTTGACCAGACGCTCTCTATGCCGCCAGAAGGGGGTCAGCTGCAAGTTTTACCGTCTCCGGAGCCTCATTCTATGGTCGACAATGCCTTGGCCGACCAGGCCGAACCTGAGCCAACCCGCGCCAAACCGTTAAGCCCCGCGGCGCAACGGGCGTTGGCCGAGGCCGAGGCCCGTCGGGTCGCCCTGAAAGGGGCAGCAACGCTCGCGCCGGAGGTCAATGGCCGTGACGGACCGGAGCCTGTGCGCTATGGCGATTGGGAAGTGAAGGGACTGGCCAGCGACTTTTGAGCCGTTTGGCACGGTTCTGGCTACAATTCGACGAAAGGACCGGCGGGTCCGGGTTTTTTGGAGTTTGGTGTGGGATTCGATCGGCGACAAATCATAGCGGGATTATTGGCGATGCCACTGGCATCCTCATGGGCATCCGCGCAAGAGCAAAAGCCATGGACCTATGACGGCACCGAGGGGCCGGACAAATGGGCGGAGCTGGATCCGGCCAACCAGATCTGTTCGACCGGAGCCGAGCAATCCCCTGTCGATCTCAAAAAATATAATATCGCAGCGCTTGAACCGATCAGCTTCGATTGGAAGCCGCAACTCTTTTCGATCGTCAATAATGGCCGCTCGGTCTATGCGACCGTTGCCAAAGGCAGTTCGACCAAACTGGGCGAAGAAGAATTCGCCCTCAAGCAGATTGTATTTCATTTGCCAAGCGAGCATGCCGTCGAAGGCATTCGTCAGGCCATGGAAATCCAGTTCGTCCATACGCTGGGCGCCAAACGGCTCTTGATGGTGTCGGTGCTGCTTCGTCCCGGCGATAAAAACGACGTCTTTTTTGCCATGATGGCGAAAGCACCGGGCAAGCTTGGCACCCAGCCCTTGCAAAACCCCGTCGATGCGATGGCGCTTTTGCCTAAAACCCGCAGCCTGTTCCGGTATCGCGGCTCGCTGACGATGCCGCCCTGCACGGAAAATGTCGATTGGCTCGTTTTTGCCGAACCGGTCGAAGTCCTGCAAAGCGATATCGACACGTTCAAACAAATTTTTGCGATGAATGCGCGGCCCTTGCAGCCTATGAATCGACGGTTTTTGTTAAAGGGCGTATTATAGCCTTATTCACTCTTTTAGGGTTATCGGCACGACCAACCTGCCTCGGGGCCGGTTTAACGCTTTTTCTTCTTACGCAACCCGCGTGCAACGCCAGATTCAGGATGCTATGGCCTCTTCTGATCCATCCGTGATGATTGATTTGAACGGCGTCCGCTTTTCCTATGCGGACCGTCCGATCCTGCAAGGCATCGACCTGACCATCAAGAAAGGCGAGATTGTCGCCATTATGGGCGGCTCTGGCGGCGGCAAGACAACGCTGCTCGGCTTGATGGCAGGGCGTCTCAAGCCCAGTTCGGGTTCCGTCACACTCGATGGCTTTGATGTGCCCCATCTTGGCAAGAAAGACCTGTATGCCTTGCGGCGTCGCATCGGCATGCTGTTCCAATTCGGCGCGCTTTTCACCGATCTCACGGTCTTTGACAATGTCGCCTTCCCCTATCGCGAACAAACCGATCTGCCTGAAGCCATGATCCAGGCGCTTGTGCTGATGAAGCTCGAAGCCGTGGGCTTGCGGGGCGCCCATCGTCTGATGCCGTCCGAATTATCAGGCGGTATGGCGCGGCGGGTAGCCCTTGCGCGCGCCGTCGCCCTCGATCCCGCCCTCATGCTCTATGATGAGCCCTTTACCGGCCTTGATCCGATTTCCGTCGGTATCATCGGCCGATTGATCAAACGGCTTAACCGTGCGCTTGGCATGACCTCCATCATTGTAACCCACGATCTCAACGAGACCTTGCGTCTGGCGGATCGCGTCATCGTGCTGTCGGGCGGTAAAGTGCACCGCGATATGGCCCCCGATGAAATTCGGGAAACAGAGGATCCGTTCATTCGCCAATTCGCCGACGGATTGCCCGACGGGCCCGTGCCGTTCCACTATCCCGCCGAGGATTATCTGACGGAGCTGATGGGATCATGACGGGACGGATGGCCGCAATCTTGGAGTCCCTTGGACATCTCCTCACCGGTCGGCTGGACCGGCTGGGGCTCGCCGCGCGTTTTGCCGGTGCGCTCGTCCTTGTGCTGTGGATGTCCATCCGCCGGACATCTCTCATCATCCGCGAACTCTATTTTTCGGGCGTGCGGTCGCTGTCGATCATCGCCGTTTCAGGGCTCTTTGTCGGCATGGTGCTGGCCGTGCAAGGCTATGAAGTGCTGCAACGCTATGGCTCGACCGAATCGCTGGGCGTGATTGTCGCTTTGTCGCTGGTCCGCGAGCTCGGACCGGTGGTGACCGCACTGTTGTTTGCCGGTCGGGCGAGTTCGGCGGTCACCGCCGAGATTGGCCTGATGCGCGCCACCGAGCAATTGGCGGCCATGGATATGATGGCGGTCGATCCGCTGTCGCGCGTCATCGCCCCGCGCTTTTTGGCCGCGATCGTGTCCATGCCGCTTCTGGCCGCGATCTTTTCGGTGGCCGGCATCATTGGCGCCTGGATCATCGGCGTTCAATTGATCGGGATTGACGACGGGGCATTCTGGTCGCAAATGCAGGCCAGCGTCGATGTCCGGATCGACGTTTTGGACGGATTGCTGAAAAGCATCGTGTTTGGAACAGCGGTTGGGTTGATCTCGGTGTTTGAGGGCTACTTCGCCGCACCAACGGCGGAAGGCATAGCAAGTGCCACCACGCGAACCGTGGTGATCTCGTCGCTTTCGGTTCTGATGCTCGATCTTGTGTTAACGGTGATGATGTTTCGGGGGCTAAGCTGATGAATCGGTCCAGATTTGACATTGCCGTAGGCTTTTTTGTCGCCCTTGGCCTTCTGGCCATGGTGTTTATGGCGTTAAAGGTCGGCAATCTTGCCAGTTTCGACAACGGTACCGGCTATGCGCTCGAAGCGCATTTCGACAATATTGGCGGCTTGAAGGTCCGTGCGCCGGTGAAAAGCGCCGGCGTTGTGGTCGGCCGCGTCGAATCGGTCGGGCTCGATCAGGATACCTATGAAGCCGTCGTCCGCCTCCGCATTTACCCGAATTTTCGTTTCTCGAAAGACACGATCGGCTCGATTCTCACCTCGGGGCTGCTGGGTGAACAATATGTGGGCTTGGAACCTGGCGGGGATCCTGTATATCTCGGCAATGGCGACCGCTTGGGCAAAACCCAGTCCGCCATGATTTTGGAAAAACTCATCAGCCAGTTTCTTTTTAGCAAGGCGGCGGAAACGCCGGCAAAGGTTCCATGAAACGTCTTGTAGCCTCTTTAGCCCTTCTCGCGGCGCTTGCGCCGGCGCTGGCCTCCGCTGCGCCGCTTAAAAAAGCGAAGCCTGTGGCTGTTGCGGCCCCTATCGTCGAAGACGAGGAACCCGCCGCGCCGAATGACGCGCTGGAGCCGTTGAATCGGGTCACCTTTGCCCTCAATGACGGCATCGACATGGTGCTCGTCAATCCGCTTGTGACGCTTTGGAACGGCGTGATGCCCAGCTTTGTGCGCACCGGCGTCAGCAATTTTTTCAACAATCTTGACGATGTCTATGTCGGCGTAAACCATGTGCTGCAGGGCAATGGAAGTGCTGCGGGGGCCGATTTTGAACGCGTCGCCGTCAATACAACCGTCGGCCTTGGTGGTTTGTTCGATGTTGGTGCAAAAATGGGCCTTCATAAAGTCGATGGCGATTTCGGTCAGACCTTGGGCGCATGGGGGCTACCGACCGGCCCCTATCTGATTCTGCCCTTGCTCGGCCCCTCAACCTTGCGGGAAACCGCCGGGCGGAGCGTGCGCGTAATGACCGATCCGCGCAGCTATATGGATTCCGTCCCCTCTTATTCGCTGATGGGCATCGAATACCTTCAGACCCGCGCGGATACAAAGGCGAATGAAGGGCTTATTGCCGCTTCGAGCCTTGACCGTTATGTCTTCGTGCGAAACCTCTATCTGCAGAAGCGGGCTTTGCTCGTCAAATCCGCGCGTGACAAGACGTCATCGGCTGCGGCCACTAACTGATCCAGGGACGATAGGGCATCATGATGCGGCGCTTCCTCGGCCACCTGACCCATGCGATCACATCCGTGTGCTTGTGCACGATGGTCATCACCGGACTGGCTATTTCTTCCGCCCGTGCCGAGGTGCAGGCCCCCGACGATTTGGTGGGTAAACTGGCCGTTGAAATGACACAGGCCGTCCGCTCCGATCCCGAATTGCAAAATCCCGGTTCGCTTAAAATTTCCGATTTCGTCCAGAAAAACATCGTGCCGCGGTTCGATTTCGATCGCATCACCCAGATCGCGATGGGACGCAACTGGAACAAAGCCGATCCCGCGCAGCAAAAGCAGATCGTCATCGAGTTCGGCCGGCTGCTGACCCGCACCTATTCCAACGCGATTGCAAACCTGAAAGATCTCGATGTCGAGGTTAAAGCAACGCGCGTTACGACGCCCAACGCCGATGTCACGGTGAAAACGCAAATGATCGGCCGCGCCCAACCGGTTGCCATCGATTACGGCCTGATCAACGGTCCGGCTGGTTGGAAAGTCTATGATGTGACGGTCGAGGGCATCAGTCTGGTCGCCGCCTATCGCGATGAATTCAACGGTCTTGTGACATCGTCGGGTGTTCAGGGCGTGATTGACGCCCTCAAGAAAAAGAACGGCGAATAAGCCATGGTGGCTCACGTCATCGCCCCCACCGGTTCCTTGACGATGGCCACCGCCGCTCGCCCGTTCCGCGCGATCGAGAAACTTCCCCGTGGCACCGACATTCTTATCGATTTATCCGGCGTCGAGCGGGCCGACTCAAGCGCCTTGGCGCTGGTGATCGCGGCGGTGCAAAACGGCCGCAAAGCCGGCCAGACCATCCGGCTTTCCGCGCTTCCGGACCATATCAAGCCGTTTACGGAGATTTACGGCCTCGCTGAAGCGTTCGATCGGCTGGCGCAATCAGGCGCCTAAAGGGCACGGTTAGCCGGCGTCGTGCAGCATCGGGGTCGAAACCAGCATGAATTTGTCGAAAAACGGCAGACACGCACCCCCGATCGCCCGCGCCTGATTGCCCACGGTCCCTTCGATGACGTGTGGCGCGACAAGCCCGCTCAGATTGAGTTTGTCGAGGGCCTTCTGCGTCGCATGCACGATCCGCGACCGCACATCATCCGGAAATCCGCCATCAATCACGATCGCCGAAAAATCGATCACAGCGCATGAGCCGACAATGGCCTTTGCCAGATGGGGAGCAATCTCCTCAATCCAGTCGTCGATGAAATCGGCAAAGAGCGCCCATCCGCCCGCCTGGTTCCAGATGGGCGAGGGATCCAGTCCCGCAGCCCTGATCCGAGCTTCCAGATTGGCAGCCGACGCCACATCGATCAATTGGGCCGCTTTACCATCGGCGCCCGTTACCGGAAAAGATCCGATCGCGCCGGCATTGCCCGACGGTCCCGTAAAGACGCCCCCGTTGAGCACCACGCCGCCGCCGATGAAAAAGCCGATAAACAGATAGAGGTAATTGGGAAATTCGTAGCCGCGACCAAAGACAAATTCGGCACCACAGGCCGCCGTCGCGTCATTCTGCAAATAGACCGGAAACGGCATATCGCTGTCGATGGCTTGAACCAGATCGTTCGAGCGCCAGGAATCCATCGCCCCCGCCGGCGCGCCGATACCTTCTTCCCATTGCCAGAGTTCAAACGGCGAAGCGATACCAAGGCCCGCAATCCGTGCCCGCTCGGAGGCTGACAGCTCGGCCAGAACCGCCGCCACACTGCGACGGGTAAAATCAATGATCGCATCGGGCATGGGCCAAGCATAGGCCTCGCGGAAGGAGTGCCGGACATTACCGACAAAATCGATCAGCACCAATTCCACGCTGCGCCGTCCGATTTTGACGCCGAACGAAAAAGCGCCGTCGGCCGCCAGCGCCATAGGCGTCGAAGGTTGGCCGATCTTTCCCCGCAACACGGTACCGCGCTGCACCAGACCATCTTCCTCCAACCGCCGGATGATCACCGAAATCGCCTGCGCCGAAAGACCCGTCAGCCGCGAGGTTTGCGCCTTCGTCAGGCGGCCATGGCGGCGAATAAGCGTCAGTAACAACCGCTCGTTGTACGCGCGTACATCCGCCTGCTTCGTTCCACGCCCTGACGCGCCTGGCCAAAGCAAGGAACCTGTTGATATTTCCGTCGAGACCGACACGGCATTTCCCCTCAACCGTCCCGCAGGAACGGTCGTGTATGTTTTTCAGCCTTAAGCCAAACAAATCCCATTAAATAAATCAAGTTGATTTAATCATTGACATCGCCTTGTTTTCGATGTTCGCTAAACGCTGAGATCGGGGGGTGGCAGTGGCTGCAACCCGTCATTCTCGTTATGTCGAGATCGGCGCTCAGCCGGCTCATTTGGATTTTAGGGAGGCACTCTTGAACAAGACTCTTGTCACATCTCTGCTCGGCGCCATTGCAATGGGCGCGCTTTTTGCTGCTCCTGCCAGCGCTGCTGACGTCGGCGCATGCTTGATCACCAAGAACAACACCAATCCTTTCTTCGTGAAGATGAAAGAAGGCGCGACGAAGGGCGCCGCCGATGCAGGCATCAAGCTCTCGGCCTACGCCGGTGTTAAGGACGGCGATGCCGCTCCGCAGATCTCCGCCATCGAAAACTGCATTGCTTCGGGCGCGAAGGGTATCCTGATCACCGCTTCGAACGATTCGGTCATTCCTGCTCTGAAGAAGGCCCGCGCTGCTGGTCTCCTCGTCATCGCTCTTGACACGCCAATCGGCGACAAGGATGCGACCGACATGACCTTTGCAACCGACAACTATCAGGCCGGTATCCTCATTGGTCAGTGGGCCAAGGCAACGCTTGGCGACAAGGCCAAGGACGCCCGCATCGGCATGCTCGACATCAACAAGGACAACATCTCGGTCGACGTTGCACGCGACACGGGCTTCCTTGCTGGCTTCGGCATCGACGTTCCAAACAAGAAAGTCATGGGCTCCGAAAAGGACCCACGCGTGATCGGCCATCAGTCGTCGGATGCTAACCCAGAAGGCGGCGTGAAGAGCGTTGAGAACCTTCTCGCGAAGGATCCGAACATGAACGTCGTTTACACGATCAACGAGCCAGCAGCTGAAGGCGCTTTCCAGGCGCTCAAGAAGGCCGGCAAGGAAAAGGGCGTGTTGATTGTATCGGTTGACGGTGGCTGCCCAGGCGTGAAGAGCGTTGCTTCGGGCGTGATCGGCGCGACCTCGCAGCAGTATCCGCTTTTGATGGCCTCCAAAGGCATCGAAGCCATTGCAGCGTTCGCCAAGGACGGCACGAAGCCTAAGGCTTCCGACGGCCTCGACTTCTTCAACACGGGCGTGAACCTCATCACCGACAAGCCAGCCGCTGGCGTTCCTTCGATCGACACGAAGGAAGGCACCGCGAAGTGCTGGGGCTAATCAACTCGATCTTATGATGTCTTGACTAATTTGGGGGGCGATCGTCTGATCGCCCCCCAGATAATTGGAAGTAAGCCGCACCCTTCAGCGTGCGCACGCTAGCCCCGGAGATCGGAGGCTGTCGTAAAAGTGATGGAATGGGAACACGCCAATGAGCGCGAATTCTGAACCTCAAAAAACAATCTCGGATTTTGAAGCCGTTCTCGAAAAGGCAGATACGTCTGTCGCCTCCTTCGAGCAGGACCGGAATAGCCCGCTGGACGTGTTGCGCGATTTTCTGCGGACGACACCAACCGCGATCCCCGCCGGCGTTTTGATCCTGAGCGTGCTCGGATTTGGTCTCGTTGCGCACAATTTTCTTAAACTGAGCACATTGTCCCTGGTGCTTCAGCAAGTCACCGTTACCGGCATTATCGCCATTGCCCAGACGATGATCATCCTGACTGCAGGCATTGATCTGGCGGTCGGCCAGCTGATGGTTTTATGCTCGCTGGTGATGGGTAAACTCGCTGTCGAAATGGGCTGGCCCGCCTGGATCGCGATTGCCATCGGGTTTCTTGCCGGTGGCGCCATGGGGTGCCTGAATGGCGTCTTTGTCGCCTATTGGCGACTGCCGCCCTTCATCGTTACGCTCGGCACGCTCGGCATCTTCAAAACCTTGAAGCTTTGGTATTCGGGCTCAGAATCGATCCGCGCTTCGGATATTGAGGAAACAGCTCCCTTCCTCGATTTTTTTGGGCAAACCATCAAGCTCGGTGCGGGCGCTGAAATCACCTATGGCGGCATTGCCCTCGTTGTGACGGCGATCGGCGCTTGGTATGTGCTTAACCGCACGCCGTGGGGTCGCCATGTTCACGCGGTCGGCGATGATCCCGACTCGGCCTTGCTCGCCGGTATCCAGACCAAGCGGGTGCTGTTATCGGTTTACGTCGTTGCTGGCCTCGTCTGCGCCTTTGGCGCATGGATATCCATCGGCCGCGTCGGCACGATCAATCCCGAGAGCTTTGATCAGGTCAATCTCGACTCGATCACCGCAACCGTGATCGGCGGAACCTCGCTCTTTGGCGGACGCGGTTCGCTGTTCGGCTCGGTGCTGGGCGCGCTGATCGTCGGCGTGTTCTCAACCGGTCTGGCGCTCGCGGGCGTCGATTCCTACTGGCAATATTTGACCATCGGCGTCCTCATCATTCTCGCCGTGGCGATCGATCAATGGTTGCGGAGGGCTACCCAGTGAGTGAACAGCACCCAGTTTTATCGGCGCGCGGCCTTTCCAAGCGCTATGGCCATGTTGTCGCCCTCAACAATGCCGATTTCGACCTGTATCCCGGCGAAATTCTGGCCGTGATCGGCGATAACGGCGCAGGCAAGACGACGCTGATCAAGGCGTTGACGGGAGCCATCACGCCCGATCATGGCGAAATTCGCCTCAATGGTGAGGTGGTTCATTTCCGTTCGCCACAGGATGCGCGTGCCTTGGGCATCGAGACCGTTTACCAGAATTTGGCGTTGTCACCGGCGCTTTCGATTTCGGAAAACATGTTTTTGGGCCGGGAGCGGCTCAAGCCCGGCCTTCTGGGCAAGCTGCTCTGGACGCTTGACCGGTCGGGCATGAACCAGTTCGCGCGCGAAAAACTCAGCGAGCTTGGGCTTTTGACGATTCAAAACATCGAGCAACCGGTTGAATCGCTCTCGGGCGGCCAGCGTCAGGGCGTAGCCGTTGCGCGTGCCGCAGCCTTCGGATCGCGCGTCATCATCATGGATGAGCCGACCGCCGCTTTGGGTGTCAAAGAATCGCGTCGCGTGCTCGAACTGATTCTCGACGTGAAAAAGCGCGGCATGCCGATTGTGCTGATTTCGCACAATATGCCGCATGTCTTCGAAGTCGCGGATCGTATCCACATCAACCGGCTCGGCCGGCGTCTGTGCGTGATCAATCCGAAAGACTATTCGATGGCGGATGCCGTAGCCTTCATGACGGGCGCCAAAGAACCCCCGCCTGAAACCGTGGCGGCTTGATCGATTTTGACCGAGCTTTCAGCCATTGTTGACCGGCTCTGCGAAACGATGATCGAACGCGATGACGGCCAGACCCGCTTGATGGTCGCCATTGCAGGCCCGCCCGGTGCGGGTAAAAGCACGGTGGCGGACGCGTTGGCCATAGCGTTGAACAACCGGCTGGCCGATCATCCTGCTGAAGTCGTCCCGATGGATGGCTTTCACTACGACAACGCCATCCTCGACGCCCGCGGCCTTATCGACCGGAAAGGCGCGCCCGAGACGTTTGATGCCGATGGCTTTCTCGCTCTTGTCCGCAGGCTTCGGACGGAAAAGGGCGACATCGCGACGCCGGTCTTCGACCGTTCGATCGACCTTGCACGCGGCTCCGCCCGGATCGTGCGTCACCAGCAGCGTCTGCTAATTGTCGAAGGCAATTATCTGCTTCTGCGTCGTCCTGTATGGCAGGAGCTACCGGCCTTTTTCGATCTCACGGTGTTCTTGAAGCCGTCGATTGAAACCATTGAGGCAAGGCTGATCCAGCGTTGGCTCGATCACGGGCTGGATGCCGACGCTGCGGCCCGACGCGCGCGCGGCAATGATCTAGCCAATGCGCAAACCGTTCTCACCGAAAGCGGCTCTGCACATATCACCCTTCAGGGATGACAAGACACGGCTATGTGATCGCCGTGGGATCGTCTACAACACAGCTCTAATCGGATGATCGGCAAAGACGGAGAATGGTGATGGAACAGCGGATGCTGGGACAACAAGGGTTGCGCGTGTCCGCGCTGGGCCTCGGATGCATGGGAATGTCCGAGTTTTATGGCGCCTACGACGACGCAACGTCGACCTCCGTTATTCATCGAGCGCTTGATCTGGGCGTTACCTTCATCGACACCGCCGACATGTATGGTTCCGGACACAACGAGATCCTGCTCGGCAAGGCCATTAAAGACCGTCGCGACGGGCTGATGATTGCTACCAAATTCGGCAATGTGCGCGGCCCGAATGGCGAGCGCCTCGGTATTTCCGGCACGCCCGCTTATGTCAAAAGCGCCTGCGAGGCGAGCCTGAAGCGCCTCGGCGTTGATGTGATCGACCTTTACTACCAGCACCGTGTTGATCCGCTAACGCCGATCGAGGATACGGTCGGCGCGATGGCCGATCTCGTCAAAGCCGGTAAGGTCCGTTATCTCGGCCTCTCGGAAGCTGCCCCAAAAACCATTCGGCGCGCCCATGCGGTGCATCCGATCACCGCCCTCCAGACAGAATATTCGCTCTGGAGCCGCGAGCCGGAAGCCGAGATTTTTCCCACCATCCGCGAACTTGGCATCGGCTTTGTGCCCTATTCGCCGCTGGGCCGTGGCTTTCTGACGGGACGCTTTGCATCCAATGCCGATTTGGCGGACGGGGATTTCCGCAAGATCTCGCCGCGTTTTTCCGAAGACAACATTGAAGCCAATCGGGCCTTGCTCCACATCATCGAAACCATGGCAAAATCCAAGCGGGCGACACCCGCTCAAATCGCGCTGGCCTGGGTGATGGCACAGGGCAGCGATATTGTGCCAATTCCGGGAACGCGACGGATTTCCTATCTCGAGGAAAACCTGAATTCGATGTCCGTATCCCTATCTACGGATGAACTCGCAACGCTCGATACCGCGTTTCCAGCCGGTGTGGCGAAGGGGGATCGCTATCCTGCTGCCGCCATGGGTGCGCTTAATCTCTGATCGTCTTATCCTTAATTGAACGAGGGCCACCCCCGTGAAACGCATTCTTTGCTTCGGCGACTCCAACACGCATGGCACCAAGCCGATGCGCGATTCCATGGACGCCGCCCGCTTTTCCTTCGAAGAGCGCTGGCCGGGGGTGACGGCCGCCGAACTCGGCAGCAGTTACCACATCATCGAGGAAGGCCTGCCGGGCCGCACCACCGTTCACGATGACCCGTTCGAGGGCGCTCACAAAAACGGCAAATCCTATCTGCTGCCCTGCCTTGAAAGCCATTGGCCGCTCGATGCTGTGGTGATTGCGCTGGGCGTCAACGATCTCAAAGCCCGCTTCGGGGTTCGTCCGTCCGATATTGCGGCAGGCGTCGGCGTTCTCGTCGACATCGTAAAAACGGCCACCGTTTTCGGGGGCCATCCACCGGAGGTCCTCGTCGTGGCCTCGCCGACCATTCTGGAAGCCGGTTGGCTGGGTGAAATGTTTGCCGGCGGCTCGCAAAAATCCAGTGGCGTCGCCCCCTGTCTCGAAGCCATCGCCAAAGCCCGCAAAGTGGCATTTCTCGACGCCGGCACCGTTGCCCATGTCTCGCCGATCGACGGCATCCATTTCGATGGCGCCAATCATCGGGCCATCGGGGTTGCCGTTGCCCATCAACTGAAAGCAGTTCTCGCGTGATTTCTCGTAACAATACGGTCGAATTTATTCTGCTCGTCGCCTTCCTCAACGCGTTGGTGGCGATGTCCATCGACACCATGCTGCCCGCCATTGGCGTCATCGCCAGCGATCTGGGCGCGGCTGACCCGAACAACCGGCAATTCATCATCACTTCGCTTTTTGGCGGCATGACGGTGGGTACCTTGATTTATGGTCCCGCCTCCGATTCCATCGGCCGCAAGCCTGCCATTTTTATCGGGCTTGCCATCTTCGCGGTGGGTGCCCTGACCTGCTTTTTTGCGACCAGTTTCACCACCATGCTGGCCGGTCGTTTCATCCAGGGCTTGGGGGCCGCATCCCCGCGCTTTGTCTCGACCGCCATGGTGCGCGACGGACTCGCCGGTTCCGCCATGGCCCGCGTGATGTCCTTTGTGATGACCGTGTTCATGCTGGTGCCCATTCTGGCCCCCTCCATCGGTCAACTCGTCCTGTTTTTCTTCCATTGGCGGGTGATCTTCGGAGGCTTTTTCATGGCCGCCCTGATAGCCGGTCTCTGGCTCGGCCTGCGGCAGGAGGAGACATTACCGGTTGAACGTCGGCGGCCCTATTCGGTGTCGGCGCTGATGGCATCCGGCAAGGAAGCCTTCCGGCATCCGGTGACCCTCGGCTACACGCTGGCCACCGGCTGCGTGTTCAGCGGACTGATTGCCTATCTCGGCACCTCGCAGCAAATCTTTGCCGAGCTTTACGAGCAGGGCTCGCTCTTTGCGATCTGGTTCGCGGGCTTTGCGGTGGCGCTGGCTTTATCGACCATCGCCAATGGCCGGTTTGTGGTGCGGCTGGGCATGCGCACCATTACGAAATGGGCGCTGCGCGCCAGCATCGCGTTCTCGGTGATCTTCCTGATCATCGCGTTGAGCTATGGCGGCAAGCCGCCGCTGGCCATGCTGGGCGTCTATCTCTTCCTCAACTTCTTTTGCAACGGCTTGCTGTTTGGCAATTACAACGCCTTGGCGCTGGAGCCGGTTGGCCATATTGCAGGGATGGCATCGGCCGTTTCCGGCTTCATTTTTTCGATCATCTCGATGGTCGGCGGTACGCTGGTCGGCCAAACCTATAACAACACCGTCATACCGCTGGTTGGCGGCTTTGCGGGCTTTGGCATTCTGGCCTTCTTGCTCACCGAATGGGCGGAAGCCAAACGCAAAACGATGGCGAAAGCCTGACTGGACTCGGACGATCATCGCGTCGATACTTATCCGGCGCATCGGCAAAACGACGCGCTTGTATTGGTAAGGGTGGAACGGAACATGTTAAGACTGGACGAGAAACTCGCACGCATCCACGCTGGCCATTACAGCCGGACGGATTTCATCATCGCGGACGCCAAAGATCCCGATATGGGGCCGGGTATGCACGCTGTTGGTCCCTTGCGTTTGGCCGATGGTTCAACACCGCGTCTGAAGACCCGCGCCGAGTTTCTCGATTCTGTCGAAGACGTGATCAAGCAGGATGTCGTCGACATCATGCTCACCTCGCTTTCCAATCTCCAGCAGCTCAACCATCGCGGTGCGGTCGAGGGATCCAAGATCACCTTCGCCATTCGCGCCAATGATACGACCGATATCTGGCGGCACCGCGGAGCGACCTATCACAACCAGCCCTCGCGTCCCTTCCGCACCGCCTCGATCATGCGGGCGATGCCGTTTACCAGCCTCGGCCTCTATTCAATGACGTTCAACAATGATCTGGACGCCGATCATTATTCGCTCGAAGCCTTTTCCGAATTCCGCGAAGATGCGCTGGCGCATGGCATGAAATACTTCCTCGAAGTGTTCAATCCTAACGTACCGGGCCTTTCGGCCGAGGATATGCCGCGTTATGTCAACGACGCGATTGTGCGCGCTCTGGCCGGTCTGACCGATCTGGAACGGCCGCAATTCCTTAAAATTGCCTATAATGGCCCGCGGGCTCTGGATGAATTGGCGTCTTACGATCCGAGCCTCGTCGTGGGTGTTTTGGGCGGCGGCGCCGGCACCACGCGCGATTGCTTCGAACTGATCCACCAGGCCGAAAAATACGGCGCTCGGGTCGCCCTGTTTGGCCGGAAAATCAATCTGGCCGAATCGCCCCTCGAGATGGTGCGCCATATGCGCGCGGTTGCGGATGGTTCGATTACGCCAAGCGAAGCCGTTTCATCCTACCATGGCGCATTGCAAAAGGCCCATATCGTGCCGGCCCGTGCCCTTGGCGACGACAACGTCATCACCGAAGCCGTTCTCAAGCAGGCATGAGGCGAGGCCTATGATGGCACGGCGCGGTATTCTGACGGCAGGTTCCTGGTGTGTCGACAACAACAAATCGGTACCGGTCTGGCCCTCTGAAGACACGATGAGCACCATTATCGAGCTCGACCGGCAAGGCGGCGGGTCGGGCTCGAACATGGCGTTCGACCTTAAAAAGCTCGATCCCGCTTTCCCGGTCGAAACCATGGGCGTGGTCGGCGATGATGACGATGGACGCTTTCTTCAAAACAATTGCGATGCAGCGGGTGTCGACCGGACGGGTCTGAGAACCCTTTCAGGCGGCATGACCGCCTTTTGCGATTGCTTCAATGCGCTGGAAAGCGGGAGGCGGACGCACCTCTATTTTCCGGGCGTTGCCGACGCGCTCTGCCCCGACCATTTCGATTTCAGTACCACAAAGGCCCGCATTCTGCATCTCGGCCTGCCGGGTGCCCACAAGCGTATGGATGGGCCATGGGGTGATGATTCAACGGGATGGGCCACCGTTTTGCGGGCAGCTCGCCAGCACGGGCTGATGACCAATCTCGAAATGGTCTCCACGACGCGAGAGAAAATCCGGATGTACGGCCGCTCCTGCCTGCCCCATCTCGATCTGCTCATCGTCAATGATTACGAGATCGGCGCGGTGGCCGATGTTGAAACCCGCCAAGGCAATGAGACAATCCCGGATCGCGTCGTCCAAGCCCTGCAAAAAGTGCTTCAATTGGGGCCCGTTTCACTGGCGGCCGTCCATTTCCCTGAAGGGGCGATTGCGATGAACCGCGAAGGCAATGTCTTTGCCGTCGGTTCAGTGAATATCCCTCAAAATGAGATTGCCGGCGTAAACGGTGCCGGCGACGCGTTCGCGGCCGGACTGCTTTATTTCTGGCATGAGGGACATCCGATCGATGAAGCGTTGCGGCTTGGCCATGCCACGGCTGCTGCGTCCATGCGCGCGGTCGCAACAACCGCCGGCGTTGTGCCGGTCAATGAATCACTGGCGCTGGCGAAGGCTTGGGGCTTTCGGCCTTCGCCGATGGCTTAAAGAAGCTGCGCGGGCGTAGCGGTATCGCGTGTCCAGCTCCAAAGCGTAAGAAGCGGCGCTCCCCGCGTACGCGTGGCGTGAACCACATTCGGGCGATGCCAAATAACGGTTCCCGCCGCCTTTGGCGCTAACGGCTCATCGCCCATCCGCCATTCCGTCTCCGACGTCAGCGGCCAATACAGCTCGGGCGCGGGGTGAAAATGGTCCCGATAATGCTGATGAGGTCCCAGCATCAGAAGGCCGAGTAAAAAATCATCGCCTGAAAAAAAGCCATTCGGACCAATGATTTCGCACCAGCCATAATTCTCGATAAACCCGGTTCCGAGCACGGCGTCGCTATAGGCTTTTGATTGGCGCCATTGGAAATGCGGGCGCAAATCCGCAATCGAACGAGCCAGCGCCGCATCAAAATGCATGGCTTCGTCGAGGCACTGGTCGAGATAGGTCAGGACGGGAAGAGAGCCGGGCTCGGGATGCCGGATCGCCTCAAAGCCGGTCGCCTGCTCGCCAAGGCGCGCCAGAACCTCTTCGACATTGGCATGGTTATAAGTTTCAAGCCGATGGCGGGCGGCATCAAGAAATGCCCGGACTTTGATGGCAAGGGGATCTATCGACATGGCCAACTACCTACGCCTTGCAAGGAAACAGGCCACCCTAATTTTACCGTTGAAAATGGTGCCGCTTAGGTGACTCGAACACCTGACCCCCGCTTTACGAAAGCGGTGCTCTACCAACTGAGCTAAAGCGGCAACGCGCGGCTACATACATGAGTTCTGGCGAATTTCCTACCCCCTTTCTCAACGAAGCCCCTTTGGCATGCAAATTATTCTGCTGCGATCAAAGCCGCTCAAAAGAATCCATAGGATTCCAACGCGAAAGACGAAAGGAAATCCGCCTCCGTCACAACCCCACATCAACCTTCGGGACACACCGCCGGCGGGTGACGGCGACAGCTAGAAAGCGCCTTCCGGACCGGGATCGTCAGGCGAGTGGGCGAGGGGAAATACCACTTCCGCATTTTTCCGGCGAAGCGTCGCTGGCTGAGGGGAAACGGCGGCCTGCGAAGCAAGGAAAGCCGACGCAGACAATGTTTTTTTCATACCCGGCGGCAAAGGCTCAGAAGCCTCGCTCGGTACGGGATGGCCGGAACCTGAATTTAGCCGTTTGAGAGCGCCATCCAGCACCTGTGAAACACGACGGTCGGCCAGTGCTTCGGCAGGCTTGGCCCAGACAAAGGCATCGAGTTTGCCGGTAACCGGCGACAGAGGTTTCCAGACATCCGTCATGATGCCATCCGCGATCCAGCTCGGATCGCGCGGCGCGTGCGATGCGCGGGCGAGCCATTCGCGCACCTGCCCGCTTTCGCCATGTTCCAACTCGGCCAGCTCTGCCATCAGCAGACAGACCCGAACCGTCGGCTTGCCTTCGATCAGCGGCTCCAACATCTTTCCGGCGGCTTCAAAATCGCGTGTCGCCATCAAGGCTTCGCCCATCAAAAGGCGGCTTTCGGGATTATCCGAATGGATCGCAAACAGCCGCTTGGCCCGGGCCAGTTTTTCACGGCCCGCATCCCCCGGCCGAACCGCGAGATAGGCTTCCCCGATGTCCTGATGCGGTCCCAGTTTCCACGCCGCCTCCAACACCTTTGAAGCCTTGCGTAAATCACCATGGCGCGACAAGAGGCGAGCATAGATCACCTGTGCAGGAACCAGATCGGGCGCGAGCTTTGCAGCCTCCCGCGCGGCCTCCATTGCCTCCTCGGGCGAGCCGTCACCATAAGCAAGCGCAGCGCCCGTCAATATTACGGCCCGCTTGCGCTTCCGTTCGCTTCGGTCAAAAGCGGAGCTGCTCCGGTCAAGCGCTGCCAGCGCTTTGCGCCATTCGCCGGCTCTGGCGTGATGCTCCAGCAAGGCCTCCGCAGCCCACGCCGTGGCGGGTGCCATGATCGCCGTTTCCTCGGCATAGCGGAACGCATCACCCTCTTTTCCCGCCCGCTGGGCTTCAACATAAAGACCGCGCAAGCCGAGCAGTTTGGTGTCGGCGCTGTCCGTCATGTCGCGGAAGGCCCGGGATGCCGCGTTGGAATCGCCTTCCATCTGGGCGGCCTGCGCTGCCAGTAGCAAGGCGAGCGGCTCTTTTCCGAGCAAGCGCGCAGCCTCGCTGGCGCTGCGGCGCGCAATTTTATGATCGCCCGCACCCACCGCAATCATGCCGCGCGAGACCGCAAGGTGGCCCTTATGCCGACGTCTCGCATGCCAGCCGATCGACAAAAGACCGGGCAACCGGAAGATAAACCGGAACATCGACCAAAGGATCGAAAGGACCGCCGCAAGCACGACAATGGCCACCACCGCCACTGCGAGCGATGTTTCAAATTTGAGTCCCATCGCGGTTACGGTGACGCCGCCATTCAAATCGGCGAGATAGGCCAAGCCGAGGGCAACGCCCGTCAGCAAAACAAGCAATGTCAGGAGCCGGATCATGGGGTCGCACCTTTCCCTTTCAGGCCTTCAAGCGCTGTCAAAAGCAGCGCATCCGCCGCCTGCTCCGCTGAAAGCCGCGCCTCCATCTTTCCGGACCAATCCTTGAGCGCGTCACGTTGCGCTTCGGGAAGCGCTTGCCAGTATCCGAGCGCTTTGGCTCCGTCCGCGTCAGTAAGTGCCGCGTCAATGTCGCGAAGGCCCGTCACCGGCGCATCCGACGATGACGTAACCTCCGAGATGGTCACAAAATGGGAGAGACTCTTGATCACCCGATCACCGAAGCCAGTCGAGGTCGTCACAGGGACGACGTCCGGCGACTTCGGCGACGGCACCGCTTGGGCCAATTCCTTCCGCAACGCCTCGAAGGACAAAACACCCGAACCGGCAAAGGGCTTCAACCTGTCCAGCCCGGCGGGCGAACCACCCATTGCGACAAGGGCGTCAAATTCACGGCTGAAAGGCACCCCCTGCTTAACCCGCCCGTCGATCAGGGCGGCGAGCGTCAGGCGCGCCACAATCTCGCTCGATGGACCCGTAACCGGAACGGGCGACGATGCCGCTCGTGCCAGCCCGTCTTCCAATGCCGCTATTCGGGCGGTCAGAGGCGATAAATCCACCGTGTTCTTGGAGGGTTGGCCCAGCAAACGTCGCGTATCGGCAAGAGCCGCCTCGGCTTTGGCCAATCGTTGATCCAGCGTGGCAACCGCGTCCTTTGTGGCCGATTTTTCAAGAGCGCTTTCAAGCGCAAAAATCCGCTCGCCGGAGAGATCGGGCGGGCTCCAGAGATAAAGACCGCTGGCGACGAGCAGGCCACCGGCAATTCCGCCAGCCAGAACAGAAGCCATCAGGCGAGCATCAAACCGGCGGGCCGGCGGCACCGCGGCGCCTTCTTGTTCAGGGAGAGGCTCGTCTGGCGAAGCCTCGGCCTTAACCTTTACCGGTTCGGCGGAAAGGTCGATAACAGGCGGCGCCGGACGCGGGCGCCGGGCCTTTGCTGGATGGGTCGGGTCATCGGTCATTCGCTTTGGATCCCTCCGCGCCACTGGAACTAGCCCTTGGCTGAGACGTAAGCATCACAGGTTAAGATTTACGTTTCTTTGATCTAAAACAGTATCAGATTCCGAACGGTTGCCGGCCCAGCTCTCAGATGAGGGCGATCAGGTGATCTTCCGTTGCCCGGTCTGCAATCCCGATCAATGGCATTCCCGAAGCTTTGAGCGGCACCGCTACATCGTCGGACAGGCAAAGGTGGCGCATACGGCGAAGGTCCGACAGCACGCCGGCCTTGCCGGCCAGATCAAGCAAAACCTCGACCGAGGCACGCGAAAAATGAAGGGCGACATCGACATCGGCAAGCTCGGACCGCCAGGGGCCGGGCCATTCCGTAACCGGTTGGGCGCGATAAAGCTCAACGCTTGCAACCGCAAAACCTGCCGCCCGAAGTCCCTTCTCGACCACCGGTTTGCGGGGATTGCCGGTGAGATAGAGGAGGGAGAGGCCGGCGGGATAGGCCGCCTTGATATCGTCCACCAATTTTTCGCCCGAGCCCCCGCCCGTGATGACCGATTGAAACCCGCTATCGCGGGCGACCTTTGCGGTTTTCTCGCCGACGCAATGAAGCGGGGTGTCCTGAAGCCTTATACGATCCTCCGCATCCAGGGTCCGAAAGGCATTGGCACTGGTGGCGAGAACGGCTGCAAAATCGCCAGCCGGCACCGGGTCCCCGGTTGCAACAATGGCCGTGACGGGGGCCACCACCACCTCGTATCCGAGAACGACCAGCCGTGCGGCGGTCGCTCCTGCATCTCGCTCCGGTCGGGTCAGAAGAAGTTTCATACGTTTTGCAAACGGATGTCCGGTGGCAATATGGCCAGAATATCGCGCGCCGCCGCCTCCCCGATCGCCACCGCATTACGAACCGAACCGCTACCGCTCGCCGTAAAACTCTGCTGTCCGTCATGGCTGAGATAAAGACCGTGAAAATGCAACCGGTCGCCATCAAGCGTCGCATGGCCTGCAATCGGGGTGCGGCATGAACCATCCAGCATCGCAAGAAAGGCGCGTTCGGCCGCCAGCGCGAAGCCCGTTGCTGCATCCGCAATCCGGCTGAAGGCCGATGCGGCCACCCCGTCGCCCGATCGCGCCGTGACACCCACCGCTCCCTGCCCGATGGCGGGGGGAAAGGTGTCGAGCGGCAAAATGGCCACAGCCTTATCGGCAATGCCCAAGCGCTTCAGTCCGGCCAGCGCCAAGAGCGTCGCATCAACCTCGCCCTCCGCCGATTTCCTGATTCGGGTATCCACATTGCCGCGCAAGACCTGCGTTCTCAGATCCGGCCTCAGCCGCTTGACGAGCGCCGCACGACGCAGACTTGCGGTACCGACAATCGCCCCCTGTGGCAGGGCTTCGATCGACGTATACCGCGCCGAAATCAGACAATCGCGAACATCTTCCCGCGGCAGATAGCCGATAATATCGATCCCTTCGGGAAAGGCCGTCGGCATGTCTTTGGCGGAATGAACCGCAAAATCGATCTCGCCCGCAAGCATGGCCTCGTCGATTTCCTTGGTAAACGCGCCTTTTCCACCGACAAGCGCCTGTCCGCCCGCCTGGCTCATATCGCCCGACGTGCGGATGATCACGAGCTCGACCCCGTCGTCGGGCAGGTTCAAAGCCGCGCGAAGGCGGGAGGCAACCTCGTTGGCCTGCCACAAGGCCAGGGGACTGCCGCGCGTGCCAATCTTGATGCTGGGTGCCACCATTGTCATTGAACCTTGCTCTTCTTCCCGCTGTCATGCCATGTCGGACGGGGATCGTCAGCGGCACGGCTAAGGGTATAAAGTCTCGTGGTGTTCGGCGAAAGAGGTGTCAGGCAATTGGGAGTGGGAGCGCAATGCGCGTTCTGGGTATTGAAACCACCTGCGATGAAACCGCTGTCTCGGTTGTTGAAAGCAATCAGGATGGCGAAGGTCGCATTTTATCGAACGAAATCCTTAGTCAAATCAAAGCGCATCAGGCCTATGGCGGTGTCGTTCCGGAGATTGCAGCCCGCGCCCATGTCGAAGTGGTCGATCTGCTGGTCAAGCAAGCGCTCGCCACCGCCGGCCTGACCCTTCGCGATATGGACGCCATCGCGGCAGCCGCCGGACCGGGCCTCATCGGCGGGGTAATGGTCGGGCTGACGACCGGCAAAGCGCTGGCACTGGTGACAAAAAAGCCGTTTCTCGCCATCAATCATCTCGAAGCGCACGCTCTGTCGCCGCGCTTGACGGATGGGGTAGCCTTTCCCTTCCTGCTCTTGCTGGCCTCTGGCGGCCATTCGCAGATCCTGTTTGTGCGGGGCGTCGGCGATTATGTGCGGATCGGCACCACGATCGACGATGCCATTGGCGAGGCATTCGACAAGGTCGCCAAAATGCTGGGCTTGCCCTATCCGGGCGGGCCTGAAGTAGAAAAGCAGGCTTTAGAAGGCAATCCCGAACAATTCGCCTTTCCTCGCCCGATGCAGGGCCGCAAAGAGCCCAATTTTTCGCTATCGGGCCTTAAAACCGCCGTTCGTATCGAGGCCGAAAAAATCGCGCCCCTGACCGGCACCGACATCAAAAATTTATGCGCCTCCTTTCAAGCCGCGATCGTCGACGTCGTCACCGACCGGATGAAAATGGCGCTTAGGGTCGCCCGCGCCGATTTCGGCGAGCCAACCGCCATCGTGATTGCCGGCGGCGTCGCGGCCAATCTCGCCATGCGACAGGCGCTGCATCGTTTGGCAGCGCAAAACGGGTTGCCCTTGGTGGCGCCTCCCCTTGCGCTGTGCACCGATAATGGTGCGATGATCGCCTGGGCAGGGATTGAACGGTTGAGACTGGGCCTCGTCGATGGCCTTGATACGCCGCCGCGTGCGCGATGGCCGCTTGAAGCCAAGAGGTCGGCCGATGTTTGATCACATATCCGTCATCGGTTCGGGCGCTTGGGGCACCGCTTTGGCCCTTGCGGCGGCCCGGGCGGGGCGTCGGGTGACGCTCTGGAGCCGCGACGCTGATCAGGCGCACGACATGCAGCTCACGCGATACAACCGCCGCCGCCTGCCCGATATTGCCCTGCCGGAATCGATCCGCATCACCACCTCGCTGAAAGAGGCTGCCGACGAGGGCCGGGCCATCCTTTTGGCCGTTCCCGCGCAGTCCCTGCGGGGTGTCACCGATGCTTTGTCCCTGGTGATCAAAAAAGGGCTGCCAGTTATTGTTTGCGCGAAAGGCATTGATGTTCAATCCGGCGAATTCATGAGTGAGATCATCACCGATGCCTTGCCGGGTACCATGCCGGCTATTCTATCGGGTCCGAGCTTTGCCGATGATGTCGGGCGCGGACTGCCGACGGCCGTGGTGCTTGCCGCTCCCGTTACCGAAATCGCCGAGGCGCTGGCGCGCTCCCTGACCTCGTCGAGTTTCAGGATTTATCATTCGAGCGATGTGCGCGGGGTCGAGATCGGCGGCGCGGCCAAGAATGTGCTGGCCATCGCCGCGGGTATCGTGGAAGGCCGCGGGCTTGGTGAAAGTGCGCGCGCGGCCCTCGTTGCCCGTGGCTTTGCCGAACTCCGCCGGTTCGCGGAAAGCTACCGCGCACGTCCCGAAACGCTGATGGGCCTTTCCGGACTTGGCGATCTGGTGTTAACCGCGGGCTCGCTCAAATCCCGCAATTTTGCGTTCGGACATGATCTTGGTCGCGGACTGAGCGTATCGGATGCAGGCGGCGGCAAATTGGCCGAAGGGGTCTATACCGCCCGCATTTTGGGTGAAATGGCGCGCGCTCGAGGAATCGAAATGCCGGTGGCCGATGCGGTATCGGCCATCCTGCGGGGCGCACTAACCGTCGGTGGCGCGGTGGAAGCCTTGATGACCCGTCCGATGAAAGGGGA
>CANGIS010000003.1 GCA_947454055.1 Hyphomicrobiales bacterium
GGCAAAGCAAAGCCGGTGATCTGTCGGCGCCCGTCGGACAAAGACCGAACCAGCCTTACAACGCCCGATGTGACGTTGAAAATCGAGACTGCCGCATCTTCTTCCCGAAAAAGCGTCGATTTTTCGTCGAAAACGGCATCACCGGACATGTCTTCCAAAAAAGACAGCTCTTGGGGATCAAGCGCCGCGCAAACGCTCAACCGACGGACATTGCAAAATTTGCATTCATCTCCACGAACGTGATGGGCGCACCCATCGGTTTCGTGAGAAGGGGCGAAAGAGCCGTTATTGTCCATTCCGCTCAAGGTCCCATGCTGACCAACAAAACGCAACCTAGCAGTAAATTCGCATTACACCTAGGGCTTCACAGTAAAAACTGCTAATTTTTACCCCTTTGCAGCGCCGGACGGGCCTCATGTTTCGACGCCGCTCTCCGGCTTTTAGAAACCCGCATATTTTTTTGATGCACTGCACCATTCTGGCATGGTTTTTGGTTTAAAAACCGGTGTAAGACGATGTCTTGTCACCCGCCAACAGGCCATAAAAAAGGGCTTTATCCGATGAATGCCTCACCTGCACAGCCAAACGAAGCGGATCGTCCGGAAGTGGAAAAAGACCGGCCCTTGCGCGATGATATTCGCCTGTTGGGTCGTTTGCTGGGCGATACCGTCCGCGAGCAGGAAGGCGAGGCGATCTTTGCAATCGTTGAACAAATTCGCCAAACCTCGATCCGCTTCCACCGCGACAACAATGCTCCGGCGCGCGACGAACTCGAGGCTATTCTGGATGGCTTAACGCCCGCGCAGACCATTCAAATTGTCCGCGCCTTCAGCCATTTTTCGCACCTTGCCAACATTGCCGAGGATCAGCACCACATCCGCCGCACCCGCGCACACGCCATTGCCGGCTCGGCTCCCCGCGTTGGTTCCTTGTCCTACGCGCTCGATCATGCCCGTAAAATGGGCGTCGGCGTGCCGGAATTGCAGGCATTTTTCAATGCCGCCCATGTCAGCCCTGTCCTCACCGCCCATCCGACGGAGGTTCGCCGCAAAAGCACGCTGAACCGCGAATTGGGGATTGCCGAACTTTTGGAACGGCGCGACCGCATGGTGGCAACGCCCGAAGAAAAGGACGCGCTGGAGGAAAGGCTCCGTCGCGACATCGTTACCCTTTGGCAGACCAATCTGCTGCGCGAGACCAAATTAACGGTCCTTGATGAGGTTTTGAACGGGCTTTCCTATTACGATTACACCTTCTTGCGGGAATTGCCGCGGCTCCATTCGATGCTGGAGGACCGGTTGCAAGCGATTGATCCGGAAGGCGCAACCCATGATATCGAAAGCTTCATCAAGATCGGCAGCTGGATCGGCGGCGATCGCGACGGCAACCCCTTTGTTACCGCCGATGTGCTGGAAAGCACGCTCGCCATGCATGCCCGCCGCATTTTCGGCTTCTATCTGGATGAGCTTGAAAAACTCTCCCGCGAATTGCCCTTGAGCGACGGCATTGTCGGTATCTCGGACGCGCTCCGCTCGCTGGCCGATATGTCGCCGTCTACCTCGCCGCACCGCCAGCGCGAGCCCTATCGGCTGGCAATAGGCGGCATTCGGGCCAGATTGGCCGCTACCGCGCGTGATATTGCAGGTCTTGATATGGCAGGGCTTGCAACCGGCGCATTGGCCGGCCATGCGGCCGCCTATGCCTCGGCGCATGAGTTCCGGCGGGATCTCGATACGGTGGATGAATCCCTTCGTAACCACGGCTCGGCGATTTTAACGCGCGGCCGTTTGCGCCTCTTGCGTCGTGCGGTGGATTGCTTCGGCTTCCACCTCGCGATCGTCGATTTGCGTCAAAACTCCGCCGTGCATGAGCGCACGGTTGCAGAATTGTTTGAGGCGGTAGCGCCCGGGACAAACTATCTGAGCCTGTCGGAAGCCGCTCGTATCGCGTTGCTGACGCATGAATTGCAAACGGCGCGTCCTCTGGTGTCGCCGCATCTTGTCTATTCCGAGGAAACCACCGGCGAACTCGCCGTTTTTAAAATGGCTGCCGCTGCCCACGCCCGCTATGGCCGCGAGGTGATCGCCAATTGCATCATTTCGAAGGCCGAAGGCGTGTCCGACATGCTGGAGCTCGCGGTTCTCCTGAAAGAAGTGGGCCTGATCGGCGCCGACGGTTCGGCGCATGTGAATGTGATCCCGCTATTTGAAACCATCGGCGATTTGCAGGTCTGCGCGGGTGTGATGGAAACCGCGTTTTCGGTTCCCGCCTATCGTGCTTTGGTCAAAAGCCGCGGCGATATGCAGGAAGTCATGCTCGGCTATTCGGACAGCAACAAGGATGGCGGCTTTGTTACCTCCGGCTGGGAACTCTACAAGGCCGAAATTCAGCTGATCGACGTGTTCCGCAAGCATGGCGTCGCGATGCGACTGTTTCATGGTCGCGGTGGCTCGGTCGGTCGCGGCGGCGGGCCAAGCTATGATGCGATTCTGGCGCAACCGGGCGGCGCGGTCAGCGGCGCGATCCGCATCACCGAGCAGGGCGAAATCATTGCGTCGAAATATTCGAACGCCGAAGTCGGTCGTCGCAACCTTGAAATTCTGGCCGCCGCCACGCTCGAAGCCTCGCTTCTGCATCCCGACCAGCCCGCGCCAAAGCCTGATTATTTGACCGCAATGGATGAGCTGTCGGCGGACGCGTTCTCGGCCTATCGCGGCCTTGTCTATGAAACGCCGGGTTTTGTGGATTATTTCTGGTCCTCGACCGTGATCACCGAAATTGCGACGTTAAACATCGGCTCGCGTCCGGCGTCCCGCACCAAAACCCGCAAGATCGAGGATTTACGCGCCATTCCATGGGTGTTCTCCTGGGCGCAATCGCGCGTGATGTTGCCGGGCTGGTACGGCTTCGGCTCGGCGGCCAAGGCCTTTGTCGCCCGCCACCCCGATCACGGCCTCGCTTTGCTGCAGGATATGGCCAAGGAATGGCCGTTTTTCCGCACGCAATTGTCGAACATGGACATGGTGCTGTCGAAAAGCTCGCTGGCGATTGCCTCGCGCTACGCGGAACTCGTCACCGATACCGCGCTGCGCGAAAAGATTTTCGGCCGCATCCAGCAGGAATGGACCGATAGCGTTGAGATGCTGTTGGCGATTACCGGCCAGACCAAATTGCTCGAAGCCAATCCGTTGCTGGATCGTTCGATCCGCAACCGTTTCCCCTATCTTGATCCGTTAAACCATGTGCAGGTCGAGTTTTTGAAAGAACATCGGGCCCATCCGGGCGATGCCAGAGTGCTGCAAGGCATTCAGCTGACGATTAACGGCGTATCGGCGGGGTTGCGAAACAGCGGGTAATTGGAAGAGCGTCATTGCGAACGAACGTGAAGCAACCCATCTGATGGTAACGGAAAGAACGCTATCTCATCGCTGCACCTTGATAATTGCCGCTAGCTGGATTGCTTCGCTTTCGCTCGCAAGGACGGCTGAAAAAACTTTCTGGCCTAAAACGAGGCAAGGGATTATCTGACGACACTTGGTTGGAGATTTTCCTCATGTCGCATTTGCTTGTCCATCCGTCCGCGCCTGATGCTGAGGGCCGTATTTTGAGCGTCACGCCGGAATCGGCGGGCTGGACCTATGTCGGCTTCGAGGTCTTCCGCTTGAAAGCTGGCCAAAGCCTAACCCACCAAACGAAAGGCAACGAGATGTGCCTCGTTATCCTTTCAGGGCGCGCGACCATTCGGGCAGGTGCGCTCGATTGCGGCACGCTGGGCGAGCGGGCCAATGTGTTCGAAGGCCTGCCATGGTCGGTCTATGTTCCCGCGCAGTCCGATTATGCGATCAAAGCAGAAAGCGATTGCGAGCTCGCGGTTTGCGCGTGCCCGTCCAAAGGCGGCTTGGCGCCCCGCGTGATCACGCCCGCTGAAGTGGGCGAGGAAACGCGAGGCAAGGGCACCAATACCCGTCATGTCCGCAATATCTTGCCGGACGTCTCGCCTTTTACAGAGAATCTCTTGGTGGTTGAAGTGATCACGCCGGGCGGCAATTGGTCGAGCTACCCGCCGCACAAGCACGATACCGATGATTACCCGAACGAGACCTATCTGGAAGAAACCTATTACCACCGTCTCAACCCGCCACAGGGCTTCGGCTTCCAGCGCGTCTATACCGATGACGGCTCGCTCGATGAAAGTTTCGCGATCAAGGACGGTGATGTCGTTTTGGTGCCAAAGGGCTTCCACCCCGTTGCCGCCCCGCATGGCTTTGATCTCTATTACCTCAACGTGATGGCAGGCCCGAAAAAGGCCTGGAAATTCACGATGTCGAAGGACCACGCGCATATTGGCTGGACGTCGACGGCGACAAAGTAACCCTCACGCAAACCGCGCCCGCATGCCTGCCGTCAGCTCGACCATGAAATCATGCACCAGCCGCACGCGGGCAAGCTCGCGCACGTCTTCGTGGGTGACGATCCAGTAGGCGCGCTTGACGCTGTAGTCCGGCAGGATGCGCTGAAGCGCGGGGTCGTCTTTCACAACATAATCATGCAGCACGCCGATGCCCGCGCCCGCTTTGACCGCTTCGATCTGGCCGATCATGCCCGCGCATTCAAACCGGCGCTCGGGCGTGATTTTCAACTCGCCGAGATAATCGAGCGCATCGGTAAACAAAAGATCGCGCACATAGGTCACGATGCGGTGGGCCGATAAATCCTCGATCGTCCGGATGGGCGCCGCAGTCTTCAGATAGGCTTGGCTGCCATACAGGCTCAGCCGGTAATCGGTCAGTTTGCGGACCGCGAGTTTACCTTCCACCGGCGGCTCGATGGTCACGGCAATATCGGCCTCGCGTTTGGCTAGCGAAAAGGCGCGCGGCAGCGGCACAAGCTGCACCGTCAGCCCCGGATGCTGATCGAGAAAAGCCGGAAGATGGCGGGCCAGCACATAGGTGCCAAACCCGTCGGGTGCACCCACCCGCACGGTGCCGTTGATCGCGACATCCTTGCCGCTGAATTCGGCCTGCGCGCGCAAAAGCTCCGTTTCAATCCGCTCGGCGGTGACCAAAAAGCCCTCGCCCGCTTCAGTTAAACTGCAGCCGCTGGTGCGCCGCTCGATCAGCTTGGCCCCGAGCCGGTTTTCGAGCGCTGTCATCCGGCGGCTCACCGTTGTGTGGTCAAGATCAAGGCTTTTGGCGGCGCCTAGCATTTGGCCCGAACGCGCCACCGCCAGAAACACCCGTATCAGATCCCAATCCATGCTCCGCCACCTTACCGAAATTCTGCACAATGGTTGCGCATAACAGGTTATTGTTGTGCATAATAACATAGGCCATAAGGATGCCAACGCAATTCCAAAGGGAGAGACCACAATGGTTCAGGAACTCACGCATTTTATTGGCGGCAAGCATGTAAAGGGCACCTCCGGCCGTTTCGCCGACGCCTTCTGGCCGATGACGGGCGAAGTCGCCTCGAAAGTGCCGTTGGCCTCGAAGGCTGAAGTTCGCTCGGCTGTCGAAAACGCCAAAGCGGCGCAGCCGGCATGGGCTGCCACCAACCCGCAGCGCCGCGCCCGCGTGATGATGCGTTTTCTTGAACTGGTCCACGCCGAATATGACAGCCTTGCCACGCTGCTCGCCAAAGAGCACGGCAAGACGGTGGCCGATGCGAAGGGCGACATTCAGCGCGGCCTCGAAGTCGTCGAATTCTGCGTCGGCGCACCCCAGATGCTGAAGGGCGAATTCACCGATGGTGCAGGCCCCGGCATCGACATGTATTCCATGCGCCAGCCGCTTGGCGTTGTGGCCGGCATTACGCCGTTCAACTTCCCTGCAATGATCCCGCTCTGGAAATGCGCGCCAGCGATTGCTGCGGGCAACGCGTTTATCCTGAAGCCATCCGAACGCGATGTCGGCGTGCCGCTGCGCATCGCCGAATTGTTTATCGAGGCCGGTCTGCCCGCCGGCATCCTCAATGTCGTGCAAGGCGACAAGGAAGCTGTCGACGCGCTGCTCGATGATCCGGATGTGAAGGCCATCGGCTTTGTAGGCTCCACACCGATTGCCGAATATGTTTACACCCGCGGCACGGCGGCCGGTAAGCGCGTGCAATGCTTCGGCGGTGCGAAGAACCACATGGTCATCATGCCGGATGCCGATATGGATCAGGTCGTCGACGCACTGATGGGCGCAGGCTACGGCTCGGCCGGCGAGCGCTGCATGGCAATCTCGGTTGCGGTTCCGGTTGGCAAAGCAACGGCCGATCGTCTGGTCGAAGCGCTCATTCCGCGCGTTGAAAGCTTGAAGGTCGGCACCTCGCTCGATCCTTCCGCCGATTTCGGTCCGGTGGTCACCAAAGAGCACCTCGCCAAGGTTAAATCCTATGTCGATATCGGCGTGGCAGAAGGCGCGAGCCTCAAGGTTGATGGTCGTAACTTCAAGCTGCAAGGCTATGAGAACGGCTATTACATGGGCGGTTGCTTGTTCGACAACGTCACCAAGGACATGCGCATCTACAAGGAAGAAATTTTTGGCCCCGTGCTCTCGGTTGTGCGCGCCAAGGATTACGCCGAGGGTTTGGCGCTCTGCAACGATCACGAATACGGCAATGGCGTCGCGATCTACACGCGTGACGGCGATGCGGCGCGTGACTTTGCGTCCAAAGTGCAGGTCGGCATGGTCGGCATCAATGTGCCAATTCCGGTGCCGCTGGCCTATTACACCTTCGGTGGCTGGAAGCGCTCAGGCTTCGGTGATTTGAACCAGCACGGCCCGGATGCGTTCCGCTTCTACACCAAGACAAAAACGGTTACCACGCGTTGGCCCTCGGGCATCAAGGATGGGGCGGAGTTTGTTATCCCAACGATGCGGTAATGAGACTTAAGGATTCAAATTGAAGGTTAGTCAGCCCCGTGCTATCATTTTTGATAGCACGGGGTTTTTCTTAATGAGGAGGGGCCATCATGACCGATCTTCTGGTTCGCGGACTTGATCCATCGGTGATCGAGCGGCTCAAAGCCAAGGCGAAGCGGAAAGGCCACTCGCTGCAGCAGGAAGCGAAGGAAATTCTTGTTCGGGCGGTGCCGATGACACCCGAGGAGCTCGAAGCACGATTTAAAGAGATTGATGCGACCTTCACTGATGGTCCAATTACGATTTCGATTGAAGAGTTAATTCGAGAGGAGCGCGAAAACAGACCATGATGATCGTTGACGCGAACATCATCGTTCACGCACTTGTTTCCGGCCCATATTCCGAACAGGCTCGCCGTATTTTTCAGGCAAATATAGATGTTGCGGCACCCGATATCGTGGTTGGGGAGGTCTCCAATGCCCTTGGGAAAATGGTTCGAACTCAGGTAATTAAACGATCTCAAGCAGATTTGTTCTTTGATACGCTGCAACAACTGCCGCTGAAATTGATTGAATCAAACATGATGCTTGCCAACGCCTTTGCCCTTTCGCTTGATTTCAATCACGGATTTTTTGATTGCGTGTACATTGAAGCGGCGCGGCGAGAGGCGGCCCAATTGCTAACGGTCGACGAAAAACTCATCAAAAAATTTGGTCCGTCATTTGCCAATATTTTCCACCTCAACGACTGGCCAGCGTGAGCCTGCCTCAGCCCTTCGCTGATTGGTTTGCCTCACGCGGCTGGCAGCCTCGCGCGCATCAATTAGAATTGCTCGATAAAGCCAGCCAGGGCCGTTCCGCTCTGCTCGTTGCGCCAACAGGTGCGGGTAAAACGCTTGCGGGCTTTTTGCCCAGTTTGGTTGATCTTGCCTCGCTCTCCCCGGGCGCGCTGAAAAAACGCGGTCTCCACACGCTCTACATCTCCCCGCTCAAAGCGCTGGCCGTTGATATTGCGCGCAACCTCGAAACGCCCGTGTCCGAAATGGGCCTGCCCTTCACGATTGAAACCCGCACGGGAGACACGCCCGCCCATAAGCGCGCGCGGCAGGCGGAGCGTCCGCCGCATATCCTGCTGACAACGCCCGAGCAACTCGCCCTGCTCCTTGCCCACCGGAACGCGCACGACCTTTTCAGCGGGTTGAAAACCGTCATTCTAGACGAGTTGCACGCGCTCGTTACCTCCAAGCGCGGCGATCTGTTGGCGCTTGATCTTGCCCGCCTTCATCACCTTGCACCTCAATCCATCGCGATGGGTCTGTCGGCCACGGTGCGCGAACCCGAAGCCTTGCAACGCTATCTCGTGCCGCAAATCTCGGGCGAGGATCGGCGGGCGGATCTCGTTACCGTCATCGGTGGGGCGAAGGCCAAAATCGGCATTTTGAAAAGCGCCAACCGATTGCCGCTCGCAGGTCACACCGCGCTGGCTTCGATGCCGGAAATCTACAAGGCGATTGCCGCGCATCACATGACGCTGGTTTTCGTCAATACGCGGATGCAGGCCGAATTTGTGTTCCAAGAACTCTGGAAACTGAATGAGGCTTCCCTTCCCATCGCGCTGCATCACGGCTCGCTCGATGTCGGCCAGCGCCGCAAGGTGGAGGCGGCGATGGTGTCGGGTACGCTGAAAGCCATTGTCTGCACCGCCACGCTCGATCTCGGCATTGATTGGGGCGATGTCGATCTGGTGATCAATGTCGGGGCTCCCAAAGGCGCCAGCCGTTTGATGCAGCGGATCGGCCGGTCCAATCACCGGCTGGAAGAGCCATCCGAAGCGCTGCTCGTTCCGGCCAACCGGTTTGAGGCGATGGAATGCCAGGCTGCCTTAGGCGCGGTGGAAGCGGCGGCCCAAGATACGCCCGAAGCGCGGCAAGGCGCATTGGATGTCTTAGCCCAGCATCTGCTCGGCATGGCGTGTGCGGATGGCTTTGTTGCCGACGCGCTTTACCGCGAGGTCTGCTCAGCCGCACCCTATGCCGATCTTACCCGCGAAGACTTTGACGCCGTGCTCGATTTTGCCGCAACCGGTGGCTACGCCCTCAGAAGCTATGAGCATTTTGCCAAAATCAAACGCGGCAAGGATCACGTCTGGCGCATCGCAACGCCCCGCGCGGCGCAGCAATACCGGATGAACATCGGCACCATCGTTGAAGCCACCATGCTCAAAGTCCGGCTTGGGCGTATGACAAAGGCCGGCGCGCCGGCCCGCGGCGGCAGAGTACTGGGCGAGGTCGAGGATTATTTTGCGGAAGGTCTGGTGCTCGGTGATACCTTTATTTTCGCCGGCGAAATCCTCCGCTTTGAGGGATTGGTGGGCAGCGAGGTGGTGGTTAGCCGTGCCCAGCGCGGCGTCGATCCCAAAATCCCCGCTTATGCGGGGGGAAAATTTCCGCTCTCGACCTTTTTGGCCGAACGCGTCCGCGCGATGCTCGCTGATCCCCAAAGCTGGAAAACCCTGCCCCCCGAAGTTGGCGAATGGCTGATATGGCAGCGTGACAAATCCGTGCTGCCCGCAGCCGATGAATTGCTCGTTGAAACCTTCCCAAGCGGGGATCGCAATTACCTTGTGCTCTACCCGTTTGAAGGGCGGCTGGCGCATCAAACCCTTGGCGTTCTGCTCACCCGGCGGCTGGAGCGGGCGGGCATGAAGCCGCTCGGCTTTGTTTGTAATGATTATGGTCTGTGCGTCTGGGCGATCAACAATCTCGGACAGGCTTTGGCGGAAGGCATGTTGTCCCTCGACAGTCTTTTGGCGGAAGATATGCTCGGCGATGATCTGGAAGAATGGCTCGACGAAAGCTCGATCATGAAGCGGGCCTTTCGCCATTGCGCGGTGATTTCGGGTCTTATCGAGCGCCGGCATCCGGGGCAGGAAAAAACCGGCAAGCAAGTGACCGTCTCCACCGATCTGGTTTACACCGTTTTGCGGCGCCATGAGCCGCACCATATCTTGTTGAAAGCGGCGCGTGCGGATGCGGCGCTCGGCCTCCTCGATGTGAAGCGGCTGGGCGACAGGCTCAAGCGCATCCGGGGACATGTTGTCATCCGGTACCTCGACAAGGTCTCGCCGCTCGCCGTGGCGGTCTTGCTCGAAATCGGCCGGGAATCGGTATACGGACAGGCGGCCGAGGATATTTTGGCCGATGCCGAGCAGGCTCTCCTCGCCGAGGCTACCCGATGACCGTGCGCCGAGAGCCACCTTCCCCGTCATTTGCCTTGGGCGCGCTGGAGCTTGTTCCGGATGTGTCCGGTGCCCTTTATGCGCCCGACGAGCGCGCGGTGATCGTCGCCGATCTCCACTTTGAGAAAGGCTCGGCTCTGGCCCGCCGCGGTTCGTTGCTGCCTCCTTATGATTCGCGGGAAACGCTTTCCCGTCTGGGCGTTATGCTGGCACGGCTGAAGCCCAAAACCGTCATTGCGCTGGGCGATACCTGGCACGATGGCGGTGGCCACGCGCGTATGGACGCTGTTGATGCCGAGGCGTTCGCGGCGTTGCGCTTAGGCAGGGAGTGGGTTTTGATCACCGGCAATCATGATCCCGAACCGCCGCGGGATTTGGGAGCGCAGGTCCACCACGAGCTGATGCTCAAAGGGGTCATCCTCCGCCATCAGCCGAGCGCCTCTCCGCTAGGGCCGGAAATTGCGGGTCATCTGCATCCGGCGGCAAAGGTCAGCGGGCGGGGTCGTTCGGTTCGCCGGAAATGCTTTATGACGAGCGCCACGCGCTGCATCCTGCCGGCCTTCGGGGCCTATGCGGGGGGTCTTAACGTGCTGGATAAGGCTTTTCGGCCCTTGTTTGCGCCATCCGATTTTACGGCCCATGTCATGGGTGCGGATCGGATCTACGCGATCTCGCCCGCTTTGCTCTTGCCGGATTGATCAGGGCTGCGCCAACAGCGCTGCCAGCAGGCTTAGGGTAACAATGGCGGTCAATACCACGCGGAGCTTGCCATACCAGCGCGGGGCGCCACCTGATAGAACGAGGCCGACATCCGAGACACCCAAGGCCAGAAATATGCCGATCAGCATCATCAGATCGTAAGGCCGCGGCGTCGCGAGGGCCAGCCAGGCCACAAGCGACGGCAATACGGCGATGATGAATTCGCGGGTTTGCTGCTCCGGCACACAGAGCGCGTTGCCCCACCTTACGCCGCCGAGAAACGACGCAATCAGCGCGCTATAGGTCACCAGCGCCATATGCAGCGTGCGCGGTCCCACGCCCGGAAGATCGGGAGCGGCGATCATGGCCACGGCCAGACCGACAAAGGGAAGAAGTCCGCCAAGCCCCAGCAAAAGCGCCGTGCGGGGAATGGAGTGTGGCAAGGTCGGATCAGGAGATGTCGTCATAGCCGACCGATTGCGCGAGAATGGACAAAGAATCAATCCCGATCAAACAAGCGGGCGCCGAAATAGCCGCATGAAAGTGCAAAAAATGCGGTAATCAAACCATAATAGCCGCTATTGCTGGTCGCTTGTAGCGCGATCCAGCCTTCCCAGGCAGGCAAAGCACCCAGCGTTATCTTGGCCGTTTCTCCCGGCACGGAGCTGCCGAAGGCGGCCGCCAGGAGGGAATAAAGAAAGCGGCTCGCCACAAGCAGAATGAGCAGTGCCAGAGCCAGCCGGAATTGTACGCCCTTGATCGCCCGTCCCGCCATGGTGCCGAGATGAGCACCCAGGACGCCCCCCAAAATCAGCGGCACCGCCAATACGATGTCGATGGCGTGGTTGAACACGGCATGCAGCAGCGTGGCCGCCACCATGGTTACCAGAATCTGCACCTGAGAGGCGGCTACTGCCGAGCGGATCGGCAAACCGAACAGATAGATCAGCGCCGGCACAAACATGAAGCCGCCGCCGACGCCGAGCACGGTGCCGATGACCCCGATGATCAGCGAAATCAGAACCAGCGGAACAAGGCTGATGGACACACCAAGGCGCGGAAACGCCCGCCGCATCGGCAAGGACAAAAGCCAGCGCTGTACCGCATTTTCGGGCGGGCTTTCATTGATCTGCGTTTGGCGATGGCGGAACGCAGCGAGGCTTTCCTTCAGCATCAGCCCGCCAACGGTACCGAGCAAAACGACATAGGCGACACCAATCACGCTGTCGAGATGTCCAAGCCGGCTTAAAAGATTGAACAGGCTGATCCCGATCAACGTTCCCGACAGCGCGCCCCCGATCAGAAAGGCCGACAGCCTCGGATCAATCGTGCGCTGGCGGGCCGCGACCGTGGCGCTGAAGGTGGCGGAGGCCACCAATTGCGCCGAGCCCGTCGCCACCGCAATCGCGGGCGGAACGCCAAGAAAAATCAGGATAGGCGTCATGAGAAATCCGCCGCCAACCCCGAACAGGCCCGACACGAAGCCGATCAGCAAACCAACGCCGGCAACAGCCCCAAGATTGATCCAGACGCCGGCAATGGGGAGAAGAAGGTCCAGCATGAGGGCCGGTTTACCTTTCCGCCGACGGAGTCAAAAAGCCCGCCATCACCATGCCGATGACCATGGCGGCGACAAAAAGCCCCGCTTTCCATTCGCCTGTACCCAGAGAGGCAATCGCAGGGCCCGGGCAAAAGCCGGACAGTCCCCACCCCACGCCAAAAATGACGCTGCCCGCGATCAGTTTCAGATCGATGGGTTTTAAATCATTGAGCAGGATGACACGGCCGAAAAGGCTTTGTTTGCGCCCTTTTGCCATGCGAAACGCGAAAAAGCCGATCACGACGGCTCCGCCCATCACGAAAGCGAGGGAGGGATCCCAGTTTCCGGTAAGATCGAGAAATCCGATGACTTTGGCCGGATTCGTCATGCCACCTAGCAACAGGCCGGAGCCGAAGATGAGACCAACCAGAAATTCGCTGATACGGCGCATGACTCAGCCCCCGATTCCGAAAAAATGGACCGCCCAAACCGTCATCATGCCGCTGCCGACAAACAGGATGGTTGCAACAATCGAGCGGGGCGAAAGCCGGGCCATGCCGCATACGCCGTGTCCGCTGGTGCAGCCGGAACCGAGCGCGGTGCCGAACCCCACCAGAATACCTGCGAGGATCAGTCGAACCACGGATCCCTCGATCTGCACCTCGGGCAACACGCCGGCAAGGCGGGCAAGAAGGGGTGCCGCGATGAGGCCTAGCATGAAGGAGGCCCGCCAGAGAAAATCGCCCTTGAGCGGCCGCAGCATCCCGCCCAGAATACCGCTGACCCCCATAATCCGGCCGTGCACGAGGATGAAGGCCGCCACCGCCAGCCCCACCAGCAAGCCGCCGCCAAGCGATTCAAGCGGCGTGAAATGGATCCAGTCGATCCTCATGACCAAGGCACTCCGAATGTAGCAGATCATCAACGCCCGCACCGATGCCAGAAAATCAATCTGCGCCGCAAGTGGAACCCGCGCCCTGCCGGACCTTCCGGCCGATTTTCTTATGCGGCGGCGAAGGAAAAGCTCCAGCGCCGCCGCGGCTGCGATGCTGCCGGTTTGCCGGCGCGGTTCGGCTCGTCGATGGGCATTTGCGGTTGAAGGACAGCATGCGCGGAAGGCGTGTTTTGCGCCAGATCCGTCAAGGCCCGCGCGGCCGCGGCCCGCGCCGCGATCAACATGGGACGCGGGTCAATCCGCTCTCGCTCGCCTGCGGGCGTCAAAGCCTTCCCTTCCGCCTTCCTGTCGGGGCGATCGGCATCGGGATGCGGCATGATCCGGTGTTCGACCTGCTCAAGGCGCTCGGACAGTCGCTCGATTGCCGCGTGCAAAGCCGCCAGCGAGGCATAATTACGCCGCCCGTCAGCGGCCACCGTCTTTTGCATGTCTGCCAACAGGCGAACTAGTTCTGACCCGTCGGGCGAGGGTGAGATGCTGCGCGGAAGGGCGGCAACGAGGTCGGAAAGGTGCGCCAACGCCGCATAGAGCCCGGATAGATCCGCCTCCGTCCCAACAGGACTGAGCGGAGTGGTATCAACGCTTATCACCCGTGTTGTCGCCTCGGTGTCGCGCCATAGGGTGTCGAGCTCCGCATCAATTCGCCGGACCACCGCGCGAATGCCGGGCGATTGATCGACGCAGAGATCCATCATCGCCCGCTCCCTGAGACAGGCCTCCAAAGTCAGGATCGAATAGCTCAATCGAAACAATTGGGGTCCGGCGTCCCTTTGCCGATGCAGCCCCACCAATCTCGTCTTCAGCCGGGCGATCTCGTCGCTCGCGCGGCGGTGGGAAGACATGACCTTATGTAATGTCTCCTCCGAATCATTTAATGACGCAGCGATAGCCAAGCTCTCAACTGCATCTTTTTCATTCTTCCGCATCGATACCATCCCGCTGCGACAGAGGCTGACATGGACCAGCCTCTCCGACCCCTCGTGAGCGCGCCCATTTTGTTAAAAACGCTGATGAAGTTTGGAAAAATATCGTAAAATTCTCGTTAATTTTTTAAAAAATCCATGTAGTGGATGAAAACAGTTACCAAAATCCATAATTTTTTCAAAAAAAAGCCGACCAATTTGGAACTTATGCGGAGCCGACCATAGTAGTTTTCCGAAAAATAATTTTTCATTTACAACATTTATTGATTTTCTCATTGACGGCTCACCCGTTTATGTTGAATTTTCGAAAATGAAAAACGCGTTGCGTGATTTTGTAAAATTTAAGCGGAGTTAGGTTGTGGTGAAATCAGCGTTAAAAGCAAAACGTGCAACCGTCATTGGCACGGTTTCAAGCCGTGGCCGTTCAAAGGCGGGGCTTGTGGACAGCGAGTATGTTCACACGATTGGTGATCTTGCGCATGAGTTCGGCGTTACCCTGCGCACGCTTCGCTTTTATGAGGATCGCGGCCTGATCAAGCCGAAGCGTCAGGGATTGACCCGGCTTTACAGCGATGCGTCCAAGGCCCGCCTCAAAGAAATCATGAAGGCCACCAATCTTGGCTTCACCCTCACCGAAATTCGCGCTCTGCTCGGCGTTGATGGCAGCGCCAAGGCATCGCCGGCGTTGAAGCTGAACAAGACCCAGATCAGCGAACAGCTTTCGCATCTCGAAAAGCAGAAGGCCGAGATCGAAACGGCGATTGCCGAACTGAAGTCGATGCAGAAGCTGGCGGCATAAGCCTACCCTTTGTTGGTGTCTTTCCCGCGCCGTCATTGATCCCTCAACCGTGTCAGCCTAGACTGTGCCGACACGGTTTGAATAAGGGGCAAGGCCAATGGCGGATGCGTATATTTTTGATCATGTGCGCACACCGCGCGGGCGCGGCAAGCCGGATGGCGCGCTGCATGAAGTCACAGCCCTTGCACTAGCTGCCTCCCCGCTCCGCGCGCTCAAAGAGCGCAACCAGCTTGATTCGAAACTGGTTGATGATGTTGTGCTGGGCTGCGTCGATCCGGTCGGCGAAGCCGGCGGCAATATCGGTCGTGCCGCGGCCCTTGTTGCCGGCTACGGCATCGGCGTTCCGGGTTTACAGATCAACCGGTTTTGCGCGTCCGGCCTGGATGCGATCAATTTTGCCTCTGCCCAAATCATGGCCGGCCAACAGCAGATGGCGCTGGCGGGCGGCGCTGAATCGATGAGCCGCATTGGCCTTGGCGCTTCGGGTGGCGCTTGGGCTGTCGATCCGGCGATTGCTATTCCCGCCTACTTTATGCCGCAGGGCATCTCTGCCGATCTCATTGCCACCAAATACGGTTTTTCGCGCGGCGATGTCGATGCCTATGCGGTTGAAAGCCAGAAGCGTGCGGCAAAGGCGTGGGCGGACGGATTTTTTGCCGCTTCGGTTTCACCCGTTCACGATATAAACGGCCTCGTAATCTTGGACCGCGACGAGCATATGCGGCCCGATACCAGCCTGCAGTCGCTCAGTGGCTTGAAGCCCTCCTTTGCGGCTATGGCGGAACAGGGCGGTTTTGGCGCGGTGGCCCTGCAGGCGCATCCGGAGATCGAGATGATCGACCATGTCCATCACGCGGGTAATTCGTCCGGTATCGTCGATGGTGCATCAGCCGTGCTGTTGGGCTCGAAAGAGGCCGGACACGCTGCGGGCCTCAAACCCCGTGCTCGGATCAAAGCCTTTGCCAATATCGGCTCCGATCCGGCCTTGATGCTGACAGGCCCTGTCGACGTCACCCAAAAACTGCTCAAGAATGCCGGCATGTCCATCGGCGATATTGATCTTTTCGAAGTCAACGAGGCCTTCGCCGCCGTGGTCTTGCGGTTTATCCAAGCCTTTGGCGTTGATCCGGCCAAGGTCAACCCGAATGGCGGCGCGATTGCCATGGGCCACCCTTTGGGCGCTACCGGCGCGATGATTTTGGGTACCGCGCTCGATGAGCTGGAGCGCACGGGCAAAAGCGTGGCCCTCATCACGCTTTGCATCGGTGCCGGAATGGGCACGGCTACCATCATCGAGCGGGTATAAAAACAATGACCATGAACCTGACCCAATTCCGCTTCGAAACCGATACCGACGGCATCGCCACGCTGACATGGGATATGCCGGCCAAATCGATGAATGTGTTCACCGATGTCACAATGGCCGAGCTCCTTCAGGTCATCGATCATGTTGCGAGCGACGCCGCAATCAAAGGCTGCGTCATCGTCTCCGGCAAACCGGATAGTTTTTCGGGCGGTGCCGACATCCGCATGCTGGAAGGCTTGGCCGAGCGCTCCCGCGAGAACGAAATCACTCTGGGGGCGGACGAGGCCAACCGGCTGTTTTTTGAAGAATCGCGGCACTTGTCGCAGCTTCTGCGGAAGCTCGAAACCTGCGGCAAGCCGTTTGCCTCGGCCATCAGTGGCGTGTGCCTCGGCGGTGCCTTCGAGCTGGCGCTCGCCTGCCATTACCGCGTCGTGTCGGATGATCCGAAAACCCGCCTCGGCCTGCCCGAAATCAAAATCGGCATTTTCCCAGGCGCAGGCGGCACGCAGCGCGTGGCCCGTCTTGCCCCCACCGGCGATGCTCTGCTCATGATGATGAAGGGCGAGCCGCTTAAACCAAGCGCCGCGCACAAGCTCAATCTGGTCCATGCGATTGCGCCCAAGGCCGAGATCGTTCAGCGCACCAAGGACTGGATTAAAGCGGGCGGTTCCGCGGTTCAGCCTTGGGATGCTGACGGTTTCAAGCTGCCCTCCGGCCCCGTCTATTCCAAAGCGGGCATGATGGTGTGGCCGGCCGCCAGCGCCATTCTCCGCAAGGAAACCTACGATAATTACCCCGCCGCCAAGGCCTTGTTGCAATCGGTCTATGAAGGTCTGCAACTGCCGATGGATGCGGCGTTACGGGTAGAAAGCCGCCATTTCGCCCATATCCTCAAGGGCCAAGTGGCCAAAGCGATGATCCGTACGTTGTTTGTCTCGATGCAGGCGCTCAACAAAGGTGCCCGTCGTCCAGCGGGCGAGCCTGTCTCATCGTTGCGCCGCATCGGCGTGATCGGCGCGGGCTTTATGGGAGCGGGTATCGCGACCGTCGCTGCGCTCGCCGGTATCGATGTGGTGCTGATCGACCGCGATCAGGCCGCTGCCGATAAAGGCAAGGCGTCGGCCGACAGGGTCATGGCGGGTCGCGTCTCGAAGGGACGGGCTACCGAGGCCGAGCGCGAGGCGTTTTTGGCACGCATCACGCCGACGCCGGATTTTGCCGCCCTTCACGATGTCGATCTTGTGGTTGAAGCGGTGTTTGAAGACCCGACAGTCAAAGCCGACACGATCAAAAAGGCCGAAGCGGCGATGCCTGCTTCCGTTGTCTTTGCATCCAACACCTCTACTTTGCCGATTTCCGAACTGGCCACGCATTTTTCGCGGCGCCCCGATTTCATCGGCATTCATTTCTTCTCGCCGGTTGACCGGATGCAGCTGGTTGAAATCATCATGGGCAAGGAGACGGGACCCAAAGCCTTGGCGATCGCCTTCGACTTTGTCCGCCTCATCGGCAAGACGCCGATTGTGGTCAATGACGCGCGTGGCTTCTTCGCCAATCGCTGCGTGTTGAACTATCTCCTCGAAGGGCATTTGATGCTGCATGAGGGCGTGCCCCCCGCAATGATCGAAAATGCCGCGCGGATGGCCGGCATGCCGGTGGGGCCTTTGGCCCTATCCGATGAAATCGCGCTCGATCTGATCTATAAAATCCTCAAAGCGACCAAAGCGGCGCTGGGGCCGAGCGCTGTTCATCCCGTGCAAGAAGCGATGATGACCAGCATGGTGGAAACCCATGGTCGGCTTGGGCGCAAATCCGGCGGTGGTTTTTATGCCTATCCGCAAGGTGCCCCGAAGCATCTCTGGAACGGGCTTTCCGAATACCGTACCGCGACGCTTGATCCCGACACGATGGACATCGAGGAACTGAAGCATCGCTTGCTCGTCACTCAAGCGCTCGAAGCGGCCCGTTCGATCGAGGAAGGGATCGTCACCGATCCGCGCGAGGCCGATGTCGGCGCGATCTTGGGCTTCGGCTTTGCGCCTTACACCGGCGGGCCGATCTCGATGATCGACGGTATTGGCCCGAACCGTTTCGTGGCGCTATGCGAGGCGCTGGCCCATAAACATGGATCGCGCTTTGCACCCAACGCGTTGCTGCGCAGCATGGCGGCTAAAGGCGAGCGCTTTTACCCTTAAGACGGTCGAGCCGCCCGCCATTGGGCGAGCAGGGCGCGAAGCGCTGCGGGCTTGAGCGGCTTGTGCAGCACGACGATGGCAGCTGCGTCGGCTTCATCCCTTACCGTCGGAGTGCGGTCGGCGGTCACCAGAATAGCCCGGGTTTCAGAACCAAACTGCGCGCGCACCCTTCCGATCGCGTCGATGCCAGTGCCCTCGTCGAGATGGTAATCGGCGATCACGACCTCGGGTTGGCTTGCCAGATCGTCAAGCTCGCCAAGGCTTGCGGCCGTGGTGACGCGGCATCCCCACCCTTCCAGCAAAAGCCGCATGCCGTCGATGATCGCCGGTTCATTGTCGATCGCCAATATCGCCATTCCGGCCAAGGGGGTCGAAAGGGTTGGCGCATGGGAGGGAAGGGCTTTTGTCACCGCAACAGGATCGACGAGCGGAAGCTCGACCGAAAACAGCGACCCTTTGCCGGGCTCCGAGGTCAGCTTCAAAGGATGGCGCAACAGCCGCGCGATCCGTTCGACAATCGACAGACCCAACCCCAGCCCGCGGGCCACGCGGGCGCCTTCATCCAGCCGCTTGAATTCGCGGAAGATGGTTTTTTGTTGCGACAGCGGAATACCAAGCCCGGTATCGCGAACCTCGATCCTGATCTTGCCTTTCTTGCGGCGGCAGCCCACCAGAACGCGCCCTTCGGGCGTATATTTGATCGCGTTGGAAATCAGGTTTTGTAGCAAACGTCGCAACAAGCGCCGGTCCGAGCGGACGGCCAACGAGGTTTTGACGAAGATCAGCCGAAGGTCTTTTTCCTTGGCCATCGGTTCGAGTTCGATTGTTAGCTGGCTCAGCAGATCATCCAGCGCGAAACTCGTCAGCTCCGGCTTCATGGCGCCCGCATCGAGCCGCGAAATATCCAGAAGCGTGGTCAAAATATCCTCGACCGCCTCGAGCGATGCGGCCACATTTTCGGCAAGGCTTTCGTCGCCCTGTTTGCGGTCACGCTCGAGCAGTGCGGTCGAATAAAGCCGCGCGGCGTTCAGCGGCTGCAAAATATCGTGGCTGGCGGCAGCCAAAAACCGAGTCTTGGAGAGATTGGCATCTTCGGCTTCGGCCTTGGCGCGGGTCAATTCGCTGTTGAGCCGCAGCAGTTCCTCTGTCCGCTCCCTTACCCTTGCTTCGAGCGATTCATTGACGCGGGCGAGCGCCTCCTCGGCGTTCACGTTTTCGGTCACATCGGTATAGGTGGTCACAATGCCGCCATCGGGCAGGGGGGCGGAGCGGAACTCCACCGTCTTGCCATCGGGGAACAGGCGCAGGCGCGACGGGCTGGTCTCGCCGACAAAACTCGCCAGCCGTGCCGCGATCAACCGGTCTTTTCGGCCCGGACCATAGAGTCCCTTTTTGGCGTTGAAGCTGACAATCTCCTCGAGCGACGTTCCCGCGCGCATCATGGTGTCGGGCAGGCCGAAGAGCTGCTGAAATTCGCGGTTCCAGCAGTTCATTTTCAGATCGCGGTCAAACACCGTAATGCCTTGGCGGGCATGGTCGAGCGCGTGCTGCAGCAAATCCCGATTATATTGCAGCGCAGCAGAGGCGTCGTCGAGCAGACGCAGCGCATCGGCGCGACTCACATTCGAGCCGCTCAGCAACATCGACAAAACGCGGCGGGAGGAGGCCGCCCCGATGGCGGATGCCAATTGATGCTCGGCGAAACGCAGCATTTCAATATCGGCGGATCGATCGTCGCTTCCCTCGATCGGAAAGGACGGGATCATGCCCGCAAAGGCGCGGTCGGTTTGCTCGACACCGAGATAGCGCCCCACCACGCGCTTCAATTCGCCGATTGTCACAGGACTCCGCCACAACCGGAAATTGAAGGGCCGTGTGGACCGGTCGGGGGCGACAAACAAGCCCGCTTGCAAGGTCTCGATCGCATTGGGTGCCCGCAGCATGGAAAAGCCGACATAGGCCAAAAGATTGGTGGCAAGGCTGAACAGTGAGCCGTTGGCGATAAAGGGTAGATCGAGGCCGAAAAGCGCGGTCGGCCGCAGCCATCCGACGCCGAACGGGCCGTGGCCGAGCAGCAGGCTCAACGATCCGCGAACCGGATCGGCCAGATTGGGCAGCGCAAGCGTGTAAAACCATACCGCAATGCCGGCGATCAGCCCCGCACTGGCTCCCAGCGCCGTTCCGCGCCGCCATATCAGGCCGCCAAAAAAGGCCGGTGCGATTTGCGCAATCGCGGCAAAGGATACAAGTCCGATCGAGGCCAGCGCCGCCTCGCTCGTGGTTCGGAAATAGACATAGCCTGCGAGCAGCACCAGCACGATGGCGGCGCGCCGGATCGCCAGCACCTGCCCGCCGAGATCACCCGAACGCGGACGTGACAGCTTGTTCCGCCCTTGCAACATCAACGGCATCACAAGGTCATTCGACACCATCGTGCCCAGTGCCACGCATTCCACGATCACCATAGCGGTGGACGCCGAAAGTCCGCCGATAAACACAATCAAAGCGACGACCCCGTTGCCCGCATGCAGCGGCAGGTGCAGCACCGCCATATCGCGATCAATCGCACCGGGCGGAAAAATCAGGTCCGACCCCAGCGCGATCGGCACGACGAACACATTGATCAGCACAAGATAGAGCGGAAACAACCACGCCGCCCGCGTCAAATCCGCCTCGTTTCGGTTCTCGACGATGGCCATGTGAAACTGGCGCGGCAACAGCAAAATAATGGCCGACGACAGCACCGTCATCGTCAGAATCGTGGCCAATCCACTGCTCCGGCCAAACAGCGGCACAATATCCGCGCGCGCCGTAACCGCCACGATCAACGGGCCGAGACCGCCAAACATACCCCAGACGACAAACCATCCCACCACCAGAAAAGCCGCCAGCTTGATCACCGATTCAACCGCAACCGCCAGCGTCAACCCGCTATGATGGTCGCGCGAGTCGATGTGGCGGGTGCCGAACACGGTGGTAAAGGCGGCCAGAACAAGCGTCACCGTCAGGGCCAGCGGGCCGGAGCCGCGCGTCGAAAAGCCCGGCGCCCCGCCCGGTACGGCATCAAGAAGCGTCGCCAGGGAAACCGAAATCGCTTTGAGTTGCAGCGCGATATAGGGGATGGACCCGATCACCGCGATCACCGCGACAATGGCAGCCACCCTCGCATTCTTGCCATAACGCGAGGCCACAAAATCGGCCACCGAAAGAATATTCTGCGATTTCGACAGTGTCACGATCCGCGCCACGAAGGAGCGGCCGAAGCCGATCACCAGGATCGGGCCGATATAGATCGCCAGAAAATCGAACCCCGTGGCGGAGGCAAGGCCGACCGAGCCGAAAAACGTCCACGACGTGCAATAAACCGCCAAAGTCAGCGCATAAATCGTCGCGCCCAGCCGCCCTTTCAGAAAGGACTGGCCGTATAAATCGCCAAAATGCGCCACCGCGAACAGTCCCGACAAATAGATCAGGGCCGCCAGAATAATCACCCAACCTGCAATCATGGCGTTCGCGTATCCTCAAAAATGTCAGGATGGGAGAATTCCAGTTCGCATGCGCTATGGCAAGCGCTGCTTCTTTATGAAACAAAGGAAGCCTTGATCCTTCAACCCGATGAGTCCTGCCATGTTCACTGCCGACGCCGCGTCCGACCTTCGCCCGTTTGTCCGCTCAGAAGCCTTGGCGGCTCCACAAAGCGGTATCACGGATGTGTTTACCTATGGTTGGGGTCGGTCGGGTTTGATTCCGCTCTGGGCGGGCGAGGGCGACATGTCGACGCCGGCCTTTATTACCGAGGCGACGACGCGATCGCTGGCGGTCGGCGAAACCTTCTACACGCCCAATCGCGGCATTCCGGAGTTTCGGGCGGCGGTCGCCCGCTATATGTCCAAACTCTACGGCCAGACTTTTGCGCCCGAGCGGTTCTTGTGCACCATTGGCGGTATGCACGCTCTCCAGATCGCCATGCGGATGACGCTGTCGGCGGGGGACGAGTTCCTCGTGCCCTCGCCCGCCTGGCCCAATTTCATCGGGTGCGGCACGGTTATCGGCGCGGTGCCGGTCGATGTGCCGATGGGTCTCACCGAGGACGGGCCGAAGGGCCGCTGGTTTCTGGATATTGATCGGATTGCTGCGGCCATCACGCCGAAGACGCGGGTGATCGTCATCAATTCGCCGTCGAACCCGACGGGCTGGACCGCGACGCTTGCCGAGTTGAAAGCCGTCCTTGAGCTGGCCCGCAAGCACGGGCTGTGGATCATTGCCGATGAAATCTACGGCCAATTCGTTATGGATGGTTCGGCCCGCGCGCCGTCCTTCCACGATGTGATGACGGAAGATGATCGCATTCTCTTTGTCCAGACCTTCTCGAAAAACTGGGCCATGACGGGTTGGCGCATCGGCTGGCTCGAATGCCATCCGTCTCTGGCCCAGACGGCCGAAAACCTGATCCAGTATTCGTCCTCCGGTGTTGCCACCTTCTTGCAGCGTGGTGCCATTGCAGCGCTGGATCACGGTGAAAGTTTCGTCAAACACCAGATCGAGCGGGCCAAAAAGGGCTGCGACATTGTCTGCGAAGGCTTGGCCAGCACGGGGCGTGTCCGGTTTTTCCGTCCCGAAGGCGCGTTCTATCTCTATTTCCGACTGGAGGGTGCCAAAGACTCGATGGCAATTGCCAAGCGCCTGATTGATGACGCCAATGTGGGATTGGCTCCGGGCGTGGCTTTTGCCAGCAGCGAGGATGCCTGGTTAAGGCTTTGCTTTGCGCGCAAGGCGGAAGATGTGATGGAAGCGACCGCCCGACTGGTCAAGGCGCTCCGGTAAGGCAGCGTTTCCGCAATAATACCGACCTAGCCGAAAAATCCCCATTTTCGCCATATTATTCAAATAGATAATGGAGGCCATCAAGCAGGTCGATCCATGCCGCAGCGCCATGCGGACAAAGTCGCAAGACAAAATACGCAACCAAATTCAGACTGGATCGTTTTCGATTCAACCAATGCGGATTTAAGGCCTTTTAACATCGGTCTCTCGCAAAGGAAGAAATGAAAACAGATTGTAGGTTCTCTATTATTGAGCGCTTTTTCAGCGTTTTTTTGAGAAATCGCCGCAGGAGGTTTGTGATGGTCGATTCCCGTATGGTTGAACAAGACATTTATATTGCCGATGCTGATCTTGCTTTTCGGAGTGCTGTGGCCTCGAGCCTTGAAACGCAAGGCTATCACGTTACTTTGTTCTCGGATGGTCAGTCTTTATTGGCAGCAACACGTCATCACGTTCCGGGCTGCATCGTCCTGGATGCTGAGGTTTCCGGTACAACCGGCCATGATTTGCTCGGCGAACTCGGCCACCGCGTGGCCGCTCCCATCGTGATGATGTCCGATCATGCGAATGTCGAAATGGCCGTTAATGCCATGAAAAAAGGCGCCAGAGATTTTATGGCCAAGCCATGTTTTGCGGATGCCGTGGTCGGCCGTGTGCAACAGGCTCTGGCGGAAAAGCGGGGATCGAATGGTGCCGTGCCGAATGTGGTGTCGGTGCCCGGAGGTGACCGGCTAACGCCGCGCGAACGCGAAGTGCTGCAAAGGATTTCAGCCGGCGCCTCAAACAAAGAGGCTGGACGCCAGCTCGGCATAAGCCCTCGTACGGTCGAGGTGCATCGGGCCCGGATCATGGAGAAAATCGGCGCGCGCAATACGGCAGATCTCGTCCGGATTGTGTATTCCGCCTCGTTTTAAGCGTTTCGGATATCTGATCGGGTTTCCCGTTTTACCTCGGCAGGTGCCGTCATGTCCCAGTATCTTGAGAAGGCAGGGGTGGAAAGCCCCGGCGTCGGTCGCATGGTCGACTTCCCGCCGCGGGTTACCATTATTGACGAAGGGGAGCCCGCGCGCTCCATTTTCCGTATTGTTACCGGTAACGTCATGATTTCGAAGCTTTTGCCCGATGGTCGTCGGCAAATCTTCGAGGTTTTGGGACCCGGCAGCATCTTCGGTGTTACGCCCAACGGGCGCCATGACAGCGTGGCGGAATCATTGACGGACGTTCGCCTGACCGCCTTTGAAAAGGGGTTGGCCGAGCGCTCCTCGTCCTTCACTTCGCTCGTTGCGGATCGTCTGAAAGTTCAGATTTGCGCCTTGCATGGGCATGCGGTGTTGCTGGGCCGAAAATCCGCCGTCGAACGCGTCGCGTCCTATATTCTCGAATTGATTGAGGCGCGCGAGGATACGGCTTTAGCGCCTGAAGGCAGCGTAACGGTTCGCGTCTTGATGACGCGGTCGGAAATTGCCGACTATCTCGGCTTGACGCTCGAAACGGTCAGTCGGGCCTTTTCGCAACTGAAACGCGATGGCGTTCTGGCCTATGAGCGCCATGATGGGCTCATGCGCGTCAGCATCCGGCGGCTACGACCCTTGACGGGTACCTATTAAAGGCGGGCGGATCGCTTCCGGTCGCGCCATGAAGCCGCCAGCCCGCAAAAGCCATGGGCTTCGATTCAATCGTTTGAAAATGTGGGTGCCCGACACCGCTCCCCCGAGACATTGTCGGGCACCCGACCGCGAAGATGGTTTGGATCCCCGCGGCTACCCTGAGCCAGTTTGAAACCGTTCAGGACATTCAATTTGACACCCGCAACCGTCGGCTTCATTGATCATTCGCAACGGCAACGCTCGAATGTCACGGATGGCCCTTGCGATCTCCCAATCAGCTTCAGCGTGATCCAACCCATTGGCTCAAGGATCCGCGACAATATTTGATGCTTGTCGCCGCCGCATCGGGCGGTGCGATCGGATGGTGGTTGAATATTCCCGCCCCTTGGTTGTCCGGTGCCATGGCGGCAACCATCCTTCTGGCCGCATCGGGACAGGGTTCAGCGCTTTCGATGCCACTGCGCAATCTGGCCATGCTCAGCTCCGGCCTGACACTGGGATCCGCTGTCACATCCGAAACGCTGCATGCCTTTGTAACGATACCGCTCAGCCTGTTGGGTCTAGCGGTTACAAGTCTTGCGGTGATGGCGGTCACGTCGAACGTTCTGATGCGGTATTCGGGGTGGCAGCGGTGTGATGCGGTTTTGGCGGCAACGCCTGGTGCGCTGTCATCGGTCATGGCGGTTGCCGTCGAGGCGGGCGCCGATATTCCCCGGATCGCCATTGTGCAGCTGTTTCGGCTTGTCATGCTGGTGGCGGTCTTGCCGTCATTGATGGCTGTTGCAGGCATGTCCGCCACGCCCTCCGCGGTCGTTCAGCCTTATATCCCTGTCACTGGCGTTTTACTGATGGTTGGTTTCGGACTTGCCGGTGCGCTTGGTCTCAAGGCGCTGAACATGTCGGCACCCTTTGTTTTAGGCCCCATGCTGTTTGTTGGGGCCTTGCGAGGTTTGGACTTTTTTCCCGGACAATATCCCTTCGAATTGTCGACCATCGGGTTCGTCCTGATCGGCGCCCTCATCGGGGGCCGTTTTCAGGGCATGCGGATGCGGGAAATTGTAGCGATCGCACCGGCCGCTTTGGTGTCGTTTCTGGTGGCTACAACCATCGGGTTTATGGGCGCGGTTCTTGTTTCCAACCTGATCGGATTGCCGCTCTCCTCAGCCCTGATTGCGTTTGCGCCGGGCGGCCTTGAAGCGATGACGGCACTGGCTTTCGCATTGCGGATTGACCCAGTGATTGTGGGTGTTCATCACATTGCGCGTTTCACCCTGATCGGGATAGGTCTGCCAATGGCCATGAAACTAAGGCCCTCAATAATCACAGGCCCGTCTGATCCGCCCCATGCCCCTACTTTGCAGGCACCAACTGATAGCCCTTGCTGAAGAGACAGGATTCGACCGCCTGATTGCGTGGCTTTTCGTTCAAATCGCGGGTGGAATATGAGGGCGGCACATAGACCGGCGGCTGCGAATAACACATCCGAAATCCGTCATAGCGGCGACGGCAATGCGGGAAATCGTTGTAAATATAGCCGCCGCCTTCCATCTCGGTCACGGGGGCCAGCGGGTACAGTCTGGACGCGCGCTCCTCGCACGCAAACTTGTCCGTGCCAAACTGTTCGAGCGATTTCGTCGGATGAACCCATTCATACCGCTGGCATCCGGCCAGCGCTAATCCGGCCAGCAGCAAAAGGCCGAGCCTGCTTGCCGACGGTTTCAACAGGGGACGGCGCGAAAACGGAACGGACAATTTTATCTCCATGGCGATTGACGATACCCTACGGCACGGAGCAAGACATCCTTTGGATGAATGGGCACTGAATGCGACGGAAAAAGCCATGAACGTAATCGGCGTGATGAGTGGCACCTCGATGGACGGTATCGACATCGCTTGGCTGGAAACAGACGGCGAAACACGGATTGCCCACGGACCATCATCGATGAGCGCGTACCCTGCCCCACTTCGTGACCGGCTGATTGCGCTTGTTGCCGATCAAAACCGTGCCGCAAGCGGTGACCTCTCCGACATCGCCGATGCCGTCACCGATGCGCAGTGCACGGCCGTTGAGGCCTTCATGCTCGCGCACCGACTTTCGCCCGCCTCCGTTGATCTCATCGGCTTTCATGGCCAAACCGTGTTCCATGCTCCCGAACGACGCCTGACGCGGCAATTGTTCAACGGCCCTCGTGCGGCAAAGCGTCTCGGTGTCGATGTGGTGTGCCATTTCAGAACCGCTGATGTTGCCCAAGGTGGTCAGGGTGCGCCACTCGCCCCGCTCTATCATCAGGCCTTGGCGAAAGCCTCGGGGCTTGCGATGCCGGTCATGGTGCTTAATCTCGGTGGCGTCGCCAATGTCACCTATCTGGATCACGATCATGTGGTGGCGTTTGATACGGGACCCGCTTCGGCCATGCTGGACGATTTTTTACGTTTGAGGCGGGGCCAGGCGTTTGATCGGGATGGCGCTTTGGCCGCATCGGGGCGTGTTCAACCGTCCCTTGTCGCGCAGTTTTTGGCGCATGATTATTTTGGCAAAACACCGCCAAAATCCCTCGACCGGAATGCGTTTCATGCGTGGATGTCGCTGGTAGCACCGCTTTCGGATGAAGATGGTGCGGCAACCTTGGCGGCGTTCGCGATTGAGTCCGTTGCTGCGGCGTTGCACCATGTTCCGCATCCGCCGGCGCGCTGGCTCGTTGGCGGGGGCGGGCGCCATAACGCCCATGTGATGCAACGACTGGCCAAGCGATTGGGCGTTCCGGTTGATCCGGTAGAAGCCGTTGGCTGGAACGGCGATACGCTGGAGGCGGAATGTTTTGGCTGGCTTGCTGTCAGAAGTCTGAAGGGGCTGCCGCTCAGCCTGCCGTCCACCACCGGCGTGCCCTATCCGATGACAGGCGGTGAAGTATCGCGGGCGATCAGGGAGTCTATCGCGTGAAACTCTTGGACCATATCGACGAAGTTTTTGAGCCAGCTCGAATGGCCTGCCTTGAGGGCCGCATACCCGGTGCCGCTTTTGGAATCGTCACCCGCGAGGGTACCCGCGCTGTTCGCGTCACAGGATTTGCCCAGATCGAGCCCGACCCCGTTCCCCTCACCCGCGAGATGTGGTTCGATCTCGCCTCGCTGACCAAGGTGATTTTCACCACACAAAAGATCATGTCCCTTTGCGAGGCCGGCAAGATCGCGTTGGACGATCCGCTGGTCCGCCACATTCCGGATCTGCGTCAATATGACAGCGCGGCAACCGAGCGCGCGCTGACCATCCGCCAGCTGCTCGCGCATCAAACCCATCTGCCCGCGGTCGAGCCGCTGTATACGCTCGGCCAGGATCCCGAAACGCTCCGCGCCTATGTGCTGCAGCGCATCTGGAAAATGGGTCCGCCCGTCTATTCCGACATCAATTATATCCTGCTCGGCATTCTGATCGAGCGGGTCACGGGTCAGCTTTTGGCCGAGCAGGGGCTGGCGCAGGGTCTCAGCTTTTTCCCACCCCCTGATCAAAGTGTGGCCACCGAGCGTTGCGCTTGGCGGGGCAGGGTCATGCGCGGGGAAGTACATGACGAGAACGCATTTGCGCTCGGCGGACCGGCAGGACACGCCGGATTGTTCGGAACGGTCGATGGTGTACTCGATTACGCTTCTGATCTGCTGCAAGGCGGCGGCTTGTTACCCCAGACACTGGCGACATTGATCACACCGGTTGCCGGCAACAGGGCGCTTGGCTGGGAAGTTTTCGAGGCGGGCTGGCATGGTGGGGCAGGACATTCCGCTCAAACCATCGGCCATCTCGGCTTCACAGGAACCGGCTTATGGCTTGATTTTGAAAGAGAAATCGCCTGGACCCTGCTCACCAACAGGGTCCATCCCTCCCGCCACACCGACACCGGCATCATGGCGCTCAGGCGCGCAACAGGCTCGTTGGTCGGTTCGCTTAGTGGGTAAGAGGTAGGCACGCCAATCCACGATGAATCGCCTCTGCTTTGGCAGTAAAGCGACCGTTTTTCTCGTGCAATATCAATCCCTTCATCAGGGTAAGCGGCGCACGGCTTCCCTTGATGCCTTCCACCAGCAACCGCGTTGCTGAGGCACCCTCATGCGGATAAATCGGCAGAATCGAGAGTGCGCCAAAACGCCCCTGAAATGCTGATAGAAGCTCGGAAAGTGCATCCGCGCGATGGATCATCGTCAGACGACCATGTGGCTTAATCATCCCCTGACAGGCCACAATCCATCGATCCAGCCCCCCTTCCGGCATGGTATGGGCCCGTTGTCGGTTCAAATCGGGCGATGTTCGCGTTTTATGTTCATTCAAAAAGGGCGGGTTGGTGATCACCCAATCGGCATCGGACGCGGCCAATCCGAGCGCTTCCCGAGCATGATGGGGTGCTAGAAGATCGCTTTCAACCACTTCCGCACGGTCGCTAAACTGATTGGTCGCGATGTTTTTGCGGGCCAACTCCGCCTCATTCGGATCGATTTCGATCAATCGAAGCTTTGCCGCCGTAACGCGTGCTGTAACCGCCAAACCCGCAGCACCACTGGCTGATCCCGCATCGACCACCTGACCATCAAACTCATCCGGCACGGTTGCTGCCAGAAGCACCGCGTCGGTACCCGCCCGATGGCCGGTTTCGGATTGGAAAAGGCGAAGTTTGCCACCGAGAAAGGGGATTTCTGTCATAAGATCTCAATTATCGATCTGTGTGACCGTTTGGCAAGTTGCGAAGCCGAGGCTTGCGTGGCATTTTGCGTCCGAATTCGCGCGGACAATTGTCCGCCATCGAAAGGAATACCGCGTGGGCGTTGTTGTTTCTCTGGAAGGCAAAGCCGTTTCCGGCCCGAGCCTTGATCCGCTTTTGCAGTTAACGAAAGTTGGCATGGAGGGCGTGAACCGGATGATTTTGTCCCGCGTCGGCTCCGACGTGGAAATGATCCCCGAAATCGCCAAACATCTGATCGAATCGGGCGGCAAGCGTCTGCGCCCCATGCTGACCTTGGCCACCGCCGAACTCTGCGGTTATTCGGGCGAAGGCCACATCAAGCTCGCCGCTGCCGTCGAATTCATGCACACGGCAACGCTTCTGCACGATGATGTCGTCGATGACAGCGAAATGCGCCGCGGCAAGCTCGCCGCCCGTATGCTGTGGGGCAATGAAGCCAGCGTGCTGGTGGGCGATTTTCTGCTCGGCCAAGCGTTCAAAATGATGGTCGAAGTCGGCTCCCTGCAGGCGCTCGATGTTTTATCCACCGCTGCCACCGTGATTGCCGAAGGCGAAGTCTTCCAGTTAGCCGTTGCCAAAAACACGGCAACCACCGAGGACGAATATCTTTCCGTCATTCGCGGTAAAACGGCGGCTCTGTTTGCGGCCGCTTGCGAAGTGGGCCCCATCATTGCCGGCTTCGGTAAGGCGGAACAGGCGGCCTGCCGGTCTTATGGCGCCAATCTCGGAATCGCTTTTCAATTGATTGATGATGCGCTCGATTACGGCGGCGTCTCGACAAAGCTGGGCAAAAACCTAGGCGATGATTTCCGCGAAGGCAAAATAACCCTACCAGTCGTGCTTTCCTTTCGGCGTGGCACAGAATCCGAGCGCGCTTTTTGGAAACGGGCACTGGAAGAGGGTCAAACAAGCGACGCTGAACTTGCCGAGGCGATTTCAATCATGAAAAAGCATCGAACCATCGAGGATACTATCGAGCGTGCCCGCCATTACGGCGCGATGGCGCGCGATGCCTTGGCGCTCTTTGCCGATACGCCGATGAAGAAAGCGATGATTGAAGCCGTCGATTTTTGTATTTCACGCGCGCATTAGGGATTGATTATCCCCGTGGCGAGCCGTGGTGCTGGGCAATGCGCCAATGGCCATCCTGTTTGACGAGCATCCACGTCACCCGATAGGGCATTGGTGTGTCACCATCGGCGAAATCGACAAGGGCGGCGGTGGCCGCGACATCGTCGCGTATCATCACCACGCGGGGGAAGGGATAGTTCGCTACATGGACTTTGGGTCCTCGCCCGCCAAAATAGGCCTTGATCGCCGCACGCCCCACCACCAATTCAGGAATTGAACCGAACAGCATCGCATCTTCGGTATAAAGCGCTGCATGAGTATCCAAATCATGGCTGTTGAAGGCTTCAATCCATTTTTTATGGAAAGCTTCAATGGTAGGAGTGCCGGGCATGCTATTTTCCCCCTCGTTTTATCGTTGGGCTCAGGATAGTCGGATGGTGTATCACCTGTCCATCTTCTAGCGAACAGGGGTGCATACCTCTTGATCCTTGCCCTGTTCCCGACTACGTCCCCTAACGGGTGCAGCGTGCATCCGCCTCTTTGACTGTTGAAAGCCTCATGACCTCGCCCACCCCCGCTTCACGCCGCCGTACATTCGCGATTATTTCGCATCCAGATGCCGGTAAGACTACGTTGACCGAGAAATTGCTGCTGATGGGCGGCGCCATTCAGCTTGCCGGTGAAGTGAAGGCGAAGAAAAGCGGCACGCAAACGCGCTCCGACTGGATGGGCATCGAGCGCGAGCGTGGCATCTCGGTCGTTACCTCGGTAATGACGTTCGAATATGGCGATTGCGTCTTCAACCTGCTTGATACGCCCGGCCATGAAGACTTTTCTGAAGACACGTACCGCACGCTGACAGCGGTTGATTCCGCCGTCATGGTAATCGACGCCGCCAAAGGCATCGAAGCGCGGACGCGCAAACTCTTTGAAGTGTGCCGCCTACGCGATATCCCGATTGTTACCTTTATCAACAAGATGGACCGCGAAACGCGTGATCCGTTCGATCTGCTCGATGAAATCGAGAAGACGCTGGCGCTTGATACCGCCCCCGTCAATTGGCCGATCGGACAGGGCCGCAGCTTTGCAGGCACCTATGATTTGGCGCGCAACCGCGTCCGTCGCATCGATACGGATGAGGATCCGATGACGGTAAATGGTCCGGAGGATTCGCGCGTCGAAGCTCTTCTGCCCAACCATGAATGGCCGGCATTTCTGGAACAAATTTCACTGGCGCGGGATGCCTGCCGTCCGTTTGAACTCGAAGCCTTCCGCGAGGGCCATTTGACGCCGGTGTTTTTTGGCTCGGCCCTCAGAAACTTCGGCGTGCGCGATCTGATCGACGCGATGGCGGAAATTGCACCACCGCCACGGGCGCAAGAGGCCGACACGCGCATGGTAACGGCGGAAGAGCCAAAAATGACCGGCTTCGTCTTTAAAATTCAGGCAAATATGGATCCGAACCACCGCGACAGGATCGCCTTTATTCGGGTGTGTTCGGGTAAACTCGAGCGCGGCATGAAGGCCAAGCTGGTACGAACCGGTAAGCCTTTACCCATAAACGCGCCACAATTTTTCTTCGCGCGTAACCGCGCTTTGGCGGAAGAGGCTTATGCGGGCGACGTCGTGGGTATACCGAACCACGGCACGTTGCGCATCGGCGATACACTGACCGAGGGCGAAGATCTTGTGTTTCGAGGTGTCCCGAGCTTTGCACCGGAAATCTTGCGCCGCGTTCGCTTAAAAGATGCGATGAAAGCCAAAAAACTCCGTGAGGCGCTTGAACAGCTTGGCGAAGAAGGCGTTGTGCAACTCTTTATCCCATCCGACGGATCGGGCGCGATTGTCGGCGTGGTCGGTGCGCTACAAATCGACGTGTTGCTGGAGCGCCTTCAGGCCGAATACGGCGTAACCGTTGAATTCGAGCAGTCCCGCTTTTCGATCTGCCGATGGATTGAGTCGAAAGACAAAGTCGAGCTACAAAAATTCATCGATGCACACGCCTCCTCCATCGCGCATGATCTCGATGGTGCGCCGGTGTTTATGGCCCCCTCCGCCTTCACGTTGAATTATGAGCGCGAGCGGTGGCCAGCGATTGAGGTCAAGGACATCAAGGACTATCAGGTGCGCGAAACCGCCGCTTGACGATAACCATCAGGGAAGAACGACATGGCAGGATCAGCGGTTCAGGAGAAGCGGATTGGCGCCGAGGCGCTCAAAGCCGTCGTCAGAGAGATCTTCCGCGCTGCAGGCTCCAATGCGCGCGAATGCGGCCTCGTTGCGGATCATCTGGTTGAAGCCAACCTAAAAGGGCACGATTCGCATGGCGTCGGCATGATACCGGCCTATGCCGCTTCGCTTGCCGCGGGCGATCTGGTTTTGAATGCCACGCCCCGTATCGTTCAGGATATTGGCGGCACCATGGTGCTCGATGGCGGCTTGGGTTTAGGCCAGTCGACAGCGCATGACGCGATGGCGCTTGGCATCGAGCGGGTGCGTGAAACAGGGTCAGCCATTGTAGCCCTTCGCAACAGCCATCACATCGGCCGTATCGGGCACTGGGCCGAGCAATGCGCGCGCGAAGGCTTGGTTTCGATCCATTTCGTCAATGTGATCTCCGAGCCGGTTGTCGCTCCTTTCGGGGGCAAATTGCCGCGTCTTGTCACGAATCCGATCTCGATCGGTATTCCGCGTCTGAAGGCGGAGCCTGTGATTGTTGATTTTGCGACCAGCAAGCTGGCGCATGGCAAAATCCGTGTCGCCTATAATAAAGGCGTTCAGGTGCCCGATGGCACCTTGATCGATGCCGATGGTCATCCCACCAACGACCCTGCCGCCATGTTTGAAGCGCCAACAGGTGCAATTCTTCCCTTTGGCGAGCACAAAGGCTGGACGCTCGCTTTTGCCTGCGAAGCCTTGGCAGGCGCCTTGACGGGTGGTCTTGCGATGAAGGGGCCTTCATCTCGAAAGGCAATCATCAATAATATGCTGTCGATCATCCTGTCTCCGGATGCGATGGGCACGCAGGCGAGTTATCTGTCCGAATTGGAAGAATTTGTGCGGTGGGCGCAATTGCCTTCATCGGGCGAAGCACCATCTGTCCTTTTACCGGGCGATCCCGAGCGGGCAATGAAGACGCAACGTCTCGCCGAGGGTATTCCGGTCGATGGTAACACCTGGGCGCAGATCTTGGCTTCCGGCGTTTCAATGGGCGTATCGGAAGCAACATTGGAAGCGCTCGCGATCTAACCCAATTCCGCACCGCTTGCTTCCGACAGGATGGCGGGCCATAGAACAGCCTATTGCCGCTCCCCTAGGGCGGATCGAGGATAAACTGAAGGACCGCATGACGGACACGGCCAAGAAACGTCAATCTGCACCGCACGAAAACAGACCGGAGCATAAAGTGACGCGTTGGCTTGGCCCTGTGCTGAGCCTGGCGCTTATCATTGGCTCGTTTTTTGTCCTGCGGGCGCAGTTGGCTGATGTCACACTCGCCGATGTCGCGGACGGATTTCACAAAGCGTCCTTCGGCCAATTAGGCCGCGCGATTGGCTTCACCCTGCTCAGTTATATCTTTCTGGCGGGCTATGATTCTCTGGCCATGCGGCAATTGGGGATCAAAATCAGCTCGGCGACCGTAATTTTTGCCTCGTTCACCAGTTATGCCATCTCGTTCACGCTCGGCTTTCCGCTGCTAACCGCCGGCACCGTCCGATACCGGATTTATTCGGCGAGCGGCGTTTCCTCCTCCAAAGTCATGAGCCTGACGCTGATTGCGGGGATGACCTTTATCCTCGGCATGGCCGTGGTCGTGGGCGTCGGGTTGATGTGGCAGGCCGAGGCGATTTCGGCGATCAATCAGGCAACGGCCCATATCAATCAGCTTGCGGGAATGGCTGTTTTATCCGGTATCTTGGTCTATCTCGTATGGGCGGCTGCCAAACGCCGCCATGTCAAAATCAAGCAGTTTCTTATTGAATTGCCGACCCTTGGCGTGTCACTGGGCCAGCTCGCCCTTGGCGCGGCAGATGTTTGCGCCGCAAGTGCGGTCCTTTATGTGCTGTTACCGGAGGGGCATGGCATTGCCTTCGAGACCTTCGCGGCGGTTTATGCCTTTGGCTGTATTCTTGGTGTCGTCAGCAATGTACCCGGCGGAATTGGTGTGTTGGAAAGCACGATGCTCGGTGCGTTTTCTGCCGTTGCAAAGCCCGATTTGATCGGCGCGCTGCTCTTGTTCCGCCTTTGCTACTATCTCGGACCCTTCGTCCTCGGCGTCTGCAGCCTCGGCATGTACGAGATCGTCATGCGATTGTCACGAAGGCGTGCGGGAGTAGCAGGTCACGCGCCCGAAGGTGACCAATCCTGATCATTGACGCGGCTGAAGGTGAGATACGGTATGGAAATGAGCCAGCCTTCCCTTTTGCCCGAGGTGCTTGATGCGCTGTCGGACCCCGTTATTCTGGTGGATGGACGAAAGGTCGTCACCTTTGGCAATCGTGCGGCTCTGTCGACATGGCCATCGCTGGTTAAAGGCGCTCCCCTTTCGTTCACGCTGCGGGCTCCGGATGTGATCGATGCCATCGAGCGGGTTTTGGCCGGCATCGCGCCCGTTATTCGGGGCACGATGACGGAGCGGCTGCCGGTCGAGCGCTTGTTCGATTTTCAGGCGGTAAACCTCCTATCCGCATCGGCGGCCAGTCCGCGAACGGCTCCCGCCATCGTGCTTGTTTTCCGTGACTTGACGGAAGCCAGGCGGCTCGAGGCGATGCGCGTCGATTTTGTTGCCAATGCCAGTCACGAATTGCGGACACCGCTTGCTTCTCTTTTGGGTTTTATCGAAACCCTGCAGGGTCCGGCCCGCAACGATCCGCAAGCGCAAAGCCGATTTCTGGGTATCATGCGCGAGCAAGGTCGCCGTATGGCACGGTTGATCGACGATTTGCTATCGCTTTCCCGCGTGGAAATGAGCGAACACAAACGCCCTGTCGACGCCGTTGATTTCGGGCTTGTGATCCGTCAGGTCACCGACACGTTCCGGCCGGTTGCGGAAGAGCGCCGCGTCGCGATCAATCTGGATTTACCAACGGAATCCATTTTGGTGGTTGGCGAGCGGGATGAATTGCTGCGGGTCGCTGAAAATTTGATCGAAAATGCAATTAAATATGGTCATGCCGGACAAAGGATCGAACTTGCTTTGACAAGGGAGCGCGCCAGCGTCGGTCGGTGTGATGAAGCCCATTTTACGGTCAGAGACTTCGGGCCCGGCATAGCATCCGAGCATCTGCCGAGGTTGACGGAGCGTTTTTACCGGGTGGATGCATCGGCCAGTCGTGAAACCGGCGGAACGGGACTCGGCTTGGCCATCGTCAAGCACATTGTCAATCGGCACCGCGGACGATTGACCATCGAGAGCGAGGTGGGCGCAGGCTCCCTCTTCCACATTTTTCTCCCTCTGTTTAGTTCGGAATCTTAAGCTTTTCCGGAATTCATTTCATCGTCTTACGAGTGTCACAAAAATGTCATCCGAAGGCTCTAGGTAGAGTAGCAAGGCGCAAAAGCGCCGTTTGGACCGATGCACTTTTTGCCGGATCGCAAGGGCAGTTGGGCGTCGGGCTGCTTTTATCTTAGGAGTTCGTTCCGTGAAATTTTCGACCCTGATCGCCGCCGGCTTCGTCCTGGCCGCCTCCGCTTCCGCCGTTCTCGCCGATGACATTTCCGGCGCCGGCGCGACCTTCCCATTTCCGATCTATTCGAAGTGGGCTGACGCCTACAAAAAAGCGTCGGGCGTTGGTCTGAATTATCAGTCGATCGGATCGGGCGCGGGTATCAAGCAAATTCAAGCCAAGACGGTGACGTTTGGCGCAACCGATATTCCGCAAAAGGCCGAAGATCTCGCCAAATTTGGTCTCGTCCAGTGGCCGCAGGTCATGGGTGGTATCGTTCCTGTGGTCAATCTTGAAGGCTTTGCTGCCGGGGATCTGGTTCTTGATGGGCCAACGCTGGCCAATATCTATCTGGGCAAGGTAAAAAGCTGGGACGATGCGGCGATTGTGAAGCTTAATCCGGGTTCAAAATTGCCGGCAACGCCGATCGTTGTTGTCCGTCGCTCGGACGGTTCGGGTACAACCTTCAACTTCACGACCTATCTTTCCGCCGTTAATGCGGACTTCAAGGCTAATGTCGGTGCCGGTCAAGCTGTCGAATGGCCGGTCGGCGTCGGAGCCAAGGGCAATGATGGCGTTGCCGCCAATGTGATGCAGACCAAGGGCTCGATTGGTTATGTTGAATATGCTTTTGCCAAGCAGAACGGCATGGTCAACACGGATATGATCAATTCGGCCGGCAAGCGGGTCAAGCCGAAGCTTGAAAGCTTCGCCGCCGCGGCATCCAATGCCGATTGGAACAATGCTCCGAACTTCAATCTCGTGATCGTTAACCAGCCCGGTGACGAGTCCTGGCCTATGACCAATGCCACTTTCATTTTGATGTATTCGCAGCCCGACGATAAGGCTGCCGCGGCCGCTGCTTTGGCGTTCTTCGACTGGTCGTTCACCAATGGTGGAAAAATGGCCGAAGAGCTTGATTATATCCCAATGCCGGAGGCGGTTGTCGCGAAGATCAAGTCGTCCGCATGGACGACGATGATCACGAAGTGAGATCAGCTTGAGACCCTTGAAGCGGTATCGACGATGCCGCTTCAATCAGATCACCGGAGCATAGCATCGTGTCGACAGTGACCCAGACCATGCAAGACACCAGCAGCAAAAATACAGCCACGCAGCAGCGGGCCCGTGTTTTGGTTGGAATGGCTTTCGGCGACAAGGTTTTTGCTCTGGCAACAAAGCTGGCGGCCTACACCGTTTTGCTGGTCTTGGCCGGAATTATTGTATCGCTCGTTGTTGGAGCCTGGCCTGCGATGAAGGCCTTTGGCTTCGAATTTTTGATCACGCGCCGCTGGGCTCCACAGCTCGAACCGGAGCCGGTTCTGGGCGCCCTTGCGCCGATATATGGAACGCTCGTTTCATCCTTTGTCGCCATGCTGATTGCCGTGCCGTTTGGCTTGGGCATCGCTATTTTTCTGACCGAGCTTTGCCCGCACAGCCTGCGCAAACCCATTCGTTTGGCCATTGAACTGCTCGCCGGTATTCCATCCATTATTTATGGCATGTGGGGCTTTTTTGTTCTTGGGCCGTTTCTGGCCAATTATATTGAACCGGGTATTGTGGCTGCCTTTGCCAATATTCCGGTGCTGAATACGATTTTTGGCGGCGAGATTGTTTCAAACCTTAGCCTGTTCAATGCCTCTCTTATTCTTGCCATTATGATTTTGCCTTTCATCACGGCGATCGCCGTTGATGTTTTCTCAACCGTGCCTCCGGTTTTGAAAGAGGCGGCTTATGGGATCGGGTGCACGACCTGGGAAGTCGTCAACAATGTCGTGCTGCCTTTTACCCGCGTCGGCGTCGTCGGCGGTGTGATGCTGGCCCTTGGTCGTGCACTGGGAGAGACGATGGCCGTTACCTTTATCATCGGTAACAGTTTCAAAATATCCGGATCGATTTTTGCCCCAAGCACCACGATTTCGGCCGCTATTGCGAGTGAATTTGCCGAAAGTTCCGGTGTTCATCAGTCGGCGCTCATTTTGCTCGGGCTCTTGCTGTTTGTGTTGACCTTTTTTGTTCTGGCCACAGCCCGCTTCATGCTGATGCGGCTTGAAAAACGTGCGGGAGCCTGAACCATGCCAAGCTATGCCGCACGTCAACGGAAGAGCACGATCGTCATGGCGCTTTGCCTGATGGCCACGATCATTGGTGTCGCCTGGCTCTTTCTCATTCTGTTTTCGCTGTTGTGGAATGGATTGCCGGGATTGAGCCTGAGCACCTTCACCGAGATGACGCCGCCCCCCGGCTCGCAAAGCGGCGGTCTGCTGAATGCCCTCTATGGCAGTTTGGTCATGACCGTGATCGGCGTGGGTATCGGTGCACCGATCGGCATTCTTGCCGGCACCTATCTTGCCGAATATGGCCGTCATTCAAAAATGACTCCCGTCATCCGGTTCATCAACGACATTCTCTTGAGTGCGCCATCCATCATCATCGGTCTTTTTGTCTACGGAGCCGTCGTTGTGCCGATGCGCAGTTTCTCGGCTGTCGCGGGTTCGCTCGCCTTGGCCGTTATTGTCATACCGGTTGTTGTGCGCACGACAGAAGACATGCTGCTTCTGGTGCCGAACACGTTGCGCGAAGCAGCTTCGGCGCTCGGCTTGCCGCGCTCGTATGTCATTCGGAAGGTTGCTTATCGTGCCGCCCGCGCGGGGCTTATTACCGGCGTCTTGCTGGCGGTTGCCCGTGTCGGCGGTGAAACGGCCCCACTGCTCTTCACCGTCTTATCGAACCAGTTCTGGAGCGCCAATCTCCTGAAGCCGATGGCGAACCTGCCGGTTACGATCAATAATTTCATCAATAATCCGGATGCGAACTGGAAGCATCTCGCCTGGACAGGCGCGCTTCTGATCACGGTTGCCGTCCTGAGCCTCAATATATCGGCGCGCATTTTCGGCGCGTCGAAAGATGGTCGTTAATGTCTATTTCCCCGCATTATAAGAGCTCGGTGTGTCATGCTTGAAAAAATTTCTGTCAAGGATCTGAAGTTCTTCTACGGGGCGAATATGGCTCTGAAGGGCATCAATATTCCGCTATATGCCAATAAAGTAACGGCTTTTATTGGGCCTTCCGGCTGTGGCAAGTCAACTTTGCTGCGAGTCTTGAACCGGATGTATGATCTCTATCCGGCTCAACATGCCGAGGGGCAGATCGTATTTGACGGCCGCAACATTTTGGACGCCGGTGAAGATCTGAATTTGCTTCGCGCCCGCATTGGCATGGTGTTCCAAAAGCCGACGCCGTTTCCGATGACGATCTATGACAACATAGCCTTCGGTCTGAAGCTCTATGAGAATCTATCAAAGTCGGAACTTGATGGCCGTATCGAAGACGCCTTGAAACGCGCTGCACTCTGGACCGAGGTCAAGGACAAGCTAGATGCGAGCGGGTTGAGCTTGTCGGGCGGTCAGCAGCAACGCCTCTGCATTGCGCGTACCGTTGCGATCAAGCCTGAAGTCATTTTATTCGACGAGCCTTGCTCTGCGCTTGATCCGATTTCGACGGCAAAAATTGAAGAGCTGATTGATGAATTGAAACACGAATACACGATCGCCATTGTGACCCACAATATGCAACAGGCAGCGCGTGTCTCGGAATATACGGCGTTTATGTATCTCGGCGAACTCGTTGAATTCGATGAAACGTCCAAAATTTTCACTTCGCCGCGTGATCCACGCACGCAGGATTACATTACTGGCCGCTTCGGCTAACCGAATAAACTCCGATTGGGGGACCTATCAATGACCGATCACACCGTACGCGCCTATGATGACGAGCTGATGGAAATCGGCCGTAAGATCACCGAAATGGGCGGCATTGCCGAAACCATGCTCTCCAATGCGATCCAGTCTTTGGTCAAAGGTGATACCGACCTCGCCCAGCGCGTCATCGCTACCGATCCAAAGCTCGATGCCCTCGAACGCGAGATTGAAGAAAAGGCCGTTTTGACCATCGCGCGCCGTCAGCCAATGGCGATCGATTTGCGCGCGCTGGTATCCGCAATCCGGATCGCCAGCGACCTCGAGCGCATCGGTGATCTTGCCAAAAATGTCGGCAAACGGGTTGTGGCGATTGATGGCCAGTTTGCGCCGCAAAAAATTGTCGGCGGCGTGATCCATATCAGCGACCTCGCCCTTGATCGGCTGCACCGCGTTCTCGACGCCTATGCCCATCGCGACGTCGAAGGTGCCATGTCGGTGTGGAAGGAAGATGAAGAGATCGATCAGCTCTATAACTCGCTCTTCCGCGAATTGCTCACCTATATGATGGAAGACCCGCGCAACATCGGTTTTTGCGCCCATTTATTGTTTTCCGCCAAAAACATCGAACGGATCGGCGATCACGCAACGAATATAGCCGAGACGATCAAATATCTGGTCACAGGCGAGAGCATGACAACGGATCGCCCCCGTGCGGCCGACGGCTACGCACCGCTCCAAATTTCGTAATTTATTTTCCGTCATACCGAGAGTTCCCCGCTTATGTCTGCAAGACCTCGTGTTCTGATCGTTGAGGATGAAGAGCCGCTAACGCTGCTTCTTCGTTATAATCTTGAGGCAGAAGGTTATCTCGTTGATAGCGCCGCCCGTGGCGATGATGCGGAAATCATGCTGCGCGAACAGGTGCCCGATCTTGTCATCCTTGACTGGATGCTTCCTGGCCTGTCCGGAATCGAGCTGTGCCGTAGGCTTAGACTAAGGCCTGAAACCCAGAGCCTTCCGGTGATTCTTTTAACCGCACGCGGTGAAGAGAGCGAGCGGGTGCGCGGCTTGGCGACAGGGGCCGATGACTATGTCGTAAAGCCCTTTTCCGTTCCCGAGCTTCTGGCGCGCGTTCGTGCGCTTTTACGCCGTGCTTTGCCAAACCGGGTGGCTACATCCCTCGAGGCGGGTGAACTTTTGCTGGATCGGTCCAGTCACCGTGTCCGGCGCGGAAACCGCGAGCTGCACCTCGGTCCGACCGAATTTAAACTCTTGGAATTTTTGATGGAACGGCCTGGACGCGTGTTCACCCGCGGGCAATTGCTCGACAGCGTTTGGGGCATGGACGCCGAGATTGATGAGCGTACAGTCGATGTCCATGTTGGACGCCTGCGGAAGGCCATCAACAAACCCCGCGAACGGGATCCCATTCGAACCGTTCGCGGCGCAGGCTATTCTTTTGACGAAAATTTTGGCCGTCGTCCCTAAGGTTACGACGGATCGCGAGGCTTGACCCGGCGACGATCATTGGACGGCTGATAGGCGATCCGCGCATGAAAGCTGCAATAGGGTGCCCCGACGGGCGAATTGCCACCGCAAAACCGGAAATCCGTTGATGAAGGGTCGCCAAATGGCCAACGGCACGTTGTTTCGCGCAATTCCATGATCGTGATGCGTTCCGACATCGGCACAACCACATCTTCGAAGGGCTGCACGTTGTAATCGATAACCGGCGATAGCATGGTTGCAGCCGAAGCCGCGAGAGCCAGATTTCCGCGAACCGCGCCACCACCTCCGCCGCTGCTTGCCGCGAATGAACCCGTCGAGGCTTGCCGGCTACCGGCGGTATGCGTCAATGGATGGCTCGGCGCCCGCGTCACTTTCCGTGGGCGGGACGATGGGGTGGATGGCGTTTTAGCGCGTCCGGAAAGCCCCAAACGGTGCACTTTTCCAATGACAGCATTACGCGTAATGCCATGGTTGAGTTCCGTGGCGATCTGGCTTGCGCTTAGTCCCTGATTCCAGAGCTTGCGAAGCAATTCAACCCGTTCATCTGTCCAAGACATTCTTTACCTCGTTAAACCCATAGGTCGCCGAAACAGTCCGGTCGACATACGCTCAACACCTCATCGCACCGGATGGCCGATGCGGGTTCTCTGGCACTAGCTCCACCAGATATCGTGTTTGACGCAGGCACAACCTACAATATGCCGTGACTCTGCTGCAAGCATCGTGGAGTCAGGCAGACGGTTTTCCCCAGCGATCAGTGGTGGATATCTTCTTTAAAATTAGAATGGACAGATTGGGGCTGCCCGCGATGCCCAAAAGAGATGGACGCCAACGATAGATTGACAGCGCGGCCATGCATTCTATGATGGGCGTGCAAGATGAGCCGTCCCCGAAAGGGCGGCCATTTTTGTTTTAAACCGCCCTTTTCTAAGGAGTTCGTCATGGCTGAGACAAGTTCCGCCGCGCCTTCCTCATCGGCACTATTGCCGGTCTTCGCGCGTATGGATCTTGCGTTCGAGCGAGGCGAGGGCGCGTGGCTTATGTCAACCACTGGCGAGCGCTATCTCGATTTTGGGTCCGGCATTGCCGTCAACGCGTTGGGCCATGCCCATCCGCATCTGGTTGAGGCGTTGAAAGCGCAGGCCGAAAAGCTCTGGCACACGTCTAATCTCTATAAAATGCCCGACGGCGAGCGTTTGGCGCAGCGATTGGTCGAACATTCCTTTGCCGATACGGTGTTCTTCACCAATTCGGGTGCGGAAGCGCTCGAATGTGCAATCAAGATGGCGCGCAAATACCATTCGGCCTCCGGCCATCCCGAGCGTTTCCGGATCATCACCTTTGAAGGCGCATTCCATGGCAGGACGCTGGCAACCTTGGCGGCGGGCGGACAGCAGAAATATCTCGATGGTTTCGGCCCGAAGGTCGAAGGGTTCGATCAGGTGCCGTTTGCCGATCATGACGCCATCGAGAAGGCCATCACGCCGGAAACAGCCGCCATTCTGATCGAGCCTATTCAGGGCGAGGGTGGCGTGCGCGTAGTGCCGACCCAATGCCTGCGGGGCTTACGCGAGCTTTGCGACCGGCATGGCCTGTTGCTAATTTTTGACGAGGTGCAATGTGGCGTCGGCCGTTCGGGCAAACTCTTCGCCTATGAGCGGTCGGGCATCGCGCCCGATATTATGGCTTTGGCCAAAGGCATCGGCGGCGGCTTTCCGATGGGTGCGTGTATCGCCACCAAAGAGGCCGGAAAAGGCATGACAGCAGGCTCGCATGGCACCACCTTTGGCGGCAATCCGCTGGCGATGGCGGTTGGCAATGCGGTGCTCGATGTCATCTTGGCCCCGGGCTTTTTGGATCATGTCGAGAAAACCGCGCTCTTGTTCAAGCAAAGGCTGGCTGAATTGAAGGACCGCCACCCGAGGATCATCGCGGAAATTCGTGGTGAAGGCTTGCTGATCGGTCTGAAAATGGCGGTTCCGAATACCGAGATGACGGCCGCTTTGTTAAAAGAGCATGTCCTTGCGGTGGGAGCGGGCGATAATGTCGTTCGCCTGTTGCCCCCCTTGATCATTGATGACGCGCTGGTCGGCGAAGCGGTAAGCCGCCTTGATCGGGCCTGCTCGCATATTGAGGCCGATATGGGCCTGTCCCAAAAGAAAGCGGTAGGCGCATGACTTCTTCGACAGTTTCAACCTCGCCCAAGCACTTCCTGGATCTCACGGATTTCTCGTCCGACCAGCTGCGCACCATTCTAGCCGGTGCTAGCACGATCAAAGCCGAACGCAACGCCGCCCGTGCAGCTGGCGGTCGCGCCAAAAACCGCCCGCTTGAGGGCAAGGTTCTGGCGATGATTTTCGATAAACCCTCCACCCGTACCCGCGTTTCGTTTGATGTCGGCATGCGGGAGCTGGGCGGCGAAACCTTGATGCTAACCGGTGCCGAGATGCAGCTTGGTCGCGGCGAGACCATCGCAGATACGGCACGGGTGCTCTCGCGCTATGTCGACGCGATCATGATCCGTACACTCGATCACGCCAAAGTACGCGAATTGGCGGAAAATGCTTCGGTGCCCGTCATTAACGGGCTCACCAAAGTTTCGCATCCGTGTCAGGTGATGGCCGATGTCATGACCTATGAAGAGCATAATGGTCCTATCCAGGGCCGCACGGTAGCATGGATGGGGGACGCCAATAATGTCCTCGCCTCGTGGGTGCACGCCGCCGCACGCTTTGATTTCCAGCTCAAGATCGCTTCCCCCGAAGAGCTTTCGCCAACGGCTGAATTGATCTCCTGGGCGCGCAACGAGGGTGCTCGGGTAACGGTAACCCGCAGCCCGCAGGATGCCGCCGAAGGTGCCGATTGCATCGTAACCGATTGCTGGGTGTCGATGGGCGACGAGGATGCAGGTCGCCGCCACAATCTGCTTTTGCCCTATCAGGTCAATGCGAAGCTGATGAAGCTCGCGTCCTCAAAAGCGCTCTTCATGCATTGCCTGCCTGCCCATCGCGGCGAGGAAGTGACCGACGAAGTCATGGATGGCCCGCAATCGGTGGTGTTCGATGAGGCTGAAAACCGGTTACACGCGCAAAAGGGTATTCTGGCATGGTCATTGGGGGCGATAGCCTGATCATGTCGGACCCATTTGACGAGCTACCTGACGACAAGGTTTTGCCGTTCACCGTCGAAGCGCTGGATATTCGCGGCCGCGCGGTCAGGCTTGGGCCGATGATGGATCAAATCCTGCGGCGTCATGCCTATCCCGATCCGGTGTCAGAACTGCTCGGGCAGGCGGTGACGCTTGCAGTGCTTTTGGGCTCGGCGTTGAAATTCGAAGGCCGTTTCCAGATCCAGACACGGGCCGATGGTCCGGTCGATATGCTGGTGGTCGATTTTGAAGCGCCAGATCGGGTGCGCGGCTATGCCCGCTTTGATGCCACGCGTCTGGTCGACGGCATGACGCCTGCCGAAGTGCTCGGGCGTGGCCAGCTGGGCCTGACGATTGACCAAGGCAATGAAATGTCCCGCTATCAGGGCATTGTCGCGCTGGATGGGCAGGGGCTGGAAGAAGCCGCCCAACAATATTTCCGCCAATCCGAGCAAATCCCGACCCGCATCAGACTTGCCGTCGGGCAGGTTCTGCAGGCGGATGGTGCGGGCGATTTGCAACCCGTGTGGCGGGCCGGTGGCGTCATGGCGCAATTCATGCCGACCTCTCCTGAGCGGCAGAGAATGGCGGATCTCCACCCCGGCGATCAGCCGGAGGGAGCCGAAATCCTGCAATTCGGCGATGACGATGCGTGGACCGAAGCGCGCCTGTTGATCGAGACCGTTGAAGATCACGAGCTGATTGATCCGATGCTGACCAGTGAAGAACTGCTCTATCGGCTGTTTCACGAGAGCGGCGTGGTGGCCTTCGAGGCTGAAACGGTTACAGCGCAATGCCGCTGCTCGCGGGACCGTATTCTTTCGATGATCAAAGGCTTCCCGCCCTCCGAGCGCCGCGAAATGGTCGCCGATGACGGCATGATCAGCGTCACCTGCGAATTCTGTTCGACGCGCTATGACGTTGCGCCTGAGGAAGCCGAAATTTAAACCGCTTCGGTAAGAAGACTTGTCTCGTCCACACGCGCCGACTATAACGCTTCCGTAACAATCGGAAGCGTGATGAGCATTGCCCTTCGTCCCTCGGAAGCGTTGAAATTATGGCACGACGTCACGCTCGGTCTGGTGCGGGACGACGGGCATGATTTTTCTGCTCGTCAAATTACGATTTTGCTGACTGTCTATCTGGAGCCGCCACCCCACACGGTGCGAGGTCTTGCGGCCAAGCTTGGGGTCACCAAACCCGTCATCACCCGCGCGCTGGATACGATGGGGCGGCTCGAACTGGTCAGCCGCCGGCGTGACGAGGCCGACCTGCGCAATGTCATTATCCAGCGCACCGTCAAGGGTGCCTTGTTCGTTGAAAAGATCGGTGATCTGATCGTGGCCCGTGCGAAGGAGCTTTCCCGATGACAACAACCGATCGCCGGCTGACGCCCGCCCGTCCCGATCTTGCCGCCGAGCATCTTCGCGGCATCGTGGATGCGCCGCATTATGTGACGGGCGAGCCCTGCATTGTTTTCGACGGCGCCGCCGATTTACGCCGCGCGCCGGTGCCCGATGCGCCGCTCGATACCGAGGCTCTGCATGGCGAAGTGTTCACGGTCTATGATCGCGATGAGGAAGGCTGGAGCTGGGGGCAATTGGCGCGCGACGGTTATGTCGGCTTTATGCCGTCGAAAGCCCTGACCGCCGATGTGGCAAAACCCACGCATCGCTTAGCGGTCCTGCGCAGTTTTCTCTACGGCGGACCCAGCATCAAACTGCCACCCATGGCGGCTTTATCACTGGGTAGCCGATTGACGATTGTGGGTATCAAAGATCAGTTCGCCATTACCCATCGCGGGCATTATGTTATCGCACATCATCTGATGCCGGTCGCTGAATTAGAGCGCGATTTTGTTACGGTTGCCGAGCGGTTTATCGGGATTCCCTATTATTGGGGTGGCAAAACCAGCCTGGGCCTCGATTGCTCGGGCCTCGCGCAGGTTTCCCTTGATGCAGCCGGTATAAAGGCTCCGCGCGATACCGATATGCAGGAAAGCGCGGTTGGAAAGGTCTTGGCCTTTAACGGCGATCTGAGTGGCTTGCAGCGCGGTGATTTGATCTTCTGGAAAGGTCATATCGGCATCATGCGGGATGCAACCGAAGTGCTGCACGCCAGCGGCCATCAGATGCTGGTTGTCGGCGAGCCTTTGCAGGTGGCCGTTGACCGGATCGCAGCCAAAGGCGCCGGACCGATCACCTCGATCCGGCGGTTGCCTGCTCTATCCGCTCAATAGCCCCTCGCGCGGCTAACCGTATTCAGCAACGCCTCGCCTTGTTCAACGCGACGCACTTGCGCCGCAATCGCGCGCGCAACTGCCATCGGATCCGACACCGAGGCATTATGCGGGGTGACGGTAACGCGCGGATGCGTCCAAAGCGGCGAGTTTTGCGGCAAAGGTTCGATTTGGAACACATCCAGCACCACCTCATGCAGCGTGCCATCGTCCAGACACGCCAAAATATCCGTCTCGATCTGCAAATTGCCGCGTCCGGCATTGATGAGCGAGGGGGCCGGAACACGGCCATCGTGGGCCAAACTTTTCAGTAGCTTGGCGTTGATGATGCCGCGTGTATCATCCGTCAGCGGAAGCAGAACCACCAGAATATCAGTGCGCGCCAGAAAAGCGGAAAGCTCCGCTTCACCCGCAAAGGTCTCGATCCCGTCGAGCGTCTTTTTTGACCGGCTCCAACCCGCAACATCAAAGCCGATCAGTTGTAATTTGTGCGCAGCATCGCTGCCCAGCACACCCATGCCCATAACGCCGACACGAACATCGCTTGCAGCCGGCTGCCAATCATCATCCAGCCAAAGCTTTTGGTTTTGCTGATCGCGGTACCGCCGCGTCTGCCGCATCACGGAGAGGGCGTGCAGCACGACATATTCGCTCATCCGGTTGGTAAGATCCGGATCAACCACGCGCGCCATCGGCACATCGGGCAGATTGGGGTCACGAAAGAGATGGTCAACGCCCGCGCCCATCGAGAAAACGGCCTTTAAATGTGGATAGACCGCAAGCGAGCCGGGCGGGTGATACCAGGTCATCGCGAATTCAACACCCGCAGGGTCATAGCTGTCGCCGAGTTTAACAATCTGGTGATCGGGTAAAAGCGCGCGAAACTGTTCGACCCATGGATCAGGATCACCGGAACCGAGTGCAACTAGAAAGCTCATGAATTAAAGTCCTTTGCCTTGAAAGCGGTCATGAATCAGGGGGCGGATCGCTGGCTTTTGCAGCCCGATCGAATAGGCCTGTTGTAAAGCTATGGACGCCGCTTGTGCCGCTCCCTCGGTGCGCGCATGCACGAAGCCGAGCGGCGTATCCTTTGTCACCTCAGATCCGGTAGCCAGCAATGCCGAGAAGCCCACGGCATGGTCAATCCCGTCTTCGGCCCGCGTCCGTCCACCGCCAAGGGTAACGACAGCGAGGCCAATATCTCGGGTGGAAATACGGGTCACATAGCCTGCTTCTTCGACCAAAACCGGCCGGATGATGGGGGCCTTTGGCAAATGGGCATCTGGTCGGATGATAAGATCGGAGGGCCCGCCCAGCGCCGTTACCATGCGTTGGAAATGCTCCGCCGCCGCGCCGCTCGCGATGGCGGTTGCAAGCATGGTGCGGCCTTCCTCAAGCGTCGCCACCAGCCCGCCGATCAGCAACATTTCCGTGCCAAGCGCGAGCACGACCTCGTGCAAACGAGGATCGCGATGTGCGCCAGTGAGATAGTGGATCGCATTCCTCACCTCGACCGCATTGCCCGCAGCGGATGCCAAGGGCTCGTCCATATCGGTGATCAAGGCGGTCGTGGGCAATCCCGCACCCGTTGCTACATCGGCTAGGCTTTTCGCCAGCTCGGTTGCGCCTTCCAGTGTCGGCATAAACGCACCGCTTCCGGTCTTCACATCCATCACCAAGCCCTGAAGGCCAGCAGCGAGCTTTTTTGACAGGATCGAGGCGGTGATCAACGGAATGGATTCAACCGTCGCCGTCACATCGCGGATCGAATAGAGCTTTTTATCCGCGGGGGCGAGATCGGCGGTCTGGCCAATAATCGCCGCCCCCGTTTCACGGACGACACGGCGGAACGAGGCCAAGTCGGGCTGCGAGACATAGCCGGGAATGGAATCGAGTTTATCAAGCGTGCCGCCGGTATGGCCAAGACCACGCCCCGAAATCATCGGCACAAAGCCGCCGCACGCCGCAATCGCAGGTGCCAGCATCAGGCTGACATTGTCGCCTATGCCACCGGTGGAATGTTTATCAAGCACGGGACCTGATAAATCCGCCCAATCCAGCACCGTGCCCGATTGCATCATGGCGGAGGTCAGCGCCACGCGCTCATCCATCGTCATGCCGCGAAAAAATACCGCCATCGCAAAGGCGGCCGCCTGCGCATCCGTGACGCTGCCCTGAGTTAGGCCCACAATAAATTGGGAAATCTCGGCAGCGCTTAACCCGGCGCCGTCGCGCTTCTTACGGATGATTTCTTGCGGCAGCATAAGCCTTCCCCCTGATCGATGTGTGATACAGGGCTTTGCGCAAAAAATCAGGTCTAAAAATTACGCCGCATAGCGCGTGGCATCTTCGCCATAATGGTCGATATAGCGTGGATGGATTGCGCTAACGGGCAAAATAACCAGCACATCGGTGGTGCCGAATTGGTGGTCGATGACCGCACCATCGCCGATTTTTGCTCCCACCCGCAAATAGCCCTTGATTAAAGGGGGCAGCGCATGAAGGGCCAGCTTGGCATTGATCGTTTCGGCGCCCATCCGGTCCATGGCAACACGGCGATGCGGCAGCGCGCTGGCGCTCCACTTCTGCTCGGCGCGGGCAGAATGGTGCAAAAAGCTGAGCGGTAACGCCAGCGCGTCAGGGTCCGTCCCCTCAAAGCTCGCGCAGCCGAACATCACGTCGATCTTGTAGCGCTTCACATAGGCCCAGATGCCGTGCCACAGCAGTTCAACCGTGCGCTTGTCGCGATAAGGTTTGGCGACACAGGAGCGACCAAGCTCCAAGAACCGCGCGTCCGGATGAGCCTCCAACATCGGGCCGATATCGAATTCGGATGCAGTATAAAATCCGCCATACCGGTTGGCGACATCCTGCCGCAACAGGCGATAGGTGCCGACAACTTTGGGCTTGGCGAGTGCGTGGTCTATCACCAGCAAATGGTCGCAAATGGCATCGAATGCATCGATATCACGGCGCTTCAGGCGTGAGACGAGGTCTGGAACCGCCGACATTTCCTCGCAAAAAACCAGGTAACGCAAGCGTTGGGCGCGCTTAATATCTTTCTTCGTTGCGGCAAGGCGCACTTCAAGCGAGCCAATGCGCCCCAGCGTGAAAGCATCCACCATCGGGCGGTTCAAAAACGAGAGCATGAGACCCGAACCGGCCCGCGCCGCAGAGGCGACATGTCCGGTGATGGTCTTGTGATCGAGCATGGCGGCGATCCCTCGCGTGACGTTTCCAGAAAACGACTCTGGCATCGTTTATATATGACAATGTCATCATGAAACGCTGACGGGAATATGACAGCCGAATATGGTTATGTTCAGCTCGTAATGTCCCGCGCCCGGTAACTCAAGGCTTCGGCCAAATGAATTCGGCGGATAGGGTCTGAACCGTCGAGATCAGCCAGCGTTCGGGATACTTTTAAAACCCGATGATAGCCGCGTGCGGTCAACCGCATGGCATCGGCAGCGCTTCGGAGCAAAGCGAGGCCTGCATCATCCAATTGGGCGATTTCGGCCAGATCGCTCACCGGACAGGCCGCATTGCAGGTCACATCGGGTAATCCGAGCGCTTCATAACGCCGTGTCTGGATCGCGCGCGCGCGGGCAACGCGCAGTGCAACGCCTTTTGAGGCTTCCGATTTTCCTGGCGCTATCAGGTCCGAGGCTGTGACCGAGGGCACCTCGATGACAAGGTCGATCCGGTCGAGAAACGGGCCTGAAATGCGCGATTGGTATTGCGCCATGCAGGTGGCATTCGGGGCCTTTTTGCAGGTAAATCCGGGCTCGGTGGCGTGTCCGCATCGGCATGGATTCATCGCCGCCACGAGCTGGAACCGCGCCGGATAGCTGATGCGATGATTGGCTCTTGCGATAATCACCTCCCCCGATTCGAGGGGTTGGCGCAGGCTATCGAGTACTTGGGGCTGGAATTCAGGTAATTCATCGAGGAATAAAACGCCATGATGGGCGAGCGACACCTCGCCGGGCCGCGCGCGGATACCACCTCCCACCAAAGCGGCCATCGAGGCGGAATGATGCGGCGCGCGGAAGGGCCGTCGATCGGTCAACTCCCCGCCCGCCAGCGCACCGGCTACCGACTGGATCATCGAGACTTCCAAAAGTTCCCGCGGCCCCAGCGGCGGCAGGATGGAAGGCAGCCGCGCCGCCAGCATCGATTTACCTGCACCGGGCGGTCCCGAGAGCAACATGTTGTGGCCGCCCGCCGCAGCAATCTCGAGCACCCGACGCGCCGTTTCCTGTCCCTTGATGTCGGCGAGATCGGGTAATGGCACGCCCTCGCTGCGGATCACCGGTTCGGGACGGCTGAGCACCTGTGTGCCTTTGAAATGATTGGCGAGCTGAATGAGCGAGCGCGGCGCGATGATCTCGATCTCGCGTGACGCCCATGCCGCTTCGGGCCCCGACGCATAAGGACAAATCAGGCTATGCCCGCGGATATTGGCCGCAATCGCTGCAGGCAATACGCCGGCCACCGGCGAGATCGAGCCATCAAGCCCCAATTCGCCAAGGACGGTGAATCCCTCCAGCGCATCGGGTGGAATGGCACCAATCGCTGCCATGAGAGCCAGCGCAATCGGCAGGTCGAAATGGCTGCCCTCTTTCGGCATATCGGCGGGTGCTAGATTGACCGTGATGCGTTTGGCGGGCAGGGCTAAGCCCGAGGCCACCAAAGCCGAACGCACCCGCTCGCGGGATTCTCCCACCGCTTTGTCAGGCAGGCCAACAAGATTGAACAGCACTTTGCCCGGCGCGATTTGCGCCTGCACATCAACGGGCTTGGCCTCGATGCCCTCAAAGGCAACCGTTGCAACGCGCGCTACCATGGGAGTGCCGTTGGCTCAGGGCTCATTGCCAAGGCTTTGCTGTAACAAGCTCATAGGCCGAAATCATATCCCGGACAGCTTGAAGCTGAGCCCCATTCAAGGTCCGGTCCGCATAATATTGCTGACCCTCGAAGCGAAGCGTCACTTCTTTTGAATGAGCGATCTGGCGCAGAGCAGCAATATCGTCAGCCACTTCGACGGGAGCATCCGACCATTCCCAAATTTTCCCGCTGCCATTGTCGCGCTCCCAACCTGAAAAGCTCTCACTCGTTTGAGGTATGGCGATTTTTTTGCCGTCTGCCTTTCCCCAAACGCTTTTGACAAACAGCCAGGAGTCGCTCGCATAGGTGATTTTGAGGCGTAGAGGCGTCAATATCTGATCGTCGGTAATTCCGAAATAGAGGTAGAACGTGTTGGTATTGTCATATTTTGGCGTAGCTGAATTCCTGTACCAGGTTATTTCCCGCATGGCGTCGTGGACACCAACAAGGCCCTTGATCGTTTTGGCGACCGATGCCGGCGTATTGGGCTTAACTTGTTCCGCGCGCAACGCGGACGAGACCGAAAACAAGCCAATGCCGAAACCAAATACAAGTGCAAATTTCACGACGAATTTCATGGCGGACGACACTCCAAGAGCTCCTCACTTGCGTGTCAGTTTATCGGGTTAAAATACGCTGTACCCTGTCCAATGTGACAGGGTTACTCTTTCGCCAAACCCTTTAATCTATAAAGCGCGTCCAGCGCTTCGCGCGGCGTCATTTCATCGGGATGGATATCGGCCAAACCCTCGCGCAGCAGATCGGGCTTTTCGATCCTGTCAGCGACGGTAGGCACCGGCTTCACCAATGCCGAGAACAGCGGCAAATCGTCGATCATCCGCGCCACGGGAGCTTGCCGGTCGGAGGCTTCCAATTCGGCCAAAATGGTGGTGGCGCGTTCAATCACGGAGCGTGGCAGGCCGGCCAGTCGGGCTACTTGAATACCGTAAGAGCGGTCGGCGGTGCCGGGCACGACTTCGTGCAAAAAGATCACTTCGCCGTGATGGTCGGTCACGCGCATGGTGGCGTTGGTCAGACGGTTGAGGCGCTTGGTCAGCGCGGTTAATTCGTGAAAATGGGTGGCAAACAACGCGCGGCAGCGATTGCCTTCATGAAGATGCTCAACGGTGGCCCACGCAATCGAGAGGCCATCAAAGGTTGCCGTGCCACGGCCAATCTCATCCAGAATGACGAGCGAGCGCTCACTGGCTTGATTGAGAATGGCGGCGGTCTCGATCATCTCGACCATAAAGGTTGATCTGCCCCGAGCCAGATCATCGGCTGCGCCAACGCGCGAAAACAAGCGGTCGACAATGCCGATTTTGGCACGCCGCGCGGGCACATAGGCTCCCGCTTGCGCTAACACGGCAATCAGCGCGTTCTGGCGCAGATAGGTCGATTTACCCGCCATATTAGGGCCGGTTATGATCTGGATTCCGCCTCCGCTTGACCCCGAAAACGGCGATAGATTGGCGTGGTTGGCAACAAACGCCTCGCCATTGCGCATTAACGCCGCCTCGACCACGGGGTGCCGTCCACCTTCAATATCGAAATCCAGCCCCGTGCCGATTTCGGGCCGGACGTGACCTTGATCATCGGCGAGTTCGGCGAGCGCCGCTGACACATCAATGATCGCCAAGGCATCGGCGGCGTGTTTGATCGCTTCCATCTGACGGGTCACGCGGCTGGCGAGATCGGCGAACAGAGCGAGTTCGAGTTCAAGCGCTTTATCGCCTGCGGATGCGATCCTTTGGTCGAGATCGGCCAGCTCGACGGTTGAAAAGCGCATCGCGCCTTGCATGGTCTGGCGGTGAATGAACAAGGTTGCATGCGGCGGTTGCACCAGCTGCTCGCCAGCGGCCTGCGGCACTTCGAGATAATAGCCTAAGAAATTATTGTGCTTGATGCGCAGCGTCCGGCAGCCGGTGAGCTCGCTATATTGGGCTTGTAATGCGGCAATCACGCGGCGGCTTTCATCCCTTAAACCGCGCACCTCATCGAGCTCGCGGGTGAAGCCCGCCCGAATAAACCCGCCATCGCGTTTGTTGAGCGGCAGCTCGTCAGCCAGTGCGGCATCAAACAAAGGGGCCATTGCCGGATCAAGTGTTTCGAGCGCGTGGCAGGCGGCGCGAATTTCAAGCGGCGCTTCCTCATTGCCAATGATCCGTTTGACCACGGCACTTGCCAGATGAAACGCATCGCGCAGGCCCGCCAGATCACGCGGCCCGCCGCGATCCATCGCTAGACGCGACAAAGCGCGTGCCATATCGGGGGCTGATTTGAGCGCGCTGCGTAACTCGCTGCGCAAGCCGCGACGATCGAGAAAAAATGCCACCGAATCGTGACGCGCGGAAATGGCCTCTGGATCGGTCAGTGGTCCCGCAATCCGCTCGGCCAGCAACCGCGCGCCTTGAGGGGTCACGGTGTAATCAATGGCGGCCAACAGGCTGCCGCGTCGCTCCCCCGCAAGGGTGCGGGTGAGTTCGAGATTGGCGCGCGTTGCCGCATCGATCTGCATCGCGCCATGGGTGGCTTCACGCACCGGCGGCGATAGAGGCGGGCGGACGCCCAATTGCGTGCGCTCGACATAGGCGGCAATGGCAGCGGCTGCTGCAAGCTCGGCCTTCGAGAACGCACCAAAGCCCGACAACGAGGCCACACCGAAAAAATCCTGCAACCGGCGTTCGGCGGATGTGGCATCAAACCCGTCGCGCGCCATCGGAGTCACGGCACTCGGCATATCGCGATAGAGCGTTTTGAGCGGGCCGGGCTCGTCAATCAACGTATCGGGCAGCAAAATTTCGCGCGGCTCAAGACGGGCGATTTCGGCGAGCAGCGAGGCTTCTTCCGTCTCCAAAACCCGAAACCGTCCGGTTGAAATATCGGCGGAGGCCAGGCCATAGCGCCAACCGCCATCGTCTTGCCGTGCTCGTGCCACCGCCACCAGCAAATTGGCCCGCGCGGGGTCGAGCAGCCGCTCCTCGGTAATCGTACCGGGCGTCACCAAACGGGTCACATCGCGCCGGACGACAGATTTAGGCCCGCGCTTTTTGGCTTCTGCGGGGTCTTCCATCTGCTCGCAGACGGCCACGCGATGGCCGCCCGCAATCAGGCGCTGGAGATATTCATCGGCGCGCTCCACCGGCACGCCGCACATCGGGATATCGGCGCCCTGATGCTTGCCGCGTTTGGTCAGCACAATGCCTAGCGTGCGGGAGGCAATCTCCGCATCTTCAAAAAACAATTCGTAAAAATCGCCCATCCGGTAGAACAACAGCGAATCCGGGTTTGCACCCTTGATTTCGATAAATTGCGCCATCATCGGCGTCGGGCGGTCTTCGGAAGCGATGTCTGGGGTGCGGCTCATGGCTAATACGCTAGCAAAGCTGGGCGCTTACTTCACGCCCTGAGGTGAAGTTATCCGACCTTTTATCGAGCTGGGTGATCTTTTTGCCCCGAGCTTTCCGAAAGGATTGCATCCTAACCAACGCAATATTTCTTTCATTTGTATTTCAAATGTAATACAAATAGCCAAATCATGGTTATTGGATAGGGTAAGTTGATGAGCAAAACAGTATCGGTTCAAGCCCGCATGGAGCCCGAGCTTAAGGCTGAAGCGGAGGCCATCATGGCGTCGCTTGGTCTCAATGCAACGACGGCAATTACGCTGTTCTACACGCAAATGGTGCGCCAGCGTGGCATTCCGTTTGAATTGAAGGTGCCGAAAGAGGAGCTGGCTACCGCGATGCGGGAGCTTAAAGATCCAGCCTTTCGTAAGAAGGCGAAGAAATATAGTTCCGTTTCGGCGTTTATGGATGATTTAAGCCGGTAATTGCCCTTGATCAAACCCATCATCAAATCCAGTCGTTTCAGGCGAGATTTCAAACGGGTTTTGAAACGCGGATGCGACCCGAGGAAACTGGAACAAGTGCTTGAGGCGTTGGTCAATGACATCGCCCTGCCGCGCCGCTTTAGGCCGCGTCGTTTACTCGGAGAATATGCGGGCTATTGGGAATGCCATATCGAGCCAGATTGGCTGCTGATTTATGATGTAACTGAAGAGTTTGTTGAACTGGCAGCAACGGGTTCCCACGCTGATCTTTTTAAATAATCCGACATTTTATCCTCTACGACGGAAGGATTGTTGAGCTTCTGGCGCGCGGGCCCTAAGGTTGGGACAACACGGTCTTCAGGTGAGGGGTAAATGGGCATGGCTGACGGCAAACCGACAAAGCGGACGCGTCCGACGATTTCCGATAAGGAAGCGCTCGATTTCCATTCGATGGGCCGTCCCGGCAAGATCGAGATTGTCGCCACAAAGCCCATGGCAACGCAGCGCGATTTGTCGCTGGCCTATTCGCCAGGCGTCGCCGTTCCCGTCAAAGCCATCGCTGAAAATCCGGCCCTTGCTTATGATTACACCGCCAAGGGCAATCTCGTGGCCGTTATTTCGAATGGCACCGCCATTTTGGGCTTGGGCAATCTCGGCGCGCTCGCCTCCAAACCCGTGATGGAGGGCAAAGCGGTGTTGTTCAAGCGCTTTGCCGATGTTGATTCGATTGACCTGGAAGTCGATACCGAAGACCCCGAGCAGTTTATCAATGCGGTGCGCTATTTGGGGCCATCCTTTGGTGGCATCAATCTCGAGGACATCAAGGCACCGGAATGCTTCATCATCGAGGAAAAACTCCGCGAATTGATGGATATTCCGGTCTTCCATGATGACCAGCACGGCACCGCCATTATCGCCGCCGCAGGCATCATGAATGCGATGAAGCTGACGGGGCGCGAGCTTAAAACCACCAAGCTTGTCTGCAATGGCGCGGGCGCTGCGGGTATTGCCTGTCTGGAGCTCATCAAAGCGATGGGCTTTGCGGCTGAAAATGTGGTGCTGTGCGACACCAAAGGAGTGGTCTATCGCGGCCGCGCCGAGGGCATGAACCAGTGGAAATCGGCCCATGCGGTCGAAACCACGGCCCGCACGCTGGATGACGCGATGCGCGGCGCCGATGTGTTTTTCGGCCTTTCCGCCAAGGGCGCGCTTTCGGCCGAGATGGTCAAAAGCATGGCACCTAACCCGATCATTTTCGCTATGGCCAATCCCGATCCGGAAATCACGCCGGAAGAGGCGCATGCCGTGCGCGACGATGTGATCATCGCCACGGGGCGCTCTGATTACCCCAATCAGGTCAATAATGTGCTGGGCTTCCCCTATATTTTCCGTGGCGCGCTCGATGTGCGGGCTTCCACCATCAATATGGAAATGAAGATTGCGGCGGCTTATGCGCTGGCTGAACTCGCGCAAGAAGATGTGCCCGATGATGTCGCCGCCGCCTATCAAGGCGCGCGCCCGCGCTTTGGCCGTGAATATATCATTCCCGTACCATTCGACCCGCGCCTCATCCACGTCATTCCGCCAGCGGTGGCCAAAGCCGCGATGGAAACCGGCGTGGCGCGCAAGCCGATTGCCGATATGGATGAGTACAAAGCGCAACTCTCCGCCCGGCGCGATCCGGTGGCGGGCGCTTTGCAGCGCATTTTCGAGCGCGTGCGGCGTTACCCGAAGCGTGTGGTGTTTGCCGAGGGCGAGGAAGAACAAGTCATCCGCGCGGCTGTTTCCTTTGTCGCGCAAGGGCTTGGCACGGCGATTTTGGTGGGCCGCGAAGAGCGGGTACGCGAACGCGCGCTGGCTGCCGGCATCGAGATGGATGGCCGCGACGGCATCGAAATCCACAATGCCAAGCTCTCGAAGCGTAACCCCGCTTACGCGCAATATCTCTATGAGAGGTTGCAGCGCAAAGGCTATTTGCTGCGCGATTGCCAAAGGCTGATCAATCAGGACCGTAATTATTTCGGTGCCGCCATGGTAGCTTTGGGCGATGCCGATGCCATGGTGACGGGGGCCACGCGCAATTATTCCGTGGCGTTAAACGATGTGTTGAACGTGATTGACGCCAAGCCCGGCCATAAGCTGATGGGCGCGTCCCTCGTGCTCGCCCGCGGGCATACGGTGGTGGTGGCCGATACCGCTATTACCGAAATGCCGACCGCCGAACAGATCGCCGATATTGCGGTTGAAGCGGCTGGCGTTTCGCGCCGTCTGGGCTATGAACCACGCGTGGCAATGCTGGCCTATTCCACCTTCGGACATCCGCAGGGCGAACGCTCGGCCAAGGTGATCGAAGCGGTCAAATTGCTCGACAAGCGCCGCGTCGATTTCGAATATGACGGCGAAATGGCCGCCGATGTGGCGCTCAACAAGGATATCATGGCGCAATATCCGTTTTGCCGGTTGACCGACACGGCCAATGTGCTGGTGATGCCCGCTTTCCACTCGGCCTCCATCGCCACCAAAATGCTGCAGACCATCGGTGGATCGACGGTTATCGGCCCCGTGCTGGTAGGCTTGGACCGCTCGGTGCAGATCATACCGCTGGGCGCAAAGGATTCGGATATTGTAAACATGGCGGTGTTAGCCGCGTTTAATGTGGGTGGGTGAGGCGCGGTTCGCGGAGCGAACAAAACGATCCTGTGAATCGTTTTGAGCAACGCACGCACGGAGCCCTAGCGACGGGCCGGCTGATGAAGCTTGTACCGACTGCGCGCCGGGAGGCGCGCGGTCCAAGGCTACCTAAGCTTGGAGGGCAAAGAACCCGTCACGGATGAATCATCCGCGCCATCGCAAACACTGCAGCTAAAATAATCAGCGTTTGACCGAATATCCATTTCAGAATATCAGCCTTTACACTTTCGATTTTGGCTTCAAGTTCTAGCTTGATTTGGTCCAAATCCATCTCACCCCCGCTCCACCGGCGTCATCCATCCCATCGGCGCGCCGGTCGGGTCTTGCACAATCGCGATGCGGCCGACGCCGGGTACGTCGAAGGGTGCGCTGAGAATAACGCCGCCTGCTGTGATCAGCGCCTCGAGCCTTTTATCGACATCATCGACCGCAAGATAAGAAAACCAATGCGGTGGCGCGCCGGGTGGGGCGAACATCGAGAGTGGCACAATGCCCGCTTGCGGGGCGCCGTCGTTGAACGCGATCCAATAGTTGGGGTCGCCGTTCGGCATGGTGGCAAAGGTCCAGCCGATGGTCTGGCCAAAAAAGGCCTTCGCTTTCTCAACATCGCCGGTGTTCAATTCACTCCAGAAAAATGTGCCATGCTTTGACATTACCAACTCCGGTTTGGACGATAGGCATCAAGCTTCCTGCAAAAGCCTGACACATAACACTAACCAAGGGTTGCAAGGGCGGAAGGTTCCCTTACCCTCGCCGCTCGGCGAAAAACCCGCGCAATAATTCGGCTGCTTCGGTTTCCCTGATGCCGCCATAGACTTCAGGCGCGTGGTGGCAGGTGGGTTGCGAGAAAAAGCGCGGGCCGTGATCCACCGCCCCGCCTTTTACATCCGGAGCGCCGTAATAAAGCCGCCGAATGCGGGCCAGCGAGATCGCTCCGGCGCACATCGCGCAGGGCTCTAGGGTGACGTGAAGATCGCAGCCAATCAAACGTTCCGAGCCGATTTTATGGGCGGCTTCGCGCAAAGCGAGGATTTCGGCGTGGGCGGTCGGGTCACGGTCCATCAGGATTCGGTTGCCTGCAATGCTTAAAATCTCGCCATTGCGGGTAATAACCGCGCCAACGGGAACTTCGCCGCGTTCGGCGGCTTGTTTTGCAGCCTCAAAGGCCCGTTCCATCGGCGTCATTGTTTTTTGATCCATCTTCTCGTCAAGCGAAGCTCGCAACCGTTGAAATACTCTGCTATCAGCGGCGCATGAATGACAAAAGCAAAAATCGTGGTGGCGGCAAAGGTCGGCCACCGAGTGGTGGTTCCGGTGCAGGTCGCAGTCGCGGCCCGGGCGCCCGTGGCGACTCCTCAACCCCACGCGGCTTTCACAAAGCCCGCACCCCCGCGCCACGCGGCCCATCGGGCGATGAGGAGGGCAAAAAAGCCTTTCGTCCCCGCCGTCCAGCTGAAGCACGCAACGCAGGCGAGAGCGGCGGCGCCAAGCGACCGTTTTCACCGCGCCCGCCGCGCGAAGGCGCAAGCGAGGGCAAACGCCCGTTTACACCGAGAGGCGAGCGGCCAACCGGGGATCGCCCGAACCGCGAGCGGCCCGCAGGCGACAGGCCTTACTCAGCCCGTCCGCCGCGCGAAGGCGCAAGCGAGAGACCCTCGGGGGATCGTCCGAGAGATAATCGATCCGGCGGTGATCGTCCCTATAGCGATCGCGGCGGTAAACCGTCCGGCTTCAAGGGCAAGCCACGCGTGGCCTCCGTGCCAAAGGAAAACCCCGGTGAGCGCATCGCGAAAGTGATGGCACGCGTCGGCCTCTGCTCGCGTCGCGATGCCGAGGAATGGATTTTGGCCGGTCGCGTGTCGATCAATGACGAGGTGCTCACCAGCCCCGCGCGCGACGTACGGCCAACCGATAAAGTGGAAGTCGATGGTGCGCCTTTGCCGACGCGCGAGCGTACCCGCCTGTTCCTCTACCATAAGGAACGCGGTCTGGTGACAACCGCGCGCGATCCGGAAGGGCGGCCAACCGTGTTCTCACGGCTGCCCAAAAATCTGCCGCGCGTGATCACCATCGGACGTCTCGACATTAACACCGAAGGTCTGATGCTGCTGACCAATGATGGCGGTTTGGCTCGGATCATCGAGCTGCCGGAAACCGGATGGCTCAGGCGGTATCGGGTGCGCTGTTACGGCGAAATCAGCCAACCCGTGCTCGATAGTTTGCGCAGCGGCATCACCGTTGACGGCATGAATTACGGCCCGATTGAAGCAACCCTTGATCGCGAAAAGGGCGACAATGTCTGGCTGACGCTCGGCCTGCGCGAAGGCAAAAACCGCGAAGTCAAACGCGTGTTGGAGCATCTCGGCCTGCAAGTGAACCGGCTGATCCGCGTTTCCTTCGGCCCGTTCCAGCTTGGCGATTTGTCGGATGGCGCGGTGGAAGAGGTCAAGACCAGCTTCCTCAAAGCCCAATTGGGGCCAGCGCTTACAACCGAGTCGGGCGTCGATTTCGAAGCACCGATCTTCAACCACGAGCCGGAGCCGGAGCCAGAGCCGGTACGCGAACGCTACCAGCGTCCGGAGCGCACGGATCGTTCTGATCGCCCAGAGCGGCCGGAACGTGAAGAACGTGCTGACCGTCCTGCGCGCGGGCGGCCCGATGAAACCGATAACCGCCGTGGCAAGCCGGACCGCATGACGCGCACTGGCCCAAGGCCCTCACGGCCAGGTTCATCGCGCCCGCGGGATGACGCAGCAGAAGCCTCTAGTGACGCTCCTGTTCGGCCAAAATGGCGCCACCCAACCGAGCCGTTGCGCAGCATTTGGCGCGCAGAGGATGCGGAGCAGGTCAGCTCGACGCGTACAACGCCAAAAGCACCTCGTCGTGGCGCGGATCCGAAGGAAATCCGGACGGAGAATGCCGAGCGCGAGCATCGCCGTTCCGGCAGCATCAAAACCCGTGGCGGCAAGTCCGTGCTGGTTGAAAAGCTGGCACCCTCCCGCAAAGAGGCACCGGTGCGCGAACGCGCCGATGTCGAGGCCTCGCGTCCGTCCGCACCGTTTAAGCCGAGAAAGCCTCGGTCGGAGGGTGAGAGAGGCGATGCGGCCCCCAAGCGCGAATGGTCGCCGGGTGGACGCTCCGTTGCAACCCGCTCGGCTGCCAAGCCCTCGGGCGAGCGTCCGACCACGGGGCGTGCGGATAGCAAACCCTATCGCGGCGGCAGACTTTCGGGCGGCAAGCCGTCTGGCGATAAGCCGACAGGTGGCCGTCCATCGGGTGGTGCGGCGCGCGGACCGCGTCCGCCCCGGTCGCGTTGATCGGGCGGGTAGAAGCGTATGCGGATCATCGCCGGACGTTTCAAAGGCAGGGCGCTCACGCCACCGCAAGGCGACGAGACGCGCCCGACCTCTGATCGGTTACGGGAAGCGCTCTTTAACGTGTTAGCGCATGGCTATGATGATCCGGTCACGGGTGCGCGGGTGCTCGATTTATTCGCCGGCACCGGTGCATTGGGGCTGGAAGCGCTTTCGCGTGGCGCGGCCTTTGTGCAGTTTGTCGAGGAGGCCGCCGCCGCTCGCGGTCTGATCAAGGCCAATGTCGAGGCGTTTGGCGTGGCGGGTATCACCAAAGTCTATCGGCGGGACGCGACCTATATGGGGCCGGTGTCACCCGCCGAACCCTTCTCGCTCGTCTTTTGCGATCCGCCCTATGGCAAAGGCTTGGCCAAGCTCGCGCTCGCCTCAGCCCTTAAAGGCGGTTGGCTCACGCCTGATGCGCTCGTCATCATCGAGGAGCGCGCCAATCAGATCGACATTTTGCCCGAGGGCTTTCATGTCATCGAAGAACGCGTGTACGGCTTAACCAAGCTGGTCTTTGCGGGCCTCGACCGTCCGGATGGCACCACCGAAGGTCTGAATTGAGATAATCCTCATTGGCCCTTCCGTTACGATGCGAGCTAGCAATTCCGCGAAAGGGAGTGGGTCATGACCAGCGCACATAAGCTAAGGACGGGTGGTTGTCTGTGTGGAGCCGTTAAGTTCACGGTCGACGCGCCGATGCGCGAGGTTATTGCCTGCCATTGCGGACAATGCCGCAAGACTACGGGCAATTTCTTGGCCGCCTCCAATGCGCCCGTCCAGAGCGTTACCTTTGTTTCAGATAGCGGGCTGGCCTGGTTCAAATCGTCGGAAAAGGCCGAGCGTGGCTTTTGTAAAACATGCGGCAGCAATCTCTTCTGGCGGGAATTCAACAGCGACACGATTTCAATCACGGCCGGATCGCTCGATGGGGCAACGGGGCTCCACATTGCCGAGCATATTTATGTCGGTGATAAGCCGGATTGGTACGAAATTACCGACGGCAAGCCGCAATTTACGGTCTGGCGCTGACCTTCAAGCGTATGCGTAATCATTGACGGGTTTGGGTATAATTTCTGATGGCGCTTCTTTTAGGCATTGATACCGGTGGCACCTATACGGATGCCGTGCTGTTTAACGATCAAACCGGATGGGTGGTGGCGAAAGCCAAATCGCTGACCACGCGGCATGATCTTGCCATCGGTATTTCCGGTGCTGTGGACAGCGTGATTGCACTGTCGAAAACCGAGCCATCGGCGATTGAGCTTGTCTCGCTTTCCACCACACTTGCCACCAATGCGTTGGTGGAAGGCCAGCAGCGCCGCATCGGTCTGGTGATGATCGGCTTTGGTGAAGCGGATGTGAAGCGCGCGGGGCTTGATACAGCGCTCGGCAATGATCCGATGGCGCGCATTGGCGGTGGCCATACCGTTACCGGTGACGCGGCCATGCCGCTCGATACCGCAGCGCTTGAGCGCTGGCTTTCCGCTGAGGGCAGCACGGTGACGGGCTATGCGATTGCCGGCTATTTCTCGACGCGCAATCCCGAGCATGAAATTGCCGCCCGCGAGTTCATTCGTGCGCGCACGCATCTACCCGTTACCTGCAGCCACGAATTGACCAGCCAGCTTGACGGTCCTCGCCGCGCGCTGACGTGCCTGCTCAACGCGCGTCTTGTGCCGCTGATTGATGGCTTGATTGCTGCAACCGGACGTTTTCTCGATGCCCGCGGTATTCAAGCGCCTGTCATGGTGGTGCGCGGCGACGGCGCGCTGATTGCCGCCGATGTGGCGCGTGAACGGCCCATCGAGACGATCCTGTCCGGCCCCGCTGCGACTTTGGTGGGTGCTGCCTTTTTGACCGGATCGCAAGACGCGCTTGTCTCCGATATTGGCGGCACGACAACCGACATTGCGGTCATGAAAAACGGCACACCTCGGCTGGATCCGTTGGGCGCTCGCGTCGGCGGGTTCCAGACCATGGTGCAGGCGGTGGCGATGCGGACCATCGGCTTGGGTGGTGACAGCGAAGTCCGCCTTGTCGAAGAAGGGCTGAATATCGCCATGGAGCTTGGCCCGCGTCGCGCGATGCCGGTGAGCCTGTTGGCGATGGATCACCGTGCGATGGTGCATCAGGCGCTGGATCGGCAATTGCGTGCCGAAGTGGCGCGTGCAACCGACGCCCGCTTTATCGTGCCGATGCCGGTAACCGATGCCGCACGGGCGGGTTTATCCACGGCGGAAGCAGCGCTTCTTGCCAAGATCGGCGATACGCCGAAGCCGGTTGATCAAGTGGCCGAAACCCGCACCGAATTGGGTGCGCTGACCCGTCTTGTGACGAATGGCTTGGTGATGATGTCGGCCCTGACGCCCTCGGACGCTGCCCATGTGCTCGGCATCCACGATGTATGGGATAGCGAGGCCGCCCGTCTCTCAGCCGAGCTCGCCAGCCGCCGCCGTGGCGGCAAGGGCGAAGTGTTGTTCGAGTCATCTGAGGCGGTAGCGCACGCGATTATCAAAAAACTGGTTCGCCGCTCGGCGGAAGCCCTGATCGATGTGGCACTCGATGAAGACGGCTACAAACTCGACCGGCCAAGCCTGCATCCTTTGATCATCGCGTCGCTTGATAAAAAGCGCGGAGTTTCCTCCATTCGGTTCGATTTCAACCTGCCGATTATCGGCGTGGGGGCCTCCGCCCCGACCTATTATCCGATGATTGGCGAGTTGCTGGAAAGCGCCGTCGTGATGCCCGAACATGCCGATGTCGCCAACGCTCTTGGCGCGGTGGTGGGTCATGTGAAAATCACGGGCGAAAGCGTAATTTTGTCACCGGGCTCCGGCCGCTATCGCGTACACGGCCCCGCCGCCCAGCATGATTTCCATGCGCTGGAGGCCGCAGCCGAAGCGGCTATCGCGGGCTTACGCGCCGATATTCTCCTCCGCGCCGAGGCCGCCGGTGCCGATAATGCCGAGATTGTCATCGACCGCAAAGATGTCTCCGCCTTCACCGACGGGCAGGAAATTTTTGTCGAAAGCCGGATTACAGCGGTTGCCACGGGTCGGCCACGCTTGGTGAAGGTTTAGCCTTCGCTTTCTCCATCGAAAGGCGAGGTGGCCTCGCGCCCTCCCTTTATGCCATTGTGCCGCCCGATTAAGGGGGATAAGGCATGGCGTTTGCGTTGAATGATCCAATCGTGACGGACGAAGCCCAATGGCGCAAACGCGCCGAGGCGGTGTTGAAGGGGGCGGATTTTGAAGCCCTTCTGACGTCGAAAACCGCTGACGGCATCCGCATCGCCCCGCTTTATGCCAAGGCTACGTCTCACACGCCGGTCATCGGACGCGCACCTGGGGCTGCGTGGTCGATCATCAGCCGCATTGATAATCCCGATGCGCCACAAGCCAATGCCCAAGCCTTGCAGGATTTGGAGAACGGATCGAACGGTCTCTCTCTCGTCTTTGAAAATGCCATCGGCGCTTATGGCTTTGGTCTGCCCGCGAAAGCCGATGTTATCACGGAGGCCTTGAAGGGCATTTATCTCGACGCCGGTATCGAGATCGCGCTGGATTGTGGCCCGCGCGGTCGCGATGCGGCCCATGCGTTTGCGGACGCCTGTCAAACGCTCGATTTTCCAGCCAATACGGTGAACATTCGCTTCGGTCTCAATCCGGTCGGACTTGGTGCGCGCGATGGTGCGTTTCCCGCCTCGGGTGAAAAAATGGCATCGAATGTTGCAGCCAGCGTCCGTGATTTAATGGCCCAAGGCTTTGCCGGTCCCTTCCTGGCTGCCGATGGGCGGGTTGTACATCAGGCCGGTGGCTCGGAAGCGCAGGAACTGGCCTTTGTGTTAGCCAACGCGATCTTCTATCTCCGCGCGCTGGAAGCATCAGGCCTCGCGCTTGAAGATGCGCGCGGCATGATCGAGTTTCGCTTGGCGTCGGATGCCGATCAATTTTTATCCATCGTCAAACATCGCGCGTTACGCAAACTCTGGGCGAGCATCGAGCAGCAATGCGGGCTGGTCCCGAAGCCGATCCTGCTGACCTCGGAAACGGCGTTTCGCATGATGAGCCGTCGCGATCCGCATGTGAATTTATTGCGGGCGGGCATGGGTTGTTTTGCGGCGGCGATTGGTGGCGCGGACGCGATCACCGTCTTACCGTTCACCAACGCGCTAGGCCTTCCCGAGCCCTTTGCCCGCAGGCTCGCCCGCAACACGCAATTGGTGTTGCTGGAGGAAGCCCATCTCGCCAGCGTCAGCGATCCCGTCGCCGGCGCGGGTGGCTATGAGACACTGACCGATGAACTTGTGTCTGAGGCGTGGAAACAGTTTCAAACCATGGAAGAAGAGGGCGGTATTGTTGCCTCGCTGATTGCGGGTGCCTTGCAGCCGCGCATCGCGTCTGCCCGCGCGGCACGCGAGGCGGCCTTGGTCGAGAAAAAAGCAGGGATGGTGGGTGTTACCGCCTATCTCGACGCTCAGGCCAAATCGGTCGAAGTCTTGGCGCCCATGCCAGTAAAATCTGCTGGTCCAACGCCGCAGTTTCCGCCCTTGGTGCCTATCCGACTATCCGAGCCCTTTGAGGCCGAAACCCCTCATGCAGGAGCGGCCGCATGACCCGTATCCCCGATTTTGCAAAGAGCGCCTATCGCGCCACCACCGTCCCTGCCCGCGAAGCCACGTCCGAGCCTTGGATGACGCCCGAAGGGATTGCGGTGAAATCCGTCTACACGGAAGCTGACCGCGAAGGCCTCGATGTCGTCGATTCCCTACCAGGTATCGCCCCGTTTTTGCGCGGGCCTTACCCGACCATGTATGTCAACCAGCCTTGGACGATCCGGCAATATGCCGGTTTTTCGACGGCGGAAGATTCAAACGCCTTTTATCGGCGCAACCTCGCCGCCGGACAAAAGGGCCTGTCAGTCGCTTTCGATCTGGCGACCCATCGCGGCTATGATTCCGATCATCCGCGCGTGGCGGGCGATGTCGGCATGGCGGGGGTGGCGATTGATTCCATCTACGATATGCGCACGCTGTTTTCCGGCATTCCGCTCGACGAGATGAGCGTGTCCATGACGATGAATGGCGCGGTGTTGCCCATTCTCGCGCTCTATATCGTGGCCGCCGAAGAACAGGGCGTTAGTGCGGATAAACTTTCCGGCACCATCCAGAACGACATCCTCAAAGAGTTCATGGTGCGCAACACCTATATCTATCCGCCCACCCCCTCGATGCGGATCATCTCCGATATTTTCGAGTTTACCTCGAAAAACATGCCGAAATTCAACTCGATTTCGATTTCCGGCTATCACATGCAGGAAGCCGGCGCGTCGCAGGATCTGGAACTCGCCTACACGATTGCCGATGGCGTGGAATATCTTCGCGCTGGCGTTGCTGCCGGCATCGATATCGATGCGTTTGCGCCACGGCTTTCGTTTTTCTGGGCCATCGGCATGAATTTTTTCATGGAAGTGGCCAAGCTTCGCGCCGCCCGATTGATCTGGACGAAGCTGGTCGGTCAGTTCAATCCGAAGTCCGAGAAATCATTGCCATTGCGCACCCACTCGCAAACCTCGGGCTGGTCGCTGACAGCGCAAGACGTGTTCAACAATGTGATCCGCACCGAGATCGAGGCGATGGCCGCCACCCAAGGCCATACGCAATCGCTGCACACCAATTCGCTGGATGAAGCGCTCGCTTTGCCAACCGATTTCTCGGCGCGTATCGCGCGCAATACGCAGCTTTTCTTGCAAGCCGAAAGCGGCACAAGCCGTATCATCGATCCGTGGGGCGGCTCCTATTATGTCGAGCGTTTGACGGCGGAACTTGTCGAGAAAGCCTGGGCCCATATCGAGGAAGTCGAGGCTTTGGGCGGCATGGCCAAGGCGATTGAAGCGGGCATTCCGAAGCGCCGCATCGAGGAAGCGGCCGCGCGTACCCAAGCGCGGATCGATAGCGGCAAGCAGGCCGTGATCGGGGTTAACCGCTATCGCCCCTTGAGCGAACAGACCATCGATGTGTTGAAGGTCGACAATTCCGCTGTGCTTGCCCAACAGCTCGATAAATTGAAGCGCCTTCGCGCCGAGCGCGATCCAGCGGCGGTACAAATAGCGCTGAACGCCTTGGAGCAAGGCGCGCGCGGCAAGGGTAATCTTCTGGCGCTCGCGGTTGATGCCGCACGGGCCAAGGCAACCGTTGGCGAAATCTCGTTAGCGCTTGAGAACGTCTTTGGCCGCCACAAGGCCAAAGCGGAAGTCATTTCCGGCGTTTACCGCAAAGAAATAGGCACGCTGGATGAAGCCTTCGGGCGCGCACGCGATATGGTTGCTGCGTTCAAAGAAAATGACGGTCGCCTACCGCGCATTCTGGTCGCCAAAATGGGTCAGGACGGCCATGATCGCGGCCAGAAGGTTATCGCCTCGGCGTTTTCCGATTTGGGCTTTGATGTCGATGTCGGCGATCTTTTCGCTACACCCGAGGAAGCCGCCAAAGAGGCGATTGCGAAAGATGTGCATGTCGTGGGCGTCTCAACGCTTGCCGCAGGTCATCTGACCCTTGTGCCTGCGCTTAAAGCAGCACTCGATCAGGTAGGGCGCAGTGACATCATGATCGTGGTTGGCGGCGTGATCCCCGAGCAGGATTTTGAAGCGCTTCATCAGGCCGGAGCCGATGCGATTTTCCCGCCCGGCACCGTGGTCGCGGAAGCGGCGATGGATGTGCTCGACCGTCTCAACGAGAAGCGCGGATTCAGGCAGACGAAGCGTTGAGGTGAACGACCCCCGATTTACCGCGGGCCGAGGGCTACGTCATTGGCCCTGAAACGATTGCGCCTGTCTTGCATCATCGGGTGGTGTGGCCAGCTGCGCGCCAATCGCCCGCACCGCGGCGGGAGCCTCGGCGAAGGTGCCATGACGGAAATAATCGCTCGTATCCGTGTTGCTGAGGTCATAGACGCGCACGCCCAATTTGGTGATTTCGGCGCGCTGCTCCTTATCCGACGGATCAAGCGCTCCAACCCGTTTGCGGTCGCCCGCCAGCGTACTTGAAATCGACAGGGCCTTATCGTCGGCAGCGGCAAAAATCGACACGCGGGCATAGGCGCCGACGCGGCCAAGCTGTTGTTTGAACACGTCCAGATCGATGTCGGGGGCGGCCAACATCACTTCGCCCAGATGGCCGTAAAGATCGCCCTGTCCGGCAAGGGATGCTTCCCGAAGCGCTTCCATGGTCAGCCAGGTGCCCATAGAATGGGCGAGGACATGGATGCGGCCAATGCCGGGCAGCGTGCCAAGCTCGGCCAGCACCTGATGCAGATCATCCCGCGAAGCGGTGGCATTGTCCTTATCGGCCCCATAGGCGAGAAATTTGTTCTGCGACGGCCAGGTGAACAGCACCGGAACGCCGGTAAAGCCCGAATCCGTCGCGATCTGCGCCAGCCGGAAGCGCGCTTCGTCATAGCCGGTGTTGAAACCGTGGACATAGACCAGCACATCGCGGCTGGCCCCGACGCGGCCAGAGAGCTGCGTGGCGATTTCATTGCGGAAACTGTCGTGGTCCAGCACGCGTTGGCCGACAAATACGAAATGCGATTTACGGCTCTCGCTGCCCCAGCTTGGCCGTTCGATCATACCGGCTTGGTGGTCTTTCGGGATGCTGATCAAATTCATCAGATAATTTGTCGTTGGCGATAAATCAGCCGATACGCTGCCATCCGGTCCCATTTTGCGGGTCGTCGCGATAAAAATCGGCATAACATCACCCGTCGTCGGTGCCGCCGAGGCCGATGGCGACAGCCCGTTCGAAAACCGCTCGCCCGCGCTGGAGCAGGCAGCCAGTGCCAGCACGGCAAGGCCCGCCAAAACGAGATGGATGGCTCTGCCGGGGCGCAGCGAAGCGGAACGATGGAGCATGACGGGGTGTTTCCTTGAATAAGACGCGGGTTTGGCCAAGCGTCGTCCTATCGGCCAATCGTGACCAGATTAGGACGACAGGCTAACCTCAGCCCTTGAGTAATGCGCCCGCCGCCCGAATGGAGCCGACCGTCATGCCATTCCAGTTCGTCAACACGGGCCAGGCCTTGGCATCAAAGCCCGCTTTGGTCGCCTCATCCATGGGCAAATAGCGATGAAGAACGCCCGCCAACATCGCCTGTGCGGCACGGCCTTCGCCGTCATCGGCCTTGAGCGCAATACCCAATCCAAGCTCAGGAATCGCGGCACAATAAACGCCTTCGGCGCCGGTTTTCATGAAAACGCGCTCGCCAAACAGTTCCATGGCGACGGTATCCAGACGACCGGTACCGGCGACCATAAACGGGTTGGCGGCAACGGCCTCGCGGATGCGCTTGACGGCTTTTGCCCGTTCCGGCTTCAACCCGATGCCGGTACCCACCCGCGCAAAGCCCAATGCGATGGCCTTCAGCGGCACAGCATAGGTCGGAATCGAGCAGCCATCGGTGCCCGTATACTCGTCAAGGAAATTGAAGCCCGTGATTTCCTCGCCGGCCGCGCGGATTTCACGCTGTACGCGGTGGTCGGGGCGAATATAGCCGGCTGGATCTTCGTCCAGTCCGCAGGACAGGCAAATAAAGCCTGAATGCTTGCCGGAGCAGTTATTGTGCAGGGCGCTGGGCTTCTTGCCCGATGCCGCCAGCGCCCGTTCGGCGTGGCCCGACACCGGCCAATGCGCGCCACATTCGAGACAGGATTCATCACGGCCCGCTTTTTTCAGCATACCGCGCGCCGTCTCGACATGCTCCGGTTCGCCCGAATGGGAGGAAACCGCCAGTGCAATTTCCTTCGGGGTTAAGCCGAAACGGTCGGCTGCACCGCTTTCGAGCAAGGGCAGCGCTTGGAACACTTTGACCGCCGAGCGCGGGAAAACGGGCGTATCAATATCGCCCAAGGATAACACGATACCGCCATCGGCATCGACGACGGCAAGGGAACCGCGATGACGCGATTCAACCGCTTGGCCTCTGAGGACTTCAACGAGGACTGGATTATCCATGGTATCATTCTCCGTGTTCGGGGGACGCCTGACGGGGAACCCGCTAAAAAGCGCCCCGACCTTTTATATCCTTGCGTGTAAGCGAAGATGCGTGTGAAGGAAAGCTGTCACATTTGACGTTCATGAAGGGGTTGGGCCGTTCAGTTACGGCTTTGAGGCGCGGATTCGTCGGGAGTATTTCGGATGCGGATTACAATGATAGGGGCAGGCTATGTCGGCTTGGTATCTGGAGCCTGTTTTGCCGATTTCGGCCATTTCGTCACCTGCATGGATTCGAATCCGGACAAAATAGCAGCCTTAAATCTTGGCCAAATGCCCATTTTCGAGCCAGGCCTCGCGGAACTTGTCGCCAAAAATGTGCGGGATGGCCGGCTGGTTTTTTCCGCCGATCTCGACACGGCGATAGCCGGAGCGGATGCCATTTTCATTGCCGTGGGCACTCCTTCCCGGCGGGGCGATGGCCATGCTGATCTGTCCTATGTCTATGCAGCCGCCCGCGACATTGCGGAACGAACCGATGGCAAGGCGATCATTGTTACGAAATCGACCGTTCCCGTCGGTACCGGCGACGAGGTCGAACGCATCATGCGTGAAATTCGTCCCGAGCTTGAAATTGCGGTGGTCTCCAACCCCGAATTTTTACGCGAAGGGGCCGCCATCGGTGACTTCAAACGACCGGACCGCATCGTCATCGGCACCCATGATGAACATGCCCGCCGTGTGATGACCGAAATCTATCGGCCGCTCTATCTTAACGAGCCGCCTTTGCTGTTTACCGACCGGCGGACCTCCGAATTGATCAAATATGCCGCCAACGCGTTTTTGGCGGTAAAAATTACCTTCATCAACGAGATTGCCGATTTGTGCGAGCAGGTCGGGGCCAATGTGCAGGAAGTTGCGCGGGGCATCGGGCTTGATAATCGGATCGGGGCCAAATTTCTGCATCCCGGCCCCGGCTATGGCGGCTCCTGCTTTCCCAAAGATACGCAGGCGCTCGTCAAAACCGCACAGGATTCGGGCGTGCCGTTGCGCATCGTCGAAACTGTCGTTTCCGTCAACGACCAGCGCAAGCGGGGTATGGCGCGGCGCATCCTGAAGGCTTCCGGCGGTGACGTGCGCGGTAAAACCATCGCCATTTTGGGCCTTACCTTCAAGCCGAACACCGATGATATGCGGGACGCCCCCTCGATCGCCCTGATAACCGCGCTTCAGGACATGGGCGCCAATATCAGGGCCTATGATCCGGTAGGTATCGAGCAGGCATCGCATTATTTGACCAAGGTCGACTTTGCCACAGACGCCTATTCCTGCGCCGACGGTGCCGATGCGCTGGTGATTGTTACCGAATGGGACGCTTTCCGCGCCTTGGATCTGGACCGGATCAAAGCACTCCTCAAAGAGCCGTTGATCGTCGACCTTCGCAACATTTATCGCCCTGCCGATATTCGCGCCAAGGGCTTTCGCTATGTCAGCGTCGGGCGGCCGTGATAGGATGAACCGGAAACGCCGGCTTCGATGGATAAAGGATAAGAGCGATGCAAACCTTCTTCGTTGAAATCAAATGCCAGCTTGGCAAAACCTATGATGTGGCAAGCCGGCTGGCGGATTCCGAAATTGCGTCGGAGATCCATTCGGTGGCGGGCGCGTTTGATATTCTGGCCAAGTTTCACGTCGATGATGGCGTCGATATCGGCCATTTCGTGGGCGAAAAGGTGCAGGTCATTCCGGGCATTATGGACACCCGAACGCTGATTGCCTTCAAAGCGTTCTGACCCCGTTACGCTTTGGGCCGGAAAGCGATGCAGAAATCCGGATTGGTTTCGAGCCGGTCGCCGCCGATCAAATCGATGCAATAGGGGACGGCGGCAAACACGGCATCCAGGCAGGTCCGGATGGCGGAGGGCTTGCCCGGCAAATTGATGATCAGGCTTTGGCCGCGTATTCCGGCGCTCTGGCGGGACAAAATCGCGGTCGGCACTTCCCTGAGGCTGGCCGTCCGCATCAGTTCACCAAATCCGGGCATCATTTTTTGGCAAACGGCCTCGGTCGCCTCCGGTGTCACGTCGCGTAACGCCGGGCCCGTTCCCCCTGTGGTGAGGATGAGCGAACAGGCTTGCTGATCGGCCAGATCGACCAGGGCCTTCTCGATCAGGGCCTGTTCATCGGGGATGGTCACCGAAACCGCGCGCCACGGCGTGGCTAACAGGTCATTCAAGGCGGCGATAATGCCGGGCCCGCCTTTATCCTCATATTCGCCCCGATAGGCACGATCGGATATGGTCAGAATGCCTATGCGCACGGGCAATTTGTCTTGGGCAGTTGTCATAGAGTGTGGCCTTGCATTATCGAGGTCGTTATGGCGTAGCGCGAACCGTGCCGGTCGAGCAACCAAAGGATCGAGGGTATGGTAACGGATCGCGATGAAATCGCACGAATGTTTGGCCAAATCGCTGTCAATGCGGCGGTTCCGATCATGGGGTTTTTCAATTCCGCAGGGTCGGCGCGTCATAAATCGGATGGCAGTCCGGTGACGGACGCCGATCTGGCGTCGGAAAAGGTCATTCTGGCGGCTCTGGCGGCCGAGCTTCCGCACATTCCTGTCGTGTCCGAGGAAGAGGCTTCCGAAGGCATTGTCCGCGACGTCGGCAACCGCTTCATTCTGGTTGATCCTCTCGACGGAACGCGTGAATTTGTTCATCGCCGTAACGAATTTGCCGTCAATATTGGCCTGATCGACAATGGGGTCGCCGTCGCGGGGGCCATTTATGCCCCTGCCCTTGGCCAACTCTGGATCGGGGGAACGCGGGCCTATTCGCTCAGCCTGATGCCCGGTGAAAAGCTCGGTGATGCCCGCGACAGCCGCCGCATTGCAACGCGCACCCCGCCGCAAGGCGGATTACACGTCGTGGCCAGCCGTTCCCATCCGGATCGCCAGACGGGTGAATTTATTGATCGGCTTGAGGTCGAGGACCGGATTTCCGCCGGATCATCGCTGAAATTTTGCCTCGTGGCCGAGGGGCGGGCGGATGTCTATCCCCGCTTCGGGCCGACTATGGAATGGGATGTTGCCGCGGGCGACGCGATTTTGCGGGCAGCCGGCGGCGTGATGGTCGCAGGCGGTGGCGAGCCGTTTCAATATGCCAAAGCGGGTTTCAAGACCGGCCCGTTTGTGGCCCTCGGTGATCCGAGCCTGCACGGGCGCGTTTTCGGTGCAAATCCGGCTTAAGAGCCGCGCATATGCCGGTATTGCTGCACGAAAGTGGCTCTTAATCCGCGCGAACCGTGGCGCTCGAGCGAGGCCTGCCATTCGGCCAGCTCGTCGAGGGTGAGCCGATAACGGGTCGATGCTTCTTCCAGCGTGAGAAGTCCGCCACGAATGGCAGCCACCACTTTCGCTTTGCGACTGGTGACCCAACGCGTTGTGTTCGAGTCCGGCAGGCTTGAAAGCGTGACAGATTCGCCATCAGGGCCAATGACGCTTGGCGCGTCGGCATAAGCAATCTCAGACATAACGCAGCACTCAACGCAACACAGAACTCACTCACCGACTTCGTCCAGCAGACCGATAAAATTCTGCTACGAAATTCGAATCACACGCAAGAATTGCATAATTTATCGATTTTCACGATAGGCCTGCTGTTTAGCGGCCAATAGCCCCTTTGCGGTTTAAAAATTTACGATACGATGGGAACGGGACGATAGCTGTTCGGGGGATGCGGAACATATCGTTGGGGGCAAGGTCGATACGACCAAAACGCTAGGGGAATAAGGGCTATGGTTGATAATCCGTATGACGACCACGCGAAAAAGGAGGACATGAATGTTCTCCATTCAATGGGCTATGCTCAGGAACTTGAGCGCAGCATGAGCGCTTTCTCGAATTTTGCGATTTCGTTTTCCATCATTTGTATTTTGTCGGGCGGCATTAATTCGCTGGCTCAGGCAACATCGGGCGCAGGCGGCGGTGCGATTGGTATTGGCTGGCTTATCGGTTGCCTCGTTTCGGGTGTCTTCGGCCTTGCAATGGCGCAAATTGGCTCGGCCTATCCAACGGCGGGCGGCCTTTATCACTGGGGCTCCATTTTGGGCAACCGCTTCACCGGCTGGTTGACCGCGTGGCTTAATCTTCTCGGTCTCGTGACCGTGCTCGGTGCGATCAATGTCGGCACCTGGTATTTCTTTGCGGGTGCGTTCGGGTTTGATTCCGCCAATTATCAGAACGAAGTGATCTTCCTTGTCATCATCACCGGCTTGCAAGCGCTGGTGAACCATTTTGGCATCCGGCTCACGGCGAAATTGACCGATTTGTCCGGCTATCTGATTTTCGCCACCGCTTTTGCTTTGACGATTGGCTGTTTGATTGCGGCACCGCATTGGGAATTTTCACGTCTGTGGACCTTCACCAATTATTCGGGTCAACCGGCTGATGCCTCGGTCTGGCCGCAGTCTGATTCCTTGCTTCGCGTCTTCCTGCTGGGGCTTTTGCTGCCGATCTATACGATCACCGGCTATGATGCGTCGGCCCACACCTCCGAGGAAACCAAACGCGCCGCGCATGCGGTACCTCGCGGGATCATGTCGTCGATCATCTGGTCATCGATTGCGGGCTGGATCATGCTGTGCTCTTTCGTGCTGGTCCTTCCAAGCATGGATGAAGCCGCGCAACAGGGCTGGAACGTCTTTTTCTGGGCGGTGAATGCCCAGATGAATCCGACCTTCGCAACCGTCATTTTCGTCGCGATCTTCCTGTCGCAATGGTTGTGCGGCCTTGCAACGGTTACCTCGGCATCCCGTATGATTTTCGCGTTTTCGCGCGATGGCGGATTGCCGGGTTCAACGGCCCTTGCGTCGGTGAGTAAAACCCATCGCACGCCGGTTGCAGCGATCTGGACCGCTTCGATTTTGTCGGTTCTGTTTGTTGCCATCACGTCGGCTCCCGGTGTTTCGATCGGCGGGGCATCGGCCTACACGGTTGTCGTGTCGTGCACGGTGATTTTCTTGTTCCTGTCCTTCACCGTTCCGATCGCGCTGGGTCTTTTTGCGCACGGCACGTCGAAATGGAGCAAGATGGGTCCATGGGATATGGGGGCTGGCCTGTTCAAGCTGACCGCCGTTCTCTCGATCCTCGCAATGGCTTTGATCTTCTATATAGGCGTTCAGCCGCCAAACGATCTGGCGCTGAACATCACGTTGGGCTTCCTTGTTTTGACGGCGATCATCTGGTTTGTGTTTGAAAACCGTCGCTTCAAGGGTCCGCCCATCGGGGATGTGATTGCCAAACGCCAGGCCGAGATTGCGGCGGCGGAAGCGGCAGTCGGCGAGCGCTGAGCCACTTCACACTTGCATGAAACCGTGGTCGCGGGTTTGATAGCCCGCGACCACCTCTATTTTTTGAATCGGTAAAGTAAGCATCATGACCTCGACTCCCGCCAAATTCACTGCCGCTGATGCGCTCGCTTATGTGCGTAGCCGCGATCTGCCTTATGTCCGCCTCGGTGTTTTCGACATCGACGGCATTTTCCGCGGCAAATATGTCAATCGCGACAAGTTCGAAAGCTCGCTTGAAAAGGGCCTTGGCTTTTGTGACGTGGTTGTAGGCTGGGATTCAAACGATCAGCTCTATGACAATGTGAAGGTGACGGGGTGGCACACAGGCTATCCGGACGCCGCTGTGCGCATGGTGCCCGATACGATGCGGCTGATCCCGTTCGAGGATGACCTGCCACTCTTCATCTGCGAATTTGATGGAAAATGGGAAGAGGTTTGTCCGCGCGGCACGCTGCGTCGGGTATTGAAGCGCGCCGCCGATATGGGTTTCCATGTCAGCGCGGCCGCCGAATTCGAGTTCTTCCTGTTCGAGGAAACGCCCCATTCGGTGCGCGAGAAAAACTACAAAGATCTCAAAAACATCACGCCGGGCTTTTTCGGCTATTCGATGCTGAGAAGCTCCGTGCATGCCGATTTCTACCGCGATTTGCTGGATCTTGGCCGCAAGATGAATTTCGAGATCGAGGGTCTGCATACCGAGACAGGCCCCGGCGTGTTGGAAGCAGCCATCAAGGTCGATAGCGCGCTGTCAGCCGCGGACAAGGCCGCTTTGTTTAAAACCTACACCAAAGTCTTGGCGCAAAAGCGTGGCTGGATGGCGTCCTTTATGGCAAAAAGCTCGCCGAATTGGCCGGGCCAATCAGGCCATCTCCACCTCTCCTTGCAAGACATCAAGACGGGAAAAGGCGTGTTCTACGATAAGGACAAAGCCCATTCGATGTCCGATACCATGCGCTGGTTTGTCGGCGGCCAACAGGCTTTGATGCCGGAAGTGCTGGCGATGGTGGCCTCCACCGTCAATTCCTATTCGCGTCTCATTCCGGGCTTCTGGGCGCCAACCGACTCGGCCTGGGCGGTCGATAACCGCACCACGGCATTGCGCGTCATCGAGGGATCGGAAAAATCGCAGCGCGTCGAATATCGCGTTGCTGCCGCCGATATTAACCCCTATCTCGCGCTTGCCGCCGCCATTGGTTCGGGCCTTTGGGGGATCGAAAATAAAATCGAGCCGGGCGAGCCGCAGACGGGCAATGCCTACGAGGCCAAGTTGCCGAAAAACCGTGCTTTGCCGCGCACGCTTTGGGAAGCTGCCCAAAAGCTGAAAGGCTCAAAGCCGGCGCGCTCCCTGTTTGGCGACGCCTTTGTCGACCATTTTGCGGCCAGCCGCGAATGGGAAGAACGCGAATTCCGCCGCGCGATTACCGATTGGGAATTGCAGCGTTATTTCGAGATTATTTGAGGTTAGGGGCTAGGGTGAAGGGTGTAGGGGGTAGGATTTTTTCCACCTTCGAACCCCAAAACGCCCTACGCCCTAAACCCTACACCCTATTCTTACCCGAGAACTCAACCATGACCGACATCGTATGCATCTCCCCCATTGACGGCCACGAAGTAGCGCGTCGCCCATCTGCGACACCAGCCGCCATCGAGGCGACGTTGAAAGAAGCGCGTGCGGCGCAAAAAATCTGGGCGAAGGTTCCGCTTGCCGAGCGCATGGCGAAGCTGACGGCCTTTGTCGATGCCATGCTCACCATGAATCAGGAAGTGGTGCCGGAAATCGCGCAGCAAATGGGCCGGCCGGTGAAATGGGGCGGCGAGTTTCGCGGCTTCGAGGAACGCGCCCGCCACATGATCAGCATTGCGCCGGAAGCCCTGGCACCCATCGTGCCGGCCAAGAAAGCGGGCCTTACCCGCTATATCGAGAAGACGCCCTTAGGCGTGGTGCTCGTTGTGGCGCCGTGGAATTATCCTTATCTTACGGCGGTCAATTCGGTCGTGCCTGCGCTGATGGCGGGCAATGCCGTGATCTTGAAAGCGGCGGCACAGACGCTGCTTGCGGGCGAGCGTTTTGCCAAGGCGATGGAAGCAGCCCATTTACCGAAGGGGCTCTTCACCAATCTCGTCCTGACCCACGACGATACCTCGAAAATTCTGTCCTCCGGTTCCGTCGATCACTGCAATTTCACCGGCTCGGTTGCGGGCGGACGCGCCATCGAGAAGGCGGCGGCAGGAACCTTTACCACGCTGGGCTTGGAGCTTGGCGGCAAAGATCCGGCCTATGTGCGGGCCGATGCCAATCTCGACCACGCCGTTGAAAATCTGGTTGATGGTGCCTTCTTTAATTCGGGGCAGTGCTGCTGCGGCATCGAGCGCATTTATGTCCATGAGAGCCTTTATGACCGTTTCGTCGAAGGCTTTGTGGCGCTCACCAAAACCTACACGCTTGGCAATCCGCTGGACGAGACGACCACGCTCGGGCCAATGGCCACCGCCAAGGGTGCGGAAGTTGTGCGGGCTCAGGTTCGCGAAGCTGTTGCCAAGGGCGCGAAAGCCCATATCGATGCGGCCCTTTTCCCTCTGGACAAGGGAACCGGCACCTATCTGATGCCGCAGGTGCTCACCCATGTTGATCACTCAATGAGCCTGATGGTGGAAGAGAATTTCGGCCCCGTGGTCGGCATCATGAAGGTGAAGGATGATGCGGAGGCTGTCCGGCTGATGAATGACAGCCCCTATGGACTGACCGCAGCCATCTGGACGCAGGATGAAGCCGCCGCAGCGTCCATCGGCCATGAGATCGAGACGGGCACCGTGTTCATGAACCGCTGCGATTATCTCGATCCGGCGCTCGCCTGGACCGGCGTGAAAGACACCGGCCGCGGCGTCAGCCTTTCCGAGATCGGCTACGACATGTTAACGCGGGCCAAGAGCTATCATTTACGGACGATATAGTGGTTTGGGGTGTAGGGCGTAGGGCGTAGGGCGTGAGGGGTATGAGAGTTAGAAAAACCTTCGTTCAAATGGGAGTTCAACAATTCCATGCCTGGCGCTCAATCCTATCGCGACTTAAAAGTGTGGCAAAGTTCCATGACGCTTGTGGAAGGTTGCTATCGGTTAACTCAAGGTTTTCCAAAAGAGGAGGTTTACGGCTTGTTATCGCAATTGCGCCGCGCCGCTGTTTCGATTCCGGCCAACATCGCCGAAGGATATGGTCGCGGAAGTCGTCCGACTTATTTGCATTTTTTTGAAAATTGCCCAAGGTTCTCTGAAAGAGTTAGAAACCCATCTTTTGCTAAGCCACCGCTTAGGGTTTGTTTCAAACCTTTTATCAGACCCCTTGCTTGACCAATTCGATCAACTCGGACGAATGCTGGGAACAATGATCCGAAAATTTGATGCGGAAGCCAAAATAGGCTGACACCCTACACCCTACACCCTAATCCCTATTAAGAGTATCCCATGACCCAATCTCCAACGGCCAACTGGAACTACCCAACCACGATCAAATTCGGCGCAGGCCGCATCAAGGAGCTGGCGCAGATTTGCGTTGATCTCGGCTTCAAAAAGCCTTTGCTCGTTACCGATCCGTTTCTCGCCACCCAGAAAATGACGCTCGATGCGGTCGCAGCGCTCAAAGCGGCGGGCCTTGGTGTGGCGATATTCTCCGACATCAAGCCCAATCCGGTCGACAGCAATATCGAGGCGGGCCTCAAAGTGTTGAAGGCCGGTGGCCATGACAGCGTCATCGCGTTTGGCGGCGGTTCAGGCCTAGATGCGGGCAAGGTCATCGCCTTCATGGCGGGCCAGACGCGCCCGATGTGGGATTTCGAGGACATCGGCGATTGGTGGACGCGCGCCGATCCGGCAGGCATTTTTCCGGTCATTGCGGTGCCGACAACGGCCGGCACGGGCTCGGAAGTCGGTCGTGCGGGCGTGATTACGCAGGAATCGACGCATACGAAAAAAGTGATTTTCCATCCCTTGATGATGCCGAAGGTCACGATCTGCGATCCCGAACTCACCGTCGGCATGCCGGCTAAAATCACGGTCGGCACGGGCATGGATGCGCTGGCCCATTGTCTGGAAGCCTATTGCTCGCCCTTCTACCACCCGATGGGGGAAGGCATTGCGGTTGAGGGTATTCGCCTCGTGAAGGAAAATCTCGTTCGTGCCTTCAAAGACGGCCACGATCTGGAAGCGCGCGCGCATATGATGTCGGCGGCCGCCATGGGGGCCACCGCGTTCCAGAAGGGGCTCGGTGCCATCCACGCGCTGTCCCATCCGGTCGGCGCTTTGCACGATACCCATCACGGTATGACCAATGCGGTCTTTATGCCTTATGTTCTGGTGTTCAACCGCGCAGCGATTGAGGCCAAAATCCAGCGCCTTGCCGCCTTTATCGGGTTGGAACCAAGTTTTGACGCCTTCCTTGCCTGGGTGCTCGATTTGAGAAAGCAGCTCAACGTGCCCCATACGCTGAAGGAATTCGGCGTTGAACTGACCAACCTCGATCTCATGTCGAAAATGGCGCCGGAAGATCCAACAGCGGGCGGCAATCCCGTTCCGTTGACGGAAGCCGCTGCCCGTACGCTCTTCGAAAAGGCCTATAGCGGCCAGCTTTAAGCCTCAAAAAGAACAGAGACTCGGGTCCGCATGTCGATCATAGACGGCGGGCCCGATCTTCACATCGGTGAGCCGATAAAGCACAAAGGTTTCGATGGTCGCGGCGCCATATTGACGTGCCACGGTGCCAAGGCGTTCCGCATGGCCGTAACAGCTTTTATGGTTGGCGAGAAACGCTTCGCCACGGTCTTCCCAATCGATAAACAAGGCAGGCTGGCGGATTAACGCATCCGGAGGAGCCGGCAAAAACCCGTAGCGCACGCGCTCGTTCAGTTGCACAACGTCCGTTGTATCGCGAAGCGCAAAACTCAAAGCGGCGGTGTCTTCATAAGAGGCAGTCGCTATCCAGCCCGTGCCGGTTTCGGCCTGCTTGGTGCGTAACGCATTCGCCAATTCGCTCCAGCCTTGGGTCAGCATCGCCGGATTGCGTGCGGGATCAAGAGGCAGAAACGGGTGCAAAATCTCCGCTGCGGCCAACGCCAGAATGGCGAACCCGACCGGCGCTGCCGCCCGAACCAGCCGCGAAAGCGGCCAATGGCTGGCAGCCAGCGCACCAAGCATAGCAAGAGCGGGCATCAAGGGCGCGGGCCAATTGCCATTCACCCGGTCATGCAGGGCATGGATCAGGAGATAGGCGAGAAACGGGAGCGAGGTGATAACCACCAAAGCCTCACCCGACGAGGTTCGGCGGCTAAGACGTGCCAAGCCTTGAACGAGGCCCACAAAAGCCAGCGCCCCGATGATGGGCGTCATCAGCAGCCATTGGACGCCGATCAGCTCCAAAAGATGATCCGGACGGAATTCGTCGCCTGCGGTTCGTCCGAGCTGTTTGGCGAAGGAAACAAAATCGTGGTGCGCGTTCCACACGATAACCGGCAGAAACAGCAGCACGGCCAGAACACCACCTGCCCATGTCTCCCAGCGCTTCAACCAATGGCGCTGCTGCGGCTCGACGACGAGCCATACCAGAATACCTGCACCCAAAAACACGCCTGAATATTTCGACAAGAGACCAAGCCCAGCCGTCAATCCGACAACGAGCCACCATCCGCCACGGCCGGAATACCAAAGCTCGGCCAGTGCCCAAAGCGTCAGGCCCCAGAAAAACACCGAAGGAATATCGGGCGTCATCACAAGGCTGCCCAAGCCGACGATGAGCATGGCGTTGAAATACACCACGGCGCGGTCGGCGATGGGTTGATCAAACAACAGCGCTGCCGTCCGCCACAAAAACAACGATCCAATCCACGCCGATAATACCGCCAGCACCCGGACGCCTAAGGCCGTATCGCCGATAAACGAGCGACCGACCGCGATCCACCAGGCCACCATAGGCGCATGATCATAATAGCCGAACGAAGGGGCCAGCGCCCAAAGCCGATAATAGGCCTCGTCGAAAACCAAACCCGAAAGGGCGGCCACCAGAAGGCGCAGGGTGGTTAACCCCGCCAGAAGGGCGAGAAGGCGCGGTGCCGGTAAAAACGGAATCGTGGGGCGCATCATAGGAAAATAGGGATCCGTGGAGGAACGAAAGCAGCATTTACCATGGCACCCGTAAGTATTCGCGTCCATGGCAGGCGTGCGGAGGTTGAAAGATTTTTACGGGTGTGCCAACATTAATATTATAGTTAATCGTGTAACCGACGGTAAAGCGCCACCGTGCATAACCGTCTTTATGCAACGCGTCAGCAGCGCGAAAGACGAAGCGGAATCTTCTTATGGCGGACGGATCTTACCGGGCGAATGTCCCAGCCGTGATTGAAGGCGGCAACCGACCGGGTGTCCCTCATTCAGGCGACAAGCCTTATGAAGGCCGTTTCGACCGCGCCTTTGAGGGCGAGGGAAGCGATGAGTTCGTTCAGGAACCGCCGATTGAAATCGTCATCAATCCGCAAGAAATCCGCGAAAAAATTCTCCATTATCTTGGCGCCGTTCTGGCACGATGCTGGATTGACCGCGAACTTTTGAATGAAATCGAGCGCGACGCGCATCGGGCCTTGCGTCATCTTGGCATTCTCTTGCCCGATGAAATCGAGATTAAAGTGGAACGTCCGAGCAAGGACCGCCCACGCCTCGTTATTTTCGAGCATGACGAGAACCGGCGTTTCCGTCGCCGGATCTGCTATCTTCAGCTCATTATGATGGCGGGCAAGTAAACCAAGCCATGAGCTATGGTTTGGGACGGTCTGGCCCTATCTGAAGACAGTTCATCGCTTTACTTTAGCCCGAATTCAACTGCCAGCTGATGATCGGGTAAGTAAATTGCCGCAATTTTTAACGTCGCTTTCGCCCTTTGCGCTGTGTGTCATGCTGGCAGGTCTCATGCTGGCTTCGCTGGCGCGCGGCTATTCCGGCTTCGGCTTTTCAGCCGTTCTGGTTGCGAGCTGGTCTCTTGTGACCGAGCCATCCAAAGCCATCGCGATTACCGTCTTGCTCGAGATTACGGCGAGCATCATCCAGGCATTTTCGGTCTGGAAGGATATTCCCTGGAAGCGCGTCGCCTTGTTGATGGGCGGTGCGACACCGGGCATGGTGCTGGGCATCCTCGTGCTGCAATCGGTGCCTGTTGATACGCTGAAATTGGGATTGGCGGTCTTTGTCCTCGTTGCCGCGGCTCTGTTGTCCATCGGCTGGAAGCTGAAGACGCGCGCCAATAAGATGGGCACTTTGGCGGTCGGCATCACATCGGGCATCGTCAACGGAGCCATAGGCATGGGCGGATTGCCGGTTGCTCTCTTCCTGACGGCCGACGGTGACAGTCCGGCCAAAATTCGAGCCTCGGTGACGGCCTATTTTTTCCTGCTCGATCTGGTGGGGCTCGTCCTTTTTTCGCAAGCCGGCATTGTGAGCATGGACTCATTTTCAACCGCAGCCTTGGCTTTTCCGGTGCTGCTCGTCGGCATGGCGCTCGGAACGCGGCATTTTCTGGGGGCAACGCCGGAAGGGTTTCGACGGGTCACGCTTTTTATGTTGATGGGCATTGCATTGGCCGGGATCGTTCGTACTCTACTGGTCTAATCGGGTAGGGGGCAGGTGCATGCGTGATCTTCATTTTCCGGGCCGCTCGGTTGCCTATGGTGCCCATGGCGCGGTAGCAACATCGCAGCAGCTTTCCTCGAGCCTCGCCATGGAAGTGCTGCGCCATGGTGGCAATGCGATCGATGCGGCGCTCACAGCGTCGGCCGCGCAATGCGTGATCGAGCCGCACAATACCGGCATTGGTGGCGATTGTTTCGCGCTGTATTGGCGCGCCGACCAGCACAAGCTGTACGGCATGAACGGTTCCGGCTGGGCGCCGGCTGGCTTGTCCGATCAAGGCTTGCTTGATCAGGGCATCTCGTCGATTGCGCCTGAAAGCATCCATGCGGTGACGGTGCCCGGAGCGGTCGATGCCTGGTCGAAACTTCTGGCCGATCATGGCACCCGCTCCTTTGCGGACATTCTGGCGCCCGCCATCGATTTGGCTGAACACGGCTTTCACGTTCATGAGCGGGCGGCGGCGGACTGGGAAGAGGAAGTTACCAAACTTCAGGCCGATGAAGGCGCTCGATCCCACTTATTGATCGATGGTCGGGCACCCAAAGCGGGTGAGCGCATGCGGTTTCCCCAGTTGGCCGCAACCCTACGGCTACTGGCCGCTGAAGGCCGCGATGCGTTCTATCAAGGTGCGATTGCGGAAGATCTCGTCGGCTTTCTGAGGTCCAAGGGCGGCACGCATACACTCGCCGATTTCTCCGACTTTTCCACGCAGTATGTCGAGCCCATCAGCGCGTCTTATCGGGGTGTCGATCTTTTCCAGATACCGCCCAGCGGGCAGGGCCTTACCGCGCTGGTACTGTTGAAAATCCTCGACGGGTTTTCGTTGAAAGGGCTTGATCCGGTCGGCGCAGACCGCTTCCATGTACAAATCGAGGCGACGCAATTGGCCTATTCGGTGCGTGACGCGTTTGTCGCCGATCCGGCCTTCGCGCATGTGCCGGTGGACGAGCTGTTATCGGATCGTTTCATCGCGTCCCTCCGCGACAAAATCGACCTTAAAAAAGCGTCCGCCAATCTCTCGCATGGATCGACGAATTTCCAGCGCGACACCATCTATCTGACGGTTGCGGATCGGTGGGGCAATGTCTGTTCCTTCATCAACTCGCTGTATTTCTCGTTCGGCACCGGCATGGTGAGCCCGAAAACGGGCATTTCGGTACAAAACCGCGGTGCGTGTTTCCGCGTCGAGCCGGGCCACCCCAACACGGTTGCTCCCCGCAAGCGTCCGCTCCACACCATTATTCCCGCGATGGCCATGAAGGGCGGCAAGCCTTGGCTTTCCTATGGCGTGATGGGCGGGGCCTATCAGCCGGTCGGTCAAGCGCATGTCCTGCAAAACCTTCTCGATTTTGGGATGAACATTCAGGAGGCCTTCGACGCCCCACGCGGCTTCCGAAAACTCGATGCTTTTGAAGGCGAGCGCGGTATTCCCGAGAGCGTGATGCTGGATCTGGCGATGCGCGGTCATCCGGTTACGCGGCCGGTAATGCCGCTCGGCGGTGGACAGGGCATTCTGTTGGCGCATGATGGCGCGTATCAGGTCGGCACCGATCCCCGCAAGGATGGCGCTGCACTCGCTTATTAAGACGGTTTAGTCGCAGGTTTGCAGTTTAGCCTGCCAGCAGGCGAGAGCCAATTTTTCCGCCTCGGCGAGATCGTCTTGCGACATCATGCGCTCGAGTTCGTCGCGCGCTTTGATGGCCGCTCGGGCGGCCTTTACACGCTCGGGGATATTGTCGGTCACGGCACTGCCGGCGAGACTGAACCACATATAGGCGTGCGGGTAGCTCTGCTCGACGCCGTAGCCATAGCGGTATAATTCACCAAGGCCTGCTTGCGCCTCAATATCGCCTTGCGCGGCTGCCAGCCGGTACCAGCGCCGTGTTTCGTCGAAATCCTGGCCCACATCGCCACCTTTGCGGTAGGTCTCGCCAAGATAGCGTTGCGCTTCGATGACACCCTGGTTGGCGACGTCCCGCAGCAGGTTAAGGGCTGTTTTCGGATCATAGAACGCGCCTGCTTTATCCATGTACAGCCGGGCAAGGGCAACCGAGGCGCCGATATGGTGCTTTTCGATCGCCATCTGAAGCCAGCGCACCGCCATTTTTTGATCGGGCGCGACGCCGCGACCGCTGAGATACATCAAGCCCAACCTGAACTGCGCCTCGGGATCACCCTCGGTCGCCGGCGGCGTCCATAAACGGATAGCCCCGCCATCATCGCCCTGCATCAGCGCATTCTGGCCGTCGGACAGGGCGTCGGCAAATACGGGCGTGGCCAAAGCAAGCGTGCCGGCAAGCGCGATGGCGTGAAAAATCCGAAATCCATGACGCATGATCATCATCCATACACCCTGAAACCCATGACAGATAAGGGTATTGACGCCCTCAAAAGGCAAGCCCTTCGGACATTCGCCCCAATGGTGCATTAAAGAAAGACAATATTTGCATTTAGGCCACTATGTTGCCGTAGTTATAATTGTACAGTTCAATTATGTGATACGAATCAAAATCTGTTCGCTACCGAAAGCCTCCATGTCGCCCATCGCGTCTTCATCTCCGCTTCCGCCCGTTCGGGTATGGGATATTGGTGTTCGCATCTTTCATTGGAGCCTGCTGGTTGCAGTGTCTGTCGCGGCGATGACGGGCTTTTTCGGTTCCCCCGATTCCGTTGCGATCCATCTGATTGCGGGCGTGGCAATCGCCTATCTCCTCGTGTTCCGCGTCATTTGGGGATTTTCTGGATCGACCTTTGCGCGTTTTCGGACGTTTATTTTTGCCCCCTCCGTGCTGATCGCGCGGGCCAAAGATATGCTCGCCGGGCGCCACACCCGCTATCTCGGCCATAATCCGCTGGGTGGCGCGATGGTGTTGGCGCTGATGGGCGTATTGGCTCTCATCCTCATGACCGGCACCGTCGTGCTCGGCGGTATTCTCAAGCAGGGCCCGCTGGCTTTTATGACGAGCTATGCAACGGGCGGTCTGGTGAAAGAGGTTCATCAGGCCCTGGCCTTCGGCCTTGTCGGACTCGTCAGCCTGCATCTGGCTGGCGTGATCTATGAGTCGGTCGTCGGCAAGGAAAAGCTGGTCAAAGCGATGATCACGGGCAATAAACCCGCCATTTCCGATGTCGTTTTGCCAAAACCTGCTGCGGCCCGTCCCCTTGTTGCGCTGGTTCTGTTGGCACTGTTCAGTCTCTCGGGTATCGGAATTGTGGCCAGTCTGGCCGCCCGCCCCGGCCTCGGGGTGCCGGTTGCAGCGGTTGATCCGCTTTATGTCAAAGAATGCGGCTCGTGCCATTTTGCCTATCACCCCAGCATGGGCCCGGCGAAGCTCTGGGATGGCATTATCAGCCATCTCGACCAGCATTTCGGCGAGGATGCGACGTTGCCTGAAGCTACCCGTGCCGCGATTGCGAGCTATCTTGCCGCTAATTCGGCGGAGCATTTCGATACGCGTATCTCGCATGTCTTGGCGAACGCCAATCCGGATGATCCGCTCCGATTCACCGCGACGCGGTTCTGGACGCGGATGCACCGCGAAATTCCGGCAAGCGTCTTCACGTCGAAACCGGTCGGTTTCAAGGGCGCGTGCAATGCGTGCCATTCCGACGCCAAGGCCGGCCTGTTCGCGCCGCAAAACATCGATATTCCCGAAGGAGCCTTTAAATGAACATGCGTTTTGTGGCCGGTGTGGCCCTCGCCCTGATTATTCCCGCTCTGGCCTATGCCGGCGCGGCCCAAAAGCCGGTTCTTGATGCCTATGCCGCTCAGGCCAAATCGGAACAAGCCAGTTTTGCGGGCTTCTCCGCCGAGCGCGGCAAGGCATTTTTCTTGGCCAAGCATGATGCATCGGCGGAAACGCCGTCCTGCACCACCTGCCACACGAATGATCCGACCAAATCGGGCCAGACGCGCGCGGGCAAGGATTTGGCCCCGATGGCCGTTTCAAAGACACCCGACCGCTTCACCGATGCCGAGAAGGTCGAAAAATGGTTCACGCGCAATTGCCAAAGCGTCGTCGGACGCCCTTGCACAGCGCAAGAAAAAGGTGATTTCATCACCTTCATGGCCAGCCTCTAACCTAACCTTGGATCGGAAAGCCCATGATGCCCAGAATTCTTGCAGCCCTTGGTATGATCGCAACGGTCATGGGCATGGCTTTCCTCGTGATGGGCCCTGTCGCCTCCGCAACGCCCGCGCCTGATCCGACCTATGTCAAAGAATGTAGCGCTTGCCACATTGCCTATCCGGCGCAATTTCTGCCGAAACGGTCGTGGGATCGCATTTTGGGCTCGCTCGACAAGCACTTCGGCGAAAATGCAACCCTGTCATCCAAATCGCTGACCTCGATCAAAGCCTATCTTGAAGGCCACGCTGCCGATTCCGCTGACGCCAATCCGCGCATTTTGCGCGATGTTGCGGCCACGCAAATACCCGCCCGGATCACCGAAATGCCCTTCTGGACGCATATTCACGGCCGATTATTGGCCCGCCATGCCTTTGATGCGCCAAAGGTCAAGAGCGCGTCCAATTGCACCGCGTGCCATCGGGGCGCAGCAAACGGACATTTTGGGGACGACGACTGAGCGGCCGCTGTAAAAAAGATACCGATTGACCATTCGTAAAAGGGAAGAGTAGCCTCTGCTTTGACGTCGGCTCCACAGAATGAGCCGGTCATACAAACGGAGGAAGTACCATGAACGATATTACCAACACGAGCCGTCGTCAGCTTTTGAAGCTTGCTGCTGTCGGCGCCGCCGGAATTGCGCTTCCAATGCCTTTCATCACCCGCGCCCGCGCTGACAACAAGCGCATTGCGATGGTCGTGAAAAATCTTGGTAATTCTTATTTTGACGCCTGCGCCAACGGCGCCAAGCAAGCCGCTGCCGAAGTCGGTGGCTATGAAATCATTTATACCGCGCCAACCAAAGCCACCGCCGAAGACCAGATTGCCATCATCGACTCGCTCATCGCGCAGAAGGTGGACGGTATTATCGTGTCGGCGAACGATGCCAATGCGCTGGTCCCCGTCGGCAAGAAAGCAGCCTCCCGCGGCATCAAGGTGATTTCGTTTGACTCGGCCATCGCCAAAGACGGCCGCATCATGCATTTGAATGCCTCGTCCACGCCTCTGATCGGTGCCAAGCAGGTGCAGATGATCGCCAAGACGCTGAAGGGCGAAGGCGAAGTCGCCATTCTCTCGGCAGCCTCCACCATGACGAACCAGAACTCCTGGATCGCCGCGATGAAGGAAGAGTGGAAGAAGCCGGAATATGCCAAAATGCCGCTGGTCGCGACCGTTTACGGCGATGATCAGGACGACAAATCCTATCGCGAAATGCAGGCGCTGGTGAAGGCGCATCCTAATCTGAAGGGTGTCATTTCGCCAACCACCATCGGTATTCGTGCGGGTGCGAAAGCCATTATCGACGGCGGCTTGATTGGCAAGGTCTTCATCACGGGTCTCGGCCTGCCGTCTGAGATGAAGGAAGGCGTGTTGAAGGGCGCGTGCGACAGCTTCGCGATCTGGAATCCGGTTGAATATGGCTATTCCGCAACCGAGATCTTGATCAACATCCTGAACGGCGCGGATGCGTCCGCCGGCAAGACCGTGAAGATGGGCAAGAAGGGCGAAACCACGATTGGTGCTGATGGCGAAGCCGCCATGGGCGCACCCTTCGAGTTCAACAAATCGAACGTTGAAGAATTCGCCAAAATCTTCTGATGCTTTCGAGCGACAGATAAATGGATAAAGCCATTCGGCGGGACACGTCTTCCGCCGGATGGTGCCTAACCCGATGGGCTGCCGTGACCGAAACTTCGCCTATTCTTGCGCTCGCCAATGTCTCGAAAAGCTTCCCCGGCGTTCGAGCGCTGCATGACGTCTCGTTCTCGCTCTATCCGGGCGAGGTGACGGCGCTGATCGGTGAGAATGGCGCGGGCAAATCGACCATCGTTAAAATTCTGACGGGCATCTATATCCCCGACGGGGGCGAGATACGGGTCAATGGCGAGACGCAGCATTTTTCCTCGCCGCGCGATTCATGGGGTGCTGGCATTGCCGCCATCCATCAAGAAACGGTGATGTTTGACGAGCTGAGCGTCGCCGAAAACATTTTCATGGGCCATATGCCGGGCGGGCATTTGATCGACTGGCGCGACACGAAAGCCAAAGCGCGTGCCCTGCTCGCCAGTATCGAGGCCGATTTTGATGCGGATGCGAAACTCAAAACGCTCTCGGTCGCTCAAAAGCACATGGTCGAGATCACCCGCGCCTTGAGCCACAACGCCAATGTCATCATCATGGACGAGCCGACGGCGTCGCTGTCGCGCCATGAGATCGATGAACTATTCCGCATCGTCACGCAATTGAAGGCCGAGGGCCGCGCGATCATTTTCATCTCGCACAAGTTCGATGAAATTTTCCGCCTCTCGGACCGCTTTGTCTGCCTGCGTGACGGCGAAAAAGTAGGCGAGGGAATGACGAGGGACGTCTCCGAGCCCGACCTTGTGCGCATGATGGTTGGCCGCCCGATCGATCAGGTGTTTCCGAAACGCGATATTCCGCTCGGGGCTACGGTGCTTGAGATTGACGGGCTCTCGAATGCCACCGAGTTTGCCGATGTCTCGCTCAGCCTGCGCAAAGGCGAGATTTTAGGGCTTTATGGCCTTGTCGGCGCGGGCCGCTCGGAGGCGATGCAGGCCGTGTTCGGGATGAGCAAGCCGACCGCAGGCCGCGTTACAATGAACGGTCAGCAACTCGCCATTCACGAGCCGATTGATGCCATTCACGCCGGCATCTCCTATGTGCCGGAAGACCGACAGGAGCAGGGTGCCTTTTTGCCACTCGGGATCCGCGAAAACATCACCATGGCGTCGCTCGCCGGGCATGTGCGGAATTTTCTCCTCTCGCGTCCTTCCGAGCAATCAGCCGCCCGCGCGCTGGGTGGCCGACTATCGGTAAAGGCCGCGCATTGGGAACAGTCGCTTGGCGAGCTATCCGGCGGCAACCAGCAAAAAGTCGTCATCGCCAAATGGCTGGCCACGAAACCGAAAGTCATCATTCTGGATGAGCCGACCAAGGGCATCGATGTCGGCTCCAAAGCCGCCGTGCATGATTTCATCGGCGAGCTGGCGGAAGACGGTTTGGCGGTGATTTTGATCAGCTCCGAATTGCCCGAGATTATGGGTCTGTCCGATCGTGTCATCGTCATGCATGAGGGGCGGATCGCGGCGCGTTTTGAGCGCGGCATGGGAACGGGTGCGCTCGCTTGGAGCGCGGAAGCGATTGTGGCAGCCGCCACCGGCGCTCCGGTCGAGGAGCGTGCCGCATGAGCGTGTTTCTCAAATACCGCGAATGGGTATTGGCCGCGATCATCGCTCTGATGGTGACGTGCATCAGCCTTTATGCGCCCGCTTTCGGCACGCTCGATAACGCGACGGGCGTGTTGAACGATACCGCCTTTCTTTTCATGATGGCGCTGGCGCAGATGGTGGTGATTTTGACGCGCGGCATTGATTTATCGGTCGCCGCCAATCTGGCGCTGACCGGCATGTTGACCGGTATTTTCAACGAGATCTTTCCCGATCTTCCTGCTTTTGTCTATGTGGCCGTCGCACTCACCCTTGGCGGTGGCCTCGGCCTGATCAATGGCACGCTGATCGCCTGGTTGCGTATTCCGCCGATTGTGGTCACGCTTGGCACGCTGGCGATTTTCCGCGGCATGATTGTGGTGATTGGCGGCGGCTCGCAGGTCAACACATCGGACATGAGCGCGAGCTTTGTAGGCTTCCCGAAGCTTGGTTTTTTAGGCCTTTCCAGCGTCTTCTGGATTGCGGCCATCGTGGCCTTGCTGGCCTGGTTTTTTCTGTCGCTCACGCGTGCGGGACGCGGGCTTTATGCGGTCGGAGGTAATCCGGTCGCCGCGCGTTATTGCGGCATCAGCCTGCCGTTCCAGCAGGTGCTGGCTTACGCCATTTCCGGCGCCGTGGCGGGCATGAGCGGCTATCTCTGGGTGGCACGCTATGGCGTCGCCTATGTCGAGATAGCCTCGGGCTATGAACTCACCGTCATTGCCGCCTGTGTCATCGGCGGCGTGTCGATTGGCGGCGGTGTTGGAACGGTCGCCGGCACCTTGCTTGGTGCGCTGTTTGTTGGGGTGATTGTAAACGCATTGCCGGTGATGCAGGTCTCGCCCTTCTGGCAGATGCTGATTTCGGGCGCCGTTATTTTGACCGCCGTCATCATCAATGCCCGCGCCGAAGGCCGTGGCCTCAAACTCATCCTGCCAGAAGCCCGCCGTGCGGCGGCGCAGGCGAAGCGGTGAGGGCGCGATGATGCACGATACGCCATCCACCCCCTCGCGCTACACGGTAGAAGATCGCGCCCCGCGCAAACTGTCGAGCTTCCTGCTGCGCTGGGAAAGCATTCTGGTGATGATGCTGGCGGCTGTCATTATCGGCAACACGCTGAAATCGCCCTACTTCCTCGATCCGTTCAACCTTGCGGATGCGACCTATAATTTCTCCGAGAAAGCCATCATGGCGTTGGTCATGGCGCTGTTGATTTTGGTGCGTGAAATCGATCTTTCGGTAGCCGCCATTTTGGCCGTGTCCTCGCTCGCCATCGGCTTCATGGGCGATGCGGGTTATGGCACAATTGCCCTGGTGTTGACGGGACTTGCAGTGGGGACAGTGTGCGGTGCGTTTAACGGGTTCCTGGTCACGCGCTCGGGCGTACCATCGATTGTGATTACGATTGGCACCATGTCGCTTTACCGCGGCATCACGCAGGTGTCGCTGGGCGATCAGGCGCTCTCCACCTTTCCGCAATCCTATCTCGATCTCGGCCAGACCTATTTTATTGATTGGCCGCCCGTGCCTTTGTCCTTCTTCATCTTCCTATTGCTCGCTTGTGTGTTCGGCGTGTTCCTGCACAAAACGGCCATCGGACGGCAGCTCTTTGCCATCGGAGCCAATCCGGTTGCAGCGCGTTTTTCAGGTATCAGGGTGGACCGGATCCGGTTTGCGCTGTTTACCGTTTCGGGCCTGTTGGCGGGGCTTGGCGCGGTCTTGCTGACCGCGCGTATCGGCGTGATGCGACCCAATATCGGGCTTGGCTGGGAGCTTGATATCATCACCATGGTGATTTTGGGCGGCGTGGCGATTTCGGGCGGCGTCGGCACCATCGGCGGTGTTGTGCTGGCCGTGTTCGTGCTGGGGCTCTCGACTTTTGGTCTCGCTTTGATGAATGTGCCGGGCATCGTCATCAATGTGCTGCTCGGCCTGTTGTTGATCATCTCGATTGCGGCACCGATTGTCATCCGCATGATAACTGGAAAACGCTGATGCAACGTCATGCCTTCAAAATGTTGCTCAATCCCGGCCAGAGGGACGAATACAAAAAACGGCACGATGCGATCTGGCCGGAGCTGTCGGCTCTGCTGCATCAAGCGGGCGTTCGCAACTATTCGATCTTTCTCGATGAGGAAACGAATGTGCTGTTCGCCTATCTGGAGCGGCCCGAAAATCACACTATGGATAGCCTGCCCCATGACCCCGTGATGCGCCGCTGGTGGGATTATATGAAAGATCTCATGGCGACCGACGCAACGGGCGCTCCGCTGGCCAAGCCGATCAGCGAAGTTTTTCATCTCGATTAAGCAAACGATACAGGGAGAGTAACGATGGATATTCGGACCTTTACAGCGCGCAATGGAACGGTTTTGCCGTTTTCTGTCGTAGGCTTTGGCACCGCCCCGCTGGGTGATTTGTTCACCAAGCTCGACGAGCAAACCTCGATCAAGACGGTGGAGGCGGCCTATCAAGCGGGTGTCACGGTGTTCGATACCTCGCCCCATTACGGCAATGGTCTGGCCGAGGCGCGGGTCGGCTCTGGCTTGCGTCATGCTGATCGCAGCAAGGTGATCGTGTCGACTAAAATCGGCCGCGTGATGGACCCTTGGGCCAAGCCCGCCGCCGCGCGCGATGATGTCATCTCGCCGGGTTTTGCCGGCGGCTTCCCGCACGCCGCACGCTTTGATTATTCGCGCGATGGCACGATGCGCTCCATCGAACAGTCGCTTCTCCGCATGGGCCTCGACCATCTCGATATTGTCCTGATCCATGATTGCGACATTTGGACGCATGGCGAAACCGATGCGCCGATCCGCTTCAAGGAAGCGATGGACGGCGCCTATAAAGCGCTGGACGAATTGCGCAGCCAGAAGGTGATCAGCGCCATCGGCGTGGGCATCAATGAATCCTCAACCGCCACCAATTTCATCCGTGCGGGCGATTTTGACGTCACCATGCTAGCGGGCCGTTATTCGCTGCTCGTGCAAAACGCGCTCGATGAATTCCTGCCTTTGGCGCTGGAAAAGAAAATGGGCATCATGCTCGCCGGCGTCTTCAATTCCGGCATTCTCGCCACCGGCGCGATTCCGAATGCCAAATTCGATTACGGCAATGCCTCGCCCGAAATCATGGATCGGGTCCGCAAAATCGAGGCCGTGTGCCAGTCGCATGGCGTCTCGATCCGGCAGGCGGCGTTGCGGTTCTCGATGTCGCATCCCGCTGTTGTCTCGGTCGTGCTGGGCGGCGTGAAGCCCGAGGAAGTACTTTCCAATGTCGCAGATGCGGGTGTGAAAATTCCCGTAGGCCTCTGGTCGGACCTCAAAGCAGCGGGCTTGTTAAACCCTGCTGCACCAACCCCAACGGCGTGACGGATCGCATGGCGGGCTTTGATCCGATTGAGGCCTTTTCGCTCAAAGGTCAGGTCGCCGTTGTTACCGGCGGCGGCAAAGGCATCGGGCGCGGCGTGGCTTTAGGCCTCGCCCGCTCAGGTGCCGCCGTCCATGTGCTCGACCGCGATCTCGCTGCTGCGGAAGATGCGGTGGCGATGCTGAAGGCCGAGGGGCACCGTGCTCGAGCCCATCACGTCGATGTCGGCGATGAGGCGTCGATTGATGCGGCGATGGCAACCATCGCGGCGGAGGGCAGTCTCGACGTGCTGGTCAACAATGCAGGGCTCGCGATCCGCAAGCCGTCGGTCGATCTGTCGGTGGCGGATTGGGATGCGGTATTGAAGGTGAATTTAACCGGCGTGTTTTTATGCGCCCGAAGCGCCGCGCGACACATGATCGCGAACAAACAGGGCGCGATCGTCAATCTCGCCTCGATCATGGGGCTTTCGGGGGGCGGGCTTTATCCGAATATCTCCTATCAGGCGACCAAGGGCGCGGTCGTCAACCTCACCCGCGCGCTGGCGGTGGAATGGGCACCCTCCGGCGTGCGTGTGAATGCGGTCGCGCCCACATGGGTGCGGACGGATTTCATCAAGCCGCTGACCGATAATCCCGATCTGCTCGCCCGCATGAACGCGATGACGCCGCTTGGTCGCATCGCCGAGATTGACGAAGTCGTGGGCGGTATTGTCTATCTCGCAAGCCCTGCGGCTGCGATGGTCACGGGCCACACGCTTGCGATTGATGGCGGCTTTCTGGCGCAATAAGGAACAACCATGTCTAAGGCCCCTTTAACGATCAGCGAATTTCAATCGGAGCTTCACGCCGGAAGGCTGACGGCGGAAGCCGCTGTTGCGTCATCGCTTGACCGGATTGAAACGCTGAACGGCAAACTCAAAGCCTTTGTCAAAGTCGATACGGATCGCGCTTTGGCCGATGCGCGCCATCTCGATCATCTGGCAAAACTGGGCATACCGAAAGGCCCGCTTTTCGGTATTCCGCTCGCGATCAAGGACATCATCGATGTCGCGGGATTGCGCACCGGCGGCGGCTCGCTTACCCGCAACAATGCGGGCCCTGCGACAGCGGATGCGAAAGTCGTCACCCGTCTGCGCCAAGCGGGCGCGGTGGTGGTTGGTAAAGTCGCGACCGTCGAATATGCGTTTGGCGGCTGGGGCTCGAACGAGACGGTCGGCACCCCGCATAACCCGTGGGATTTGGCGAAAGCTCGCGTGCCGGGGGGGTCCTCCAGCGGGTCAGCGGTAGCGGTTGCGGCAGGCCTCGTACCCGGTGCATTGGGTTCCGATACGGGCGGCTCCATCCGCCTGCCTTCCTCCTTTTCAGGGCTGGTCGGGTTGAAAACAACCGCAGGCCTGATCCCGAAAACGGGCGTCTTGCCGCTTTCCGATATTCTCGACACCATCGGCCCGATGACACGGACGGTGGCGGATGCTGCCATCTTGTTCGAAGTCCTGCTGGGCCATGCCTCCGGCACCCATCAGCCCGGTCCGGTTGATCAAGCCGCGCCCTTCCAACACCTTCGCATCGGCGTGCCGGTTGAAACGGGCGTGATGCTTCATCCCGATACCGAGCGGGCCTACCAAGCGTTGCAGGAGCGGCTCAGTGCCGGTGGCGCGACCTTGGTGCCGGTCCGCTTCCCTATGAGCTTGGCCGATTATGCGGCTCCCTGCGGCATGTTTTTGGCGGTTGATTCCTATCGCCATTACGGCCCACTCGCCGAAGAAGAGCCTAACCGTCTGGGGGCGCCCGTCCGTGTGCGTATGTTGAGCGGCAAAGGCGTCACGGCGGTTGATTACACCAAAAATCTTGAGCGCCGAGAGCGCGAGAAAGCCGTCATCGCGAAGGTCTATGAAACGGTGGATGCCATCCTGATGCCCTCCACCGCCATGCCTGCGCCTGTGCTTGGCGAGCATCCCGAGCATGATAGCCCAGCGGTGTTCACGCGCTTTGCGAATTATTTTGATCTTGCCGCCATCTCGTTGCCCACAGCGCTGTCGGCCACCGGCCTACCCATCGCGATGCAATTTGTCGTGCCCGGTTTCCATGAGGCGCGGGCGCTTAATATCGCCCATCGGGTGGAGATGGCCCAAGGCGGGCCTATCCTCTGCCCGCTTCTCGCCCAGGCGCATCTTTAAAGCACTCAACTGATCCGCATCAAGGCGCGTAAATTCTGCTCCGGCTAGAACCGGGCATGACATTTTTGGATCGCAAAGAAGCGGGCCGCGTGCTCGCCAAGCGTTTGCAAGGGGCCCAGTCGCGGGAAGGCGCATGGGTGCTGGCTTTGCCGCGTGGTGGTGTTCCGGTGGCCTATGAAATCGCCCAAGCGCTGCATCTGCCATTGGACGTGATGCTGGTGCGCAAGCTTGGCGTGCCGGGTCACGAAGAGCTCGCCATGGGCGCGATTGCAAGCGGCGGCGTTCGCGTCATGAACGATGACATCACTCGCTCACTCGGCATCTCACAAGCGGTGATTGACGAGATAATCGCGCGCGAAGAGCACGAGCTTTTGCGCCGTGAAAAGCTCTATCGTGGTGATCGACCACCTTTAATGCTGCGCAATAAGCCGGTCATTCTGGTGGATGATGGCGCAGCCACCGGTGCCAATATGTTGGCCGCCATTCGTGCCGCCCGCCGGCTTGGTGCCTCTCCCATCACAGTCGCGCTGCCGGTTGCCCCCTTTACCACCCATGAAATGCTCGCAGGGGCTGCTGACGAGATGGTGACCGCCGTAATCGGCGATCCGTTTTATGGCGTAGGCGCGTTCTACGAGGACTTTTCGCAAACCAGCGATGACGAGGTCCGCAAGCTGATGCGCGGCCCCGCTCTAGCCATTGCCGAGGGGAAACCGCAGCCATGACCACAGCCAATCCCTTGATCGCCGAAATCCGCCAGCACGCTTTGCCGTTCTCTGATTTGCCGAAGGATTTAGCTCCGCTGATCGAGATGATTGGCGATGCCCGCTTCGTGCTGATCGGCGAGGCCACGCATGGCACCGAGGAGTTTTACCGCATCCGCGCGGAGCTCTCGAAGGTTCTGATCCGCGATCACGGTTTTGCCGCCGTGGCCATTGAGGGCGATTGGCCCGACACGTTTCGCGCCAATGAATATGTGCGCGGAGACCGGCATATCATCGACGCCGAAAGCGCGTTGTCGGGCTTCAAGCGCTTCCCGTCTTGGATGTGGCGCAATGGCGTCACCGCCCGCTTTCTGGATTGGCTCCGCGATGAAAATGGCAAACGTCCGGCCCCGCAGCGCGCGGGGTTTTACGGGCTTGATCTTTATTCGTTGAACGCCTCGATTGAGGCGGTCATCACCTATTTGGACCGCGTCGATCCGCCAGCCGCCGATCGCGCAAGGCAGCATTATGGTTGCTTCGATCACCACAATGCCGATCATCCGCAAGATTACGGTCTGCGCGCGGTCACAGGTGCGGCGCGCTCATGCGAAGACGATGTTGTTCGCGAGTTGGCCGCGCTGCAAAAACGCGTGGCCGATTATAGCAAGCACAATTCGGGCACGAGTCCGGAAGCCTTTTTCTCGGCCGAACAGAATGCTCGTGCGGTGATCGGGGCCGAGCATTATTACCGCTCGATGTTTTCCAACCGCGCCTCGTCCTGGAATATTCGCGACCGGCACATGACCAGCACGCTGGATGCTATTGCGGGACATCTTTCCAACGCGCGCAATGAGCGGGCGAAGCTGATTGTCTGGGCGCATAATTCCCATATCGGCGATGCACGCGCGACCGAGATGGGCACCGCAGGCGAAGTCACTTTGGGCCAGCTCGTCCGTGAGCAACATGGCGAACATGACACGCGGCTGATTGGATTTTCAACGGCGCGGGGCACCGTAACGGCTGCCTCGCATTGGGATGGCGAACCGGAAACCAAGACGATTTTATCGCCCAGTCGGGAAACCTATGAAGGACTTTTCCACGCTTGCGGGCTCGATTCTTTTGCACTTTTGCTGCGCAGCAATTTTGCACTCGCACCGCATCTCAGCCTGTCGCGTTTGCAGCGTGCAATTGGCGTTTTGTACCTGCCGGAGACGGAGCGGCGCAGCCATTATTTCTTTGCCTCGCTGCCGCAGCAATTTGATGCCTTGGTTCACATCGACCGTACCTCGGCGCTCAAACCGCTCGATGAAATAATGCTGCGTAGCCCCGTTGGTGATCTGGCCGAGAGCTATCCGACCGGTCTCTGAACCGGCGCCGAAGCAAATAAAAAGACAAACATCAAAGGAGGATAAACCATGCCCTATGCGAGTAATGCCGATTTGCCGGATCGCGTCCGCAACCATCTGCCCGATCATGCGCAGAGCATTTTTCGCGAAGCCTTCAACCACGCCTATGACCGGTATGCCGATCCCGAGAAGCGTCATTTTGGCGGCACACGCGAGGCGGCGGCCAACCGCGTGGCGTGGGCGGCCGTCAAACGTGCCTATCATAAAGACGGCGACCGTTGGGTTCCGCTCAACGGCGTGGGCTCGCGGCTCTATCACCAAGGGGCTGGCCTATGATCCGCGCGTTGGCCACCATTCCGGTTGATCAATTCATGCTGTCGGGGGATCTCGTTGTGCCGGATAGGTCCATCGGTATGGTCGTTTTCGCGCATGGCAGCGGCAGCAGTCGCTTTAGCCCGCGCAACCAGCAAGTGGCCGAGCGCCTGCAAGACGATGGCCTCGCAACGCTTCTGGTTGATCTCTTGACGCCCGAGGAAGAGGAGATCGACCGCGTGACGCGCCATTTGCGGTTTGATATTTCGCTTCTGGCCGGAAGGCTCGCCGAGATCGGCCTGTGGGCTTCGGCGCATGATGGGTTACCCAGCCGCAAAATCGCCTATTTCGGAGCCAGTACGGGGGCCGCAGCCGCGCTCATCGTCGCGGCCCGCCAGCCTGATCTGGTCGCAGCCGTGGTTTCACGCGGCGGGCGGCCTGATCTTGCGATGCATGATTTGCATACGGTGCGTGCACCAACCCTGCTGATTGTCGGTTCGCACGATCAGGATGTGTTAGCGTTAAACCAACAAGCGCTTGCTGCCTTGAATGCCAAGTCCCGCCTTGTGGTGGTACCCGGTGCGTCGCATCTGTTTGAGGAGCCGGGTGCGCTGGACGATGTCGCCCGCTTGGCCGCGGATTGGTTTGCACGATCCTTCAAGCCGGATACCCAACCAAAGACCGATTAAGATATTGATTGAGATCAAGGGCGACATTCTTCAACGGGTTCAAGGATCGTTCAGCTGCATAATAAACATTTTTAAATGTAAATTTTATAAAAATACATTGTAAAAAGGTTATTATGCAGCTATGTCTCAGCCTCACGAAATCGGCTGATAAACGGGCTTTGAGAAAAGTTGGACGGCATATCATGAGCGCATTTGAAGAAGAGACGGTGACCAGCGTACATCACTGGACCGATCATCTGTTCAGTTTCACCACCACCCGCAGCCGGTCTTTCCGGTTTCGCAATGGCCAATTCTCGATGATTGGCCTGCCGGTGGATGGCAAGCCCCTGCTGCGCGCCTACTCTATTGCCAGCCCGAATTTCTCCGACGAGCTCGAATTCTTTTCGATCAAGGTTCCCGATGGTCCGTTAACCTCGCGTCTTTTGCATATCGTGCCGGGGGATAAAATCATTGTCGGCCAGAAGGCGACGGGCACGCTGCTGATCGACAATCTCCTGCCCGGCAAACGCCTCTATCTTTTGGGCACGGGCACGGGCTTGGCGCCCTTCCTCAGCCTGATCCGCGATCCGGAAACCTATGAGCATTATGAGAAAGTCGTGCTGGTCCACGGCACCCGCGAAGTAGCCGAACTCGCTTATGCCGACATGATCGAGAAGGAATTGCCGGAAGACGAGTTTTTGGGCGATTATGTGCGCGAAAAGCTCGTCTATTATCCAACCGTTACCCGCGAGCCGTTCCGCAATCGCGGGCGGATTACCGATCTGATCGAGCAAAACATGCTTACCGATGATATCGGCCTACCCGCGCTCAACCCCGATGAAGACCGTGTAATGATCTGCGGCAATCAGGGGCTGAACTCGGATCTCGCCACGATTTTGAAGGCGCGCGGTTTTGTCGAGGGCAATAGCGGCCAGCCCGGCACCTATGTTGTCGAGCGGGCCTTTGTCGAGAAGTGAGCTTAACCCAAATCGGACAGTCTTGGCGGGTTAGAGCCCTTTTGCGTGCAGGTATAGGCCGAAGCCCGCACTGCGAACGCGAGCCATTGTTCGATGGACGCCGGCGTCCACGCCGTATGCCCTTCGCCCAGCGCGCCGTCACGGTCCATCGCAAACAGCAGCGATGACATCAGGCTATCGCCCGCACCCACCGTATCCTGCACTTTGATCACAGGTGCCGGTACGCTGAGATGGCCTGTTGTCGTAAAGGCTTCCGCGCCCTTGGCACCGCGTGTGAGCACAGCCAGCTTCGGCCCGCGCTTTAACCAGGCCTTGATGGCGTCTTGCGGCGCGACATCCGGATATAGCCACTCCATATCCTCTTCGCTTGCCTTCACCAGATCAACGAGCGCCACAAGCTTTTCGACATCCGCGCGCGCTTTGGCTTTGTCGGGCGTGATCATCGGGCGGATATTGGGATCATAACTCGTGGTGCGATGCCCATTGGCGTCCAGCAAGGCGTCATACACCGCGCCTGCCATCGGAGGCACCAAGGTTGAGAATGAGCCGACATGGATATGCCGCAACTCATCGGGCCAGCTCAGCGGCAAAGCGGGCGGCACATCAAACGCCGTCCCCGCTAGCGTGAAGACATAACGCGGCCCGCTCTCGGTCGTGCCTTCTTCCACCAAAGCCGTCGGGCTTTGCGCGTCGGAATAGGCGACATAGCTCAGATCAACGCCATCCGCCGTCAGCGCGGCCTTAAAGCGTTGCCCGTCGGCATCGGTTGAAAGCGAGCTGGCAATACCCACGCTCGCGCCCAAGCGCCCAAGCCCGATCGCCACATTATAGGGCGAGCCGCCCAACACCGCCTCGCGCCCCTTTGGTCCGGGCACGAGGTCGACGAGGGTTTCGCCCATTACAAGCAGATGCGATGACATGGTTCAGCCCGCAAACGTATAAGCCGTTTTCACGGTGGTGAAGAATTCCTTGGCATAGGAACCCTGCTCGCGCGAGCCATAGCTGGAACCCTTACGGCCACCAAACGGCACATGATAATCCACACCTGCGGTGGGTAGATTGACCATCACCATGCCCGCTTCCGAATTGCGCTTGAAATGCGTGGCATATTTCAGGCTAGAGGTGCAGATGCCTGCCGACAGCCCGAATTCCGTATCGTTGGAAACCGCCAGCGCCTCGTCATACGACTTCACCTTGATGACCACGCCTACGGGGCCAAAAATCTCTTCGCGCGCAATGCGCATCGAATTTTCGACGCCGGTAAACAAAGCCGGCTGGAGATAGAAGCCGGGGGTTTCGCGGTTCAATAATTCGCCGCCCCAAGCGAGCGTCGCGCCTTCCTTCTGACCCAGCGCGATATAGGAAAGATCCTGATCAAGCTGGCTCTGGTCGACGACCGGGCCGATATGCGTGCCAGCTTTCAGCGCGTTATCAACGGAGAGCCCCTTCAGCCGCTCGGCAAGCGCCGTCACGAACGCATCATGGATGCCTTCTTCAACAATCAGGCGCGAAGACGCGGTGCAACGTTGGCCGGTCGAGAAGAACGCGCCATTCACGGCGGCTTCAACGGCGGTTTTAAGATCGGCATCGTTGAGCACAACGAGCGGATTTTTGCCGCCCATCTCAAGCTGCATCTTTTTCATCGGCGACGACGCAATGGCTGCTTCCGCAACCTTACGGCCGGTACCAACCGAACCCGTGAAGGTGATGGCGTTGACATCCTTATGGTTGAGGATGACCTGGCCTACTTCCGAGCCGCGACCCATGACAAGGTTCAGCACGCCCTTCGGCAATCCTGCGCGGTTCAAAATATCGACAATCGCCCACGCCGAACCCGGAACGAGATCAGCAGGCTTGAACACAATCGTGTTGCCATGCGCGAGTGCGGGGGCGATTTTCCAGGCCGGAATGGCAATCGGGAAGTTCCACGGCGTGATCATACCAATCACGCCAACGGCTTCGCGCGTCATCTCGACGCCGACACCCGGACGCACGCTCGGCACCGTCTCGCCCATCAGGCGCAGCGCCTCACCGGCGAAAAACGCAAAAATCTGACCGGCGCGGGTGGCCTCGCCAATGCCTTCCGGCAAGGTCTTGCCTTCTTCGCGGGAGAGCAATTTGCCGAGCTCGTCCTTGCGCGCCAAAATCTCGTCCGACGCCTTCTTCAAAATCTCGTAACGCTCTTGCGGCGTGGTGCGCGACCAAGCCGGAAACGCCGCTTTCGCTGCAGCAATCGCCTGTTCAGCCTGCTCCTTGGACGCACGGGCGAAATGGCCGACCACATCATTGGTGTCGGACGGGTTGATGTTGATCGAGACAGACGAGCCTTCGACCCATTCGCCAGCGATAAGATTTTTGAACTGTTCGGTCATGAGTCAGGATCCTTAAAAAACACGCGAAAAAAGGCTGGGAGTTCGATAGCAGATTTTTGTCAGGTGAACAGCTAGATCAGGCCCCGCTTGGCCAGATTGCGTATCAATTGCGAGGTTCCAAACGTCCATGGCGGGCAATCATAGGCCGATTGCATCCGGCTCACGATGGCCCCGAGCTTCGGCGTCGAGACGGTTACAATATCGCCCATTTTATGGGTAAAGCCCTTGCCCGGCGCGTCACGGTCCTTGATCGGCGAATACATCGTGCCGGTGTAAAGAATAGCGCCATCGGGATATTGGTGGTGCTTGCCCAGCATCTGCGCAGAAAGATCGGCCAGATCGCGGCTGATTTTGACGAGCGAGGACGAGCCTTCGAGCGAGAAGCCATCAGGCCCCTCAACGCGCAGCGTCACAACCGCTTGGCGTAAATCGTCGAGCGTGAAATGGCCGTCGAAGAAGCGGATAAAGGGACCCGTCACCGCCGACGCATTGTTGTCTTTGGCTTTGCCGAGCAAGAGGCCAGAGCGGCCTTCGACATCGCGCAAATTGACGTCATTGCCGAGCATGCCGCCGATAATCTTGCCGGTGGAGGCCACCACAATCACCACTTCCGGTTCCGGATTGTTCCAGGTCGACATCGGGTGAAGGCCCGCATCCGCGCCTGTTCCAACCGCCGACATCGGTGGTGCCTTGGTGAAAATTTCCGCGTCAGGCCCGATGCCGACTTCAAGATATTGGCTCCACGCGCCTTGCGCGATCAGCACTTCCTTGAGCTGCATGGCTTCGGGCGAGCCGGGCTTTAGCTTGGACAGATCATCCCCGATCAGCGCCGTAATATCGGTACGAAGCTTGGCGGCAGCCTGAAAATCGCCGCGGGCTTTTTCCTCGATCACGCGTTCGAGCATCGAGACGGCAAAGGTCACGCCGGCCGCCTTGATCGCCTGCACATCGTTCGGCGCAATCAGCCATGGCTTTCTGGCGTCGCGGTTGTCGGGCGGGGTGTTGGCCAAAATCGCTTCAAGCGAGCCAAGATGCTCACCCTTAGCGGCGTGTAGGGCCGCGGCAGGATCGGTCTGTTCGCAAAGCTCGCTCATCGTCGGGAAATGGGCCGAAATGTCAAAAACGCCCTCGGCGCGGATCGCAACAACCGAAGGACCCTCCACATCGGGTCTGAAAACACGGCCGGCAAGCGCGCCAGAATAGCCGTCTTCGGGCAATGTGTTTGCAGGCGTAAGGGTTATGGCTGTCATCATGTGATCCTTCCCAAGCGATTCTTGATTTTCAACTTCGACAATTGCGATCTTTTCGACGCGATGCAAGGCTTTGGCAGCTATGCAGCAAATGGATGTTTGAAAACCTTGCGAAAATCGGCTGCTTCGCCCACGATAGGGATCGGCCATACAATCAAAAATCAATCGGCCTTATTTATTTCGGAGAACGCCATGAACGCCCCTGTTGCCAATTCGCCCCGTTTTGTCCGGTTGAATGCGGCTGATACCGTTGTCACCGCCGTCGATCCGATTGAGCCGGGAGCCATTATTCATGGCGCTACGGCCAAGGTCCGCGTTCCGCGCGGCCATAAAATGGCCATTTCGGCGATGGCAGCGGGCGAGCCGATCATCAAATTCGGCCAGATCATCGGTTTTTCATTGAATGGCATCGAGCCGGGCGAATGGGTGCACGAGCACAATGTCGTGATGCATGATTTCGAGCGCGATTATCGCTTTGCCGAAGATGCCCGCAAAGAAGACATTTTGTCCGTCAGCCAGCAGGCGACTTTTGAAGGCTTCCGCCGCGCCAACGGTTCGGTCGGTACCCGCAATTATATCGCCATCCTCACCTCGGTGAACTGCTCGGCCTCGGTGGCGCGCTTTATTGCCGAAGAGATGAACCGTTCGGGCCTGTTAAACGATTATCCCGGCATTGATGGGATCATCCCGCTGGTGCAAGGTGGCGGTTGTGCCATTGACGTGAAGGGCGAAGGCTACGAAGTCTTGAAGCGCACCCAATGGGGTTATGCCACCAACCCGAATGTCGCGGGCGTGCTGATGGTCGGCCTCGGTTGCGAAGGCTTCCAGATCGGACGCTGGAAAGAAGCCTATAACATCGTCGAGAGCGACACGTTCCGCACCATGACCATTCAGGAAACGGGCGGTACGAAAAAGACGGTCGCTGCCGGTGTGGATGCGGTCAAAACCATGTTGCCGATTGCCAACAAAGCCAAGCGCGAAACGATCCCCGCTTCCGAATTGATGCTCGCTCTGCAATGCGGCGGGTCGGATGGCTATTCCGGCATCACCGCCAACCCGGCGCTTGGCGCAGCGGTTGATGAACTTGTCCGCCATGGCGGCACGGCTATTCTCTCCGAGACACCGGAAATTTACGGCGCTGAGCATCTCCTCACGCGGCGTGCGGCCAGCAAAGCCATCGGCGAAAAACTCGTCGACCGTATCCATTGGTGGGAAGACTACACGCGCCGCAACAAGATGGAGATGAACAACAATCCGTCACCGGGCAACAAGCTCGGCGGGCTCACCACCATTTTGGAAAAGTCCCTCGGCGCAGCGGCCAAGGGCGGCACGACGACGATGACCGGCGTTTATGAATATGCCGAAAAGGTCGACGCCAAGGGCTTCGTGTTCATGGACACCCCCGGCTATGATCCCGTCTCGGCAACGGGGCAGGTGGCAGGTGGCGCCAATATTCTGTGCTTCACGACAGGCCGCGGCTCGGCCTATGGCTGCAAGCCCACGCCTTCGATCAAGCTCGCGACCAATTCCGAAGTTTACCGCAAGATGACCGACGATATGGACATCAACTGCGGGGACATTCTGGATGGCGTGTCGATTGAGGATAAGGGCAAAGAAATTTTCGCCAAAATCTTGGAGGTCGCCTCCGGCACCCGCTCGAAATCCGAAGAAATGGGCTATGGCGATGCCGAGTTCGTGCCATGGACGATTGGGGCAACGATGTAAGGTTGGGCTAATCCCAACCGTCATTGCGAGCGATGAGCGAAGCAACCCAGCTGATGGTGCTGGGACGGGCCCCATGTGGTAGCGATCATATTGAGACCAACTTGCTTGGTCCACTCGCTGCCATACCCGATCACAAATCCCGACGCAGTTAAGAGCACACCCCTCAATGCGTCGCCCTATACCCCGCTACCAGCAACTCGGCGGTTGCCGGATTGCATGCCATCGGGATGTCATACACCAAAGCCAAACGGGTCAATGCCTTCACATCCACATCATGCGGGTGGGGCGAGAGCGGGTCGACAAAAAAGACCAGCCCGTCAATTTTGCCTTCTGCAATCAGGGCACCAATTTGCTGATCGCCACCAAGCGGTCCGCTTTTCATCCGCTCGATGGTCAGCTCCGGGCAGCGCTCCAAAATGCGGGTGCCGGTGGTGCCGGTTGCCACGATGTCGCATAGCTCTAATTGGGCGCGGTGCTTTTCGGCCCACTCCACCATGCGGTTCTTCATCTGGTCATGCGCGATCAGCGCCATTTTAAAACGGGCCATGCGACAGGTCTTTCCTTCGATTTGCAGTGGCGAAGCATAAAGCGCTTTGGTTCAATTTGCCAATAAGGGGCGTCGCGTGAGACACTTCATCTCCTCATCCACCGCGCCGGAAAGCCAGATCGATCCTCATGGATACTGCCCTTAAAGCCCTCTTTGATGCGGCCGATGCCGCCGCTCAAAACGCCTACGCACCCTATTCCCATTTTGCCGTGGGTGCTGCTATTCGCGGAGCCTCGGGGGTGGTCTTTTCCGGCTGCAATGTCGAGAACGCGGCCTATCCGGTAGGCTCTTGTGCCGAAGCTGGGGCCATTGCCATGATGGTTGCAGCTGGTGAAACCAGAATTGCCGAGATCGCGATTGTTGGCGTCAAAAGCAACCCCTGTTATCCGTGCGGGGCCTGCCGTCAGCGGATTTTTGAATTTTCGGAAGGATCGACCCGCGTTCACCTGCGCGATAGCGTCAAGGGTAGCGTCATCACCCATTCAATGGATGAGCTTCTGCCGCACGCCTTCGGGCCCAGGAATTTAGCATGAAGTCTCCATCTGGCATGAAATCTCCTGTCGCCGAAGCGCTTGCCAACCTTAAAAAATGGGGCGTCGATGGTCCTTTCGACTATGGCCTCGTGCTGGGGACGGGGCTTGGTCCTCTTGCCGATCTCGTCGAGCAACCGGTTATCGTTCCCTATGCGCAACTTCCCGGATTTCCCGGCGGGCAGGTTTCCGGTCATTCGGCGCAAGTCGTGGCCGGACGGATCGGTGCTGTGCGCGTGTTCGTCATGCAAGGCCGCGCGCATTATTATGAAGATGGCAACGCCGCTATCATGCGCGCGCCGATGGAAGCGATGGCAGCGCTGGGCATCCAGAAGCTCATTCTCACCAATGCCGCCGGCTCGCTGCGGGAGGATGTGCCACCCGGCTCCCTTGCTTTGATCGCAGATCATATCAACCTGTCCGGTGTAAATCCCCTCATTGGCATGGCCGATGATCGTCGCTTTGTCCCGATGGTGGACGCCTATGACCCCGAATTGCGGGGTGCCTTGCAAGCGGCCGCCGCGCGAACCGGCATGATCCTTACCGAGGGCGTCTATCACTGGTTCCCCGGCCCAAGTTTCGAAACACCCGCCGAAATCCGTGCTTCAAAAATGCTCGGTGCCACGCTGGTCGGTATGTCTACGGTGCCCGAGGTGATCTTGGCTCGCTTGATGGGCTTGCGCGTTGCCGCTCTTTCAATGGTAACGAATTACGGCGCCGGCCTGTTTGGTGGCGCCCCCTCGCATAGCGAGACGAAAAGTGTAGCGGCCGAAGCGGGTGAGACGATGAAGGCGCTGTTGGCGGCGTTTTTTCGTTAAGGGGCCAATTGGCCTTCGCCCGCCTCAACCAATGCATTCACGCCCTCCCGATAGGTCGGGAAGTGCAGCATAACCCCCAATTCGTCGCGGATCAGGCGGTTTGAAACCCTCTTATTATCGGCGTAAAAGCTCCGCGCCATCTCACTCATCACCGCCTGCTCGAAGGGCACTTCGGGCGGAGGCTCACGCCCAGTTCTTTCAGCGGCGAAGAGCAACACGTCCTGCGGCGGTGCGGGTTCATTATCGGAGACATTGTAGATGGCTCCATTCCGCGGCCGATCCATCGAGGCCAGCAGCGTTTGGGCAATATCGTCGACATGGATGCGGTTGAACACTTGGCCCTTTTTGATCACGCGTTGGGCCCGTTGGTCGAGATTGATAATCGGGTTTCGCCCCGGTCCATAAATGCCGGCCAGCCGGAAAATCTGCGTCGGCTTGCCGCTACGCGCACCAAGCGCGAGCCATGCTTTTTCCACCTCGACGCGACGCAGGGTGCGGGCATGGCTCGGGCGCGGCGGAACGCTCTCATCGACCCAGCCCCCGTCGGCATCACCATAAACGCCGATGGTGGAAAGATAGCCGATCCAATGGATCGAAGGCGAATTTTCAATCTCGCGTGAAAACCGCCGTAATACCGGATCACCCGCCTCATCCGGCCCGGCGGAAATCAGCACCGCATCGGCCTCGTTCAGCGCCTTGGCAATTTTTGGATCGGCATGGTCGGCATTCAACACCACCACCTCGCAGCCGGGCCTTGTTTTCTGTGCTGCCTTTTCAGGAGTCCGAACCGTCGCCACAACGGATGAAAACCGCTCGCCAGCAAAGCGCAAAAAGGCTTCCGACGTAAATCCCAATCCAAAGATAACAAGTTTCATAGGTCTGCAACCTCAGCCTGCCATTCGGCCATCACCCCAGCATCCGCTTCCCGCATCCTATGGACATTGCGCAAGCGGGTAAATTGCCCGTCGGGCAGCAAACGCGACAGCGCCCAGACAGCGGCACCCCGCACAAGTGGAGAATCATCGTCCAGAAGGCGTTCGGCGTCATAAGCCAGCGAGGAATCCTTCGAATTGCCGATGGCGATCAGCACATTGCGGATAAATCGATCCCGTCCCGTCCGCTTCACCGGTGTGCCGGCAAATCGGAGCCTGAAGGCGGCATCATCGAGCTGCACAAGGTCAGCCAATTTTGGCGCGGCAAATTCATCACGCGCCATCAGTTTGGCTTCTTGCGTGGCAACTGCAAATTTGTTCCATGGGCAAACGGCGAGGCAATCATCGCAGCCAAAAATCCGGTTGCCCATCAGCGGACGAAGCGAACGGTCTATCGGCCCCTGATGTTCAATCGTCAGATAGGCGATGCATTTGCGAGAATCGAGCTGGTAGGGTGCGGGGAAGGCATTTGTCGGGCAGATCGAAAGGCAGCGCGTGCAGCTGCCGCAATGGTCTGCTTCCGGCTCGTCGGGCGGCAAGGCGATGGTCGTGAAGATCGCTCCGAGAAACAACCAGCTGCCATGGTCGCGCGAAACCAGAACGGTGTGCTTGCCCTGCCAGCCTAGCCCGGCCGCCGCCGCCAATGGCTTTTCCATTACCGGTGCTGTGTCGACAAACACTTTGACGGAGGGTACCATAAATGGTGAACTGGACTTATCGATTGGACCACTGGCGCTATTAAGCACAGCACTGGCGTTATTGATCTCGGCACTGGCGCTATTTAGCAAAGTTTGGGCGACATGCTTGAGTTTGCCTTTAATAACGTCATGGTAATCGCGGGATCGGGCATAGACCGAGATCGCCCCTAAATCGCCTTTTTCAAGAATATCCATAGGGTTAAAGTCGGGTGCGTAAGACATCCCAAGCATAAGGATGCTTTTTACTTCACCCCAAAGCTTTAAAGGCGATGCCCGCTCTTCGACCCTCGTCTCCATCCAATCCATCGTGCCGTGGTAGCCGGCATCAAGATAGGCCCTAAGGTGTTGAAGGGCATCAGGAATAGCGTCGGGCGTGGTGACCCTGACAGCAGAAAAACCCTCCGCTTGAGCGCGAGCGACCAGCGCCTGTTTGAGGGCTCCGGGCGTCAGAAATCGAGGTCCGAATAATGCGCCGAAGGATCCATTCCCGGCACCCGGTCAGCGAGCAAGGGACGGAACGATGGGCGCGATTTTATCTTTTGATACCAAGCCTTTGCAGGTTCGTTTGCGGACCACGGCACGTCGCCGAGATAGTCAGCTACCGACAATTGTGCCGCCGCTGCAAGGTCGGCATAGGTCAGTCGATTGCCGCCCAACCAATTTTGATGGGCCATCAGATAGTCGATATAGACCAAATGGTACCGCACATTGTTGCGGGCGGCACGAATGGCCCCCATATCCGGCGCGCCGCCGCCCTGCTCGGCGCTCATAAAGCGCTTGTTGATTTTCTCGGTAACAAGGTAACCCGTTACCTCATCGAACATCTTGCCATTGAACCAATCGAGCAACCGCCGTACCTCGGCCCGTTCAAGCGGACTGTCTGGTAAAAACCGATGTTCACCCAGCGCTAAACCCCTTGTTTCATCAAGGTATTCTGCAATGACTCCGGCGCCGGGCAGGGGTCCGGTTTGTTCCTCGACAAACACCGGCGTCGTTGCCGCAGGGTTCAAAAGAAGGAATTCGCGCCGACGTTCCCAAACGCGTTCTTCGATCAGCGTAACGGCGAAACCCAGTTCACCCAGAACCAATCGGATGAAACGGGAATGCGGACAGAAAGGAGAATGATACAGAGTGGCCATAAGGCACGCGGGTCCCAGAACCAGAATTTTAAAAAAACCGCCATAATAACGGCTTACGCGGAAAACAAAGCGGGTGGTCGATTCGATCCCACCCACGCTTGATGCTCGGTATAGAATCGGCTTGTTCCGGAAACAACCCGTATCAACAGGCTTGTTAGGGGCTTAACCGCCCGGCGCAGCTGTTTTAGGTTCAAATCGGCAAAGTTCTGCCACCGGACACCGCCAGCATTCCGGCTTGCGTGCTTTGCACACGTAACGGCCATGCAGAATAAGCCAATGATGGGCATGCAGCCCAAATTCTTTGGGAATGACGGCTTCCAGCCCCTTTTCGACCGCCTCGGGCGTCTTTCCAAGCGCCAGCGGTATTCGGTTCGAAACTCGAAAAACATGGGTGTCCACTGCCATTGTGGGCCAACCAAAGGCCATATTCAGCACAACATTGGCGGTTTTTCGTCCAACTCCCGGCAACGCCTGTAAGGCTTCCCGATCCTCCGGCACTGCACTGCCATGGTGAGCAATGAGCGCCTCGGACAGCGCCATCACATTTTTGGCTTTATTGCGAAACAACCCGATGGTTTTGATGTGCTCGCGTACCTTATCCTCGCCTAAAGCCAGCATTTTTTCAGGTGTATCCGCAATTTTGAACAAAGCCCGCGTGGCCTTGTTCACGCCTGAATCGGTGGCTTGCGCGGATAAAACGACAGCAACGAGCAGGGTATAAGGGTTGACGTGTTCAAGTTCGCCCTTGGGCTCAGGGTCGATTGTGGCAAAGCGGCGGAACACTTCGGCAATATCCGCCTTCGAGAGCGGCTTAGGGGCAGCGGCTTTTCGCCTCAGGGGCTTGATGACGGGGAGCGGTTTTGTTGTCATGATGCCAAGGATATAAGGGCGTTTTATCGCAACCGGCAAGCAGCAACGGGCAACCGCAGGATGGACGCGACCGATTTTCCTTTGTTCCAAACCGTACTCCGGCCTCACCGTTCGCTTAAGATCAGCGGTTTCCGGCTGGTCATGGCGCTTGTGGCGGGCGCCGGTGCGTTTGCGAGCATACCCTTTGTGATATTGGGCTTTTGGCCGGTGGCGGGCTTCTATGGGCTTGATGTGCTGCTGCTCTATTTTGCGTTTCGAGCGAATTTCCGCGCCGCCCGCGACCACGAGGAAGTGGTCATCAGCCCGTTTGAAGTGCTTCTGCGCAAAATTTCGCATGCCGGTGAAGCCCGCGAATGGCGCTTTAATCCGATTTGGACGCGGTTGGTGCTAGAAGAGCACGAAGAATTCGGCGTTACACGGTTGGCTTTGGTATCGCGAGGTCATCATGTCGCGATCGGCCATTTTCTTGGGCCCGACGATAAAGCCGAACTCGTTCGCCATCTGTCTCGCGCTTTAGGCGAAGCCAAACGCGGCCCCATTTATTCGTAAAATCATATCCAGCATCGGTTTCGGGTGTCACAAGGCATAACTGTTCGCTAGATTTCGGACATCCTCTACCTGCAGAGCCGCCAATGACCCATCCCACAGCCCCTACTTATACCCCTGAGGCCGTCGCCGATTACGACAAAGTTCGTCGAATTTTGGCCTATATCACTGAAAATTGGCGCGAACAGCCATCGATGGAAGCCATTGCTACGCATGTTGGCTTGTCCGAGCCCCATTTGCATCATGTCTTTCGGCGTTGGGCTGGGCTTTCGCCAAAAGCCTTTTTACAGGCAATCACCCTTGATCATGCCCGTGGCCTCTTGCGCGATTCGGCATCCATTCTCGATACGGCCTATGAAGTTGGTCTGTCGGGACCGGGTCGTTTGCATGATCTCTTTGTAACCCACGAGGCCATGTCTCCCGGGGATTGGAAGGCAGGCGGCGAAGGACTCATTTTGCGGTATGGCTACCATCCCTCGCCCTTCGGCGAAGCGCTTGCAGTTGCAACCGACCGCGGTTTGGCGGGTTTGGGTTTTGTAGACAACGGGGATTACGCCGCAGCACTTGCTGATATGGTGCGTCGTTGGCCGAAGGCCTTGTTCGTGCAGGATCAGGAAATAACAGGTCCGATGACGGCCAGAGCGTTCGATCCCGCGCTCTGGAAGCCCGAAACACCACTTCGAATCGTCTTTATCGGTACTGACTTCGAAGTGCGTGTGTGGGAAACGTTGCTTCGTATTCCGCTCGGCAGGGCAACGACCTATTCCAGCATCGCCGAACAATTGGGCAAGCCAAACGCCGCGCGCGCTGTCGGATCTGCCGTTGGGCGCAATCCGGTGTCGTTTGTCGTTCCTTGCCACCGCGTCATCGGCAAGTCCGGTTCATTGACCGGCTATCATTGGGGTTTGACCCGAAAACAGGCTATTCTTGGCTGGGAAGCCGGACAGACGGGGAGCATTTCGGATTAATTCTACCCGGAAGAACTGTAGATTCTTGGGCTTCCTTGCTTAAACGCTTCTTGAAGCCCACGGGACACCCCCCTATATACCCCTCGAAACCGGGCTCAACGGCCCGAAATCTTGGAGATCGTTAAAAGGCAAGAAGGTCGCGTACCTTGCTGCCTTTTACCAGAGTCGGCACCGCCTTCGGGGTCCGGCGATCTCGCTATGACAGGGGAAGCAGTATTATGGCAAAAGTTATTGGTATCGATCTTGGCACCACCAATTCCTGCATCGCAGTGATGGATGGTTCGACGCCCAAGGTTATTGAAAATGCTGAAGGCGCGCGCACGACACCTTCGGTAGTGGCTTTCACGGATTCGGATGAGCGCCTCGTTGGTCAGCCTGCGAAACGTCAGGCCGTAACCAATCCTGAGGCAACATTTTTCGCCATCAAGCGTCTCGTGGGTCGCACCTATGCCGATCCGATGACGCAAAAAGATAAGGGCCTCGTGCCTTACGAAATCGTGAAGGGCGGCAGTGGCGACGCATGGGTAAAGGCGCGTGGCACGACCTATTCGCCGTCGCAGATTTCCGCTTTCATTCTTCAAAAAATGAAAGAAACCGCCGAAGCCTATCTCGGCACGGGCGTAACGCAGGCCGTTATTACCGTTCCTGCCTATTTCAACGACGCTCAGCGTCAGGCCACTAAGGATGCCGGCAAGATTGCCGGCCTTGAAGTGCTCCGTATCATCAACGAGCCGACCGCTGCAGCGCTCGCCTATGGCCTGGACAAGAAAAAGGCCGGCACGATCGCGGTCTATGATCTTGGTGGCGGCACCTTCGACGTTTCGATCCTCGAAATTGGCGATGGTGTTTTCGAAGTAAAATCAACCAATGGCGATACGTTCCTTGGTGGTGAAGATTTCGATATGCGTCTGGTCGAATATTTGGCGGACGAATTCAAAAAAGAGCAGGGAATTGACCTCAAAAAGGACAAGCTCGCTCTTCAGCGCCTGAAAGAAGCCGCTGAAAAGGCCAAGATTGAGCTTTCTTCGGCCGCTCAGACCGAAATCAACCTCCCCTATATCACCGCCGATGCGTCTGGTCCGAAGCATTTGACGCTGAAGCTCACCCGCTCGAAATTCGAAGCCTTGGTGGATGATCTCGTTCAAAAGACCATCGAACCATGCAAAAAGGCGCTGAAGGATGCGGGCTTGAAGGCCGGCGATATCGACGAAGTGATTTTGGTCGGCGGAATGACGCGCATGCCAAAGGTACAGGAAGTCGTCAAAAACTTCTTTGGCAAAGAGCCTCATAAGGGCGTCAATCCTGACGAAGTCGTGGCCATCGGTGCAGCAGTACAGGCAGGTGTGCTTCAGGGCGATGTTAAGGATGTTCTCCTGCTCGACGTGACCCCGCTTTCGCTCGGCATTGAGACGCTTGGTGGCGTATTTACGCGCCTGATTGACCGTAACACGACGATTCCAACCAAGAAGAGCCAGGTCTTCTCAACCGCTGAAGACAACCAGAACGCCGTTACCATTCGCGTCTTCCAGGGCGAGCGTGAAATGGCGGCCGATAACAAGGCGCTCGGCCAGTTCGATCTGGTTGGCCTTCCACCTGCACCGCGCGGCGTGCCGCAGGTCGAGGTGACCTTTGATATCGACGCCAACGGCATCGTCAATGTGACGGCGAAGGACAAGGCCACCAACAAGGAACAGCAGATCCGTATTCAGGCTTCCGGCGGTTTGTCAGATGCTGAAATCGAGAAGATGGTCAAGGACGCCGAGGCGCATGCGAGTGAGGACAAGGTTCGTCGCGAGCTCGTCGAAGCCAAAAACCAGGCGGAAAGCTTGATCCATTCGACCGAAAAATCGGTTTCCGAACATGGTGACAAGGTTTCTGATGGCGATAAGTCCGCGATCGAGAGCGCGATTGAAGCACTCCGAACCGCCCTTGCAGGGGAAGATCCCGAAACCATTAAGGCAAGGACGACGGACCTTATGCAGGCCTCTATGAAGCTTGGCGAGGCGATGTATGCCGCAGGCCAAGGCGATAGCGGAGCAGATCATGAGGATGGCCATGAAGGTCATCACGACGACTCTCATGGCAAGGATGACGTGATTGATGCTGACTTCCGTGAGGTTGGCGAAGACGACAAGAAGAAGCGGAGCTAAACGCGCCCCATTTTCGATAAGAAACCCGGCACGGTCACCGTGTCGGGTTTCGTTGTGAAAAAACGCATTCTGCGTTTGATGTGCTGGTGGATAATGGATCAAGTATGAGCAAGCGCGATTACTACGAAATTCTTGGAGTCGCTCGTTCTGCGACTGAGGCAGATTTGAAGGTCGCGTTTCGCAAACTCGCCATGCAGCATCATCCGGACAAGAATCCCGGAAATTCTGAGGCTGAAGCTAAATTCAAAGAATTAAACGAGGCTTATCAGATTTTATCGGATGGCCAGAAGCGCGCTGCTTACGACCGTTTTGGGCATAATGCATTTGAGCAGGGTGGCGGCGGCGGCGGATTCAGTGGTGATTTCGGCTCGTCGATGTCCGATATTTTTGAGGATTTGTTTGGTGGACTCGGCGGTGGCCGCGGCCAGCGGCGCTCGGATGGCCGCGAACGCGGCTCGGATTTGCGTTATAATCTCGAAATTTCGCTTGAAGATGCTTTTAACGGCAAGACCGAGACACTCACTATTCCAACGGCTGTGACGTGTGAGCCTTGCAGTGGCACCGGTGCCAAGCCGGGCACGAAAGCAAAGACGTGTTCCACCTGTGGCGGACATGGCCGTGTGCGGGCCAGCCAAGGCTTCTTCTCGATCGAACGGACCTGCCCGAAATGTCAGGGCCGCGGCGAGATGATCGACGATCCCTGCACATCATGCCGTGGCGCGGGCCGGGTTACGACCGATCGCACCTTGTCGGTTAATATTCCGGCCGGCGTCGAAGATGGCACGCGGATCAGACTTTCCGGCGAAGGCGAAGGTGGTCTGCGCGGAGGCCCTTCTGGCGATCTTTATATCTTCCTTTCGGTGAAATCGCATCGCTATTTCCAACGCGATGGGGCCGATTTATATTGCCGCGTACCAATCTCAATGGTCACGGCGGCCCTTGGCGGCGAATTGCGTGTGCCGATGATGGATGGCGAAATGAAGGCCGTCTCGGTGCCTGAAGGCACGCAATCGGGCAAGCAGATCAAGCTGCGCGGCAAGGGCATGCCGGTTTTGCGTTCGCGGGATCATGGCGATCTATACATTCAAGTGTCGGTTGAAACGCCACAAAAACTTACACCGCGGCAAAAAGAACTGCTCAAGGAATTTGAAACGGAAAGCTCGAAAGATACCCAGCCTGAAAGCGCCGGTTTTTTCAATCGGATGAAGGAATTCTTTGCCGGTGGCGGCGAATGACGTAATCAAGCGGATTGTCGACGATCGCTTGTTGGGCTCTGATAATCTCATGGATTTCAGAGCAGAAATAGATGATGCCGCCCGCTTTTTCAGGGCTTGGATGGATCGCCCGATGGAAATTGGCGCCATTGCTCCATCGGGGGCGGCCTTGGCGGCTGCCGTTGCAAGCGAAGTGGATGAGACAGCAGATGGCCTCGTGATCGAATTGGGCCCAGGTACCGGCGCCGTAACGCATGCTCTCCTTCAGCACGGAATAGCGCCGGAGCGATTGGTTCTCATTGAATTCAATGATTATTTTTGCGATTTGTTGCGTCAGCGCTACCCCGGCGTCCAGATCGTTCAAGGGGATGCTTATCATCTCGCACGCTGTCTTGATGGGCTTGGGCTTCCATTAGCATCGGCGGTTGTTTCCGGTCTCCCGCTTTATTCGCGACCCGTTAGGGAGCGGATTAGCCTGCTTCGCGATGCGTTTGCCTATATGGAACGCGGAGCGCCCTTCATTCAATTCACCTATGCCGTTACCTCGCCTATTCCGCGAGCCACGCCGGGTGTTATTTCAAACGGCTCCGCACCTGTTTGGCTAAACTTACCGCCTGCTCGGATATGGACCTATCGCGACGCTACGCGCATTGCTTGATTTTGCCTGCCGAATCTGGGATCGCAGAGCGTGTTCCTAGAAAATGAAAAGGCAAGCCATGTCCGTTATCGACCCGCGCGACCGGATGATCGTCGCGCTCGACCTGCCCAGCGTCCGTGAGGCCGAAGCTCTTGTCGACCAGCTCGGGGACAGCGTGAGCTTTTACAAGATCGGCATGGAATTGGTATATGCCGGTGGCCTTGATCTCGTTCGCCAGCTGTCTTCGCGTGGCAAAAAGGTGTTTTTAGACCTGAAATTGCACGATATTCCCAATACGGTTGAGAAAGCGACCGCGCGCGTGGTTGATCTGGGCGCAACTTTTTTAACGGTTCATGCCTTTCCGCAAACGATGAAAGCGGCGCTCGCTGGAAAGGCTGGAAGCCCGCTCAAAATTCTTGGCGTGACCGTAATGACGTCTTACAACGATGACGACCTGATCGAGGCAGGCTATGCCATGGGTGTTCGTGATCTTGTTGCCCATCGGGCGGTTCAGGCCAAGCAGATTGGAATTAACGGGTTAATCCTTTCCCCTGAAGAAGTTGGCGCTATGCGCGCTTTGCTTGGACCCGGTATGGCGCTTGTTACACCCGGTATTCGGCCTGCAGGGTCATCTAAGGGCGATCAGAAGCGGGTTATGACGCCTGGTGAGGCGATCCGTGCGGGTGCTGATCATCTTGTAATTGGGCGGCCTGTAACCGCTGCAGCGGACCCAAAATTGGCTGCCGATGCCATTTTCGCCGAGATTCGGGCAGCGATTGGTTGACCCGGCGGGTTTGATCGCGTTTGGTGTTGATGGAACATTGAACCTCTTTTGAGCTAAGAGACTGATACCATGGCGAATAAGCGCATCATCGTTGTCGGAGCCGGTGGCCGGATGGGCCGGATGCTGATCGAGACGATCCACCAAACGGAAGGCGCGACGCTTGTGGGGGCAATCGAGCGTGAGGGCTCGCCATTGCTTGGGCAAGATTCAGGTCTACTGGCGAATACTGGCCCAAATGGCGTGAATATTACCGATGATCCGCTGCCCCTTTTTGCGGCAGCCGACGCCGTCATCGACTTCACGACCCCCGCTTCTACGACCCATTATGCCGCTTTGGCCGCCCAAGCCCGCATCGTGCATGTGGTGGGGACGACCGGTATGGGCTCAGACGATCTAACCAAACTGGAAGCTGCCGCCCGTCATGCGGTTATCGTTCGATCGGGTAATATGAGCCTTGGCGTCAATCTTTTAGCCGCCCTTGTGAAACGGGTTGCCAAGACGCTGGGCGAGGATTTTGACATCGAAATCCTCGAAATGCACCATAAAATGAAGGTGGATGCGCCGTCCGGCACGGCCTTATTGCTGGGTGAGGCCGCAGCAGCGGGGCGCGAGATCGTGCTGGATGATGCCCATTCGGTTCGCGTTCGGGATGGCCATACGGGCGTTCGGGAACCGGGTACCATCGGTTTTGCGGCCCTTCGGGGGGGTACCGTTGTGGGTGACCATAGCGTGATTTTTGCCGGACCTTCGGAGCGCATTACGCTGTCGCATGTGGCGGAAAATCGGGAGATTTTCGCGCGCGGTGCCGTTCGCGCGGCGCTTTGGGGCCATGGCAAAAAGCCCGGCCTTTACTCAATGATGGATGTGTTAAACTTGGGCGATATTTAACGCCCGCTTGCTTCGGAGATACCCTTTATGGAACGCCTGCTTGTCCTCGTCCGCCATGGCCAGAGCGATTGGAACCTCAAAAACCTGTTCACCGGCTGGAAGGATCCGGACCTGACGCCGCAGGGCATTGCGGAGGCGAGCGCGGCTGGCCAACGCCTGAAGGCGATGGGCTTAAGCTTTGATGTTGCATACACTTCGGCGTTGACGCGGGCCCAGCATACCTGCCGCCTGATCCTTGGCGAATTGGGCCAGAGCGATCTGCCTACCATCCGTGAACAAGCGTTGAACGAGCGCGATTATGGCGATCTTTCAGGGCTCAACAAAGATGATGCCCGCGCGAAATGGGGTGAGGATCAGGTCCATCTCTGGCGCCGGTCTTACGATGTGCCGCCACCCGGTGGCGAAAGCCTGAAAGACACGGTTGCGCGCGTATTGCCCTATTATTGCAAGGAAATTCTCCCCCGCGTGCTGCGCGGCGAACGGGTTATCGTGGCCGCACATGGCAATTCCTTGCGCGCTTTGGTGATGATTTTGGACCGTTTGACGCCGGAAACCATCCCCTCCATGGAGCTTGAGACGGGTATTCCGCTGGTTTATCGGCTGAAGGCGGACTCGACCGTCGACACGAAAAAGGTGCTCACCGCTTGATTGATATTCGCATTCTTGATGGCGAGGAAGCCCGCCAACGGATCCCCGAATTGGCGTTGATCCTGAAAGATTGCGTCAATAAGGGCGCGTCGGTCAGCTTTATGAATCCGTTCAGCCTTGCCGAGGCGATCGGGTTCTTCACTGATATTGCCGAGGTTGCAGCGCGCGATGAGCTCGTGCTGTTTGCGGCGATCGAGAACGGGCGGGCCGTTGGTACCGTTCAGCTTCAGCCGGTCTGGAAGCCGAACCAGCCGCATCGGGCGGATGTGGCTAAAATGCTGGTCCATTCGGCCCATCGCCAGAAAGGCATTGGTCAAAAGCTGCTGGAAGCGGTCGATCGTGAAGCTAAACGGCGCGGTTTAACGCTACTTACCCTCGATACGGCGTCCGATAGTCCTGCGGAAAGATTATATGTTCGGGCCGGTTATCAAAAGATAGGTTTAATTCCCGATTTTGCGCTTTGGCCCGACGGCGGATTAGGCGCAGCAACGTTTTTTTATAAAACATTAGGATGATCGAAGAAATCATCATCCAACCGGGTGTTTATTATTACCCGGAATACTTCAGCCGGCCAGAACAAGCGGCATTGCGCGACGAAATCATGAACCATGCCAAGGTGTTAGGCTGGTTTCAGCCTGTCTTGCCGCGGTGGGGAACACCGTTCTCGGTCAAGATGCTGAACTTCGGATCTTTGGGCTGGGTATCGGATAAATCGGGCTATCGCTACCAGTCGACCCACCCTGATACAGGGGCTGTATGGCCACCCATTCCGGTAAATATGCTCAGTCTATGGCATATTATGCGCAGTCGCTTCGATAAATCCGCCAGTAATAGGGATAAATGCCACTCAGGTAATCCCGCCAGTGGCTCAGATACACAACACCAGCGTTTCGATAATCCCGAAGCATGTTTGATTAATTATTACGGACCCGCGGCAAAAATGGGCCTTCATCAGGATAAGGATGAACAGGATCTGGAGGCGCCGGTGGTTTCTGTATCGCTCGGCGATACGGCCATGTTCCGGATAGGAACGACGGAGCGCAATGGCCCCGTCCAATCGCTCAAATTGCGTTCTGGCGATGTGCTCGTTTTCGGCGGTCCGGCACGGCTGGCCTTTCATGGCATCAGCCGTATCTATCCGGGGACGTCCGCATTGCTGCCTGAAGGCGGACGCCTCAACCTGACGCTCAGACGGGTAACAAAGCCGACCGTCTGAGCGGGATCGTTCAGGCCGTGGCGTTAACGCCGCCGGTCGTTGGGCCTTTCGGGCCACCCTTGGCCACGCCAACGAGGGCGGGCCGCAAGACGCGGTCGCCGATCACGAAGCCCGCTTGTACCACCTGGGTAACGGTGCCGGACGGAACGCTTGCATCGTCCACCTCGAACATGGCCTGATGCAGGTTGGGATCAAATTTTGCGCCGTGTGGCTCGAGCTTCTTGATGCCGTGACGTTCGAGCGTCTTGAGCAGATCGCGCTCGATCAATTCGACACCTTCCACCAAGGCCTTGAAGGGACCGTCGGCGGTTGCAAGCGCATCTGCGGGAATGCTCTCAATGCCACGGCGGGCATTGTCGGCTACGCTCAGCATATCACGCGCAAAGGCGGTGACGGCATAGATGCGGGCGTCGGCAACTTCCTTCTCAGTCCGGCGGCGGAGATTTTCCATATCCGCCATGGTGCGCAACGCCTTGTCCTTCAGGCTTGCATTCTCGACATTCAGTGCTTCGATAAGGGCAAGAATATCGGCTTCCGATTTTTCATTGGAAGCAGGGGCTGCGGATTCGGTATCGGTCGAAGGCTTGTCGGTCATGGCACTCAATCGGTAAGATGCAAAAGGGCTAATTCACTGTCGCATATCAGGTGTCTTATGCGGAAAATCAAGGTGTTGTAACGTCAATCCCACAAATAGGTCGATTTTGCGGGTTAGGCGGCCTCACGTGCTCCGAAAAGATCGAGCAAGGTCCGGGTAATCGTCGCCTGCCGTGCGGTATGGCCTACTTTTCCGCCGGTCAGATCGGTCACGTAGAACACGTCGACCGCCTTCTCGCCAAAGGTCGCAATATGCGCGGATGCGATGTTCAGGTTGAGTTTCCCCAGCATCGTGGTGAGTTCATAGAGCAGGCCCGGCCGGTCGAGGCCCGATATTTCGATGACGGTAAATTTGTTCGACACCGCATTATCCAACACCACTTCCGGCACAACGGAAAAGGTTTTTGCCGTATGGCCGCGTTGCGGAGCGCGAGCGGCTACGGCTTCGGCGATTTTGATTTCGCCTTTCAGCGCCCGCTCGATGCCTTGGGCGACGCGGGCGGCGCGGCGTAATTCGTCCTCATCCGCATCAAAGGCGCGGGAAACGAAGATTGTATCAAGGGCAATGCCGTCATTGGTCGTGAAAATCTGGGCATCGACGATGTTGGCCCCTGCCGCCGCACAGGCGCCCGTGATGATGGCGAGTAGACGGGGATGGTCGGGGGCGGAGATGGTAAGCTCGGTTACGCCGCGGAATTTATCGGTGGCGACTTCAGTGGCGAGTGTGCGCATGTCGCGCTCGGCGGCGTATAGAAATTGGGCGTGTTTGATCCGGCGCGGCAGATCCACTTTGAGCCAATAGGCCGGATAATGACGGCCGACATAGGCATCAAGCTCCGTATCGCTCCAATTGGGCAAGGCGCGGCGCAATTCATCCTGCGACGCGCGAACGCGTTGCTCGCGGTTAATAGTGGAATGGCCGCCGGCCAGCACAATTTCGGTTTCCCAAAAGAGCGTACGGAGCAATTGTCCCTTCCAACCGTTCCAGACACCCGGGCCAACCGCGCGAATATCGCATACCGTCAGAACGAGCAGCATTCTGAGGCGCTCAAGCGTTTGCACGGTGGCGGCAAAGGCCTCGATCGTCGAGGGGTCGGATAAATCGCGGCTTTGCGCGACGGTGGACATATCGAGATGGTGCTCGATCAACCAGGCGACCGCTTCCGTTTCGGCCTCGTTCAGACCCAATCTCGGGCAGAGGCGGCGGGCCACTTTGGCCCCTGCAATGGAATGGTCCTCGGGCCGGCCTTTGGCCACATCGTGTAGGAACACGGCGACATGCAGGATCCGTCGATTGCGGATCATCGGCATGATCTCGTGCGCTACGGGCAGCTCGGACGCATGCCGCCCCGCCTCGATTTCGGCCAGCGCGCCAAGCGAGCGCAGCAAATGCTCGTCGACCGTATAATGATGATACATATTGAATTGCATCATCGCCACGACACGGCCAAATTCGGGCACGAATTTGCCCAAGAGGCCGGCCTCGTTCATGCGGCGGAGCGTAATTTCGGGTGAATGATCGGAGGTCAGAAGCTCGACAAAAAGGCGGTTCGCTTCAGGGTTTGCGCGCAAGGTCGGGTCGACCAGCCGGAGCGATTGGGTGACGAGGCGCGCGGCGTGCGGATGGATCGCCCGGTTCATGGTGTCGGCGATGTGAAAGAGCCGGATCAGATTAACGGGATCGCGCGTGAAAACCTCGTCATGGGCTACCGTGAGACGTTCATTCTCGATGATGAAGTCTTTGGAACCTGCGACTTTGGTGCTTTTGCGCTTCAAGCGATCGACAAAGCGGTTGAGACCCGACGCCGGTTTGGCTTGGCGCGCTTCAAGCGCCGCACACACAATGGCGGTGAGATCGCCGACATCTTTGGCGACCAGAAAATAGCGCTTCATGAAGCGTTCGACGCCTGACATGCCGCCATGGCTCGCATAGCCCAAGCGCTCGGCAATCGCCCGCTGCACATCGAAGGAAAGCCGCTCTTCGGCTCTGCCTGTGACAAAATGCAACTGGCATCGCACGCGCCATAAAAACTCTTCGCAGCGCAAGAAGAGTTGGCGCTCTTCCTTGCTGAACAGGCCGACTTCGACCAGCTCGCCGACATCGCTGACGCGGTAGACATATTTGGCGATCCAGAACAGCGTGTTGAGATCGCGCAAGCCGCCTTTGCCGTCTTTGACATTGGGCTCAACAAGATAGCGCGACGAACCCGCACGCGACACGCGGGTTTCGCGCTCGGCCAATTTGGCGGCGACGAATTCGGCCGCCGTTCCGGTCACCACTTCGCGGTCATAACGCGCTTGAAATTCGGCAAAGAGCGCCGGGTCGCCCGCAAGCGGGCGCGCCTCCAGCAGTGCCGTGCGGATCGTCATGTCAGCCTTGGCTTCGCGGACGCATTCATCCACGGTGCGGACGGAATGACCGACCTTCAATTTCAAATCCCACAAAGCATAGAGGATGATTTCGACAATGCTTTCCGACCAAGGGGTTGCCTTATAGGGCAGCAAGATCAGCAGATCGATGTCGGAGCCGGGGGCCAGCGTGCCGCGTCCGTAACCACCAACGGCCGCCAGCGCCATTTTCTCCGACGAGGTCGGATTGGTTACGGGATAGAAAACGGTGGTCGCGACATCAAACAACGCGCGAATGATGCCATCCATGAGGGTGGAGAGGGCTGCGACACATTCAAGCCCGTTGCCGTTTTTGGCGAGCGATTGTTCGGCGTCTGCCCGACCTTTGGCCAAGACGTCCCGCAAAATGGCAACAACGGCCTGACGGCGGAGGCGGGGCTCGCCCGAACCCGATGCCGCCTCGCGCAAGGCCGAGATTGGAATTGCCAGATCAATGGGCTCTTGCGTGGAATTCGGGGCCATGTTCGCCAGTTCTCAAACGCGTTGCGACAAGGATCAAGTGCCCGCTTCACCCCGCCGCGTCAACCATCGCGGATGGCGGAGATTTGGAGATTTCGCGTCCGGACGTTAAAGACCTCGTCCGATCATATCGAGAACAGGAGACAGAAAATGGCCGACGAAGACGAGATCATTGTTAAGGATTGCAACGGAACGCAGCTCAATGAGGGCGATACCGTTCATGTGATCAAGGATTTGAAGGTCAAGGGTACGTCTTCGGTCATCAAGCAGGGTACCAAGATCAAGGGTATTCGGCTTACCGATGTAGCGGACGAGATCGAATGCCGCGTGGAGGGCATCAAGGGCCTGGTGCTCAAGACGCAGTTTTTAAAGCGCGTGAACTGATCAGCGCTTCGATTCAATCGCATCCCAAAGGGCGGCCGCGAGATCGGGGCCGCCGAGCCGCTTGATGGCGCGAAGTCCCGTTGGCGAGGTGACATTGATTTCGGTCAGATGGCCGTCAATCACATCGATGCCGACGAAAATCAGGCCCTGCTGGCGCAAGGTCGGACCGATGCGCTCGCAAATTTCGCGTTCGCGCGGGGAGAGTTCGGTGGTTTCCGCTGCGCCGCCCCGCACCATGTTGGAGCGGATATCATCCCCGCTCGGCACGCGGTTGACCGCGCCCAAGGCCACGCCATCGACCAGAATGATGCGCTTGTCGCCATCCACCACCTTCGGCAAAAAGCGCTGGATGACCCATGGCTCGCGGAAGGTGACGGAAAACAGGTCATAGAGCGAGCCAAAATTCGGGTCTTTAGCCGATACTTTGAAAACCGCAGCGCCGCCATTGCCATAAAGCGGCTTCATCACAACATCGCCATGCTCGCGGCGGAAGGCCTCGATTTCCGCTTTATCGCGGGTGATCAGGGTGGCCGGCATCAAATCGGGGAATTCAGTGACGAGAATTTTTTCGGGCGCGTTGCGCACCGAGGCCGGATCGTTGACGACGAGCGTTTTCGGATGGATGCGCTCTAAAAGATGCGTCGTGGTGATATAGGCCATGTCGAAGGGTGGATCCTGGCGAAGCAGGACGACATCCATGGTCCCCAGATCGGTGCGTTCAGCGGGTTGAAGGGTGGCGTGGTCGCCTTTGACGTCGCGCACAACGACGGACGAGACCATCGCGCTGACCTTGCCGTCCCGCATCGCCATGGTGTCGGGCGTGTAATAGAAGAGAGCATGACCGCGCGCTTGCGCTTCCAGCATCATGGCGAAGCTCGAATCGCCGGCAATGTTGATTTTCTCGATCGGGTCCATCTGGACCGCTACCTTTAGCTTCGCCACGCTCGTTCTCTCCTTGGTCATTCCGCCCTCATTCTACGCCATGGGCAGTTCAAATGCATCCTCGATGTGAAACGGTAGGCGATAGGGCACGATGATCACGGCATCGCAGCGCAGCGTATAGGCAGCAGCCCAGCCATTCCGCATCAGCCAACCGTCGACGGCGCGCGCGAAACGATAGATTTTGGTGGCTGAAATGGCGTCAAGTCCGGTGGCCTGATCCGATCGCGCTTTAACCTCGACAAAGGCAACCACCTTGCCGCGAAGCGCAATCACGTCGATCTCGCCGCCATTGGCGATATAGCGCCGCGCCAGAATGCGGTAGCCTTTGAGCGTGAGGTAAAGAATGACGATCCACTCGGCGATATGCCCCAAACGCAGCGCCTTGCGGCGGCTATCGGGCGTGCGGACCATTAATCGTCGCCACGCGCTAGGGCTACCGCGCGGGCATAGATCTGGCGGCGCGGTAGGCCGGTTTCTTCAACCGTTACAACGGTGGCATCCTTCACCGACATCCGCGATAGATGGCGTTTGATGCGTTCATCGAGATCGGCGTCATCGTGGACGATCTCGGTTTCAGCGGAGGGCGGACCAATCAGCACCACGATTTCACCCTTGGGCGGACCGGAGGCTTCAAATTCGGCCGCGAGCTGGGAGAGCGTGCCGCGTTTGACGGTTTCGAACATCTTGGTCAATTCGCGCGCAACCGTCGCCTGCCGGTTGCCCAAGATTTCGGCGCTGTCGGCCAGCATGGCGGCAACCCTTCGGGGTGATTCGAAAAACACGAGGGTGGAGGGAATGGCAGCCAGCACCGCCAAGCGCTCGCAGCGGGCGGAAGATTTGGGCGGCAGGAAGCCTTCGAAGAAAAACCGGTCGGTCGGCAGACCTGCGGCGACGAGGGCGGCCAAAACGGCGGACGGACCTGGCACCGGCGTCACCTTCATGCCCTCGTCAAGCACGGCCTCGACGAGTTTATAGCCGGGATCGGAAACCAGCGGTGTGCCAGCGTCCGAGATCAAAGCCAGCGCTTCACCTGCCTCGAGCCGCCTCATGATTTTGGGCCGCATCTCAGCTGCGTTGTGTTCGTGATAGGCGATCAGAGGCGTTGTGATGCCATAATGGGCGAGCAGCGTGCGGCTGACGCGCGTGTCTTCGGCCAAGACGGCATGGGCGGAGGCAAGCGTTGTCAGCGCGCGCAACGAAATATCGCGCAGATTGCCGATGGGCGTTGCCACCACATGCAGACCGGGCGCTATTCGCTCGGCCTCGGCTTTCATTCCAAAAACCGTATAGGACGAGCTACCTTCGTTCGACATGAAAAACTCCGGACGAACCCTATGATCGCCACATTGGATTGAAATCAATTAGAGGATTGGCATGGGGTAAGCTCGCCACGCAAGCGGCATTCGCATTGCGATCGGGCAAGGACACCTTGTATGAATGAAAAATGCAGTTCGCTTCGGGAGACAGGATCGTGATGAAACGCCCCAACAGACAGACCCGGTGGGTGAAGCTTGCCGGCTTGGCGCTTCTGAGTGCGCTCTTGGTCGGTTGCGTTGCCTCAAGCCGGATCGGCGGCGGTATCATAACGCCGCAAACCTCTGTTCCCGAGGAGCCTGCCGATACGGTCGAGCCTGTGCCGGCGAGCCAGCCCATCACCGGTACCGAACTGGCTGCACCCGGCGCCGCACCGGTCGAAGCGGCGGCACAGCCTGCCGCGGCGAGCCCGCTTCCGGCGGGCACCATCCGTGTTGCGCTCCTGTTGCCCCTCTCGGCCTCGGGCGCAACGGGCAATGCGGCGCAATCGCTCAAAAATGCGGCCGATATGGCGATGGCGGAATTCTCCGGCGCCACGATCGACCTCGTGGTGAAAGATGATCGCGGCACGCCCGACGGCGCGCGGGAAGCGGCCAAACAGGCGGTTGCCGAGGGCGCATCCGCCTTTATCGGGCCGTTGCTCGCATCATCAGTACAAACAGCGGGCGGTGTGGCGCGTGCCGCGGGCAAGCCTGTGATTGCGTTTTCGACCGATTCGGGCGTTGCCGGCCGTGGCGTTTATCTGTTGAGCTTCATGCCGCAATCGGATGTCGAGCGCATTCTCGATTACGCGGCATCGAAGGGCAAGAAGACGCTCGCCGCGCTGATCCCCGATACCGCCTATGGCTCGGCGGTCAATGCCGTGCTGCAGGATGGCGCGGCGCGGCGCAACATTCGGGTGCTCGCGATCGAGCGCTATGCCGATTCCTCGATCAATGCGGCAGCGGGCCGGATTGCCAGCGTCAAGGACCAGATCGACACGCTCTTTATCGCCGAAGGGGGTGACGGGGCCGCCGCCGCCGGCAAGGCGCTGGCATCGGCCGGTATTGATCCGAAGAAAATCCAGCTGATCGGAACCAGCGTGTGGGATGATCCGCGTGTCTATGCTACGCCGCAATTCCAGAACGGATGGTTCGCTATGCCGGATAAAACCGGATTTGATGCGTTTGCCAGCCGCTACCGGACCAAATTCGGTAGCGATCCGGCGCGCATTGCGACGCTTGCCTATGATGCGGTGTTTTTGGCCAATGCGTTGCACAAGAAGGCGGGCGTTCACGCATTCGAGGACGCCCAGCTCGGCGCGCAAGACGGCGTGATCGGCATTGACGGCCTGTTCCGCTTCCGGCCCGACGGCACCACGCAACGCGGCGCGGTGGTGATGCAGGTGGGTAAAAACGGGGCAACCAAGCTTGAGGATGCGCCGACGGCGTTTCACTGAGCTAGACGGTTAGCCGCCCCACCACGGCATTCAACACCGGAACGCCTTTTTTGGTCACATAGAGATGGCCATTGGGCGCTTGGGCCACAAAACCGTCGTCGATCATCTCGATAACGCGCGCCTGATCGAGCGGGCGGCCGGCTAAGGCTTCAAAGCGGGAGGGATCGATGCCTTCGGTCAAACGCAGCCCCATTAGTAAGAACTCATTGGCTTGATCGAGCGGGGCGAGGCGCTCTTCCTCGACCGTGCCATGGCCTTTGTTCTTTACGGCTTTGAGCCATGTTTCAGGATGTTTTTCGGTCGCAATCGCCACTCGGCCTTGCTCGGTGAAAAGCCGGGCATGGGCACCGGGGCCGATGCCGGCATATTCGCCATAGCGCCAATAGAGGAGATTATGGCGGCATTCAGCACCCTTGCGGGCGTGGTTGGAAATTTCATAAGCAGGAAAGCCCGCCGCCTCGCAGGTTTCGCGCGTGGTGTCGAACAGAATGCGCGCTTCATCATCCGGCATCGGTGTGAGTTTACCCGCTGCCACCATCCGCTCAAACATCGTGTCGGGCTCGATGGTGAGCTGGTAGAGCGAGAGATGTTCTGCCGACAGTTTAATCGCCTCTTTCAGCTCGGACGCCCATGCGGCCGGTGTCTGGTTGGGGCGGGCATAGATCAGATCGAACGAATAACGGTCGAAAATGCCGGCGGCTGTCTTAACCGCAGCCAAGGCTTCCGCCACCGAGTGCAGGCGGCCGAGCGCGCGCAGATCGGCATCGTTCATGGCTTGAAAGCCCATCGACAACCGGTTGACGCCTGCATCGCGATAGCCTTTGAGTCGGCCCGCTTCGATGCTGGTCGGATTGGCTTCCATCGTGATTTCGCACGTCGGATCAACCGTCCAATGCCGCGCGATGGCCTCCAGAATGGCACCAATGGTCGAAGGCTGCATGAGCGAAGGCGTGCCGCCGCCAAAGAAAATACTGCTGACCTGACGGCCCTTTGTCATCGCCGCCTGATGGGCCATTTCGCTCGCGAATGCTGCGATATATTGCGCTTCATCGATGGGGGCGTGGCGGACATGCGAGTTGAAGTCGCAATAGGGGCATTTCGACGCGCAAAACGGCCAGTGAATATAAACGCCGAAGCCGGCATCGAAGGGGGAACGGGAGGCCATTAAGGGTGGGATGCCCCTGTCCGCACCAGACCCGCTTTATCGACCAGCCGGATAAAGGCGCGGGCGCGGTGGGAGAGGCCCGTTAGACGGCCATTTTCCAGCTTTATGCCGTGTTTTTCCTCGGCGCTGATTTCGCCAAAGGTGCGGGTTTCGCCCTCGGGGATAAAGATCGGGTCATAGCCGAACCCTTGGTTCCCGCGTGGCGGGAAGGTGAGCGTGCCGAAAATGCGGCCTTCGGCGATCAGCGTTTCACCATCCGGCCAAGCCAAAACGAGGGAGGAAACGAAATGCGCTTTGGCGCCTTGTGGCTCGACATCGCGGCTTTCGAGCTCACGGGCAACGCGTGCCATGGCGGCATTGAAGTCGCGCGGCTGGCCGGCCCAATCGGCGGTGAAAAGCCCCGGCGCACCGTCCAACGCATCAACCGCCAAGCCGGAATCGTCGGAAAGCGCGGGTAATCCCATAGCCTTGGCGGCCGAATGGGCCTTGATTGCCGCGTTTTCCGCGTAGATCGTGCCGTCTTCTTTGGGCTCGGGCAGGCCGAGCGCCGCAGCTGACAGACATTCCAGTCCGTAGGGTGCCAAAAGATCACGCATCTCGGCGAGCTTGCCTGCATTATGCGTAGCAATGACGATCTGGCCGGAAAGCGGTCTGGACATTGTGGCTTAACCGATCGCTGCTTTTTGCATGGCAACAAGTCCCGCAATGCCGTTTTTGGCCAGCGCCATCAGGGACAACAGTTCGGCTTCGGAGAAGGGCTTGCCTTCCGCCGTGCCTTGCACTTCAACAATGCCGCCCGAACCGGTCATGACGAAATTGGCGTCCGTTTCGGCCGATGAATCTTCCGGATAATCGAGATCGATCACGGGTACGCCTTTGACGATACCGCAGGAAACGGCGGCGACATGGTCGCGCAGCGGGTTGCCGGTGATGATCGAGCGCGATTTCATCCAATGAATACAGTCGTGCAGCGCAATCCAGGCGCCGGTGATGGCCGCGGTGCGGGTGCCGCCATCGGCTTGGATAACATCGCAATCGAGCGTGATCTGCTTTTCGCCCAATTGGGTGAGATCGACCACAGAGCGCAAAGAGCGGCCGATCAGGCGCTGGATTTCCTGCGTGCGGCCGGATTGCTTGCCCGACGTGCTTTCGCGGCGGGTACGCTCCACGGTGGCACGCGGCAGCATGGAATATTCTGCCGTCACCCAGCCTTTGCCGGAGCCGCGCAGCCATGAAGGCGCCTTTTCCTCGAGCGAGGCGGTGCACAACACATGGGTTTGGCCGAATTTGATCAGGCAAGAGCCTTCGGCATAGCGCGCGACATTGCGCTCCATCGAGACGGTACGCATTTCATCGGGGGAGCGTTTTGAGGGGCGCATGGGTAGGGTTCCAGTGAGACTGCCCTCTTCTAGGCGGGGCAACTCCATCAAGCAAGGGATATGGACTTGATCGCAAGCGAAGGAGACCGCACATTAGGGTTTGGTTCAACAGAAAGATGCCGGTGACACCGGTTTTATGATGCAGAATGAATTTTCCGCTCCGAAAGCCGGTGCCTTGATCGATCTCAACGAGCGCTCGCGCGAGATTTTCCGACGGATTGTCGAATCCTATCTCGCCACCGGCGAGCCGGTGGGATCGCGTAATTTATCGCGCATTATCCCGATTGCCTTGTCGCCGGCTTCGATTCGCAATGTGATGGCGGATCTCGAAGGCTCGGGGCTGATTTATGCGCCCCATACCAGCGCGGGCCGGATGCCAACCGAGAGCGGCTTGCGGTTCTTTGTCGATGCTTTGATGGAAGTGGGGGATCTTTCCACCGAGGATCGTGGCCGGATTGAAGCTCAGGTGCGCGCCTCGGGCCAGCAAAAGACCACCGAGAGCCTTTTGACCGAAGCGTCATCGCTGTTGTCCGGACTGTCGCGCGGGGCGGGTGTTGTGGTGACGAGCAAGGCCGGATCACCCTTAAAACATATCGAATTTGTCCGTATCGAGAAAACGCGGGCGCTGGCCGTGCTGGTGTCGGAAGATGGCAGCATTGAAAACCGCATTGTCGATTTGCCGGCGGGTTTGCCTGCTTCTGCCTTGGTCGAGGCTTCGAATTATCTTTCCGACCGGATCAGAGGCAAAACGATTGCCGATCTGAAGGGCGAGATTGAAAGCGCGCGTGTGGATGCTGAACGCGAGCTCGATGGGCTAACGGCGGGGCTGGTGGCAACGGGGCTGGCGAGCTGGGCCGGTGGCGCGGATAGCCGGCAATTGATCGTGCGCGGGCAATCCAATCTGCTCGATGATCTCAAGGCGGTCGAAGATCTCGAGCGCATCCGGCTGCTGTTTGATGATCTCGAGACGAAAAAAGATGTGATCGACCTGTTGGCAAGGGCCGAGACGGGCGAAGGGGTACGGATATATATCGGCTCCGAAAACAAGCTGTTCTCGCTGTCGGGTTCATCGTTAATTGCGGCGCCGTTTCGCGATCAGAACCAGAAGATTGTCGGCGTATTGGGCGTTATCGGGCCGACGCGGCAAAATTATGCGCGGGTGATCCCGATGGTGGATTATACGGCCAAGGTGGTGTCGAAATTGCTGGAAAGCGGGCGGTGAGGCTTAGGCCAATCGCAACAAAGCCGCGCCCGCAAAGGCCAGACCGCACGCGGTCCAGCGCAGGGCGCCGACTTTTTCTTTGAGCATCACCATGGAAATGCCGAGCGCAAACAAGACGCTCGTTTCACGCATCGCGGAGGCAGCGCCGATGGGGCCGTGCGATAGCGCGTAGAGAAACAGGACATAAGAGCCCATCGAAACGAAGGAGGCGAAAAAGCCGAACAGCAATTGCCCGTTCATGATGCGCGAAAACGAGGTTCCGTTGGCGCGCAAAAACAGCGGCATGGCGATGGCATTAATGATGGCGGCGGCTACGCCATAGACGAGGGGATCTTTGGTTGCGGCGATCCCCTTCACATCGGTGATGACATAGGCTGCGGCGGTGATACCGCCGAGCACCGCAAGCGCGATCGGCTTCCAGCCGATTTTTTCCCGCCGCCGACCCGAAAAGCCGAGCAAAATGACGCCGCTGGAGACCATCAAAATGCCTGCGACCCCCAAAAGGTTAGGCAGCCCGATGGGCAAAAGCGCGATGTTGAAACCCGTTACAGCCAGCGGAATCGTGCCGCGCAGCATCGGATAGGCCATCGCGAAGGGCATCATGCGGTAAATCGCGACCAGAATCCGCAAGGTGACCGTGTTGAAAACAATGCCGAGCGCCAGCCAGGGCCAAGCCTCTGTCGGCGGAAGACCGATCCAGAACAAGGCCGGAATGGATATCACGCCCGCCATGGTGACGGTGGCGGTTACCGCCGCGCTCGAATCAGCGCGCGAGCGGGCTGCCGCGTTCCAGGAGGCGTGGGCGATGGCGCTCATCAGCGCGGCAAGAAAAGGCAGAATATCCAAGGGAGTGATGCAACTTTGCTAAGAGACAGCCATTTTTCCAGCTGTACCCTGTCGCCCGACCAATGGCGATTGCCTATTTGCTGCGCATGGCGGCTATGCAGCGTTAGCGGCGCTTGGAAAATGAGGCTCTTGCTGCTATTGCGGCATACATGACAACGCACACTTTCGAAAATATCCGTAATTTCTCCATCGTCGCGCATATCGACCATGGCAAATCCACCCTCGCTGACCGGTTGATTCAAACCACCGGCGCGGTCGCTGCGCGCGACATGGTGGAGCAGGTGCTTGATTCGATGGATATCGAGCGCGAACGCGGCATCACGATCAAAGCGCAGACGGTGCGCTTGAGCTACACGGCCAAGGACGGCAAGACCTATATTCTGAACCTCATGGACACGCCCGGCCATGTCGACTTTGCCTATGAGGTCAGCCGGTCGCTGGCAGCCTGCGAGGGCTCGCTGCTGGTGGTCGATGCCTCGCAAGGCGTCGAGGCGCAAACGCTGGCCAATGTGTACCACGCGCTTGACGCAGGGCACGAGATTGTTCCGGTGTTGAACAAGATCGATCTGCCGGCGGCGGAGCCTGATCGTATCAAGCAGCAGATCGAGGACGTCATCGGGCTTGATGCCTCCGACGCGGTGCCGATTTCGGCCAAAACCGGCATCAATATCGAAGGCGTGTTAGAGGCGATTGTGACGCGTCTGCCGCCGCCGAAAGGCGACGAAACCGCGCCCTTGAAAGCCCTGCTGGTGGACAGCTGGTATGACGCCTATCTCGGCGTCATCGTGCTGGTGCGCATCATGGACGGTGTTTTGAAAAAGGGCGCCGATATTAAAATGATGGGCACGGATGCCCGCTACCATGTCGAAAAAATCGGCGTGTTCACGCCCAAAATGAACGATGTCGCGCAATTGGGGCCGGGCGAGATCGGCTTTATCACGGCGCAGATCAAGCAGGTTGCCGATACCCGCGTGGGCGATACGATCACCGAGACGAAGCGGCCCTGCGCCGAGGCGATGGAGGGCTTCAAGCCTGCTCAGCCGGTGGTGTTCTGTGGGCTCTTTCCGGTCGATGCGGCGCAGTTCGAGGATTTGCGCGCGGCGATGGGCAAGCTCCGGCTGAATGATGCGAGTTTCTCGTATGAGATGGAATCCTCCGCCGCCCTCGGCTTCGGTTTCCGGTGCGGTTTTTTGGGGCTGTTGCATCTCGAAATCATTCAGGAGCGGTTGGAGCGCGAGTTCAATCTCGATCTGATCGCGACTGCGCCAAGCGTCATCTACAAACTCAAATTGCGCGACGAGAACGATATCGAATTGCACAATCCGGCCGATATGCCGGATATTATGAAAATTCTGGAGATCGAAGAGCCCTGGATCCGGGCGACCATTTTGACGCCGGATGAATATCTGGGTTCGGTGCTGAAACTCTGCCAGGACCGGCGCGGCACGCAGATCGACCTTAACTATGTCGGCAAGCGCGCGATGGTGGTGTATGATCTGCCGCTGAACGAGGTGGTGTTCGATTTCTATGATCGGTTGAAGTCGATCTCGAAGGGCTATGCCAGCTTCGATTATAATATCACCGATTACCGCGCCGGCGACCTCGTCAAAATGTCGTTGCTGGTGAATGCCGAGCCGGTCGATGCGCTCTCGATGCTGGTGCACCGGACACGGGCCGAAATGCGCGGTCGTGCGATGTGCGAGAAGCTGAAAGAGCTCATTCCGCAGCATCTGTTCCAGATCCCGATTCAGGCGGCGATTGGTGGCAAGATCATCGCACGCGAGACGATTTCGGCGTTGCGCAAGGATGTGACGGCGAAATGCTATGGCGGCGATATTTCCCGCAAGCGCAAGCTGCTCGACAAGCAGAAAGAAGGCAAAAAGCGCATGCGCCAGTTCGGCCGCGTTGAAATTCCGCAGGAAGCCTTTATTGCCGCTTTGAAAATGGACAGCTGAGCGGTCAACTGGCTAAAGTGACAGGTCTTGTGATCCGATAGACCTGTGCCTGCATCGCTTCGAACAGTGCCGGACAGGGCGTGAAAGAACCGACATTCGCTATGGGCGAAAGGTCGGTGCCGTGAACAAAAATCTGACGGATTTTCATCCCAACAACCGTTGGCTGCAACAATTGGCTTCAGCCCAGATGGCTGCGTTTTTTGCTGCCTATGCGCAGCAACCCGCGACCATCGAGCAGAAGGATCAAGCACAGATCGGCTCAGCTACCAAGGCTCTGGTCTCGGAAGCCTGGCAAAATGCGGCGGCCACAGGAACAACGCTTGATCGCTATCTTGTCCATAATCACCTTGTCGATGCCGACACGCTTTATCATGCCTTCGCGCGCGTGCTGGACCTGCCTTTCATCCGCGATGAATTTAACGTGCCGGATGGATTGGATGGCCTCAGCCTTTTAAAGAGCGGGCATTGTCCGTTGCCGGATTACGGCGGTGGCGTGGCCTATGTCATCGCGCCGACAGGTCGAATTTTTGAGGGACTTCTTCAAGCCAACGCCTTGGGAATCCGGATATTTGAAGGGGCGAAAATTGTGGTGACGACACCGCAAAATTTTGCTCAATCCGTTGATTGTCGTTATGGTTCGAACATTGCCCATCAGGCCAACCGCCGTATCGCTGCCGTGGCACCCTGGCTCTCAGCCGAGAAACTTTTTGGCCGCACCAGCATGGTTTCGTTTGTCGCGCTGGTGTCTCTTTTCGGTTTAGCTGTGATCGCGATACCGGACGCTTGGAACCTTATTGCTTTCGGCCTTATGCTTTTTCCGAGTCTTCCTTCTGTCCAGTTCAAAGCATTGGCTATGATTGCCTCGACAGGCTCCGAAAGGGCTCATTCCGCGATATCCGATCGAGATTTGCCTACCTATTCGGTGTTGGTTCCGATTTATCGGGAGGCGAGAATTGTTCGTCATTTGATCAAACGTTTAAAACGGATCGACTATCCGAGGGCGAAGCTCGACATTAAAATTCTGGTTGAAGCAGATGATGTTGAGACCCGAAAGGCGCTTGAGAACGAAGCAATGCCGCCCTTCTTCGAGGTTATCGTATGTCCGCTCGGCAAACCGCGGACAAAACCGCGCGCACTGAACATAGGGCTAACTTATGCTCGGGGCGAGTGTATTGTTGTTTATGATGCCGAAGATGAGCCCGATCCGGATCAATTACGCAAGGCTGCGGCGCATTTTGCCCAAGCCGATCCAAAGCTTGGCTGTATTCAAGCTCGCCTTGCGATTGATAATGCCGCAGACAGCTGGATCGCCCGCATGTTCGCGCTCGAATATGCGGGGCTGTTCGATGGTCTATTGCCGGGCATGTCGGTGACGCGCCAACCGATACCCTTGGGCGGAACATCCAATCATTTCCGCCGCGCGACCCTGGAAAACTGCCTTGGATGGGATGCGTGGAATGTGACTGAAGATGCCGATCTCGGCCTTCGTTTGGCGTGTCTCGGCTATGATTGCATCGTTATGGAATCAACGACGTGGGAAGAGGCCCCTATTAACTTCACAGCGTGGTTCAATCAGCGTACCCGTTGGCTGAAAGGGTGGATGCAAACGGCATGTGTTTTGATGCGGTGTTCGCCCTCGCGTCGAAACCGAATACCGGCGCTTAAACAGTTTGAAATTGCGGTGATCAGCACGTCTTCGGTTATATCCGCGCTCTTTCATCCCCTGCTTCTTTTGGTCCCGGGACTGTTGCTTGCGCCATCCTCAGAAATGGTAATCCGCTCAACGCTTCATTTAACGCTTTGGAGTTTTGTCGGCCTTATCTTCGTTGTTAGCGGGCTTTTATCGTTAGCGATTGTCTCGGTCGGCGCCTATCGACGCGGGTTTCGGCTCCGCTTGAGCGACATTCTCTTTCTCTTTTTTTATTCGCTAATTAAAACGCTCGCAGCCTGGCGGGCATTGGTTGAATTTATTGTTGCACCCACGCATTGGCACAAAACGGAACACGGGCTAGCCCGCACCTCGCGGCGGTACGGGAAGCAAGCCTGATAGGGAAAAAGGCCTAAAAGGATTTGGCGATCAGCTTGGCGTTTTCTTCCGGCGGCAGGTCGATGTTCAGGCTGGAGAGAAACAGGCCTTTGCGGTTCATGAGATAGATCACGGCGGTGTGGTCCATCGTATAGCCGCCCGTCTCCAAGGGCACTTTTTTGGCATAGGCGCGATAGGCTTTCTCGGCCGCCAGAACGGCCTCAGGCGTTCCGGAAAGGCCGGTGATGCGCGGATCAAAGCCCGACAGATAATCCTTGATCACGCTTGGGGTATCGCGCTCCGGATCGACCGTTATGAAATAGGTTTTCAACCGGTCGCCGTCCGCACCCAGCGCCTTGTAAATCAGGCCGATCTCGTAAAGCGCGGTCGGGCAGACATCGGGGCAATGGGTGAAACCGAAAAAAACGAGGCTGGGGCCGCCCTGCATGTCCCGTTCGGTCACGGTCCGGCCATCTTGAGCGGTGAGCGTGAATGGCCCGCCGATCGCCGATGTGGCGGTGTCCTGCATCGGGTCAAACGCGAACCACGCCACGCCAAAGGCGATGACGCTGATCACAAAAGCCACCAGCGGCAGCATCAATCGACGACGAGACATAGAGACTTCCTTACATGCACCACGCCAAAGAGGCGGAAACCATATCGGCAAACACGCGCTCCCCGCGCGACCACCAAAGCACACCCCCTGTTGCGACAAGGGCAAGGCCAGCCAAAAGCCAGATCAGACGCGCCAGCCGGGGGGTATGGGGAGCGCCACCATCCCGTTCCGGTGTCTCCAAAAGGGTGCTTATCCGCATCAGGGGCACTTTATCGGTCATGGTTGCGCCGAAAATGGAGCGGGTGAAGGGAATCGAACCCTCGTATGCAGCTTGGGAAGCTGCCGTTCTACCATTGAACTACACCCGCAACAGACCAAGAGTAGTGGAGACGGGGCAGAGCGGCAAGGGGTGGCGTGTGCTCAATCCACTTTTGACGCCGAAATGGGGACGATCTTCGGCCCCTCACCCCTCGTTCAGTTGATATAGACCAGACCCGCGGTAGCCAATAGAAACGCAAAGATTATCGCGACGAAAATGAACCGGTCGGTGCGCTGAATCCGTTCGACAACGGCTTTATCGCCCTCGCTGGCGGCGCGATGGACCGTAATCGAGCGGATCAAAACGAGCGCGGTCAGCGAATAGGAAACGAGGTAGATCTTGTCCATCAGGACCATATAGCCGAGGTCGGGCAAAATGTCGGAATAGCTCTTCTGAAGGAAAATGGCCGTGAGCAGGGCACCGGCGGGCAGGCCGGTACGTGCGTCCAAGGCCTGAGGTCGGATGAGCAAACCAGAAACGCTCGCACACAGAACGATGAAGAGAGGCAGCAGAAGTTTCCAGATGAAGAAGCTTAAGGGTCTGACGATCTCGGTTGTGAACTCCATGGCGGAATAGGAGCTGGCATCCTTTAGCGTACCGAAATTTGTGCCGTAATCATGGCTATAGCTTTGGGCATTCCAGCCGAGCAACTTCCAGCCCGGAATGTCTACACTGGCTCCGATGCCGCTGTTGCTGCTGTCAATCACATAGAACAGCTTGTCAGCCCCCGACGCCGTATCTTCAATTCTCAACGACAGTTTTTGGCGGTCGAGGGGAAATTTGGCGAGCGAGAAGGGCTGGAAGAAGCGGCCCTCGATCCGCCAGAATTGGTAATGGGAGCCGTCAGCCAGCACTTCCGGTTCCGGCAGGAGGGGTTCCTGAATTTTTGACCATTCCTCGACCAGATTTGTGAATTCCACCGTCTTGCTGGGGTCAATCGGGCCCTTCCAGCGCATCCAGATATAGGTAGCCAAATTATAGGTGCTGCTGCCCATATTCACTTCGTAAAAGGAGACCGGATAAAAACCGACCGTCACCACCTGCGCCGATGCCGGCGGCTCGCTGACCGGCGTATAGGTTCCTGCACGAACTCCATCCGCAAAGGCGGATGCAGGGACAAACAGCGCCGCCATCATGGCCAGCACCACCTTCAGAAAATTCATCGTTTACTCGCCGGATACGATAACGCACATCACTATATGACCATTAGCCTGCACGATGGTCAATTGTACAGGGGCCGCCGAGCCCGCTCCCGATTGCACATTTCCGCGGCACCGGTTAGGCACATCGCCCATGACGTTTGATGTCGCGCTTTTAAGCCGGGTTTTTGAAGTTTTTTGGGTCAATATGCTGTTGTCGGGCGACAACGCCATTTTGATCGCGCTGGCGTGCCGCAATCTGCCACCCCGTCAGCGGCGGTTGGGCATGGTGCTGGGATCGCTGACGGCCATTCTCCTCAGGCTTGTGTTTTCCCTGCTGGCCTTACCTCTGCTGGGCATTGCGGGCCTGAAGCTCGCGGGCGCTCTAGTGCTGGTCTGGATCGCGTCCGGCCTGATCGCGGGCGAGGCGGACGCTTCCGCCGGAAAGATCGCTTCCCATGACCGGTTGTGGCGGGCGGTGCGGGCCATTGCGCTGGCCGATCTCGTGCTCAGCCTCGACAATGTGCTGGTGATTGTCGGCATCGCGCATGACATGCCGTGGATGCTGGTGTTTGGCGTGGTGCTGTCCATTCCCCTGATTGTTTGGGGTGCGGATGCGATCGGCGCGCTGATTACGCGATATCCGGCACTGGTCTTGATCGGGGCCGGGCTGATCGGATGGGCGGCAGGCCAGCTTGCCCTGTCGGATGCCCTGGTCGAACCCTGGCTGAACGCTGTGACGGGGAGCGAGACGGACCTCGTCGTCCCCGCTTTTGCCGCCGCGCTGTCGATTGCGGGCGGCATGGTTAGGCATCGGCTGACGATCAGGCGGCGCGACCGGTCAGAAAATTCTTCAGGCGCTTGAACTGGGTCGATATGGTGTGGCGACGCTGTTCGCGGTTGACGACGTCATTGTCCAAAACCCAGTTCATTTGAACGACGCGGCGCTGACCCTCGAATGGCTTGTGGCCGTGCCATGAATGATCGGAGCGCTTGAACACCAGAAGCGTGCCGAGCGAAGGCGGCACTTCGGCGACATAATCGTCGAGATCGGTGCCGTTGTTCAAAATGCGAAGGCGTCCGCCTTCAACGCCCCATTCATCGTTGAGATAGAGCAGAACCGTGATGATCTTGGTCTCACTATCGGTGTGGATGCTGCCATCCGTGCCGCGCAAAAAGCCGCGAACCGTGTACATGGTCGGCCGGCCGGTCAGATCAATGTTGAATTTCTTCTCGATCGCTTTGCGAAAGGCATCGTCCTGCAACTCATCGAGCAGAGCTTTGAACCGGCCACTGATGGAGAGCTGGGATGGCGGATGCGAGCCGGGGCCGGGCACGCTCGGGAAATCGGCCATCGCCTCAGCAAATTTCTCCGATTTCACGAATTTCTCGACGATCAGATACTCGTAGGGCTCGGTTTGCAGCGGAGCTAGCTCAAGGGCTGAATAATCAAGATAGGTCATAAAAGCGAACCCTTTGGTTTTCGACGATGGGCGCTTCTGTTAGCATGTTTGGCCTGCATCGAAAAGGCATGACTGCCTTGCTCTCGGGCTGGCAGGCTGGTAGGGACACGCCGCGTGGCGGTTTCGGTTTTGATGACGAAATGTGCTTCGCCGCAAGGAATGATGGCTCGAACGTGCTGAAAAAATTCACGACACCCAAATTTCGGCATGCGCGTCGGCAAGCCAGCATCGCGCGGTGGGACAAGCCGATCACGGGCTTTTTTCAGCGGATCGGGGCGTGGCTGAACATGGTCTTTATCGATCATGGTATTTTCCGGCTGATCTATCTCAATCTGCATCGGGTTTCGCCGAAGTTCTGGCGGGCGGCGCAACCCACGCCGCACCAGATCGAGCGGGCGGCGCAAGACGGCGTCAAAACCATTGTCAATTTGCGCGGTGGCCGCGAATTCGGCTCCTGGCCGCTGGAGCGGGAAGCGTGTGCGGAAGCGGGTCTTGAACTCGTCGATTTCGTAATCCGGTCTCGTGGCGCGCCCGAGCGCGAGCGTATTGCGTCGGCCAAGGCGTTTTTCGACGGGTTGAACTATCCGGTTCTGGCGCATTGCAAGTCGGGCGCGGATCGCGCGGGCTTTATGTCGACGCTCTATTTGCTGATCCATGAGCAGCGGCCGCTGGATGAGGCGATCCGGCAGCTCTCCTGGCGCTATGGCCATTTCAAATTCGCCAAAACCGGCATTCTGGATGCGTTTTTCGAACGCTACCGGACCGAGGGGCTCGACAAGGGTATCGATTTCCAGACCTGGGTCGAGACGGTCTATGACCCCGTTGCGCTGGAGCGCGAATTCAAGACCAAGCCGTGGGCCGACTGGCTTGTCGAGCATGTGTTGCGCCGCGAATAGACGCTAAGGGCTGAGCCGTTCCAAAATCCGGTCGGACAATTTGTCCCGCACGGCGCGGTAGGCGTCGAGCTTTGTCTCGCGGCTGCCTTCCACGACCGAGGGATCAGGCGTCGGCCAATATTCGACCTCAATGGCGGCGGTGCGCGTCAGCTCGAGGGCGGCGTGATGGGCCTCGGGCGAGAGCGTAATGATCAGATCGAAATTGAGCCCCTCCCATTCGGCCAGCTCCTCCAGCGTGTGGGGCTTATGGACTTTCGCATCGATGCCGAGTTCTTCGAGGACGGCGAGGGCGAAGCCATCGACCATGCCCTTCCGGATTCCGGCGGACTGGATATAAAGCGTCTGGCCGAAATAATAGCGGGCCAGCGCTTCGGCCATCGGAGAGCGCACGGCGTTCATGGCGCAGGCAAAGAGGACGGCTTGCACCTTGCGCGCTCCGGTCAAGAGGTCAGCCTTTCCAATGCAGCGCGGAAATCAGCGTAAACAGCCGCCGCGCCGTGTCGAAATCGACCTCGATCTTGCCCTCGAGCCGCTCGATCAGCAGCTCAGCCGCCTCGTTGTGCAACCCGCGCCGACCCATATCAATGGCCTCGATCTGCGAGGGACTGGCCGTGCGGATGGCGTTGTAATAGCTCTCGCAGATCAGGAAATAGTCTTTGACGACGCGCCGGAACGGCGTCAGCGATAGAATATGCGCCGTAACCGGTTGGCCCTGCTCGTTGCGAATATCCAGCGCGAGCTTGTTGGACAGCAGGCTGACGGCGAGCGTGTAAGGCCCGCCCGCATGGCCGGTGACGGCAAAGCTGTTGCCTTCAACCAGATCGAAAATCGCAATCGCGCGCTCATGCTCCTGCTCGGGACCGCCGCGACCGATCGATCCCTCGTCGAGGGTGATGGAGGTCAGGCGGTTGTTCGGATCCGACGTCAGGGCCATGCGCCCTTCTTAGCCGAGATTGAGCCGGATGGCGACCGAGCGTGCATGACCGCCCAAGCCTTCGCTTTCCGCAAGCGCTATGGCCGAGGGGCCTAAAGCGCGCAGCGATTCAGGCGTGCAGGATAGGATTGAGGTCCGCTTCATAAAGTCCAGAACACCAAGGCCGGAGGAAAAGCGGGCCGAACGCGCCGTGGGCAACACATGGTTGGTGCCGCCGACATAATCGCCGATCGCTTCTGGCGTATGGGAGCCTAAGAAAATCGCACCCGCATTGCGGATCATACCGGCAAGCGCTTCGGCATTTTCTGCTTCGATTTCGAGATGCTCGGGGGCTAGCCGATCCATCAGCGGAACCGCGCTTTCAAGCGTATCGACGATGATAATTGCACCATGGTCGCGCCAGCTCGCGCCTGCAATTTCGCCGCGCGGAAGCGTTTTCAATTGGCGCTCGACGGCTAGTGCTACGTTATCACCAAGCGATGCCGAATTGGTGACGAGGATCGATTGTGCGGCGGTGTCATGTTCGGCTTGCGCCAAGAGATCGGCGGCGATCCAATCCGGATTGGCGTGACCATCGGCGAGAATCGCTACTTCGGAGGGACCGGCGATCATATCGATGCCAACCTGACCAAAGACGCGCCGTTTCGCCGCCGCAACAAAGGCGTTTCCGGGGCCTACGATTTTGGCCACGGGCGCAATGGTTTTGGTGCCATAGGCAAGCGCCGCCACGGCTTGGGCGCCGCCGATGCGGTAGATCTCTGTAATGCCTGCAATACGCGCTGCCGCCAGCACCAGCGGGTTTAAAACACCATCGGGTGTGGGTACGACCATCACGATCCGAGGCACGCCCGCGACTTTGGCCGGAACGGCATTCATCAGCACCGAGGATGGATAGCTCGCCGTGCCGCCGGGCACGTAAAGACCAACGGCTTCAATCGCCGTCCAACGATGGCCAAGGGTTACGCCCAACGCGTCGGTAAAGCGCTCATCCGTTGGCTTTTGGCGGAGGTGATAGGCCTCGATTCGGTCCCGCGCGAGGGTCAAGGCGTCAAGTGCAACTGTGTCGCACTGCGCCAGAGCGGCGTCGATTTCGGCTTCCGTGACGCGCAGGCGATCAGCGGAAATCGCCATCCGGTCAAAGCGTTGCGTATAGTCGATCAGCGCCGCATCCCCGCGCTCGATCACATCACTGATGATGGCTCGAACGGTTTGATCGACATCTTCGGAAATTTCACGCTTTGCGGCGAGCAATTGGGTGATGCTTGTATCAAAATCCGCATCTCGTGAAGAAAGGCGAAGCGCCATCGGTTTAGTTTCCTGTTTCTGTCTTGCCTGTTTCAAGGGGAGGCAAATCGGCGATAGCGGCTTCAAGACATTCGACCGAAAGCTTTACCGCACCACCGCCCTCAAACAGCAAAACCACATGGCCTGAGGGAGGGTCAACCGCCTCATAGCCGATTCCGAGCAGGGTCAGCATGGTTTCGGGCGTCTGGGGCGGCATTTTCGAGGTCATTGCGCGGGTCACGCGCTCGAAATGCAGGCCAGTCATCCGTCGCGCGTCGGTTGCACCAGCCACCGGCCGGTTGAGCGCCAGAACAAAGCGATGTTCGTTAGGGAGAAAGACCATATCGGCAACGCGCAGGCGCGATCCCTCGAGATGGGCTGAAATCACCACCAAATCTTCCGGATCAAAGGCTGCAACCTTTACCATTGCCTGTTCATTCCTATCGAAACGCATCGAGGGACTATAACGCCTAATCACCCCACCGCGAAGCAAGGGCGAAGCCGTAATAGCTCAGATCACCTTATTTTTCGCCCGAAATCCGCTCAATATCGGCGCCGCAGCGCCCAAGCTTTTTCTCGAGCGCCTCGAACCCGCGGTCGAGATGGTAGACGCGGTTAACGAGCGTGTCGCCCTCAGCGGCAAGGCCCGCAATCACGAGCGAGACCGAGGCGCGAAGATCGGTTGCCATCACGGGCGCACCGGTTAACCGGCTATTGCCCTTGATGAACGCTTTGTCGCCATCGAGGCTGATGCGGGCACCGAGGCGGGCGAGTTCTTGAACATGCATGAAGCGGTTTTCAAAAATCGTCTCATGCACCATGGAATCGCCATTCGCCCGCGTCATCAACGCCATGAATTGCGCCTGAAGATCGGTCGGGAAGCCGGGGAATGGCTCGGTGGTGACATCGACGGGTAAGAGCGGCGTGCCCTCGCGGATGATGCGAACGCCGTTTTTCTCTTCCAAAACCGTGACGCCAGCCTTCTCCAACACATCAAAGGCGGACGAGAGAAGATCGCGCCGCGCGCCTTCGAGCAGCACATTGCCGCCCGTCATCGCAACCGCCATAGCATAGGTACCGGTCTCGATCCGATCTGGCAGGACATGATGATGCGCGCCATCAAGCCGCGATACGCCATCAATCACGATTTCCGAGGTGCCGGCACCCTCAATTCTGGCGCCCATCTTGATGAGGCAATCGGCCAGATCGGCGACTTCCGGCTCACGGGCGGCGTTTTTAATGACGGTAGTGCCGCGCGCCAGGCTTGCGGCCATCAAGGCGATATGGGTGCCGCCAACAGTGACTTTGGGAAAATCGATCTCGCCGCCGCGCAACCCGCGCGGGGCTTTGGCAACGACATAGCCCGCATCGATCTCGATCTGGGCACCGAGTTTTTCGAGCGCCATCAACAGCAGGTCGACGGGGCGCGTGCCGATGGCACACCCGCCGGGCAGCGAGACGCGGGCTTCGCCCATGCGGGCCAAAAGGGGAGCAACAACCCAGAAACTGGCGCGCATCCGCGACACAAGCTCATAGGGCGCGGTGGTATCGACAATGTCGCGTGCCGACAGCGTGATGGTTTCGCCGCTTTCTTCCGATTGACCGATTCGCTTGCCGCTAATGGCGGCATCGACGCCGTGATTGCCCAAAATGCGCATCAGCAGGCGCACATCGGAGAGCCGCGGCACATTATGCAGCGTTAACGTCTCGCGCGACAGGATGCTGGCGATCATGAGCGGCAGGGCGGCATTTTTGGCCCCCGAAATCGGGATGATGCCCTCAAGTCTTCTGCCGCCACCGATGCGAATTCGATCCATTATTTATCCTCTTGGTCGTTCCGTTTGATCGACGGTTGAGCGTTGCCGCCCCGATCCGGTGCCTCCGCCCCAGCAACGCGCGCTCTGGATTGAGCCTTGCGCCTTTTGAGATTTTCACGGAGTGCCGCTGCCGCGCGCTCAAAGCGCGGATGCCTAGGAGATGTCGTCATTCCTATTCCGCCGTAACCATCAGACCCGCCATCGATTCTGGCGTCGAACCCTACACGCCGAACGCTTAGGATGAAGCGCCTCAAGAGGCAAGCCTGATCCGCCATTCAGGTTTCGACAAGCGCGACCCGCCGATTTTGACGGTGGCGAGGCGAAAAGGAATGATCGTGACAGAAAGAACAAAGAAAATTCAGCCACCTTCTTGCTATGCTGCGGAGCCTATGGCAGTGTCCGCGCCGCTTCGGGATGCAAACTGCATCTGCCGATGCGTTCGCGTTTTGCGCGATGCCGTAGTAGCTCAGTGGTAGAGCACACCATTGGTAATGGTGAGGTCGGGAGTTCAATCCTCCCCTGCGGCACCAGTTTTTTCATACAATCAACGAAATGCGCGCCAGCTCGATTGCCTTAGCCGTCGAGGGATGAACTTTACTGGTTTTAAGTTCCGCTTCGACGTCGCGTTCAGGCCGTCTTTTCTTCGCTAAATCGATAGGTCACGTCCGAGAAGCAATCGGTCGGAAAGGTGTAGAATAGACGAAGGTCATGGTCGAATTCGTTCCGAATACCATGTTCCGCATCGGATGGAATAAAGACGGCCGATCCGGGACCAACCAGGCTTTCCTCGCCATCAACCGTCACGATGCCTTGACCTTCGATGATAAAGTAAATCTCGGGCTGAAGATGGCGATGAAGGTTTAAACATCCACCCGGCGCAAGCTCGGCAACGCCTGCAATCAGGCTATCGGTTGGCGTGATATCGCGACTGAACAAGGTGAACCACGACAATTGGCCGCGTACCGGGTCAGACCAGCCATCCTTTTGACGGTCTTTGATGCTCGTTACGACTGACTTGGCCATAAAAAATATCCCAATTACGACAATTGTTCAAAAATAGTCGATTCAATCGATATGTCTGTTCATAAATCGACAAAAATTGTCTATCAAGCGTTTCGACGGGCAAGGGTTCGATCTCGCGTTTGGCCGCCTCCTGCGGTGCCATGTTTATACGATCAACGATGTGTCCGTTGGCTGAGATTTCCGTTTCAGTCCCTGCCATAATTACCGATGGTGTGAGCTCGAAGACCAGCATGACAAATGCTTTTCATACCTATGAAGTCGGTTGGGAACAGGATTTCATCACATCGTATTTTGATGGCAATGTTGTCAGCAAACGGTCTACACCGGCCGGTACCGACAAGCCGATGGATATGCTGAATTTGCCAGGTATTTTTCAGACAGCAGGATCACCGGTGCAAATCCGATAGCCGACCACTAGCTTATTCTCACCGCCACGTGGGCCAGCCGCACAACGCCGCATCATGTTACACCGACGACGCTGCATCTGTACGCCGATATCTGGTAGGTTTGATGATAACGGCGCAGGAAACAGCGGTTCCGCGCCCCCTCGTGGTTTTCTAAAGGACACTGGCCCTTTTCGGCCCGGCTTGATCGGCGGATTTTTTGGTAGGCCCATGGGCGGGGAGCACCCGATTGACGAGCCAGCCCCTAGTCGATAGCCTACCCTTATAACTTGAATAATCGCCGCAAAAAAATGGGCGTTTAAGGGGATGGAATGGCGGTAGCACACCTCGCATCAGCGGGTACGCAGCATGCCGCGCAAGACGCCGCACTTTCTCTTCGGGGGATGATGAAGGCGTTTGGCGGTACGCTGGCCGTGAACGATGTGAGTTTCGATCTCCCTCGCGGCGAAATTCTGGCGCTGCTCGGCCAGAACGGGGCAGGAAAATCGACGATCATCAAAATGTTGGCGGGGGTGTACAAGCCCGATGCCGGCGAGATGTATATGGACGGTGAACTGCATGACCCCCGCGCCAAAGGCCATTCGATTGCGTTTATCCATCAGGATCTTGGACTGATCGAATGGATGACGGTGGCTGAGAATATTGCGATGGCGCAGGGCTATCCGCGTCGGCACGGTTTTGTTGACTGGGAGGCGGTCGAGGAACTCGCGCGCAAATCGCTGGCGATGATTGCCTATGACATTGATCCCCGCATGCGGATCAGCGATCTGACGCGCACCGAAAAATCGCTGGTGGCGATTGCCCGCGCGCTCGGCATTCAGGCCAGCGTGCTTGTTCTGGATGAACCGACGGCGAGCCTGCCGCAAGATGATGTTCAGCTTCTGTTTGATGTCTTGCGCGGGTTGAAGGCGCAAGGCGTCAGCATGATGTATGTTTCCCACCGCCTTGACGAGATTTTTGCCATTTCCGATCGGCTTGTTGTGCTGCGCGACGGCAAGCTTGTGGATGAGCGACTGACACGCGATGCGGATCCGGAAGGATTGATTGCGGCCATTATCGGGCGCCGTCCGGAAAGCGTGTTTGTCCGGCCACCGGCACCGACAACCATACCGCTTTTGCGCTGTGAGGGCTTGAAGGTGGCCGATGTCGGCCCTGTCGATTTTACGCTTCATGCCGGCGAGGTACTCTCGCTTGTGGGGCTGCGGGGTGCCGGACAGGAGCAGGTCGGGCGCGCCTTGATTGGCGATGATGCGATTAGAGCGGGGCAGGTCTGGCTGCATGGCCAGCCGCTCAAAAATGCTTCCCCGCAACAGGCCGTTCATTCCGGCATCGGCTTTGTCGCCGCGGATCGGGTGGCCGAATCGGTGGCTACCGGCCTCTCGGTGCGGGAAAATATGTTCATCAATCCGAGTGCTGCCGGACGGGGCCTGTTTGATGCGCGTGATCCGGCCGATGAAGCGGTTGAAAGCAGGGCGCTCGGGGCGGATGTCGGGCTCGCGCCGAATAATCCGGAAGCGCCGATCGAGACCCTGTCGGGCGGCAACCAGCAAAAGGTGGTGATGTCGCGCTGGATGCGCATCGGCCCTGACGTTCTGGTGCTCGAAGATCCGACCGCGGGTGTCGATGTCGGCGCAAAGGCCGAGATTTATCGTCTGCTCAGCTCGGCGCTGGCCAAAGGCAAGGCTGTTTTGCTGGTTTCCACCGATTTTGAAGAAGTGGCCGCGATCTGCCACCGCGCTCTGGTGTTTCAAGATGGCCGGATCGTCGCAGAAATTACCGATCAATTTCTTTCGGTTGAATCGATCACGCGGGCGACCTCGATGGCCGCTCACAGGGACGACACCGTTTCCGCTCCAGATAAGGTACATTGACCGATGAGTTCTTCCATCAAATCGACCGCGCTCGAGCCGACCCGGGCCGAGTTGGAACAGCTCTCCCTTGGGCAGAAGCTCTGGCGGCTGGCGCCGGTTTTTGGTCTGCCCATTTTTACCGTGATTCTTGTCGCGCTGTTTTCGGTGATGTTGCCCGAAACCTTCCCGACCCTGCTGAACATGCGCTCGATTCTGAACGACAAATCGATCATCGCGATTTTATCGTTGGCGGCGATGATTCCGATGATGGCGGGACGGATCGATTTGACCGTCGGCTATGGCATCGTGTTGTGGCATGTTCTGGCGATTGCGCTGCAGACGAAGCTGGGCTTCAGCTGGCCTGAAGCCTGTATCCTTGTTTTGTTGCTCGGTTGCGTGCTGGGTCTGATCAACGGATTTCTGGTCGAGCTTGCACAGATCGACAGCTTTATTGCGACGCTTGGCACCGGCACCATTCTTTACGCGCTGGCGCAATGGTATACCGAAGGCAGGCAGATCATCGGCGTTCTGCCGAAAGGGTTTACCGAGCTTTATTCCTCGATGCCTCTCGGCATTCCGGTGTCGTCGTTTTATGTCGCCTTTATCGCGTTGGTGCTCTGGGCGGTCGCCGAATATCTGCCCATCGGACGGTATCTTTACGCGATTGGCGCCAATCAGCGGGCGGCGCTGCTCAACGGTATTCCGACGCGGCGTTATGTGATTGGCAGCTTCGTTGCGTCCGGCATTTTGGGGGCCATTGCGGGCATTCTTCTGGCCGCACGGTTGCGCATCGGGCAGGCCAGCGTGGGGCTCGAATTTCTCTTGCCGGCATTGGTCGGGGCGTTCCTCGGATCGACCACCATTAAACCCGGCCGCGTGAATGTGTGGGGTACGCTTTTTGGTGTCGCCATTCTCGCCATCGGCATTTCCGGCATCCAGCAAATGGGCGGCGATTTTTATGTCGAGCCCTTGTTCAACGGGATCACGCTTTTGATTGCGATCGGCCTTGCCGGCTATGCCCAAAGACGGCGCGGCAGCGTTACCCATACCCGCGCCCAACAACCCCATTCGCCTGCTCCGCCAGCGGCTTGACCGCAGCGTGCGAAGGCACCCGCCCTTCTCGCCCCACGGCGCGAAGTCATAACGATAACCGGAGGAACACCCTATGAAACACAAGCTCTCTCTGGCAGCCCTTGCTGCCACCGTCGCGCTGCCCATGCTGGCGGTTGCGGCGCATGCGGACGCCGTGTCGGACGCCCAGAAGACGGTTGATGTGATGAGCACGCCAAACGCTCCCTGGACCGGCCCAACCACGGGTCCGAAGGCGGCTGCCGGCAAGACGATCATCTATGTTTCGACCAACCAGAACAATGGCGGCGCGCTCGGCGCCGGCAATGGCGTGAAGGAAGCCGCCGCAAAGATCGGCTGGACCTTCAAGCTGATCGACGGCAAGGGCTCCGTTTCGGGGCAGGCTTCCGCCATGGCTCAGGCCATTGCCTCCAAGCCTGACGTGATCGTGCTTGGCGGCGTTGATGCCAAGGAGCAGGCAACGGCGGTTGAAGAAGCCGGCAAGCAAGGCATTGTGATCATCGGCTGGCATGCTTACGCCCATCCGGGTGCGCATGAATCCCTGCCGATTTTCAACAACATCACCACCGATCCGATTGAAGTTGCCAAATCGGCGGCGGCTTATCCATGCGCCACGACCAAGGGCACGGTCGGTGCGGTTGTATTCACCGACTCCAACTATGAAATCGCCGTTCGCAAGTCGAACGCAATGGCCGATTACATCAAGGCATGTGGCAATTCGAAGGTTCTCGAAATCGTCGATACCCCGCTGGCCGAAGCCTCGACCCGTATGCCTCAGCTGACCACGGCGTTGCTTCAGAAATACGGCAAGGCCTGGACGCATGCGCTTTCGATCAACGATCTAACCTTCGACTTCATGGCTCCTGCTCTGTCGGCTGCCGGCATCAAGGGTGACGGTAACCCGATCGCCATTTCGGCAGGTGACGGCTCGGAAGTTGCGTTCCAGCGTATCCGTTCCGGCGAATATCAGGCCGGCACGGTGGCCGAGCCTCTGAATCTTCAGGGCTGGCAGATTGTCGATGAAGCCAATCGCGCGATCAACAAGGCCAAGGAAAGCGGCTTTGTGGCTCTTCCGCATTTGTTCTTGCCATCCAACATCAAAGCCGATGGTGGCCCGAAGAATACCTATGATCCAGACAATGGCTATCGTGATGTTTACGCCAAAATCTGGGGCAAATAAGTCCTGATCGGAGGGCGCGGCGGGGTAATCTCCGCCGCGCTTTTTTGTGGGGAACATCCGCAGCCATTTCGCCGCCCGCTCCGAAATGCCTCCGTCTGTTTCCGTTGTTTTCCCAAGGGAGTTCCGTCATGTCGTCGCAAAACCTGCCCAAGCCCGATGCCGCAAAAAACATGACCCTGATCGGTCATTCCGATCAGGGGGGCCGCCCCGACGGCGTGCAGCTGATGGTCAATAAGGGACATGCTTTCATCGGCCATATGTTCTCGAAGGGCTTCTCGGTTGTGGATTGCACCAATCCGCGCGATCCCAAGCCCGTCACCTATGTGCCCGCGCCCCATAATACCTGGAACATACACCTCCAGACCCACGGCGATCTGCTGCTCGTGATCCACGCCAAGGACATGTTTGCGGCGGCCGAGTTCCAGGATGAAAAAGCCTATTATAAAGGGGCGCTGGGCGAGAAGGTCGGCACGGCAACAGCCTCTACCGCACCGGTCCGCGACTGGTCGGCAGGTTTGGCCGTCTATGACATCAAGAACCCGAAAGAGCCCAAGCAGATCGGCTTTATGCCGGTTGAAGGCGGCGGCGTGCACCGCATCTGGTATACGGGCGGCCGCTGGGCCTATGTCTCGGTGCTGCTGGATGGCTTTACCGACTATATTTTCATGACGGTGGATATGGCTGATCCGGCGAACCCGAAACCCGCCGGCAAGCTCTGGCTCGATGGCATGAACACGGCGGCGGGCGAAAAGATTTCCTGGGCACCGAACAAGCGTTTCGGGTTGCATCATGCAACGGTCAGCGGCGACACGGCCTATGGCGCCTGGCGCGACGCAGGTCTGGTCATGATCGACGTGAAGGACCGCGCCAATCCCTCGCTGATCCTGCACAAAAACTGGTCGCCTCCGTTCAATGGCGGCACGCATAATTGTCTGCATTTGCCGGACCGCGACCTGCTGGTGGTTCTCGATGAAGCGGTACTCGACGATTACGAGGACGGCTTCAAGCCGATCTGGTTATTCGACGTGCGCGAGCCGACCAACCCCGTTTCGATCTCCACCCTTCCAACACCGCAAGAGGCGGATTATCGCCACAAAGGCGGCCATTTTGGTCCGCACAATATCCATGAAAACCGGCCGGATGCCTTCGTTTCCTCCACGACGCTCTTTGCCACACTGCAAAATGCCGGCATTCGTGTGTATGACATCAAGAACCAGTACCGGCCGGAAGAGATTGCCTATTTCGTGCCACCCAAGCCGCCCAAGCTGATTGACGGCCGGCCGAACCGCCCGCTGGTCATTCAATCCTGCGATGTCTATGTCGATAAAGAGGGTCTGGTTTACGCCAATGATTATAATGGCGGGCTCTATATTCTCGAATATAAGGGCTGAGCCGTTACAGCTGAAAGGCTCGCTTGCCTTTGAACCACGGACGGGAGACGCCCCAAACGGAGGGCGTCTTCGCCTTTTTATGGATTGGAATCCCATGCCGATACAACTCTATGCTTTTGCCCTTGGCGCGTTTGCCATCGGCACGACCGAATTTGTCATCATGGGATTGTTGCCTCTGGTGGCATCCGATCTTTCGGTTTCTATTCCGGCAGCGGGCCTTCTCGTTACAGGATATGCGCTTGGCGTCGTGTTGGGCGCTCCGATCATGACGCTGGGCACGACGAAGATTGACCGCAAGAAATTGCTAGTCGGTTTGATGAGCCTGTTCTTTTTCGGCAATCTTCTCGCCGGTCTTGCGCCAAGCTACGGGGTTTTGCTGATCGGACGGATTGTCTCCTCGCTGATGCATGGTGCGTTTTTCGGCGTTGCTTCGGTCGTGGCCACTTCGCTTGTGCCGAAAGAAAAGCAGGCGCGGGCGCTGGCTTTGATGTTTTCCGGCCTGGCCCTGTCCAACATTGTCGGCGTGCCTCTCGGTACGGCCATCGGACAGGCGGCGGGATGGCGCGTGACCTTCCTGCTGGTCAGTCTGCTTGGCCTAGCGTCGGGCGGGTTTCTGTTTGCCGTCATGAAGCCGCAGGCGGCCGATGCGTCGGGCAGTATTGCCAATGAAATTTCGGCTTTGATGCGGCCGCGGGTCTGGCTGGCCCTTGGCACCACCACCTTCGGCTTCGGCGGCGTTTTTGTGGTGTGGACCTACATTGCCCCCATTCTCGGCACCGCCACCGGACTTTCGCCGCAATGGATCACGGCGGTGCTTTTCATCTTCGGCATCGGGCTCACTCTGGGCAATCATGTGATGGGTCTGTGGGCGGATAAATCGCTGTCCGTGGCCCTGATCGGCGTGCTCGTTGCCCTGATCGGGTTGATGGCCCTGTTTTCGGTGACGATGGATTCGTTTGTGCCGGCAACGATAACGATCTTTCTGATCGGAATGGCGGCATTCGGCACCATTCCTCCGCTTCAGATCGGCATTATGAATGCCGCCGAGGGGGCGCCCAATCTATCGTCGGCGCTCAACATCGCCGCGTTTAATCTGGGCAATGCGGGCGGCGCGTGGATCGGCGGACTTTTGATCGGCGCAGGCTTCCCCTTTTCAGAACTCGCTTTGGCCGGAGCGTGCGTCAGCTCGATCGGTCTGGTGTTTGCGCTGGTCAGCCGCTCCCAAACTGTACGCCAACCGACCTGACGGTTCGGGGGCTGGAGCCTCGCCCGAACGCTTTGCAGAGACGTCGATCTTGTCTGCTTGACACGACGCCCGAAACGGGGCGTGGCGCCGATGGTTTGTACGAGGTGAAGGGCAAACCTTCGGATTCCGACCTCGTCCTCACCATGTTGCAAATATATCGCACCGCAAAACTTAGTTTTTAATTCTTGCGAAAGATTTTGCACTCTAGGTAGAAAACGCTATGTAACCACACTCTAGAGTTGTTTTTTTTGAGGTTCCCATGAAAAAGTTAGTTATTGCCGCAGTTTTGGCCAGTGCACCGTTCGCAGCTCAGGCTGCTGATATGCCTTCGAAGGCTAAGAAGGCCGCTCCAGTCGCCCATGTGACGGAAGCCTCTGTTTTGAATTTCGATGGCTTCGTCGGTGGCGAAATCGGCTATCAGTCGACGTCGCACGGCTTCGATTACGGCGCGGGCAACCAGGACATGGGCAATGACAAGGGCCTGAATCTGAACGTCCATGGCAGCTTCGAGACCATGCTTTCGAGCCAGTACGGCCTTCAGATGGACGCTGCGTTGAACCGCACGACCCATGATTTCGGCACCATCCAGGGTCAGGACCTGAACTACTCGACCATGGTACCAACGATCGCCGGTCACGTCTTCTGGCGTGATTCGTCGAAGGGCTTGGTTGGCGTGTTCGCTCAATCGACCACGACGGACAATCTTTTGATTGGTACGGTCGCAACCGGCTACACCTATGCCGGTGTTGAAGGTCAGTACTTCATGAACGGCTTTACGGCCTATGGCCAGGTTGCCTATCTCAGCGCATCCATCCCAGGCGCCAGCTTGGTGGGTGACGTGAAGGGCGACGGATATGCCCTCGCCGCTCAACTTCGCTACTTCGTTGACCCGAACCTCATGATTGCGCTTCGCGGCAGCTACACCCAGGCTTCCTATCAGTATGCTGGCGTGACCCTTGCCGATAACTCGACGTCGGTTGTCGGCCTTCGCGCTGAATACCGGTTGCCGAATAACCCAGCCAGCCTTTACGCCGATGTCAGCTACAACATGAACAAGATTGATGCTTCGTCTTCAGAGGGCGTCAAGTTGTCCATGGACGATGCCCGCGTGATGTTCGGTTTGAACCTGAACCTCGGTGGCAAGTCGCTGCTCGAGCGTGATCGTTCGGGTGCGTCGCTGAGCACCATCGACGCTCCGACCACTGCCGTGAGCCCTAACACGCCGCAGACCTAATCCTGAAAGGGATTGGATGCGCTTAGCGATGGGCCGGTTCCTCGGAACCTGCCTGATCGGTGAGGATCTGATTAAGAGCCCTCCGCAGGTTGCGGGGGGCTTTTTTATGGCGCTACGGGTTTGACCGGTTCCGGGGTGGATGCCAAAGCACGGCCGGCCGTATCGCCCGTAGCGGACGCGGCTCTATCTCGTGGGGATGATCGGCTCCGACGGGGTCAGAGCCGGATCAGAGATCAGGATTTCTTGGGAGCAGTCAGGGCCGATTGTCCGCCCGTACCTTGGGACTGTTTATAGGCAGAGCCTCCCGACTTGGATTGGTTTTTGTCTGCTTTTGGCTTTTTTGTTTCTTTATTGCTCTTCGCCTGACCTTTTGCCATCGACTTCTCCTGCTTTAATTGCGGCCATCGTGCATGGTCGGAGTCCATGATAGCATGAGACGCGCGAAGAAGGCGCCGTTAGTTTGCGGATGGCGTAGGGTAGGCTCCGCGAGTATCGCGAAGGCTCGTGTCATGCGGTGCAGGGAGGCTCTGATGAAAGTGGTAGCGTTGACGCATGTGATAACGGCGGCGGACTTTGACCGCGAGATCCGACATCTGGTCTCCATTCTTGAAAGCGGCGGCTACAGTACCAAAGGCATGGACTTCACCGATATTGTCGCCCGCAGGCTCGGCGACGCCTTTACCCATTCGCTTACAGAAGCCGGCGCGCGGATCAAAAACCATAGCTGGGAGCTCAAGGCCGATCGCAGCCTGCGCATCAAGGTATACCTGCCTTATGAGGCCGATCTGGACCTGATCCGCGGATTGGTGTCACAGCCCTGATCCACGCAAGGCCGCCCTCAGGATGCGATGACCTTCTTGTGCACTTCGAGCGTCAGTGCCTCGAGACGTTCGGTTAGCCCTTTGATCGTCTGGGTTAATTGGGTGTTTTGCTCAAGCATGTCGACGAGCAGGGTGGTCTGTTGAGCCGCTAGCGCCTGTCGCTCATCGCTGGCGCGGGCAATGTCTTCGCGGTGCTGAGCGTCGGCTTCCGCATGCATTTTATCGCGATCGGCCTGCCGCGTCTGGGCCAGCAAAATCAGCGGCGCGGCATAGGCCGCCTGAAGGCTGAAGGCGAGGTTGAGCAGAATGAACGGATAGACATCGAATTGCGTCCAACCCACCAGATTGACGATGATCCAGAGGGCGACGACACAGGTTTGGCCGATGAGAAAGACCGGCGTGCCAAAAAAGCGCGCGAAGGCTTCGGCCTTCAACGCAAACCAATCGTCCCCGAAGACGGATGCAAGGTGGACGTGCGGGAGATGAAATCTGAAATGGCCTTTTTCAAGCGGCATTTTAGCGGGGTTTGTTGGTCGGTCGTTGGTGTTGTCAGAGGACATGGCGATGGCTCTCCTTGCTCGGAATGAAAAGTCCGCAATTCTGATGATGGGTTTCTAGTCGAACCAAAGACCGGGTTTTGCGCCCAGTTTTTGATAGGCTTGAAGAACGGGCAGTCTGAACCGCGGATCTGTTAGCAGGTCTGTGCCGAACATACTCTGGAGGCCGAGCACGGCGTCAATCGCCGCTTCGGGCGTTGCGCCGGCGGAGGCCAAGCGCTGCCGGATGGTTCCGGCCATAGGATCGTTCAGCACGAAGGGCGCGCCCATTGCATCACGCCCGCCCGTATAGCGGATGAAGCCTGCAATACCATAGGCCAGCCGACCGAGCGGCAACCCCAGACCGAGCCGGTCCCGCGCCGTGCCTAAAAACCGTTGCGGAATTTTTTGACTGCTGTCGGAGGCAATTTGCGCAAGCCGGTGTTTTAAAGACGTATTTCGGAAACGCTCGAGCAAAGCGGCGCAATAGGCTGCGCCATTGGCATGCGCGGGAAGGGTGAGCGTCGGAGTCACATCATCGGCCATGAAGGCCGCAATGAAGGGGCCGAGATTGGGATCGACGATCGCCTCGGCAACGGTGAGATGCCCCGCGAGGGAACCAAGATAGGCCAGCATCGAATGCGCGCCATTCAACCATCGCAATTTCATGGCTTCGTACGGAGCGACCTCGGTGATGAGCTCCACGCCAGAAGCCCCCCAATCGGGCCGCCCCTCGGGGAAATTGTCCTCGATCACCCATTGCGTAAACGGTTCGGTTACGACCGGCCAAGCGTCATCGAGGCCAAGCGCCAAGGCAACAGAGGCGCGATCCTCGTCGGTGGTTTGCGGAACGATTCGGTCGACCATGGAAGAGGGAAAGGCGACATGCTGCGCGATAAAGGAGCCAAGCACCGGATCGGTCAGACTTGCCAGCCGGATGACGACCGCGCGAAGCTTCTGGCCATTGGCGGGAAGATTGTCGCAGGATAAAACGGTGAAGGGTGGAAGCCCGTATTCGTGCCGCAACCGCAACGCGGCAACGATAAAACCGGGTGCCGAACGCGGGTGGGAAGGATGGGCAAGATCGTGAACAATATCGGTATGGCTCTCGTCGAGTTGGCCGGTGCCAGGATCAAGGCAATAGCCTTTTTCGGTGACGGTCAGCGTGACCAGTTTAACATCCGTTTGGGCCATGGCCTCGACCAGAGCTGCGGGATCTTCCGGCCCGACCATGCACCGGATGACGGAGCCGATGATTCGGTAATCGGTATGATCGCTGCCGCGTAGGGCAACCGTATAAAGACCGTTTTGCGGCCCCAATCGATCGCGCGTTTCGGGTGAGCGCAGGCTTGCCCCCAAAATGCCCCAGCGCAGGTCACCGCGTTCGAGCATATCATCGGCATAGACCGCTTGATGCGCGCGATGAAACGCGCCGATGCCCAGATGGACAATGCCGAGTTTGACCTTGGATCGGTCGTAAGACGGACAACGAATCCGGGGCGGTAGAAGGCCAAGTGTCGCTGTCGAAAGCTGGCTCAAGACAGGCGCTCGACGGCCCGAATAACGCCCCGCAGTTCACCCAGTCCTTTGAGCCGGCCAATCGCCGTGTAGCCTGGTGTCACTTTTTTGGTCAGATCATCCAGCATCCGGTGGCCATGATCGGGACGGAAGGGGAGTTTGGATCCCTCCGGCCGTTGACGATCTTCCGCTACCAGCGCCGATATGACGCCCACCATGTCGACATCGCCATCCAGATGATCGGCCTCGATGAAGGAGAGCGGGTTGTCGGCGTCGCGCTTGGTCGATCTTAGATGCACAAAATGAATGCGGGGCGCAAAATGCTTGGCCATAGCGACCAGATCATTATCGGGCCTGACGCCTAAAGATCCTGTGCAAAAACACATACCGTTGGCCGGGCTCGGCACCGCGTCGAACAAGGCCTGAAAATCAGCTGTGTTGGAGGCAATGCGCGGCAGCCCGAACAGCGACCGCGGCGGATCATCGGGATGCAGCGTCAGCTTGACGCCAAGCTTTTCGGCAACCGGCGTTACCGCCTCCAGAAATTCGATAAAATGCCGACGCAGCACGGCAGCGTCGATATCACGGTAGGCGATGAGTTTTTCACGAAAGCCTTCAATCGTAAGCGGGTCTGTGGTCGAACCGGGCAGGGCACTCGCGATGACGGTGACAAGGTAATCAATGTCATCCTGTGTCATGGCCGCAAAGACCTGTTTGGCGCGCGCTCTGGTTGCGGCGTCGTAGTCGGCTTCGGCATCGGGACGCTTCAGGATATGAAGCTCGAAGGCGGCGAAGCGGTCGATATCGAAGCGCAGGCAGGTGGCGCCTGTCGGCAACGGCGCGTCGAGGTCGGTGCGGGTCCAGTCGACGACCGGCATGAAATTATAGCAGATGGTTTTGATGTCGGCCTTGGCAACCGCTTCCATGCTGGCGATCCAGCCTTCGATGGATGTTTTTGCCTGCTTGCCCAAACGCTTGACATCATCGGGGACCGGAATGCTTTCGACAACCGACCAAGTCAGCGCGGTGCGACCGGCGGGCGTTGTGTCGATCAGATTTTTGCGTTCGGCAACGGCTGCTTCCGTCCATACCTCGCCGGGCCTCAACTGATGCAAGGCGTTGACGATATCCGTCGCGCCAGCCTGGCGAACATCATCCAAACTCACGGGGTCGTGCGGACCAAACCAACGCCAAGCCTGTCTCATTCCATCAATCTCCCTACCCGCACGCTTCAGTTCCGCGTGGTCCGATTTTATTGGCATGGACGAAACGTCGAACCGTCCCGCTCCGATTGTCGTTCGTCATTCTATATCCCATTGCACGATCGCGCACCAATATCAGCCGTTTTGACGCCGGAGGCGCGGGGGATGATCGCGTTGAATGATGTATCGCTCGGTTTAGGACATGGCGAACTGCGCGTGCTCGATCGGACGTAACGGCTTGCCAGGATCAGAAAAATGAAAGAGGTTCCCGTCTTCTTACTTGCCGATCAATAGGAACCACTTCATGAAAACGCGCGCTGCTGTAGCTTGGGCTGCCAATAAGCCCCTCACCATCGAGACCATCGATATCGGTGGCCCGAAAGCGGGCGAAGTGCTCGTCGAGATCATGGCAACCGGCGTGTGCCATACCGACGCGTACACGCTGTCGGGGCTTGATTCCGAGGGCAAGTTTCCGGCGATTCTAGGCCATGAAGGCGCGGGCATTGTCCGCGAAATTGGCGCAGGCGTTACCTCGGTCAAGCCCGGCGATCATGTGATCCCGCTTTACACGCCGGAATGCCGGCAGTGCAAAACCTGCCTGTCGCAGCGCTCCAATCTCTGCACCTCGATCCGCGCCACGCAAGGCCAAGGGTTGATGCCCGACCGCACGTCGCGCTTTTCGTGCGAGGGCAGCGAAGTGTTCCACTATATGGGCTGCTCGACCTTTTCGAACTTCACGGTCTTGCCGGAAATCGCGCTGGCCAAAGTGCGGGAAGACGCGCCTTTCGACAAGATTTGCTATATCGGCTGCGGGGTTACGACCGGCATCGGCGCTGTGGTGTACACGGCCAAAGTTTGGCCCGGGGCCAATGTGGTGGTGTTCGGCCTGGGCGGCATTGGCCTGAACGTTATTCAAGGCGCGCGCATGGTGGGGGCAGATAAAATCATCGGCGTTGATCTCAACCCCGCCAAAGTCGAGATGGCCAAGAAATTTGGCATGACGCATTTCATCAATCCGGATGTGGTGGGTCGCGACAAGGTCGTGGAAGCCATTGTCGACATTACGGGGGGTGGTGCTGATTTTTCATTCGAATGCATCGGCAATGTGCACACGATGCGGCAGGCTTTGGAATGCTGCCACCGCGGGTGGGGCGAGAGCATCATCATTGGCGTGGCACCTTCGGGCACGGAAATATCGACCCGTCCATTCCAGCTGGTCACGGGGCGCGTCTGGAAGGGCTCGGCCTTTGGCGGCGCGCGTGGCCGGACCGACGTGCCCAAGATTGTCGATTGGTATATGGACGGCAAAATTGATATTGATAGTCTGATTACGCACACGATGCCGCTTGACGACATCAACACCGCCTTCGATCTCATGCATGAAGGCAAATCCATTCGCTCTGTTGTGGTGTATTGACCAATGGCTCACCGTAAAGTTCTGTTCATTACCGCCGACCAATGGCGTGGCGATGCGCTGGGCTGCCTCGGGCACCCTGCTGCCCTGACGCCCAATCTCGATCAATTGGCGGCAGATGGCGTGTTGTTTCGCGATCATTATACCGCGTCCGCACCGTGCGGCCCTGCGCGCACCACGCTGCTCACGGGGCTTTATCCGTTTATCCATCGCTCTGTGCGCAATGGCACGCCGCTTGACCGGCGCCATACCAATCTTGCGCTGGAGGCAAGGCGGGCGGGGCGTGATCCGGTGCTGTTCGGCTATACCGACAGCTCGGCCGACCCGCGCGAAATGGCGCCCGATGATCCGAGGTTGAGAAGCTTTGAAGGCGTGCTGCCCGGCTTCCGGCTGGAGGCGACGCTGAACGAGGGCGCGCTGTCGGGCTGGATGACGGAGCTGGCGCGCAAGGGCTACGAGATGCCCGAGACCCTGTTCGATATCTATTCGCCGTCCGACCCCAAGGCTGACCCAAAACGCTTCTGGCGCGGACCCGCAAAATACAAAGCCGAGGACAGCGACACGGCCTATATCGCCGACAAGGTGATCGATTATCTGCGGCTGCGGCGTAAGGAAGACTGGCTGATCCATGCCGTTTTCCTCAGGCCCCATCCGCCACTGATTGCGCCTGCGCCCTATGACAGCCTGATCGATGTTGCGGTACCGCCGAAGCCCGTGCGGATGCCGAGCCGCGAGCAGGAAGCCGCCCGCCATCCCTATCTCAATGTCTGGCTGAAAGAGATGTCGAACCCGGGCTATTTTGATGCGCCGTTCGATATCCATGCTTTGCCCGAAAGCGATCGCGAGGAGATGCGCGCGGTGTATTTCGGGCTTGTGGCCGAAGTCGATGCGCAAATCGGCAAGATCATCGCCCATCTGAAATCGACCGGCGAATATGATGAGACGCTGATCATCTTCACCTCCGACCATGGCGAAATGTTGGGCGAACATTGGTGCTGGGGCAAAGGCGGGTTCTTTGACGGCTCCAACCATATTCCGCTGATCATCCGCGACCCTGACGCGCCTAAAGCAGCGCGCGGACGGCAGGTTTCGGCGTTCACCGAGTCGGTGGATCTGATGCCGACGATTCTGGAATGGATGGGTTCGGCCATTCCGGCGGAAAACAACGGCCACTCGCTCGCAGAGTGGATTTCCGGGGCCACGCCGGAGCGCTGGCGCAAGGCGGCGTTCTGGGAGTTCGATTTCCGCAATCCCGTCACCGAGCGCTACGAGAAGGCGTTGGGTCTATCGCCCGACGAATGTACGCTGAACGTGATCCGCGATCGCGATTTCAAATATGTGCATTTCACGGCGCTGCCGCCTTTGCTGTTCGACCTGCGCAAAGACCCGGGCGAGCTTGTTAATCTCGCCGATGATCCGGCCTATGCGTCCACGGTTGCAACCTATGCGCAGCGTCTGCTGTCGCATCGATTGTTACATGCTGAACGCACGCTCACCAATGCGATGTTGTCGCCCAAGGGCGTCATCTACAAGAGCGATCCGCGCGGACAGCCGGACGCTTTATACGGAAAGGTATAAGTGTCGTCTGATTAGGTATGGGACTGAGGATTACTTCCCCAGTCCCCCCATCATCATATATTTGATTTCGACATATTCATCGATGCCGTGGATCGAGCCTTCGCGGCCGACGCCCGATTCCTTGACGCCGCCGAACGGCGCTTCCGCCGTCGAGATGATGCCTTCATTGATGCCGACCATGCCATATTCGAGCGCTTCACCGACGCGCCAGACACGGCCGATGTCGCGGGTGTAGAAATAGCAGGCGAGGCCGAATTCGGTATCATTGGCCATGGCGATGGCTTCCTCTTCCGTCTTGAAGCGGAAGATGGGGGCCACAGGGCCGAAGGTCTCCTCGCGCGCCACCAGCATCTCGGTGGTGACATCGCGGATGATGGTCGGCTCGAAAAAGCTGCCGCCGAGCGCGTGGCGTTTGCCGCCTGTTGTCACCTTGCCGCCCTTGGCAACCGCGTCGGCCACATGTTCTTCGACCTTTTTGATCGCTTTGGCGTTGATCAGCGGGCCGGTGGTGACGCCTTCGCCAAACCCTTCACCGACTTTGAGCTTGTTGACGGCGTCGGTCAGCTTGGTGACGAAGGCATCATAAACGCCTTCTTGCACCAGCATGCGGTTGGCGCAGACGCAGGTTTGGCCTGCATTACGATATTTCGACAGCATCGCGCCTTGAACGGCGGCATCGAGATCGGCATCATCGAAAACAATAAAGGGGGCATTGCCGCCCAGCTCAAGGCCGATCTTCTTAACCGTTGAAGCGCATTGCGCCATTAAAAGCTTGCCGACGGCGGTCGAGCCCGTAAACGAGATCGCGCGCACGATGGGGTTGGAGGTCATCTCGCCGCCGATTTCCTTGGCGGCCCCCGTAATCACCGAGAACACGCCTTTTGGAATACCGGCTTGTTCGGCGAGTTCCGCTAAAGCGAAGGCCGAAAACGGCGTTTCCTCCGACGGCTTGACGACAAAGGAGCAACCGGCGGCCAAGGCTGCGGCGGCTTTGCGGGTGATCATCGCATTCGGGAAATTCCACGGCGTGATGGCTGCTACGACACCCACCGGCTGGCGGATGACGACAATACGGCCATTCGGCCAAGGGGAAGGGATCGTCTCGCCATAGATGCGGCGGGCTTCTTCCGCAAAAAATTCGACGAAGCTGGCCCCATAGGTGATTTCGCCTTTGGCTTCCGCAAACGGCTTGCCCTGCTCGGCCGTCATGATGCGGGCCAGATCATCCTGATGGTGCATCATCAGTTCGAACCACCGGCGCATGATCTGGCCGCGCTGTTTGGCAGGAATTTTCGCCCATTCCTTTTGAGCGATTTCAGCGCTCTTGATCGCCTCGGCGGTTTCCTTCTGGCCCAACGACGGAATGGAACCGATCACCACGCCCGTGGCGGGATTGGTTACCTCGATGCGCTTGTCCGACCCTACCCAGTGACCATTGATATAACATTCCTGACGGAACAGGTTCTTGTCGGTCAGAAGATTGGACAGCAGAGTTGGGGACGCGGTTGGCATGATGGGCTCCAGAGACGGTTCGATGGCGTGACAGGAAAGCGTGGTTGGCCGCGTTCTTACACGCTTGGCCAGACCTGCGTAAAGGGAGTGCCTGTCCTGACGATCATGCGAGCGAGAGTGCTTTGGCTTCCGCCAGCACGGCCGACATGGCGGTGAAGGTCCGATCGCGTGCAATCCCGGGTTGGACCGCATAGCCCTGGCTGAAATGACCGCCACCGGTGAAATGCCAAGCCGTCATGCCGGCCGCTTTGGCGGCGATCAGGCCATAGGCGCTGTCTTCAATCACGATGCAGCGTTCGGCTCTCGTGTTGAGCGCGCTTGCCGCGTGCAGGAACAGATCAGGTGCGGGTTTGCCGTTTTTGACCATGGAAGCGGTAAACACCCGATTGGTGAAAAAATGATCGAGCCCTGTCATGGCCAAGGAGCTGGCGGCGCGGATCGGATCGCTGCTGGTGGCCACGCAAACGGATGTGTTCAGCGCTTGCAGCAGGGTTGCGATGTCTTTGATCGGCTGAAGCTCGGCCGTGAAGCGCTCAAGAAGCGCGTGACGGACGGCTTCCTTGAAATCGGGTGGCGGGGTTTTGCCGGTTTCTTCCCGAATCGTGGCCAAGCCCTGCTCGAAGCTCCGACCGATCATGCGTTCGAAAAACACGCTTCGCTCAAGATGGATGTCATTTTTTTTGCAATTCCTCGATAAATACCGAGGCCGATAAAACCTCGCTATCGACGAGCACGCCGTCGCAATCAAAAATAACCAGATCGCATTCTGTCATAGGTGAGAACTCTTCGGTCAGGCGCTATGCAGCGAGGAGCGCGGATTGTGTGTGATAAGCGGGTGATTTGGAAAGATTTCTGTTTTTACGCCCCGCATTTCGCGTTAGGGCTGTTCGAGAATATTCGCGTCCGATGGTGAGGTCTTTTGCCAGACTGTGGTGAAGAGTAAAGAGCGCGAACTTCGGAGGATCGAACCGATCCTCTCATCATACGTTACCTGCACGCTTGAAGGAGCTTAGTCGGATGAAAAAATTATTCGGTATCATTGCCCTAGCCGCTGTTATCTCAGCACCAGCCTTTGCCAAAGAAGCAAAGAAGCCTGCTGATTTTGTCATTACGGTTGCCAATACGGGAACGTCGGCGCTGACCTCGCTCACGCTGACCGAAGTTGTTCCAGCCCCCGCCGTTGCCGCCCCTGCCCAGAGCAGCGATTGGTGGATGGCGCCCGTGAATGTCGTAACATCATGGACCGCGCCAGCGCCCGCCGCACCGACCACGCGGACGGTTGAACTTTTGAAAAAGCCCGTTGCAGCCCAAAAATCAGCGCCCGTTTCGCTTGGCAAGGCTTGCAAGGTTACGCTTTCAGCAACCTTTGAAGATGGTTCGACGATTGATCCGAATGAAATCGATCTTTGCAAGGACAAGAAGCTTAAAATCGGCGGCTAATCAGCTACGATTGGATGGAATAAAAAAGGGCGCTCCGATCGGGGCGCCCTTTTTTTGATTGGATGCTGCTTCGCGTCGCGCTCAGGCCGTCAGCCCCTTGGGCTCGGGCAGGCCCTTGGCGCGGCAATAGGCGGTGAGCGTATTGGCCAGAAGGCAGGCAATCGTCATCGGACCAACGCCACCCGGAACCGGCGTGATGGCACCCGCTACTTTCGCAGCGCTCTCGAAATGGACATCGCCGACGAGCTTTGTTTTGCCGTCGCGTTCGATGCGGTTGATGCCGACATCGATGACGGTTGCGCCGGGCTTTACCCATTCGCCGGTGACCATTTCAGGACGACCGACGGCGGCGACCAGAATATCCGCGCCACGGCACACCGCGCCCAAATCCTTGGTTTTGCTATGGGCGATGGTGACGGTGCAGCTGTCGCCCAAGAGCAATTGCGCCATCGGCTTGCCGACAATGTTGGAACGGCCGACCACAACCGCATTCATGCCTGCGAGCGAGCCGTGGTGGTCGCGCAGCATCATGAGGCAGCCTAAAGGCGTGCACGGCACCATGCTTTTCTGGCCGGTGCCGAGCAAGCCGACATTGGAGATGTGGAAGCCATCGACATCTTTTGCTGGATCAATCGTGTTGATGACCAGATCGGAGTTGAGATGGGCCGGGAGGGGAAGCTGCACCAGAATGCCATGCACATCCGGATCGGCGTTGAGCTTATGAATGAGGGCAACGAGCTCATCCTGCGGGGTAGACGCATCGAGCTTATATTCGAGCGATTTCATGCCGACTTCGACGGTCTGCGTGCCCTTGTTGCGGACATAGACCTGACTGGCCGGGTCTTCACCCACCAGCACAACAGCAAGGCCCGGTGCCTCGCCGCGCTCGGCTTTGATTTTGCCGACATGGTCAGCCACTTGGGCCCGCACTTTGGCCGCAAAGGCTTTGCCGTCAATGATCGTGGCTGTCATGGGTGTTTCCTCACTCTAATTGGGTTTGTTCTTGATATAACGCTAGGCGAGATTGGCCGTCTTGCGTTTCAGCTAATCGACATCCAGTTTCGGCTAAGCGACGCCTGAATGGCGGTATCGACGATTTTCTGGATTTCATAGGCCTCGCGGAAATCGGGGCCCGACGGGTCATTACCCTCAATGGTGGCCAGAAACTCGGCGGCCTCGATGGTTTTCAGATCGTTGAAGCCGATCTGGTGACCGCCCGCGACGCAGAACAGGCCATAGGGCGCGTGTGCGGGGTTGGCCTCGATGCGGGTGAAGCCCTGATGGCGGGGATCGTCGCCCACTTTGTAGAATTGCAATTCGTTGAAACGCTCTTGCGTGAACACAAGGCCGCCTTTGGTGCCGGCAATCTCAAAGCCAAGCTGCATTTTGCGGCCCGTTGCGCACCAATTGGCCTCGATCGTACCGCGGCACCCGCGCGCGAAACGCACGGTGAGGCGGGCAATGTCATCAACTTCGACGGCGCGGCGCTCGCTGGAGCCGGGGGCAACGGGACGCGTCGGCACCACGGTTTCGAGATCGGCGAAGACTTCCGTGATCGGGCCCAACAGAAACCGCGCCATGCCGATGATGTGGCTGCCGAGATCGGCGATCACACCGCCGCCGCCCTTCGGGTCAAGCCGCCATGACCAGACACCATCCGAGTCGGTCATATAGTCTTCCGCATGAATGCCGCGAAAACCGATAATTTCACCCAGTTCGCCCGAAGCGATCATGTCGCGGGCGAGTTTTAGCACGGGGTTTTTGATGTAGTTAAAGCCGACTTGAGTTTTAACGCCTGCTTTCTCAGCGGCTTCCAGCATTTCCTTGGCATCTGCCGCACTGGGCGCAATCGGCTTTTCGCAATGGACATGTTTGCCGGCGGCAATGGCAGCCAGCGCCATTTCCTTATGCAGCGTGTTCGGCGTGGTGATGGAGACGACATGGACCGCCGGATCATTGACCAATTCGCGCCAATCGGTCGTCACGCGCCGAAAGCCGAGCTGGCGATGGGCGGCCAAGCCTGCGGCCTCATTGTTATCAGCCACCATTTCGAGCACCGGCCGGTGTTTCAGCGGAAAGATGCCACCAGCAGCGCGATAGGCAATCGCATGGGATTTGCCCATGAAGCCCGTGCCAATAATGCCGATGCCGATCTCTTTCATGCCGCATCTCCCGTTCAAGTGGTTTTTGTTCGCTCTGGGCGCATGCCATAGCCTATTCTTGGGCATAAGCAAAAGGGCATTCGGGCCTTCATGATGATGCGGGCCCTATGCTTACATGCCGTTAATCAACCCCACTATAAAGTGAGCCTATGAGCGCTTCACCTAACCCATCATCCCGTCCCTTTCTCGCCTGGCAGCGGCATTTGTCGGGTGAGCGGCGGTTGTCGCCCAAGACGCTGGAGGCGTATGGGCGGGATGTGCGGCAATTTATGGCTTGGCTCGGCGCGACGCTCGAGGATGATGACGGAATCGAGAAATTGCGCGATTTGAAGCCTGCCGATCTGCGCGGCTTCATGGCTTCGCGGCGAGCAGAAGATGTGGGTAGCCGCAGCCTGATGCGGTCGCTGGCCGGTATCCGTTCGTTTCTTCGCTATCTGGAAAAAGAGGGGCTGGCGGATGCCTCGGCTCTTACCGTTATACGCGGGCCGAAGCTCGGGCGGTTGCTGCCCAAGCCGGTCGCTCCTTCAATGGCCAAGCGGTTGGTTGATCCATCCGAGCGCGACGGCGATGCCCGCGAGCCGTGGATTTTGGCGCGCGATGCGGCCGTGATGACGCTGCTTTATGGCTGCGGGCTGCGCATCTCGGAAGCGCTGGGGCTGACGGTTGAGGACGCGCCGACAGCAACGCGCGACACTGTGCGCGTGCTTGGCAAAGGCGGCAAGACGCGGATCGTGCCGGTGATTGCGCCCGCTGTAACGGCGATTGAGACCTACCGCGCGCAATGTCCTTATAATCTGGCCCCGAAAGGTCCGCTGTTTCTGGGTGCGCGGGGTGGCAAGCTCTCGCCGCGCATCATCCAGTTGACGATGGAGCGGCTTCGGGGTGGGCTTGGCCTGCCGGATTCGGCGACGCCGCACGCGCTCAGACATTCCTTTGCGACGCATCTTTTATCACGCGGCGGCGATTTGCGGGCCATTCAGGAATTACTGGGCCATGCCTCGCTTTCCACGACGCAAATCTATACGGAAGTCGATGGCGCGATGCTGCTGAAAGCGTATGAAGCGGCCCACCCCCGCGCCTGAAAGTTTGGCATGATCATCGACAAGGCCGATTTTATCGAGGCCCATACCGTGTTGCTCCCCGTGCCGCACGCGCCAGAGATTCGGCTCTATGTGGCCGATGAAGTCACCGAGCTGTGGCATAAGACCGAGGAAGACCTGGAAAAAATCGGTCTGCCACCACCCTTTTGGGCGTTTGCCTGGGCGGGCGGGCAGGGCTTGGCGCGCTATCTTCTCGATCATCCCGAAACCGTGCGCGGCAAACGCGTGCTCGATTTTGCCTCCGGCTCCGGCCTTGTCGGCATTGCTGCCATGATGGCGGGGGCAGCACGTGTCGAGGCGGTGGATATTGATCCCTTCGCCGCCGAAGCCATACGGTTGAACGCGGCGGCCAACGGGGTCGAGCTTTCGATCCGCTGCGAGGATTTGGTCGGGCAATCGGGCGAATGGGACACGGTGCTGGCGGGCGATATTTGCTATGACCGCGACATGGCGCTGCGTGTGCTCGATTGGCTGAAGGGTCTTCAGGCGTCGGGCATGGAGGTGGTGCTGGGCGATCCCGGCCGGGCCTTTTTGCCAAAAGCCGATCTCGTTGAGTTGGCGGAATATCGGGTGGCGACGACCCGGGCGATCGAGGACATGGACGTGAAACACACCAAGGTCTTTCGTCTCGCCGCTTCAGTTTGAACGGGGAATGCTTTAAAAGCCCACTATGGCCGTTTCGCATTCCATATCGCATGCACCGCAATCGCACCCGCACCACCATTCGGCAGGTGACGCATGCGCGCATGGCGAGGCGCACGCTGCGCGGGCGCCCGAAGCGCTGGCCGCTGCCGAAAAGCACTGCGCCGAGCGCGGCTTGCGCCTGACACCCATTCGCAAACAGGTGCTCGAGACGCTGTATGCCACGCATCACCCGATGAGCGCCTATGATGTGATTGATGGCCTGACGGCGGCGGGTGTTAAAAAGCTGGCGCCTGTCACGGTGTATCGCGCGATGGATTTTTTGATCGGCGAAGGCTTTGTGCATCGCCTTGCGAGCCGTAATGCGTTTATTGCCTGCCCGTTTCACCACGCACGCGGCGATCTTGTGGTGTTCATGATTTGCGAGACTTGCAGCGGCGTTGACGAGGTGACGTCCGAGCCGTTAACGCGGGCTCTGGCCGCCATTACCGAAGACCACCATTTCACCCCGCATGCGCGTGTCATTGAACTGCAAGGTCTGTGTGCGCATTGCAGGCTTGAGGAGAAGCTACCCGCATGAACGATCTATCCTGCCTGCCTATGCCGATTGAGGCCGCCCCGCTGAAGCGCCATTCCACCATTGGTGTGATGGTGGGCGACGTGAAAGTGGGCGGTGGTGCGCCCATCATTGTGCAATCCATGACGAACACGGACACAGCGGATATTGAAGGCACGGTCAAGCAAGTGGCGGCCTTGGCGCGGGCGGGTTCCGAACTCGTGCGTATCACGGTGGATCGCGATGAAGCGGCCGCAGCCGTTCCCCATATCCGCGAAAAGCTATTGCAGCGCGGCGTTGATGTGCCGTTGGTCGGTGATTTTCATTATATCGGCCACACGCTGTTAAAGGATCATCCGGCCTGCGCGGAGGCGCTCGACAAATACCGGATCAATCCGGGCAATGTAGGCTTCAAGGACAAGCGCGACCGGCAATTCTCGGCCATTGTGGAACTCGCGATCAAGCACAAGAAAGCGGTGCGGATTGGAGCGAATTGGGGCTCGCTCGATCAGGAATTGCTCACCCATCTGATGGACATCAATGCGGCGTCCGCAGCACCCATTGAAGCGCGCGCGGTGTTGCGCGAGGCGATGGTGCAATCGGCCTTGCTGTCGGCCGAGCGGGCCACCGAAATAGGGCTGGCGAAAGACCGGATTATTCTTTCGGCCAAAGTATCGGGCGTGCAGGATTTGATTGCGGTGTACCGGATGCTGGCGCAGCGTTCTGATTATGCCATCCATCTCGGTTTGACCGAAGCGGGCATGGGCTCGAAGGGCATTGTGGCATCATCGGCCGCCTTGGGCGTTTTGCTGCAAGAAGGCATTGGCGACACGATCCGCGTCTCCTTGACGCCGGAGCCGAATGGCGACCGCACGGTGGAAGTCAAAGTCGCACAAGAGATTTTGCAGACCATGGGGTTTCGCACCTTCGTGCCGCTGGTTGCCGCGTGCCCCGGTTGCGGGCGGACGACATCGACGGTGTTTCAGGAACTGGCGCGGGATATTCAGGATTGGATTTCTTCGTCCATGCCGGAATGGAAGACGCGCTATGTCGGCGTTGAAAACCTCAATGTCGCGGTGATGGGCTGCATCGTGAACGGGCCGGGCGAGAGCAAGCACGCCGATATCGGCATTTCGTTGCCCGGCACGGGGGAAACGCCAACGGCGCCGGTGTTTATCGACGGCCAAAAGGCTGCGACCTTGCGGGGGGCAACCATTGCGGCTGAATTTAAGGTGATGGTGGCCGAGTATATCGAGAAGCGGTTCGGGTAAAAGGCCGAGCGCGAGCCGTCCTTGCGAAGATGGCAGCGGCGAAGCAATCTAGTTGGCTTTCGCTATGGCAGTGGGACGGTTGGATCGTGCCCTTTTCGGAAATATCAACTGGGTTGCTTCGCGCTTGATCGCGAGCGCGGAGAAACAAGAAAACGGTTTGCGGGAATAAGAGCGCATACCGATAGACGGTGGGCTACCGGATGCGCCTGTTTAACGGTCGAGCGCTTCCACCATGCGGGCGCTGGCCATGACGATGAATGCCATTGCGGCGAGGCTCCATAGGGCCAGATGCAGCCCAACGCCATCGGCCAGAAAGCCGATCAGGGGTGGGCCGCTCAGCATGCCCGTATAACCCAGCGTTGTGACGGCTGCGATGCCGCGGCCGGGTGCCGACGGCTCCATTCGACCGCCACCGGCAAACAGAATGGGCGCCAGATTGCCGATGCCGATGCCCGCAAGGGCCAGCATCGCAACGGCGACCAGAGGATTGGGCGTCTGGAGTGCGCCGATAAGCCCAATAAACGCCAAAAGGGCGCTGGAGCGAACCATATACACGCTGCCGACGATCAGGCGCATACGATCGCCCAGGAACCGCGACACCGCCATTCCGCCCGAAAAGAGGCCGAAGCCCGCGGCGGCGGATCCTGCATCAACGGCGAGATCATGTTGCAGATAAAGGCCGCTCCAGTCGGTCAGCGCGCCTTCGATCAACAGCGTCAGAAAACACAACAGGCCCAAGCCAAGCGTTGCTTTTGTCGGCAGAGCGAAATGGGTCTCGGAAAGTCCTTTGTCGATACCGGCCGGTAGCAGAAAAGAACGCGCCACCAGCAAGATGACGAAGCAGGCAAGGCTCATGACCAGCGCCTGACCCGTGGCACCCAGCCACCCGATCAGCGCACCGCCGATCAGCGCGCCCAATAATCCGCCGACCGAATACATGCCGTGCAGGGCCGACATGATCGGGGTATGGGCGCGGCGCTCGATGGCGAGGCCTTGGGTATTCATCGCAACATCGGTCAGGCCGAGGGCTGCGCCAAAGGCCAGACCGCACAGCATGAAGCTCAGCAAGGTTTCGACCAGCGAGGTGCCGATATAAACCGTGCAATAGGCAAAGCCCGCGACCGATACCAGCCTTCGGCTGCCGAACCGGTTGATGAGTGCACCCGCCAGTGGCATGGCCGCGATCGCGCCGGCGGCAATCGACAGCAGCGCCGTGCCAAACAACCCGTCGCCGCCGCCCAGCCGCTCTTTGGCAAGCGGGATTTCGGCGGCCCAGCCCCCCATGATGAGACCAACGACCAGAAAATAGGCCGCCGCGGCAAGCGAGGCAGGAGAAAAGATCGTGCGTTTCATGGCACAAACAGTGGGCGGAGCGCCCAGATTCGCAATGGGTTTTATGATTTGACGATCAAATTGAACTCTTTTTCGTATTCCGCCAGCTCGCATTGGCCGAGCGGGGTCAGTTTGACCGTCTTCTTTCGTTTGTCCGCGCTGGTATGGATGATTTCAATCAGACCAAGCTCCGCCAATTCCGTATAATATTTCCGGAACGACACTTCGCTGCAGCCGATTTTTTTTACAAGGGAGGCCCGGCTGATCGGTAACAAGCGCGCGCCAAGAATGAGTAAAATCAAAAATTGATAATCGTGCCGTATTTTAAAGCGCTTTCGTTCAAGCGCGGCAATTTTCAGGCGTTTATTTAACCCATTAAGCTCACGTGGGCCCATAATTTTGATCCTAAGTACAATTTGATTCTTTATAGGCAATTCAAAATTCAAAAAAATACGAAATAATACGTCGTAATAATTTTACTATTTTTGTATCTTTTCTGTTTTTAATTTAAAATATCAGTTTTATTGCGTATAACACATTAATAATAAAATTTTAGAAATATGAATTTATGTTATTAAACATTTGATTTTAATTATATCATATATAATATTTATTCATATAAAAAATATTTTTTTTCGTATAATTTTGATTTAATTCAATTTTTTTTGTAATAAAATAATTATATGTGGTGCATTATTTTTAAACGAGTCGTTCTTCAGTGAAAAATATCGAAAAGCTATTACGACAACAAACAGCGGTTGCC
>CANGIS010000004.1 GCA_947454055.1 Hyphomicrobiales bacterium
AACCCTGGGGATTTTCCCGTCTCGATCAGGGCTGGGGGGAGTTCGAAGCGGTTTAGTGGCGGAGGAGGCGGGATTCGAACCCGCGATACGGTTTCCCGTATACACACTTTCCAGGCGTGCGCCTTAAACCACTCGGCCACCCCTCCGTCATCGGTGCTCTTGGATGAAACAAAACCAAAAGCTTGGAAAAACTAATCCCGATTACGACGTGGTTATAGACGAGACTTGGCGGCTTGCAACTACTTCGGGGGTTGTTTGATCATTTTCCATAGGATGGACTCGAAGGATGCCGGGGTCATGCTTATATCCAATCTTCAAATTTTTTCAAAAGGAGCCAAATTATGTTTAGTTTCCGCAAAACTCCACGGATGCCGAGCGTGGATGAGGCTCTTCCGGGGCGGAATGAGCCGCTTTTGACGGCTAAAACCCATTTTGTGAATGGAAACCCGCTTAAAGGACCCTATCCGGCCGGATTCGAGGTTGCCCTATTCGGAGTAGGGTGCTTTTGGGGGGCTGAGCGCAAATTTTGGCAGGTTCCGGGCGTTTATGTCACGGCTGTCGGCTATACGGCCGGCCTTACACCGAACCCGACTTATGAGGAAACATGCACAGGCCTTACAGGACATAACGAGGCCGTTCAGGTGGTCTATAACCCCGTTGAGGTTAATTACGAGCAGCTTTTGGCGCTCTTCTGGGAATCCCACGATCCGACGCAGGGTATGCGGCAGGGCAATGATGTCGGGACCACCTACCGGTCAGGCCTTTACCCTTTGACCGCCGCCCAGATGGAGGCGGCCGTCGCTTCGAAAGCCGCCTATCAGGAACGGCTGGCCCAAGCCGGTTATGGAGCGATCACCACCGAGATCCTTCCGGCGGAGACCTTCTATTATGCCGAAACCTATCACCAGCAATATCTCGCCAAGAATCCGAATGGCTATTGCGGACTGGGGGGAACAGGGGTGAGTTGTCCGATCGGTCTGCCGGCAGCGGCAGAGTAGTCGGCCAACCCGTTAGCGGGGCGATGCCATGAAGGCGTCGGCCGATGTCGCGCCGAGTTTGCTAAGATAGCGCGCCCAGGCGATCATGCCGCGCTCGTAACTCGAGAGGCGGAAAAATTCGTTGGGCGCGTGGTAGTCTTCGTCCACCGTTGAGAATGAAAAGAACACCGTATCGATAGCAAGCACGCGGCGGAAAATATCGCCGATCGGAATCGTTGCCCCCATGCGAACGCGGACGGGACGCTTGTCCAGCACGGATTCCAAAACATCTTCAGAGAGCACCAAGGCAGGGTGGTTGTGGGTGATCGCGTATGCGGGGGTGCCGCCGGTCTCGCGCTGGACGCTGACGCTGGTTCCCTGTGGCGCGTTGGCCTCCAAGAATGTGGCAAGCAGGGCTACGATCTGGTCCGGGTCCTGGCCCGGCACCAGACGGCAGGAGATTTTGGCAGAGGCCTCGGAGGGTATGACGGTTTTTTTGCCGGGACCGGTATAGCCGCCGACAATGCCGTTGAATTCGAGCGTGGGTCTGATCCAGTTGCGCTGCAACAGCGTGTAGCCCGCTTCGCCCGCACCCGATGAGGCGCCTACTTCTTTCAGATAGTCTGCTTCATCAAAAGGGATAGCAGCAATGGCTGCCACTTCATCGGGGTGAACGGGATCAAGCCCCTCATAAAAGCCGGGCACGGCCACGGCACCCTCCGGTGTGTGGAGCCTGGCCAAGAGCGCAATCAGTGCCTGAATGGGATTGGCCACCGAGCCGCCATGACGGCCGGAATGAAGATCCTTTCCAGGTCCGCGCAACGTGACTTCCAACGCACAGATCCCGCGGCTGGCAACCGTTACGCTGGGCAGGTCAGCGCGCCATTGGGCACCATCGGCGGAGAGCGCAAAATCGGCTTTCAACCTGTCTTGATGGGTGCGGACAAACTCTTCGAGATGGGCGCTGGAAATCTCTTCCTCGCCCTCGAATAAAAACACCATATTGACGGGCAGTTTGCCATGCTCGGCCATAAAGGCGGCGGCGACCGCAATGGGGATCAGCATCGGGCCTTTGTCATCCGATACGCCGCGGGCATAAAGCCGACCGTCGCGAATATCGGGCGTGAAGGGCGCGGACTTCCACGCGCTGATCGGGTCCGGCGGTTGCACATCATAATGGCCATAGACCAGCACCGTGGGTGCGCCGGGTGCCCCGTGCCAGGCAGCGGTGACGACGGGATGCCCTTCGGTCGGCAAGATCGCGATGTCGGTGAGGCCTGCTTCTTTAAGTTGGTTGGCGACAAATCGGCTCGCTGCGTGAATGCCGTCTTGATAGGACGGATCGGTTGAAACGCTCGGGATCGACACAAAGGCTTTGAGCGTTTCGATATGCTGCGGCATCGCCTGCTGAAGGCGTTTTTCAATCGCTGATGAATGCCATTGATCGGTCATTTGCGGATCGCTCATTTGCCGCCATCCACCGAGAGGGTTTGTCCGGTAATCCACGCGGCTTGATCGCTTGCAAAAAACAAGGTCGCGGCGACGATGTCATCCACCTTGCCCAAGCGGCGTGTAGCGATACGCTCCAACATGGCCTTCTGGCCCGCAGCGCCATAGCTTTCCCATTGCCGCTCGGTGCTCGGGTTGGAGCGGACAAAGCCCGGTGCCACGCTGTTCACCGTTATGCCGAATTGGCCGAGCTCATGGCCCAATTGACGGGTTAACCCGATCTCGCCCGCTTTGGCCGAGGCGTAGGCCTGGATGCCGGTGAGGCTGACGCCCAAGCCCGCCCCCGACGAGATGAGAATGATACGACCAAAGCCACGCGCCTTCATGGCGGGAACAACCGCTTGCGACAGCAGGAAACCGGCCTTCATGTTGATGTTGACGATGGCATCCCAATCATCTTCGGAAATATCCTCAATGGGGCGGCCGACCTGCCCGCATACGCCACCGGCGCTATGGACGAGGATGTCAAAAGGCCCATGGTTTTTCACAAGCGCTTCAACGGCTGCGCGTTGGGTAAGGTCGCAGCTATGGGGCGTGATGGTGAGGCCATTTTCGTCTGGCTCGACAGGGTTGCGATCAACGCCCGTGACGGTTGCGCCGTCGCGCGTGAGTGCGAACGCAATCGCTCTACCGATACCATGTGCCGCGCCGGTAACGAGTGCGCGTTTGCCTTTGAAATCGATGAGCATGGTGCGTTTCCTTTAGAGTGTTATTTTGTGCCGTAAAACTTAACCGTCATGGAGAGGTGAGGAGCGAAGCAACTTTAACCGTCATTGCGAGCGATGAGCGAAGCAAACTAGCTGATTTGAATTATAAAAATGCAACGGTGCAATCCCACTCTAAATTTTCCATCAACTGGGTTGCTTCGCGTTCGTCACTCAAAACGATTCACAGGATCGTTTTGTTCGCTTCGCGAAACGCTCCTCACCTCGCAATGACGGGGATATTTGCTTCGCTCCTCACCTCGCCATGACGGATAGGAACAACCTATTTCGCTTTTGCCAACTCCGCCAGATTTGCCCAATCAAGCTCGCGTTTGCCGTCCTCAATCTCGTGGATCATTGTGATCATGCCGGCCACCAGCGGGGTGGGAATCCCCAAGTTTGCGCCTTGCGTGACGATGGGGCCTAGCTGGGCATCGACTTCGGTTTTGCGTTTGCGGATGGCCAGATCGCGCCAGATGCCGGAATGGGTTTTGATGGATTTGGCGTTATGCGTCACCATCGCACCAAAGGAAGCATGGGCTGCGGCCTCTGGCGCGTCGGGGGTGAAGGCTGCCGGATCATAGCCGTTAAAGCCGAGCGGGTCGTAGCCGAGTTTTAACGCGACCGATGTGGCCTCCCGCGCAATGTTGCGCAGAAGCGGGCGGGCGTCGGTTGCTGCCAAGCAGTCGCAAATCGAGGCGTTGGTGAGCGCTGTTGCAAACAACAGCGAGCCATAGCCGAGCTTGCCCCAGAGATAGCCAAAAATGTGATCGGTCATGATCGCGTTGGGATCAAAAACCAGCATCAGCGCGTGAAGGGCTTTTAAGCGTTCGGAAATTTGGCCATCAAGCTCGCCCAGCACGACGGCGCCGCGTCCGCTGAACTGGATGACGCCGGGTGACAGGTAATCGCCTCCGAAATTGAGAAACGCGCCAACGGTTCGCTCGCGGCCAACCTGCTCGGCGATCACAAGTTCATTGAGACCGTTTTGATAGGAAGCAATATAGCCATTGCGGGCCAGATGGGGCGCGATTTGTCGTGTAGCGCCTTCCGTATGATGGGCTTTAACACAGAGCAAAATCCGGCTGAACGTGCCTTGCACCTGATCGGGCGTTAAGGCCCGAACCTTCACGTTGAACTGGTCAATCGGGCCTTCAATCGTCAGCCCGTCACGGTTCATCGCCTCGACATGCGAAGCGTCCTGATCGACGAAGAGAACGTCTTGTCCGGCGCGAATAAAATACGCGCCGATGGCTCCGCCGATTGCACCCGCTCCCCAAACAATAATCGGGTCGCTTGCGCCGGTCATGCCCATGGCCCTTCCATCAGTGCGCGCGTTTCTTCAACGGCGATCTGCCACAGTGCCAGCATCTCTTCATCGCTCTTTTGATAGACGCCGCCGAAATTGCCGTCGCCCAACATGGTACGAACGCCTGCGGGGTCTTTTAACCGCATCACTTCCAAATCCGTCATCGGCTTTTGGTGTTCGGGGCCGCGAATATTGGGCAGGCGCGTCCATGGGAAATTTTCCATCCAGGAGGCGTGCGAAGCGACCTTGTCGATCTCCTGCACCTTGGCGAATGTTTTGGGCGCGTTCCACCAATTGTGGAAACGAACGGCGGAACCGGGATTGCGCCCCATCCATTCAATCGCCGCGGTCTGGGCGGGTGAATTGCCGCCATGGCCATTGCACAGGAAGATGCGGCGGAAACCTGCGGTGTAGAGCGAGTCCAGAATATCGGTAATCACCGCCGTATAGGTGGACATTTTTAACGATACCGAGCCGGGATACGCCAGAAAATAGGGTGTAATGCCATAGGCTTGGACCGGAAATACCGGAATGCCTAAAGGCTCGGCGGCATCAAGGGCCACTTTTTCGGACAGGATGGAATCGACCGACAGGCTTAAATAAGCGTGTTGCTCGGTGGAGCCGAGCGGCAGGATGGCGCGGTCGTCCTGCTTCAAATAGTCTTCGACCTGCATCCAGTTCATATCGCTAATTCGCATGAGAGATGCTCCATTAAAGGGGATCGTTATTCAACCGCCCAGCACGCGACATCGCGACCGTGTTTGAGGGCGATGGGGGGTGCCTCAGCCTTGCAGCGATCAAAGGCTTGCGGGCAGCGCGGATGGAAGGGGCAACCCGAGGGCGGATCGAACGGCGAGGGTAGTTCTCCCTGCAACACGATGCGCTCTTTCTTTGCATCGGGATCAGCCACCGGCGTCGCCGATAACAGGGCTTTGGTGTAGGGGTGTTGCGGTGAAGCAAACAATTGTTCGCGGGTGGCGGTTTCCACTGCGTGACCGAGATAGATCACCATCACACGGTCTGCAATGTGGCGGACAACCGACAGATCATGGCTGATGAAGAGATAGGCCAAGCCAAACTCTTCCTGCAATTCGGCCAGCAGATTAAGCACTTGCGCGCGGATGGACACATCGAGCGCGGAGACGGGCTCATCAAGCACAAGAATTTTCGGGCGTAACATCAAGGCACGCGCAATGGCGATGCGCTGGCGCTGGCCGCCTGAGAACATATGTGGGTAACGGTCGCGAAACTCCGGCCGCAAGCCGACGCGGGCCATCATGGCGGCAACCGCGGTTGCCCGCTCAGTCTTGGTGAGTTTGGTGTTGACGATCAAGGGTTCTTCTAAAGCCGCCCCGATGGTTTGGCGCGGGTTGAGGGAGCCATAGGGATTTTGAAAAACGATCTGCACTTCGCTGCGCAGCGTTTTGCGTTCGGCTTTGGTGGCATGGACGAGATCAATGCCATTGATGCGGAGCGTGCCGGCCGTCGGTGTTTCAATCATCGTCAGCAGGCGCGCGAGCGTCGATTTGCCGGAGCCTGATTCACCCACAACGGCGAGCGTCTTGCCTGCTTCCAGATCGAAGCTGACACCTGCCAGAGCGTGGACGGTGGCCTCGGGCGCGAACATGCCGCGGCGAACTTTGTAATCCCGCGTCAGATCGCGGGCTTCGAGAACGACGCTCATCGGCTGCCCTCCAGAATGACGGGTTGACCGTGGACGAGGGGCGTGTGGCAAAGGGCGCGTCCCTGCTCCGAGGGAGCACGGTTTGGTTTAACCGTGTGGCAATGCCCGGTTGCAAAGGCGCAACGGGGTGCGAACATGCAGCCTTTCAGCCGGTCGAACTGGCCCGGCACGACGCCGGGGATGGAGGGCAGCACACGGCCCGTTGCACGCTCGGGCAAGGCCGCGAGCAAGGCGGCGGTATAGGGATGGTGCGGATCGCGGAACAGCCCGCGCGTATCCTGCATCTCGACCTGCTGGCCGGCATATTGGACGACGACGCGTTGCGCTGTCTCGGCAACCACGCCCATATCATGCGTGATCAGCACAAGGCCCATGCCGTTTTCCTTGCGCAGCCGCAACAAGAGATCAAGGATCTGGGCTTGAATGGTCACGTCGAGCGCAGTGGTCGGTTCATCCGCGATCAGAAGTTTAGGCTCGGATGAGAGTGCCATCGCGATCATCACGCGCTGGCTCATGCCGCCGGAAAGTTGATGCGGATAGGCAGAAAGGCGCTTTTCGGGATCGGTGATGCCGACTTGTTCCAGAAGTTCGATGGAGCGCTTTTTCTGCGCCTGTTTGTCCATGCCGAAATGGGTTTTGAGCGTCTCGCCGATTTGAAAGCCCACCGTGAAGCACGGGTTGAGCGAGGTCATCGGTTCTTGGAAAATCATCGCGACGTCGCGACGCACGATTTTGCGGCGTTGCTCGTCGGAAATGGTCAGAAGGTCGAGGCCGTCAAATTCCATGCGATCGGCGGTAACCGTCGCCGTCCATGGCAAAAGGCCCATCACGGCGAGCATGGCCACCGATTTGCCCGACCCAGATTCGCCGACAATGGCGAGCACGTCGTCGCGTTCAACGGCCAAATCGATGCCGTCGACCGCTTTGAACGCGCCGTTTCGGGTGTCGAACGAGACGGAAAGATTGCGGATATTGAGAAGCGCCATCGGATCAGCTCCTTCTCAGTTTCGGGTCAAGCGCATCGCGCAAGCCATCGCCGAACAGATTGATCGAGACGACCGAGACCAGAATGGCGAGGCCCGGAAGGGTGACGATCCACGGGTTGGAGCGAATGAATTCGCGCGCATCTGCCAGCATCGCGCCCCATTCCGGCGTTGGAGGCTGCGCGCCAAGGCCCAAAAAGCCCAAGGCGGCGGCTTCAAGAATGGCGTTCGACACGCCCAGCGCCGCTTGCACGATCAGCGGTGCCAAACAGTTTGGCAGCACGGTCACGAACATCAGACGGATCGGGCCGACGCCCGCGACTTTGGCGGCGATGATGTAATCCTTGCCGAATTCGGCCAGCGCCGAGCCGCGCACCAACCGGACATAATTGGGCAGGTAAACGACGGAGACGGCGACAATCGTGTTGGTCAGGCTCGGGCCCAAAATCGACACGACGAGAATGGCCAGAACCAGACTCGGGATCGACATGATGAGGTCCATGATCCGCATCAGGATGGAGTCGACCGCGCCGCCGACAAAGGCTGCCAAGAGGCCGAGCACAATGCCGACTATAACCGAAACCGTCATGACCGACAGGCCGATGAACAACGAGATCCGCGCGCCGTAAATCAGGCGCGAGATCATATCGCGGCCCAGCGCATCGGTGCCGAGCCAGAAGCGTGGATCACCGCCCTGAGCCCAATAAGGCGGCAGCTTGGTCATGCCACGAAACTGCTCGGTAGCCGAGTAGGGCGCGACCCAATCCGCAAAAATGGCCAGAAAAATGATGATCAGCAGGATCACGAGCCCGCCGACGGCGCCGCGGTTTTGCGAAAACGCGTTCCAGAACGCGCTCAACGGCCCTGCCGGGGCGGCTTGGTGTGTCACAGTCTCAGCCGCCATGACGGATCCTTGGATTAATGGCCCCGTACAAGAGATCAACCAGAAGATTGATGACAATGACGAGGGAGGAGATCAATAAAATGCCGCCTTGTAGCGCCGGATAGTCGCGGCGGCCGATGGATTCGATCAGCCATTTGCCGACGCCCGGCCAGGAAAAGATCGTCTCGGTCAAAACGGCACCCGCCAACAGGCCGCCAACTTGTAGGCCGACGACGGTCACGACCGGAATCAGCGCATTGCGCAGCGCATGGAGCGAGATGACGCGAAACTCGGAGAGCCCCTTCGCACGCGCGGTGCGGACATAGTCTTCGCTCAATACTTCGAGCATCGAGGAACGCGTCATGCGCGCGATCACCGCGAGCGGCACGGTTCCGAGCACGATCATCGGCAAAACGAGGTGGTGCAGGGCCGATAAGAACGCGCCCTTCTGATCGGACATCAACGAGTCAATCAGCATGAAGCCGGTTGTCGGCTCGAAATAGAAATTGATCATATCGATACGGCCCGACACCGGCGTTAAATGCCAGCCTTCGGATACCAGCATGATCAGCAAAAGGCCCCACCAGAAGATAGGCATAGAAAAGCCCGCAACCGCTGCTCCCATCAAGGTATGATCGAACCAGCTGCCGCGCTTGACGGCGGCAAACACGCCCGCGGGAATACCGAGCAAGACGGCAAACAGAATGCCGGCGATGGAGAGTTCCAGCGTTGCCGGAAACAGGCTCAGAAATTCGGTGAGGACTTTCTCGTTGCTCGACAGCGATACGCCAAAATCACCATGCAGCAAATGCCAGACATAATCGAAAAACTGCTTCCAGACCGGTTGGTCGAGCCCTAGTTCGTGCCGGAAATAGGCGAGGCGCTCGGGCGATATGCCGTGTTCGCCGGTTCTGACCTCAACCGGATCGCCGGGTACAAGCCGGATCGCGATAAAGGTCACGAACATCAAGGCGATAAAGGTCGGAATCGTCAGGAGCAAACGGCGCAGGATAAATTTGATCATGGGGGGAAGAGTGTCCTGCGGAAGGGACTACACATTTCTTCCCCCGAACGGGAGAAGCACGCTTGAAAGTTACCCCTCTCCCGCGGCGCGGGAGAGGGGTAACCGAGTTGGTCTTATTTCACGTCGACGCCCTGGAACTCATGGCTGCCGAACGGGCTCTGCTTATAGCCCGATACTTCGGCACGCATGGCTTCAAACACGATCGAATGCGCGATTTTCATGTCAGGAGCTTCTTCCTGCTCGATGACCTGCATTTCTTCATAGAGCTTAGTGCGCTCTTTGATGTCCGAGAGGCTCTTGGCCTTGTTCAGACGGTCATCATATTCCTTGTTGCACCATTTCGTGACGTTCAAGCCACCCTTGGATGCCGCGCAACCGCGCAGGAAGAAGAAGTTGTCAGGATCGCCATTGTCGCCGGTCCAGCCGAGCTGGCCCGTCATATGTTCGCCCTTCTGCATCCGCTTGCGGTATTCACCCCACTCATAGGTGACAAGCTTGGCATTGACGCCAATCTTGGCCAGATCGGCCTGCATCATTTCTGCCATGCGCTTGCCGTTTGGATTATACGGACGCTGAACGGGCAGATACCAGAGGTCGATGTCGAGAGGGGTCGTCACACCGGCCGAAGCCAAAAGCGCCTTGGCCTTTTCCGGATTGAAGGAATAGGACGGCACCTTGTCGTTATATGACCAGAGCGTTGGCGGGATCAGGTTTTTGGCCGAGGTGCCGGAACCAAGGAACACTTCCTTGATGATGGCATCATGGTCAATTGCCATGTTGAACGCCTGACGCACTTCCTTTTTATCGAAAGGAGGCTTCTCGGTGTTAAACGCCCAATAGGAGACGTTCAGACCCGACTGGCTGATGAGGCTCAGCGACTTGTCTTTCTTGATTTCTTCAAGATCGGCTGGACGAGGCGCGATGGCGAAATGACATTCGCCAGCCTTGAGCTTGGCCAAACGAGCCGTCGGATCCGGCGTGATCGCGAAAACGAGATCGTCGACCAGAGCCTTTTCACCAAAATAATCGGCGTTCTTCTTGAAGCGGATCATCGCGTCCTTTTGATAGGTCACGAAGATGAAGGGGCCGGTGCCGACCGGAATCTGGTCGAACTGCTCGGGCTTGCCCGCCTTCATCAAGAAATCGGCATATTCAGCCGAATGGATCGATGCAAAATCCATCGCCAGATTGGCGAGGATAGGCATGTTCGGCTCCTTGAGCTTCATGACGATGGTATAATCGTCGGTCTTCTCAATGGTATCGAGCAGGGCCGGCATGTCCATATCGTTGAAATAATCGTATTTGCCGCCCGAAACCTTGAAATAAGGATGATCAGGCTTCCACTGGCGGTTGAACGAGAACAACACGTCATCGGCATTGAAATCGCGGGTCGGCTTGAAGCCGTTGACGCCGGAGTGGAACTTCACACCCTTGCGCAGATGGAAGGTCAGCGTCTTGCCGCCGTCCGTCACGTCCCAGCTCGTGGCGAGGCCTGGACCGACATTGGTGCCGCCACGCTCAAACGCGGTCAGCTTGTCGAACACCGGACGATCGGCGTCGAAGCTGGTGCCTGTGCCGTTCATGGCAGGCGTAAAGCTCTCTGGGCTACCTTCGGAGCAATAGACAAGTGTTTTGGCAGACGCTGCCGTTGCGCCGACGAGCATGGCCACAAGGCCTACGCTGGCAGCGAGTTTCAGACTCAGTTTGAACATTGGTTTTCCCTTTTTCAATGTCTCACGCACAGTGGACCCGTTCGCGCGGGCCTCTCCTCGCGTGTCTAGGGACCTATCCAAGCGTGTTTCAAACCACGGCGCAAGGGCAAGACCACCGACAATTGACCATTTTCCGATAAAATTCGTAAATTAACGGCAGTAAATTCAGGCTACGCCTTATTTTACCAGCAAAGGCAGGCCGGCGACCATCAAGATGACACGGTCCGCCCGAGCAGCGAGGCGCTGGTGCAACCGTCCGGCATGGTCCCGAAAATCACGGGCCAGCTTATTGTCCGGAACAATGCCAAGGCCGACTTCATTGGCGACGAGGAAAGTTGGCGCGGTGCGACCTTTAAGCGCGGTCTCCAGACGATCAACCGCCGCCTCGATGTCATGGCCGCCCAGCATGAGATTGGTCAGCCAAAGGGTGAGACAATCCAGAAGAACCGCATTCGAGGTTTCCAGCGCCTGCCAGAGATCAACCGGCGCCTCCACCGTCAGCCAGCCCTTTTCGCTGCGATCGGCCTGATGCCGCGAAATGCGTTCGCGCATTTCCTCATCCCAGATTTCGGCCGTGGCAATATAGGTCCAAGGCTGGGGCAGCGCTTTGATGAGGGTTTCCGCATGACGCGTCTTGCCGGAGCGGGCGCCGCCGAGGAGGAGGGTGAGGGGTGAGTTCATAGCGGGAAGTGTGCCGTTCCACGGCAGGATTTGCAAGCGACGCTGGAAGCGAGAGGTTGATCAGACTTGCTTTCAGCTTCACTTTCTATCCGTCCTTGCTTCGCTTATCGCTCGCAATGACGATTGTTTAGATAATAAAGAGACCGCGAGCCCGTAGGCTCGCGAGCCGTTATTTAACCCACGACTTCCTTCGAGCGTTCCGCGCGCTTGCGATCGTTCGGGTCGAGGTGGACCTTGCGCAGGCGGATCGATTTCGGCGTGACTTCGAGAAGTTCGTCGTCCTGGATATAGGCCAGCGATTTTTCGAGCGTCATGCGGATCGGAGGGGTGAGGCGCACGGCTTCATCCTTGCCGGCGGCGCGGACATTGGTGAGCTTTTTGCCCTTAAGAAGGTTCACTTCCAGATCGTTTTCGCGGGTGTGTTCGCCGACAATCATGCCCTGATAGACCTTCCAGCCCGGCTCGATCATCATCGGGCCGCGATCTTCCAAATTCCACATCGCATAAGCCACCGCTTCGCCAATGTCGTTCGAGATCAAGACGCCATTGCGACGACCGGCGATTTCGCCCTTATACGGCGCGTAGCCGTGGAACAGGCGGTTCATGATGGCGGTGCCGCGCGTATCGGTGAGCAATTCGCCGAGATAGCCGATCAAACCACGCGTCGGGGCGTGGAAGACAAGGCGCAGACGATTGCCGCCGGAGGGGCGCATCTCGACCATATCCGACTTGCGCTCGGACATTTTCTGCACGACGACGCCCGAATATTCCTCATCCACGTCGATGACGACTTCTTCAATCGGCTCAAGCAGGGCATTGGTGTCCGGATCGCGCGAATAGACGACCTTTGGACGCGACACGGCAAGCTCGAAGCCCTCGCGGCGCATTTGCTCGATTAGAATGGCAAGCTGCAATTCGCCGCGGCCTGCGACTTCAAACGAATCCTTGTCGGCTGATTCAGAGATGCGAAGCGCAATGTTGCCTTCGCCTTCCTTGAACAGGCGGTCGCGGATGACGCGGCTTGTGACCTTGTCGCCTTCGGTGCCGGCAAGCGGAGAGTCGTTGACGCGGAACTGCATGGTGACGGTTGGCGGATCGATCGGATGCGCAGGCAAAGGCTCTTCAATCGTCGGATCGCAGAAGGTATCGGCGACCGTACCCTTCACCATGCCCGCAATGGCGACGATGTCGCCCGCAAACGCCTCATCAACAGGAACGCGCTCAAGGCCGCGGAAACCCAGAACCTTGGAAACACGACCGCTTTCAATCACCTTGCCGTCAGCGCCAAGCACTTTGAAGGCTTGGTTCGGTTTGACCGAACCCGACGTGATACGACCCGTGACGATGCGGCCGAGATAGGGGTTGGCTTCCAAAATCGTGCCAATGAGGCGGAACGGGCCTTCCTCGGTCACGGGCGGTGCCGTGTGCTTTACGATGAGGTCGAACATCGGCGAAAGGTCGACTTGCGGGCCTTCCGGCGCCGTTGCCATCCAGCCGTTTTTGGCTGAACCGTAGAGAATGGGGAAATCGAGCTGATCATCGGTGGCGTCAAGGGCAGCAAAGAGATCGAACACTTCGTTGACCACTTCGGAGGCGCGCGCCTCGGGCTTGTCGATTTTGTTGATCGCGACGATGGGCTTCAAGCCGAGCTTCAACGCCTTGCCGACCACGAATTTGGTCTGTGGCATCGGGCCTTCGGCAGCGTCGACGAGAACAACCACGCCATCAACCATGTTCAAGATACGCTCCACCTCGCCGCCGAAATCGGCGTGGCCGGGGGTGTCGACGATGTTGATGCGGGTGTCTTTCCACTGCACCGAGGTGCATTTGGCCAGAATGGTGATGCCGCGCTCGCGCTCGAGATCGTTGGAATCCATCGCGCGCTCCGCGACCTTCTGGTTTTCACGGAAGGTGCCCGACTGGGCCAGTAGCTTGTCGACGAGGGTGGTCTTGCCATGATCGACGTGGGCGATGATCGCGATGTTGCGGATATCCATAAGGGTGCTTTCTCGGGTGATGCTTTTGTAGGTCGGGCGGACGGGTTTTTTTGAGGTTCTTTTTAACAGCAAAGCCCGGCTTCGATGGCGAGGCCGGGCGACACTTAACGTCTTGTTGCGGTGCAGATAGCTGATTTGAGGCGAAAAGGGAAGGGGAAAGGCTGAGGCGGCCTCACGCTCCAAGGGTCGCGCGTTCCGCCGGCTGAGTGATTGAAGCGAATGTCCAATGATGTTATCTATTGACATCTTTTGGTATGAGTGAGGAGGCAATAATGGCTAATGTGAATTTGGGCGATCGGTTCGAGACGTTCATTGCCGAGCAGATCCGTGAAGGACGCTATCAGAATGCCAGCGAAGTGGTTCGCGCCGGCTTGCGCATGCTCGAAGATCACGAGGCCGAGCGTAAGCGGCAATCTGAATATATGAAGGCTGCGATCACCGCCGCGATGGAAGATCCGAGGCCGCCGCGCAGCTCGGAAGAAGTTGGTGAGCGGTTGAAGTTGAGATATTTGGCTGAAAAGGCAAAGGAAAGAGTAAACGATGCCGCTTAAGGTGATCTATTAATCCGAAGCGGAAGATGACCTTGATGCACTGTTTTCTTACATTATGAATCAAGCCGATTCCGCCGCGACAGCTTATCAATACACTGAACGTATTAGAAATTATTGAAATTCCCTCATTACATTTCCCCATCGCGGCACCAAGCGTGACGATCTTTACCCGGGCATTCGTCTCGTCGGATTTGAGTGAGGTGTTACGATCGCCTTCATCGTGACCGGCGATACGGTGCTGATTGTGGGCATTTTTTATGGCGGCCGTGATGTTGAAGCTCTGATGACGGACGATGAAGGCTTAAGCGGGTAATCCGCTGATCCCGAGCCAAAGCGTGTAAAGCCCGATCAGGATGATGAGAGCGCTCGAGAGATAGGGCGCATTGTCGGCCCATTGGCCAAGGTTTTTGAAACGTCCGGAGGCTTGGCGCACGCCGAGTGCCGCTGCAGCCCCGACAGTCACCATTGTCAGCGCGAGGCCGATGGAGAAGCACAGCACCAAAAGCGCGCCCATCGTGATTTGTTTCAATTGCAGGCAAATCAGCAACACGGTGACGGAAGCCGGACAAGGAATAAGCCCGCCGGTTAGCCCGAACATGACGATCTGGCCGGTCGTGGCAGTGCGTCCGGCGAAACGGCGCTGGATGTCTTCGGCATGCATGCGCGCATGGGCATCGGAATACGCATCTTCGGGCAGTTGAAGGACTTCCGCGCCAAGGACGGCGGCGGGAAGCTCATGATCGTGGTGATGGTCGTGGTGGTGATGGGCATGCGAGCCATGGCTGCCATGGGAACCATGTGATCCATGTGAGCCGTGATGCCCCTGCGGCCGGCGGTCGGCCCATGTGCGCCATACCATCCACAGCGCGAGGGTAAGGATGATGGCGCCTGAGACCGTCTGCAAATAGGGCTCGGTGGCCTCTGTCGTGAAGCTCGAGCCGAAATGGAGCCCCGCTAAAGCGATGATCCAGACAACAGTGGTATGGGAGAGGGTGGCGGCAAGCCCCAGCAGGACCGCTTGTCCCAAGGTACCGCGTACCGCGATGATGAAGGCGGCCATCATGGTTTTGGAATGGCCCGGCTCGAGCCCGTGCAAGGCCCCGAGCAGAATGGCGCTCGGAATGAAAAGCCAGAGATTCTGGCTGCCGGACTGGATAAGGCTTGCGAGGTCGGTCATTCCACTACCCTAATTTTCTTGGTTTGAGCGGACAACCGCTAAGAATCAAAAAGCGCCCCTGAGGAGCGCTTTTCAACGTTTCGTTTATCAAAGCCGCGGCTCTTACGGGAGCGGCGCTGGGCTTTCCGACAGCGAGCGGAGATAGGCGACGATATCAGCGCGCTTGGCGCCATCGGCCAAACCGGCGTAACCCATCGCGGTTCCGGCAATATAAGCCTTCGGATTGGTGATGAACGCGTCAAGCGAGGCGTAATCCCATTTCTCGCCCTTGGCAGCCCGCTCTTTAAATCCGGCGGAATAGTTGAAGCCGGCAACCGAACCCTTGACGCGGTCAACCACGCCATAAAGGGCCGGGCCGACCTTGGCCGCTGCGCCCTTTTCAAAGTTATGGCAGGCTTGGCACGCCTTCACGCCGGTTTCACCGCGCTTGGCATCGGCCACTTTCAGGCGCTCGGCGATAGGCGTCTCAACGGCCTTGGCTTCCGCCGCCGGAGCAGCAGCTGCCGCTTGGCCGGCCGGGAGCTCATAGCCCTCAACCTTGACCTTGGGCCCCGAGAAGATGCCTTCGGCGACAATGCCAGTGCCCATAACGAGCAGAAGGACGCCGAGAACGGCACCAGCGATTTTGTTGAATTCGAACGAGTCCATTCCGAAGCTCCGACAATGAATTTCCGAGGCCGAGGGTCCGCGCGCCCCAAAACCGAGACGCCCGCAAAAAATCAGCAGACCCCGATTACCCGCTTTGCTGCGGTCTTGGCAACTCGTATAAGCGGTTTCCTGCTGATACTTTTTATCATCCCCGCATCTTTTTTCGGTTAATCCCTGTCAGAACAAGTGAAATCGATGTCCGATCCTGTGATTCTTATCCCTGCCCGCATGGCTTCAACCCGCCTTCCGGGCAAACCTTTGGCCGATATTGGTGGCCAACCGATGATTGTCCATGTCTGGCGCCGGGCCATGGAAACGGGCCTTGGGCCTGTGGTTGTGGCGACCGATACGGTGGAAATCGTGCGGGCCATCGAAAAAGCGGGCGGAATTGCGGTGTTGACGCGGGCGGACCACCCGTCGGGATCGGATCGGATATTCGAGGCGGTCGAGCGTTTCGACCCCGAAGGCCACCATGATGTGGTTGTGAATGTGCAGGGCGATTTGCCAACGATTGACCCGATGGCAATTGCGGCGTCGGTGCCGCCTTTGTCCAACCCGCTGGTGGATATTGTGACCTTAGCGGTGGAAATCCATCGCGAGGATGAAAAAACGGACCCGAATGTGGTCAAGGCTGTGGGCACCGAGATCGCGCCGGGTCTGATGCGGGCACTGTATTTTACCCGCGCCACCGCTCCGACGGGGCCAGGGCCGCTGTATCATCATATCGGGCTTTATGCCTGGCGGCGCACGGCGCTGAAGCGTTTTGTGGCTTTGCCGCCATCGCCGCTTGAAATTCGCGAGCGGCTCGAGCAGCTCCGCGCGCTCGAAGCGGGGATGCGGATCGACATGGCGCTGGTGAATGATGTACCGCTCGGCGTGGACGCGCCGCATGATCTTGAACGGGCGCGCGCGATTTTGGGCGCGCGGCAAAAAGGACATTAAGACCCATGAGCCAGAATAAGCCGAGCCAGAATAGATTGATCGCCTATCAGGGCGAACCCGGTGCCAATTCCGATATTGCCTGCCGCGACGTATTCCCGGACTGGACGCCTTTGCCTTGCGCGTCATTTGAGGATGCGTTTGCCGCCATTATCGACGGCACGGCCGGATTGGGCATGATTCCGATCGAGAACTCTCTGGCGGGTCGTGTTGCAGATATTCATCATTTCCTGCCGCAATCGGGCTTGCACATTATTGGCGAGTATTTTCTACCGATTCATTTCCAGCTCTTGGCGGTCAAAGGTGCCAAGATCGAAGATTTGAAAAGCGTGCACAGCCATGTGCATGCGCTGGGGCAGTGTCGTAAAATTATCCGCCAATTGGGCGTCAAGCCGGTGATTGCGGGCGACACCGCGGGTTCTGCTCGCGAAGTGTCGGAATGGAACGACAAAAGCCGCGCCTCGCTGGCAACCGCTTTGGCGGGCCAAATCTACGGGCTTGAGACGCTGGCCGAGAATGTCGAAGATTCCGAGGACAACACGACGCGGTTTATCGTCCTGTCGAAAGAGCCGAAATGGGCGCCGGCCCATCAGGGCCCCACCGTCACGACGTTCCTCTTTCGCGTGCGCAACGTACCGGCAGCGCTGTATAAAGCCCTGGGCGGCTTTGCGACCAATGGCGTCAATATGACGAAGTTGGAGAGCTATATGGTGGATGGCTCGTTCTCGGCGACGCAATTTCTGGCCGATGTCGATGGCCATCCCGATGACGCCAATCTCAAGCTCGCTTTGGAAGAACTGGCTTTTTTCTCGCGCGAGGTGAAGATTTTGGGCGTGTATCCGTCGCATCCCTATCGCGCGGAGGCGATGGGGTGATTTGGCTGAAAAGCTATTTTTGTATGGACAAATTTGTGATACTGTATGGATAATGGAGTTGAAAAAGCGAGGCCATAATGACCCTTCAAGTTCGGAATGAACGGGCTAATCGTATGGCACGAGAATTGGCGGATCGTTGGCATACAACGAAGACGGATGCGGTTATTCGGTCGCTCGAAGGGACGCTTAAAGCTGAGGATAGTAAGCTAACCGTCCAGGAGCGTATCAAACGGATTGCAGAAGATTTGGCAAAACGCTCTGCTGGTCGTGGTCGCGATATGAGCAAGGACGAGATCGACTCGCTTTGGGGCCATGAGGATTGATGTTCGTCGATTCTTCGGTGATTGTCGCCATTCTTGCCCAAGAAGAAGATGCGAGCGATTTCGTCGATATTTTGGCAAAATCGGATCGGCGGGCGACGTCGCCAGTGGTAATTTTAGAAGCCACAATGCGGCTTTCAACCTTGCTGGGACTTTCCCCTCGTGAAATTGCTGAGTCTGTTGATCGATTGATTGACGAGCTATCGATGGAAGTCATTCCCTTAACGCAGGAAATGGGTAGCATCGCCATCATCGCCTTTGATAGATTTGGCAAAGGACGCCATCCGGCTCGTTTAAATTTCGGCGACTGCCTGTCTTATGCTGCTGCAAAGAGTCTGGGCGTTCCCTTGTTGTTTAAAGGCAATGACTTTCGCCAGACCGATATAGAGCAGGCTGTTTAATCACCTCTCACTTCGTCCCGTACATCCTATCCCCCGCATCGCCCAAGCCGGGCACGATATAGCCGTGATCGTTCAGATGGCTGTCGATGGCAGCGGTCCAGATATGGACATCGGGATGCGCTTCGGTGAATTTTTTGATGCCTTCGGGAGCGGCCAGCAGGCAGACAAAGCGCAAATCCGTGACCCCGCGGCTTTTGAGGCGATCGACCGCTGCAATCGCCGAATTGGCGGTGGCGAGCATCGGGTCAAGCACCAGCACCAGACGCTCGGACACATCACTTGGCGCTTTGAAGTAATATTCAACAGCGGTCAGCGTTTCCGGATCGCGGTAGAGCCCGATATGGGCGACGCGGGCGGACGGAACGAGGCTGAGCATGCCATCCAAAAAGCCAACGCCTGCACGCAGAATAGGAGCGAGCACCAGTTTTTTGCCGGCAATCATCGGCTGCATGGTTTTTTCCAAAGGCGTTTCCACTTCGACCATTGCCAGCGGCAGATCGCGCGTCACCTCATAGGCAAGCAACATGCCGATTTCATTCAGCAATTGGCGAAAATTCGTCGTCGAGCGGCTTTTATCGCGCATCAGCGTGAGCTTGTGCTGCACGAGCGGGTGGTTGACGACGGTTACGCCTTGCATGGAAGCCTCACGGGTTAAATTGGAAAGTCAGTTTAGGCCCGATGCAGGCCGCTGACGATCCGCATTTACCAAGAGAGGAGGCGGCAAAGGGTGTTTTCCACCTAAATTGTGCGGAATGCGGCGGGATCAGCAGCATCATCGTCCTTGCGAGCCTTCGCTCGCAAGGACAGTTATGTTTAAAACCAGCCTTTGCCGTTTGGTCCCTTGGGCAGGCCAAGCCATTGGGCGATGCTCTCGCCAATATCGGCAAAGCATGCTCTCTTGCCGATGGCGCGCGGCACCAGCGACGGACCGAAACCCAGAATGGGCACATGTTCGCGGGTATGGTCGGTGCCCGTCCAGGTCGGATCATTGCCGTGATCGGCGGTGAGGATGACGAGATCATCCGGTTTGAGGCGCGCTTCCAACTCCGGTAAACGCCGATCAAACGCCTCGAGGCAAGCGGCATAACCGGCGACATCGCGGCGGTGACCGAACTCGGAGTCGAAATCAACGAAATTGGCGAAGAGAAAACCGCCATCGGCGAGGCGGTCGATTTCCGGCAGCATCGCATCAAACAAGGCCATATTGCCCGCAGCCTTCACCTCGCGCCCCGTATGGCGATGGGTAAAAATATCGCCAATTTTGCCGATGGTGGCGATGTCGCGTCCGGCCTCTGCTGCGCGGTCCAACAGGGTGTCGCGAGGCGGCGGGATGGCGAAATCCTTGCGGTTGCCGGTGCGGTGAAAACCCGTCTCGGCGGAACCGACAAAAGGACGGGCGATCACGCGGCCAATGTTCAGCGGATCAACCAGACCGCGCACAAGGCGGCTCAGGGCGTAGAGCCGTTCAAGGCCGAAGCTCTCTTCGTGGGCCGCAATCTGAAGCACGCTGTCGATCGAGGTGTAGAGGATCGGCTTGTTGCTCGCGACATGCTCTGGACCAAATTGCTCGATGATCGCTGTGCCCGAGGCGTGGCAATTGCCCAAAATGCCGGGAAGATTTCCTTGCGTGAGGATGGCATCGATCAGTTCGGGCGGGAAGGAATTTTCGAGACGCTCGAAATAGCCGAAGGCGAAATCGGCGGGCGCACCTGCAATTTCCCAATGGCCGGATACGGTGTCTTTCCCCTGCGATGTCTCGACCGCGTGGCCCCATAGGCCCTGGGGTTGGGCGGATGCGCCCGTAAGGGGAGGGCGGCGGCCGGTTGACTGCTCGCATAGTTTGGCAAGGCCGAGGCGCGACAAAAACGGAAGCGCGAGCGGGCCTGACCGGAGGCCGATCCGGTCCGCGTGTCCCATGGCGCAGGCTGCCGCGATATGGCCCAGTGTATCGGCGCCCTCATCGCCATAGCGAGCGGCATCTGCGGCACCGCCGCAGCCCAATGAATCCATGACGATAAGAAAGGCGCGGGCCATGTAATTGTCTATGATCCAAAGGTGCCGTGGGTACCGTCCCGATGAAAAGCGGCGGCAAACAGGGCTTTCGTATAATCGCTTTGGGGCGCTTTGAAGAGGGTATCCGCCGGGCCCTCTTCCACCACCTTCCCGTCGCGCATCACCATCACATAATTGGCCAGGGCTTTGACGACCTTGAGGTCGTGGCTGATGAAGAGATAGGCAAGGTTGCGTCGTTTTTGCAGGTCGCGCAGCAGATCGACAATCTGGGCTTGCACCGACATATCAAGCGCCGAGGTTGGCTCATCCAGCACAACGAATTTAGGATCAAGCACCATCGCCCGCGCAATCGCGATGCGCTGGCGTTGGCCGCCGGAAAATTCATGCGGATAGCGGTCCATGGTTTTGGGGTCGAGACCGACATCGAGCAGGGCTTGGGCGACAATCTCGCGACGTTCTTCGACCGTCAACGCGGCGTTTTGAACCTCAAGCCCTTCGCCGACAATATCGGCGATGGATAGGCGCGGTGACAGCGATCCATACGGGTCTTGAAACACGATTTGCAAATCACGGCGCAAGGGACGCATGGCGTTCGAATTCAAGCCATCCAACCGCTTGCCGAGATAGACGATCGGACCGTCGGATGAAATCAGGCGTAACATCGCCAAACCCAGCGTGGTTTTGCCGGAGCCCGATTCACCCACAACGCCGACGGTCTCGCCGGCCCGAATACGGATGGAAACGCCATCGACGGCCTTCACATAGCCTGTGGCCTTTTTGAAGAATCCACGTTTGATCGGGAACCAGACCTTGAGCGCATTTGTATAAATCATCTCGGATGAATCGGCCGTAACCGTATGCGGCTCGCCCCGCGGCTCCGCCGCCAGGAGTTTTTGGGTATAGGCATGCTGCGGATGGGCAAAAATGTCGGCGACCTTGCCTTGTTCGACGATCTTGCCGCCGGTCATCACGCAGACGCGATCGGCAATGGCGCGGACAATGCCGAGATCATGGGTGATAAACAACATCGCCATGCCGCGACGCTGTTGAATGCTTTTGAGCAGACGAAGGATTTGGGCCTGAACGGTGACATCGAGTGCGGTGGTTGGTTCATCGGCGATGAGAAGATCGGGCTCGTTGGCCAAGGCCATGGCGATCATCACGCGTTGGCGTTGCCCGCCCGAAAGCTGGTGCGGATAGGCATCAAGCCGGTTGGCGGCATCGCGGATGCCGACTTCGTCGAGCAATTCGAGAATGCGCGTTTTGGCGCGCTGGCCGGTGAGGCCTTTATGGAGCGATAAAATTTCGCCGATCTGTTTTTCGATCGTGTGCAGCGGGTTGAGCGAGGTCATGGGTTCTTGAAACACCATGGTGATGGCGTTGCCGCGCACTTTGCGAAGCGCGGGCTCGTCGGCACGCATCAAATCCTCGCCCTTGAACAGAATGTGTCCGGAGGGGTGCGAGGCAGGCGGATAGGAAAGGAGCCTGAGGATCGAAAGCGCGGTAACGGATTTACCGGAGCCGGATTCGCCCACAAGCGCCAGCGTTTCGCCCTTTGCGATCTCGAAAGAGACATGATCCACCGCAAGCGTGGTTTGCCCGCCTTGGGCGAAGGCAACCGAGAGATCGGTGACTTTAAGAAGCGGGGCCATCACGAAAATGTCTTTCTCGGGTCAAACGCATCGCGCACCGCTTCGCCGATGAAGATCAGAAGCGAGAGCATGACCGCAATCACCATGAAGCCAGTGAGCCCCAGCCAAGGGGCGGCGATATTGGCTTTGCCTTGCAAGAGCAATTCGCCCAGCGAGGGGGATCCGGGTGGCAATCCGAAGCCCAGAAAATCGAGCGAGGTGAGCGTGGTAATCGAGCCGTTGAGGATAAAGGGCAGGAAGGTGAGCGTTGCCACCATCGCATTGGGCAGCACATGCCGCCACATGATGCGGGCATTGGAGAGGCCGAGCGCGCGGGCGGCGCGGACATAGTCGAAATTGCGGGCGCGCAAGAATTCGGCGCGGACGACATGCACCAAAGCGACCCATGAGAAGAGGAGCAATATACCGAGCAGGGTAAAGAAACTCGGCTGGAAAAAATTCGATAAAATCATCAAGAGATACAGCGACGGAATGGCCGACCAGATTTCGATAAAGCGCTGGAAGTAAAGATCGATCATGCCGCCGAAATAGCCTTGGATGGCACCGGCCAGAATGCCGATGACCGAGGAGATGGCTGCCAAGATCAGGCCGAACAAGACGGAGATACGAAAGCCGTAAATGATGCGGGCCAGCACATCGCGGCCGCCATCATCGGTACCGAGCCAATTCCATTCAAGATCAGCACAGTGCGAGCCGCCCGTGCGTCGGGCAATTTTGGCGCAAATCGTGTCTTTTTGCAGCCAGGTGGGAGGGGCCGGTGCGGGACTCGGGAGATCGAGATTGATGGTGTTGGACGCAAAGCGGATCGGTGGCCAAACGGCAAAGCCGTTGGCGTTGATCTCGTCGCGGATGACGGGATCGCGGTAATCGGTTTCTGCCAGAAACCCGCCGAATTTTTCTTCCGGATAATCAACCAGAATAGGAAACAGAATCTCGCCCTTATAGGCGACGATGATCGGCCGATCATTGGCGATGAGTTCGGCGAACAGGCAGAGCGTAAAGAGGGTGAAGAAAACCCAGAACGACCAATAGCCGCGGCGGTTCGCTTTGAAGTTTTCCATGCGCCGCGCATTGATCGGCGACAGGCGCAAAAAGCCTTTGGCAGGGAGGGGCGGTGCGAGGCGGGCCTGTGGGTCGGTCATCGCGTCACACCTCCCGCGTTTCGAAATCGATGCGGGGATCAACCCACGTATAGACGAGATCGGACAGCAGGTTCACAAACAAGCCGAGCAGCGAGAAAATATAGAGCGTGGCAAACACCACCGCATAGTCGCGGTTGACGATGGATTCAAAGGATAGCAACCCAAGACCATCGAGCGAGAAAACGGTTTCGATGAGCAAGGAGCCCGCAAAAAACGCGCTGATGAACGCACCCGGAAAGCCGGCGATCACGATCAGCATCGCGTTGCGGAATACATGGCCATAGAGCACTTGGGTTTCGGTCAGGCCCTTCATGCGGGCGGTGAGCACATATTGCTTGCGGATTTCGTCGAGAAACGAGTTTTTCGTGAGCAGTGTCGAGGTTGCAAAGGCTCCCAACGCCATCGACAGAATGGGCAAGGTCAGATGCCGTGCATAATCAAGCGCTTTGGCATACCAGGGCAGCGTTGCGAACGTATCGGACACCAGACCGCGCAGCGGAAAGAAGGGCGCGACCGACGAGCCTTCGCCGAACAGGATGATCAGTAAAATGGCAAAGAGAAAGCCCGGTATCGCATAGCCGATAATGACGACGGCGGAGGTCCATGTGTCGAAGCGCGATCCGTCCGACATGGCCTTGCGGATGCCGAGCGGAATGGAAATCAGATAGGAGAGCAGCGTCATCCAAAGTCCGAGGGAGATGGAAACGGGCAGCTTCTCTTTGATCAGTTCGATGATCGACACATCCCGAAAATAGCTTTTGCCGAAATCGAAACGGAGATAATTCCAGAGCATGCGGGCGAAGCGTTCGGGGGCCGGTTTGTCAAAGCCGAATTGCGCTTCCAGCTGCTTGATGAATTTGGGATCGAGCCCTTGCGCGCCACGATATTTGGAGGAGCCGCCTTCCATCGATCCGCCGCCCGGCTGGCTTTGGCTGGTGGCGGAGAAATCGCCGCCCGCACTGCCCGAAATGCGCGCCGTTGCCGAGGAATCGGCCCCTTGCTGCAATTGCGCGATGATGCGTTCGACGGGCCCGCCCGGAGCGAATTGCACTATGACAAACGAGACCAGCATGATGCCGAACAAAGTCGGGATCATCAGCAGAATGCGGCGCAGAATATAGGCGAACATGGCGTTATCCGGCCTTGCCAGTTTTTTGCGCTTTCGCCGTGTCATACCACCAGATGGTGGGGAAGGCGGAGGCGCCATAATCGGGCATCGGATCGGGATGGGAGAAGCGGTTCCAGCGGGCTGTACGGGAGAAGCCATAGGACCATTGCGGAACAACGTAATCATGGGCCAGCAGGACGCGGTCGAGCGCATGGGTGGCCGCGATCAGTTCCTCGCGCGTTTTGGCAAAAATCACGCGATCAATCAGCGCGTCAATGCCCGCATCCTTGATGCCGATCGTGTTGCGCGAGCCTTTGACGTCGGCCGATTTAGATCCCCAGAATTCGCGTTGCTCATTGCCGGGAGAAAGCGATTCTCCCCATAAATCGGTTGTGATGTCATAATCAAAATCACGCATCCGCTCTTCATATTGCGAGGGGTCAACCACGCGGACATTGACGGTGACGCCCAAGCGTTCGAGCGAAGGCTTCCAGAACAACAAGATGCGCTCGAAGGTTGGATCATCGGCCAGCAATTCGATCGCCAGCGTGTCGCCGGTTTTTGTGTTGATGCGCTTGCCGGATTTGATCTCCCAGCCCGCCTCTTTGAGCAGGCGATCGGCTTCGCGCAAATTATCCCGCACCGCTTGCGGATTGCCGTTGACGGGATTTTGATAGGGTGTGGTCAAAACGCTGGCCGGTATTAGGTCTTTGACACTTTCGAGAATGTCTTTTTCCAACCCCGCAGGCATGCCGGATGCGGAAAGCTCCGTGCCTTCATAGTAAGAGCCGATGCGTTTATAGGCGCCGAAAAAAACGGTCTTGTTCATTTCCTCGAAATCGAAAGCCAGATTAAGCGCCCGCCTGACCCGCTGATCCTGAAACTTTGCCCGACGCAGATTCATAATGAAGCCTTGCATGCGGCCCGAGGCGCGCTCGGCAAATTCTTCGCGGATCACGCGGCCATCTTTGACGGCCGGAAAATCATAGGCGGTCGCCCAGTTTTTCGAACTGTTTTCCAGACGGAAATCATATTCGTCGCCCTTCAACCCTTCGAGCTGAACGGTCGTGTCGCGGAAATATTCGAAATGCATTTCGTCGAAATTATTGGTTCCGATATTGGCGGGCACCTTTTCGCCCCAATAATTTTTGACGCGCTCCAGCACAATGGTGCGGCCCGCGGTAAAATTTTTGATCCGGTAGGGCCCGGAGCCCAAGGGGGGCTCGAGGGTGGTTTCCGCGATCGAGCGCGGTTTGCCATCGGGCCCTTTGGCCTCCCACCAATGCTTCGGCAGGATCGGAAATTGGCCGACAATTTGTGGCAGCTCGCGGTTGCCGGGTGCATCGAAGGTGAAGGTGACGTCGTGTCCGCCGGTCTTCTCGGCTCTCAACACATGCTCGAAATAAAAGGCATATTGCGGGCTGTTGGCTTTCAACGCATCGAAGGAAAAGATGACGTCTTCGGGTATTACCGGCTCGCCATCCTGCCATGTTGCGTTGGCGCGCAAGCGATAGGTGACGGACGAAAAATCGGCAGGATAGGTCAGCTGTTCGGCGAGCAGGCCATAGGCTGTTGAAACTTCATCGAGGGAATTGGACAGCAGCGTCTCGTAGACCGACCCAATTCCGGCAGCAATTTGACCTTTGACGCCGGCCACCACCAGATTGAAATTGTCAAAACTGCCGGTTGCGGCGAGACGTACCACACCGCCTTTCGGGGCGTCCGGATTGACATAGTTAAAATGTTTGAAGTCCGCTGGATATTTGGGCTCGCCCATCAAGGAGACGGCATGACGCCAAGCCGGTTCATCCGCCTTTGCAGGAACCAAGGCCGAGCCCAGCATGACGAGAGCGAGGATGCATCCAGTACCGAAACGCGCCACGACCATATCTCCTTCATTCAACTTGCTGATTCTGAACGAGAGCGGTGATTCAGTCCATAGGTGAGCTTACACCGACGTACGCTGCCGTATGGCGGCTGTCAGCGTGCCTTCATCGAGGTAATCGAGCTCGCCGCCGACCGGCACGCCATGGGCCAGTTTGGTGACGATCACGCCATAGGGCGACAAGAGATCGGTGATGTAATGCGCCGTGGTCTGGCCGTCCACCGTGGCATTCAACGCCAAAATGACTTCCTTGATGCCGCCGGACGCAACACGCGCGACGAGGGCCTCAAGGTTGAGATCTTTCGGGCCAACTCCATCAAGCGCCGCCAAGACGCCACCTAAAACATGGTAGCGACCGGCGGTGGCTCCCGCGCGCTCCAGCGCCCAGAGATCAGCGACATCTTCAACAACCACCAGCAGCGTATCGTCGCGTTTCGGATCCGAGCAGAGCGTGCATGGGGATAGGGTATCGATATTGCCGCAAGTATCACAGACCAGAATGCGCTCGCGCGCGACCTGCATGGCATCGGCCAAGGGAGCCAGAATTTGCTCGCGCTTTTTGACCAAATGGAGCGCGGCGCGCCGCGCCGAGCGTGGCCCCAATCCTGGCAATTTGGCCAGAAGCTGAATGAGACGCTCGATTTCGGGGCCGGTAACAGAGGCCATTAAAACAGCTTCATGCCCGGAGGAATGGGAAGGCCGGCGGTAAGCGCCCCCATTTTGTCGGCTGTAAGCTTGTCGCCCTTGGCGCGGGCGTCGTTTAAGGCTGCGACGAGGAGGTCTTCCAAAATGTCCTTTTCCTCGGCTTTGAGCAGGCTCTCGTCGATGGTTACGGCTTTGGTCTGGCCTTTGACCGACATGGTAACCGATACAAGGCCGCCGCCGGACTGGCCTGAGACTTCCATTTCATCGAGTTCGGCTTGAACCGCGCCGAGCTTCGATTGCATCTCCTGCACTTTTTTCATCATGCCGAACATGTCTTTCACTGGTCATCTCCGTTATTCATCATCAAAATCATTGTCGAGGGCTGAGAAGTCGAAGGAATCGTCTTCCGTTTGTGCATCAGCGGCCGCTTGTGAAAGATCGCGCACTTCCACAATCTGTGCGCCGGGGAATTGGGCAAAAGCGGCCTGCACCAGCGGGTTGGCGCTGATATCGGCCAATTTGGATGCTTTGGCCTTGTCGGCCGAGTCGCGCAGCGTTTCTTGCCCTTGTTCCGACGATACGGCCACAATCCAGCGCTTGCCGGTCCATTCTTGCAGACGTTTTCCAATATCGGCGGCAAGCTGAGGCGAGGCGTCCTCGGCGGGAGAGAATTCGAACCGGCCGTCTTCAAAGCGCACCAGCCGAACATCGCGTTCCAAAGCGGTTTTCAGGCTGATGTCGCGCTTCTCGGCAGCCAGCGCCACGAGATCTTCATACCGGTCCAGCCGCAGGGTGGGGGCCAAATCGGGCGACCGCATCGGCGCCGAATCACTGCGGGCGGCCACACTCAACCCGCCATTGGCGGTCATGCGCGCACCACCCGAACCACTTGGGCCGCTGGAGGGGGCGGGTGTGCCGGTATAATTTACCTGAGTGAGGAGTTTAAGCGCCTCATCGGGCGTTGGCAGATCGGCGGCATAGGCCAGCCGCACCAGCACCATTTCAGCGGCTGCAACCGGCTTTGGCGCCTCGGCAACCTCGGTGACGCCCTTGAGCAACATCTGCCAAGCGCGGGACAGCACCCGCATCGGCAAAGCGGTGAAGGTTGCACCCCGAACCCGCTCGGCCTCGGTTACGCTCGAATCCTTGGCCGAATCGGGGACGACTTTCAGCCGCGTGACAAAATGCGTGAACTCGGCGAGATCGGCCAGAATGGTGCGCGGATCGGCGCCAAGATCGTATTGGGCACGAAGTTCGGCAAGGGCTGCGGCGATGTCGCCTTTCATGACGGATTCAAACAGATCAATCACCCGCGCCCGATCAGCCAGCCCCAACATGGTGCGAACCGTTTCGCCGTCAACCGTGCCCGCGCCATGCGCGATGCCCTGGTCGAGCAGCGAGAGCGAATCGCGCACCGAGCCTTCAGCGGCCCGCGCAATGAGCGCCAAGGCCTCGTCATCAATGGTGACGCCTTCTGCCACGCAGATTTTGCGCAGATGGTTGACCAGCACATCGGCTTCCACGCGGCGCAGATCAAAGCGTTGGCAGCGCGACAAAATCGTGACCGGCACTTTGCGGATTTCGGTCGTGGCGAAAATGAATTTGGCGTGGGGCGGCGGCTCTTCCAGCGTTTTTAAGAATGCGTTGAAGGCCTTATCCGACAACATATGCACTTCGTCGATGATGTAGACTTTGTAGCGTGCGGAGGCGGGCGAATAGCGCACCCCATCGGTCAGCTGCTTCACATCATCAATACCGGTATGCGAGGCCGCATCCATTTCCAGAATGTCGACATGGCGGGATTCCATGATGGCGCGGCAATGCACGCCTTCAACCGGCATATGGATGGTCGGGCCGCCTGTGCCATCGGGCAGGAGATAATTGAGGCCGCGGGCCAAAATGCGCGCCGTTGTGGTTTTGCCCACACCGCGAACACCGGTCAAAATCCAAGCCTGCGGAATACGCCCTGTTTCAAACGCGTTGGAAAGCGTTTGCACCATCGCATCCTGTCCGATGAGGTCGTCAAAGGTCTGCGGACGGTATTTGCGCGCCAGGACGCGATAAGGCGTCGATGGCGAGGGCGCCGGAGAAGGCGAATCGCCAAACATCGAGATGGTTTGATCGTCTGTTTCTGTCACGCTATCGGGCGTATCGCTCATGAGGGGCGGCGTCCTCAGCGGTTCATCGACGGCCCCATTGGCCGGATACTTAAAAACTAGGGTGGAAGGCTGGACGATGACCCGCCCGGGCTCGTTAGGGCTGCTTCCTTCCGGACCTGACCCGGTTGGCGAGTGGTACGTCCACCACCAACCTTCCGACCCCTATATCGGGTATCGGGAGGCAAAAGACAAGCGGGACGGGTGGGGTAATCCGCCGCTTTATGCTTTCTTGAGCGAAAGGGCGCTTTCTTTCAACACGGCGTCCATGCGGGTCTGCCAACCAGGGCCAGTTGCTTTGAAAGAACGCAGCGTTTCTGTGTCAATTCTGAGCGTTACGAGGGTCTTAACCGGCGCTTTTTGCTTGCTGCGGGTCCGGCGAGCTGATGCCGCGAGCTCGGGAAAGACATCCGCAAAAGGACGGGCCCCGGCGAGCTCGGTTGCCTCGGCTTCCGGCGTATCCGAAACGATCGCCCAATCGGAGGCGTCATAGCCACGGTCGGGCGTAAATTCGGGGAGGGTCTTGTGACGCTTCATGGCAGTTTTTTCCTTTCAGCGCGGCTTGCGGGCCGCATGCTCATGACAGAGACGCCTTCGCGGCCAAATTTTACAAAGACCACGGCTATTTTGTTCGTCGAAAGGCGGCCAATGGCCAAGTAGCGATCCAATTTGGCTGGAATGATCACCGAATGAAGGAAAAAATCGAGCGTTAGATGGGCAAAATCCAATCCGTGCTTGTCAATATTTTCGCTTGGGCGTTAGCCAAAATCTCCCTCGCTCATCCCCGCCTTACCCGCTAAAAGAAGCCCATGAATGATTTTCAACTTGATTCTCGGCTTGAGGCCGACACCTATCTCGTGGGCGATTTGATGCTCAGTCGCGTGGTGTTGATGGATGATGCGCGCTTTCCGTGGGTGATTTTGGTGCCGAAGCGGCCTGATATCCGCGAAATCATCGATTTGGAGCTTCGCGACCGCGCGATGCTGTACCGCGAGATGGAATCGGTGATGGACGCCATGAAGCGGCTGTTTTCACCCACCAAGCTGAATGTCGCAGCGTTGGGGAATATGGTGCCGCAGCTTCATATGCATATTATTGCGCGATTTGAGGATGATCAGGCTTGGCCGAAGCCGGTTTGGTCGGTTGGGCAGCGGGTGCCCTATGACCCTGCCGCGGCTGAAGCGCGGGCCAAAGACATCTCCGTCGCGTTGGGGCGGTTGTGATGGTCAAACGGATGGATGAGCGTTCCGCCGGTCTTGGCTATGCCAATAATCCGCTCAACCGGATGGCCGAATTGCGCGACAAGCCCGAGCAGATCGCTGCCATGGAGGCCTCGAGTGAGGCCCGCGCGATTGTTCTGGCGGGTGATATCCCGATTTTGAAGCGTCGGGGTGAGGCGCTGGATGCTCTCTTCACCATGGGCGAGGCGCGTGCGCTGGGCACGACGCGCGAATGCGTTTTTCTGGGCCATGACGGTTTTCAGCCAATTTTTGGCTTAGCGCTTGATGCGCAGGAGCCCGAAACGCATCAGGGGCGCGACGATCTTGTGATGATCGATGCGCGCTCGATTGCGGTTCAAGGGCTGTTGCCGCCGGAAGGTTTAGGGTCGTTGGGAGAGGCCAAGTCGATGTTGTATTGGCATCGGCGCCACCGGTTTTGCGCCGCGTGCGGGGAAGCGACCGAGGTCCGGAGCGGTGGCTGGAAGCGGATTTGCCCGTCTTGCGAGGGGGAACATTTTCCGCGGACCGATCCGGTGGCCATCATGATGGCGGTCAGGGGTGATAAATGCGTGTTGGGGCGGCAATCGCGCTTTCCGCCCGGCATGTATTCCTGTCTCGCGGGCTTTATCGAGCCGGGCGAGACGATTGAAAACGCGGTTCGGCGTGAATTGTTTGAAGAAGCGGGCGTAAAAACGGGTGCCGTGCGCTATCTCGCCTCTCAGCCCTGGCCGTTTCCGGGCTCGATGATGATCGGCTGCATCGCCGAGGCGCTGGACGACGAGCTCGTGATCGATGGAGAAGAGCTGGAAGATGCGCGGTGGTTTTCGCGCGATGAGGTGATCTCGATGATCAAGGGCGAGCATCCGGATGGATTACTCGCCCCACAACCGATTGCCATTGCCAACGCCATCATGCGGGCATGGGCGTTGGACGGCGAGGTGGCTTAAAGCGCCTCGGTGCCTTCGATCTCGATTCCAAAGCCCGCGAGCCCGACATAAGACCGCGTGCTGGAAGCGAGGTTGACGATGGACTGGACGCCGAGATCCTTCAAAATCTGCGCGCCAAGGCCGATTTCGCGCCATTGTTGCTGGCGTGTTGCATCCGATCCCTGATCCTCGCCGAGCGACTGAACCGGAACACCCGACGTGCCATCGCGGAGATAGATCAGAACGCCACGTTCCTGGGCAGCGAATTTTTGAAGCGCCGCTGAAATGCTCTCGCCACCGCCAAAGACGTCGGCCAGCACATTGGCGCGGTGCAGGCGGGTTGGCACGGCTTTGCCGTCGCCGATCTTGCCATGCACAAAGGCGAAGTGGTGGACGGGATCAAACGGCGTGACAAAAGCATAGCCGGTGAGTTCGCCGATTTCCGTTTTCACGGGGAAGGTGGCAACGCGCTCGACGAGTTTTTCGCGTGATTGGCGGTAAGCGATCAGATCGGCGACCGAAATACGCAAAATATTGTGCTTTTTGCCGAATTCGGTGATCTGGTCGCCGCGCATCACGGTGCCGTCATCATTGGCCAATTCACAGATGACACCGACCGGTGGCAGCCCTGCGAGCTTGCAGAGATCCACGGCGGCTTCCGTGTGGCCCGAGCGCATCAAAACACCGCCATCTTTGGCGATCAGCGGGAAAACGTGGCCGGGGCGGACGAAATCATTCGCACCCATATTGCCATTGGCGAGCGCTCGGACCGTGTTGGAGCGCTGCTCGGCCGAAATACCGGTGGTGAGACCGTGTTTCACATCAACCGTTACCGTGAAAGCGGTGCCAAGCGGAGCATCGTTCGAGGCAACCATCGGGTTGAGGTGCAACCGCTTGGCCTCCGCTGAGGAGAGCGGCGCGCAGACAATGCCGCAGGTGTTGCGGATGATGAAGGCCATCTTTTCCGGCGTGCAATGCGAGGCCGCAATAATCAGATCGCCTTCGTTTTCACGGTCATCATCATCGGTAACAATGACGAGCGCGCCCTTGGCGAAGGCTTCAATCGCTTCAGAAACAGAATGGTGCATGACAGTCCTCGCTAAGGTTGTGCCGGAAACAGACAGGAAATCGTTGGGAGTAACGGCGCCTTTGGTCTCACGCGAGATCAATTCGGCGGTATCGCGCGACAGCCAGGCATCGTCCTGGTTGCAAAGCTGGGTAATCGTGCCAGGCGACACACCAATGCGGCGTGCAAAATCGACACGGCTGACAGCATTGGATTTGAGCCACTCGGCAAGTTTCATGGGGAGAGTTTAGCGCGAATGAAATTTAGTGCCAATGAAATTCGGCTTGCGGGGGTGCAAAATTCAGTTTGGCTGAAATGAAATGCGGCAATCGGCAGTCGTGGGTCGTCAGTAGGCAGTTGGCAGCACTTAGTCGATTGCCGAACACCGATTACCCAACCTGCCCGCGATGGCGCAGGAAATGATCCGCCAGCACGCACGCCATCATCGCTTCGCCCACCGGCACGGCGCGGATACCCACACACGGATCATGGCGGCCTTTGGTGAGGATGTCCGTTTCATGGCCCGCTTTATCGACCGTTTGGCGCGGTGTGAGGATCGACGAGGTTGGTTTTACCGCAAAGCGCGCCACAATCGGCTGGCCGGTCGAAAGTCCGCCCAAAATGCCGCCCGCGTGATTGGCCAAAAACAGCGGCTTTCCATCCGGCCCGATCCGCATTTCGTCGGCGTTTTCTTCACCCGTCAGAGTGGCCGAGGCAAAGCCGTCGCCGATTTCAACACCCTTGACGGCATTGATGCCCATCAAGGCGGAGGCTAAATCCGCGTCCAATTTGCCGTAAATCGGCGCACCCCAGCCTGCGGGGACGTGTTCGGCGACAATTTCGATGACGGCACCGACCGACGAGCCCGATTTACGGATACCGTCGAGATAGTCCTCGTAGAATTTGGCCATTTCCGCGTCGGGGCAGAAAAACGGGTTGTTGTGCACTTCGGCCCAATCCCACTTTGTGCGATCAACCTTGTGCGGGCCCATTTGCACGAGGGCGCCGCGAATGAGCACATTTGGGATGATTTTGCGCGCAATGGCACCGGCTGCTACGCGGGCTGCGGTTTCGCGCGCGGATGATCTTCCGCCGCCGCGATAATCGCGGATGCCGTATTTGGCGTCATAGGTGTAATCGGCGTGGCCCGGACGGTAGGCGTCGCGGATGTCGCCATAATCTTTCGAGCGCTGATCGGTGTTCTCGATCATCAGCGCGATCGAGGTGCCGGTGGTCACTTGCTCGGGGGTGCGGTCATCCGAGAACACACCGGAGAGGATTTTGACCTGATCCGGCTCGCGGCGCTGGGTGGTGAAGCGCGATTGGCCGGGTTTGCGGCGATCAAGCTCCAACTGGATATCGGCTTCGGTCAGCGGGATCAGCGGCGGGCAGCCATCGACCACGCAGCCGATCGCAACCCCATGGCTCTCGCCAAAGGTGGTAACGCGGAATAGATGGCCGAAACTGTTATGTGACATGGAATGACCGCCTCTTGATGACGCGTTTCTTTTAGAAGCGCCAAGGCTACCGGTCAAATCGAGCTGGCATCAATGCCATTTGAAGCGGCCTTTCTCGAACACCAGAACGCGACCTTGATGGATATCGTGGCGCGGGGCTTCGTGTGATGGCACATCGGCGATCATGGCCATCAGCGCGCGGGCGACACCGCCATGGGAAACCACGACCATCTCTTCCGTCAAGGTTTCAAGCCAAGGGCGTAAACGGTCTACCAGCATGGCGTAGCTTTCGCCGTTTGGCGGCACATAATCCCATTTGTCGGCATCCCGCGCTCGTTCCGCATCCGGGAATTTGCCGCGCAACTCGGCCCAGGTATGGCCTTCCCACAGGCCGAAGGTGATTTCCTTCAAGCGCTGATCGGTCTCGTAGGATTTTGGCTCAAGGCCAAGGGCTAAGCGGGCGATTTCGGCGGTTTGGCGGGTCCGGCCCAAAGGCGAGACAACCCAACGGGATTTTGCCGGATCGTCGAGGAGTTTGGTCAGCCTGCGGGCGACATCTTCCGATTGAAAACGACCGAGCGCATTCAGCGGAATATCGGTTTGCCCCTGAAGGCGGCCTTCGACATTCCAATCCGTCTCGCCATGCCTGACGAACAGCACGCGAGGAAGCGAGACCATCGGATCAGCCCTTGTCGAGCGTGATATCGGGCGCTTCCGGATTTTTCATGCCGACGACATGATAGCCTGCATCGACATGCTGGATTTCGCCGGTCACGCCGCGGCCCATATCGGAGAGCAGGAAGGTGGCGGCGTCACCCACTTCCTCAATCGTAACCGTGCGGCGAAGCGGCGAGTTCAGCTCGTTCCACTTCAGAATGTAGCGGAAATCGCCAATGCCGGAGGCGGCCAGCGTCTTGATCGGGCCTGCCGAGATGGCGTTGACGCGGATATTGCTCGGGCCGAGATCGGCGGCGAGATAGCGCACAGAAGCTTCCAAAGCGGCTTTGGCGACGCCCATGACATTATAATGCGGCATCCATTTTTCGGCGCCGTAATAGGTCAGCGTCAGCATCGAGCCGCCATCTTTCATCAGCTTTTCCGCGCGTTGCGCCACAGCGGTGAAGGAGTAGCAGGAAATTAAGAGCGACTTCGTGAAATTGGCTTCCGACGTTTCAAGATAGCGGCCTGTCAGCTCGTCTTTATCCGAGAACGCGATGCAATGGACGAGAAAATCGATCTTGCCCCACGCCTTCTCGACTTCCGCGAACACGGCGTCGATCGAGGCCGAATCGGTCACGTCACAATGGCCGACGACAAGGCCGCCAAGTTCGGCTGCCAGCGGGCGAACCCGCTTTTCCAGCGCGTCGCCCTGATAGGTGAAAGCGAGTTCCGCGCCATGGTCATGGGCTGATTTAGCAATGCCCCAAGCAATCGATTTGTTGTTGGCCAGCCCCATAACGAGGCCGCGTTTGCCCTTCAGGATCGAGGAGGTCGTATGCGGTTCAGTGGTCATACAGGCGCGCTTCTAACGTTTGAGACAGGTGGCCAAGCAGTGGCACGTGCTTCTCCTTAACCGAATGCGTCGAACGAAGGAAGCTGCAACGGGGCGGGATTTTAAAACTCGCCTCAATTCTGTTGACGAAATGTGACAGTCGGCCCGTAAAACCGGTCCTCAATGGCCCCAAATCCGCTGCGGAGGCAGAAGAAGGCGGATTGAATCGCCGATTTTGATCGCCCCTTCACGCTCGACCCACGCAACAAGGCCGCGTTTGTGCTGTGCTACCTTCGGGAAGGCTAGGCCATGGCCTGGGTGATGTTTTTCAATTACTTCAGCAGGATACCGGCATGGATCGTTTTCGAGATCGATGATCAAGGTTGCCCCCGATGAGAACATCATGCGGGTTGCGGGCGGCAGAAGCGTGAGATCTGGAATACCGGAGACCAGTAAATTGGCGCCAACCCATTCGGGCGGCAAAGCGGGAATGCCGAGTTTTTCGGCCACTTCCGCCATCTCTTCGATGGAGACGAGTGATACCTGTCGGCGATTTTTGAGCGGAACGCCGCGCGGATATTGCTTCAGCGTCCGCGCATCCGACAGCATGGTCGGTCCCGAATGGCAATCGCCGACAATGCCGTCAAACACCATCGTCAATTCATTGGTCAGGGCCTTTTCGAGGCCAGATTTACGGTCGGGGTTGCGCAGGCAGGCCTCGACCTTGCCGACAATGCCGATTTCTTTGACACAAGCCAAGGAACGCTCCTTTTGATGAGAGCGCAAACCATCGCAGCGCCAAACGATTCGCGGAAGATGAAAGCGTGAAGGGAGCCGATGTTACCTTGGCCGTCGGTCGCGCCAGCGCTTCATCAGCATTTCGAGCTCAAGATCGGGTTCTTTCGGGATCGTGAGTTCGAGCGTTGCGAAGAGATCGCCCGCGCCGTCAGCCCCGGGCAGGCCTTTGCCTTTCAGCCGCAGGGTCTGGCCACTATTGCTGTAAGGCGGGATGGAGAGTTCAACCACGCCATCCAGCGTTGGCACGCGGACGGTGCCGCCGAGGACCGCGTCTTCCAACGGGATCGGCACACGCGTCCGCAGGTTTTTACCATCGATGATGAACCGGTTGTCCTGCGTCACACGGATGGTGATCAGCGCATCGCCCGGCACGCCGCCCTCGGGGCTGGGTTGGCCTTGGCGTTTGAGCCTGATGACTTTGCCATCGGTAACGCCTGCCGGAATGGAAACTTCGAGCGTCCGCCCGCCGGGCAACGAGACGCGTGCCGTGGTGCCTTTGATCGAATCGGCCAGACTGACGGTGGTTATGACTTTTAAATCGGCACCGGGCTGAGGCGTCCGTCTGCGGCTGGTACGGGCTTCGGCTCCACCCATTCCGCCCCGGAAAAACTCGGCGAAAATATCGGATGCGTCGAAACTGGAGCCACCAAAGGGGCCAGCACCGCCACCGCGTGCGCCGCCGAACCCCTGACCGCCTGCGCCGCCGCCCGGAAAACCCTGAAAGCGGGGTTTGCCTTCGGCGTCAATCTCGCCACCGTCGAATTGCTTGCGCTTTTTGGCGTCGCCCAAAATCTCGTAGGCGGAGTTCAACTCGGCGAATTTGTCCTTGGCCTTGGGATCCGTAACGTTCCGGTCCGGATGCAAAACCTTCGCCTGCTTCCGATACGCCTTTTTGATGTCGTCTTCGCTTGCAGATTTGGGCACACCGAGAATGGTATAGGGATCGCGCATTCCTGATCTATCCTGAAACGTCAATGGTCTGATCGGGGCTGCCGATCTTTGTCCAAGATGTAAGGTGGCAATGGCCCGCGTGCAACCTCGACGTTTTTCTTGATCCTAGCCCTGCCGCGTAAGACGCTTGACGTCAGAGACATGCCATTCGCTGGCCCCGTTGCGACAAGCGGTGCCCTGCATGGTGGGCCGCGCGACATTTTCGATCACGATTTGGGACGCAAAGAGGCGACAAAGGTCACCTTCTCTGACGAAAGCATCGCCTAATGGTCTGATATTGCCACGTGCGGCGGTTTTCGGGTTGTCCCACTGGACGGTCAGGGTCGTATTGTCGGGCTTAAGCGCGGTGTCGAGCGCTTGATTGGCTTTTTCCCAGTCTGCTGCCGTCAGCTCCGAGGAGAGCGTGGCAGCCGGTGAAAAGAGGGAGCCAGTCGTGCTCGGCGCGTCATCGGGCATGAATTTTGAAAAAATCGGCAGCGAATTAGCGCAACCACCCAGACTGACAAGGCACAAAAAGAGGCCAATGTGTCGCGCTTTGGGTATCGTGCGTCGGATCATTGACGTATGCCTTGTCCTGTTAAAAAACCATCTGGCGCCTTTCTCCGTAAAAGGGGCAGCCATCTGGTTCGGTCGGAGCAATAGAATCGTGAAAAGTTTAACAGACAGTGACTTTACCGAAGCAAGCGAGCCATTTGCGTTGTTTGCGCATTGGTTTGAAGATGCAAAAGCGTCAGAACCCAATGATCCCAACGCCATGGCGCTCGCGACCGTGGACGGTTCAGGCCTGCCAAATGTTCGCATGGTGCTGATGAAGGGGTGGGATGAAGCGGGGTTTGTTTTCTATACCAACACCGAATCAGCCAAAGGACGCGAGATTTTGGGGACGCTGAAGGCCGCCCTTGTGTTCCATTGGAAGTCATTGCGGCGGCAGGTGCGGGTTCGCGGCCTGATCGAGCAGGTATCCGATGCCGAAGCGGACGCCTATTTCCAGTCGCGCCCGCGCGATAGCCGGATCGGGGCATGGGCCAGCCAACAATCGCGCCCGCTTGAAGGCCGGTTTGCGCTGGAAAAGGCGGTTGCAGTCAATGCCGCGAAATATGCGATTGGCGAAGTGCCGCGCCCGCAGCATTGGACAGGGTTCCGGATTCTTCCCGTTGAAATGGAATTCTGGCATGATCGGCCGTTCCGGTTGCATGATCGGGTTGTGTTTAGACGTGATATGCCTTCGGGTGACTGGACAAAGGCGCGGCTTTATCCGTGATAATGGAGTGGCAGGCGGACGTGTGTTCGTCGCCTGTTAGTAGGGAGAGAAACAATGTCGCAAGCCAATGAAGCCCCAAGACGCCGGACCATGCTGTTGACGGGTGCCAGCCGCGGCATCGGACATGCGACGGTAAAGCGTTTTTCGGCAGCAGGCTGGCGGGTGATCAGCTGCTCGCGCCATGCGTTTCCGGAGAATTGCCCTTGGGAAATGGGCGAGCAGGATCATATCCAGGTCGATCTTGCCGATGCCGCCAACACGCGCGAGGCGATCGATGAAATCCGCCATCGGCTGGAAGATGGGCAGCTTGATGCACTGGTCAACAATGCCGGAATCTCGCCAAAGGGAAAAAATGGCGCGCGGCTCGGCACGCTCAATACCGAGCTTGAGGATTGGCAGCAGGTTTTTCAGGTCAATTTTTTTGCACCCATGATGCTGGCGCGCGGACTTTTGAAAGAGCTGCAGGCGGCGAAGGGCTCGGTGGTCAATGTCACCTCGATCGCCGGTTCGCGTGTGCATCCGTTTGCCGGCTCGGCCTATGCAACCTCCAAAGCGGCGTTGGCCGGGTTGACCCGCGAAATGGCCTCCGATTTTGGTCCGCTGGGTATTCGCGTCAATTCAATCTCGCCGGGTGAAATCGATACTTCGATTTTGTCGCCGGGAACGGACAAGATCGTGGAGCAAATTCCTTTGCGCCGCTTGGGTACTCCCGAGGAAGTGGCGAAAGCGATCTATTTTCTCTGCACCGATCAATCGAGCTATGTGCATGGTGCCGAGATTCATATCAATGGCGGCCAGCACGTATGAGTGACCGCCTCTACCCGGCCCGTCCGCTGGTTGGAGCAAGCCTAGCGGTGTTTCGGGGCGGCAAAGTTTTATTGGCGGCGCGGGTCAATACGGCCGATGCGCCGATCTACTCGCTCCCCGGCGGGCTGGTCGAAATTGGCGAGACGCTGGAAGAGGCTGCGCTCCGCGAAGTGATGGAAGAAGTCGGCGTCAAGGCGCGCGTGATCGGGTTTGCGGGGCATGTCGAGGTGATCGACCGCGATGCCGACGGAAAAATCCGGCGGCATTTTATCGTCAACGCCTATGCGGGCGAATGGCTGGAGGGTGAACCGGTTACCGGACCCGAAGCGCCGCATATTCGATGGGTCGAACCGCATGCCCTTGGTGGCTTGGCGGTTACCAAAGGACTTGCCGCCATTCTGGCAAAGGCTGCCGCCTTGGCGCTTTAAAGCGCCTCGTTAAAGCGGACGGCCTCGCCACGCGCCGGTGTTGTCAGCTCGCCTTCCCACATGACACGATGTCCGCGGATGATCGTGCCCACGGCCCAGCCCTGTACGCTTTTGCCATCATAAGGGGTCCAGCCACAGCGCGACGCGATCCATGGGTTGGTTATGGTTTGGCGGCGCTTCAAATCGACGACCGTGAAATCGGCATCGTAGCCTGATGCGATGCGTCCTTTATTGGCGATGCCAAAGAGGCGTGCGGGGCCTGCGCTCGTCATGTCGACGAAGCGTTGGAGGGAAAGACGCCCGGCATGGATGTGATCAAGCATGATGGGAACCAGCGTTTGCACGCCGGTCATGCCGGAAGGCGAGGCGGGATAAGCCTTGGCTTTTTCTTCCAAAGTGTGCGGAGCATGATCGGAGCCCAAAATATCGGCAACGCCTTGTGCAACGCCCTTCCAGATTCCGGCACGATGGGCCTCGTCGCGAACGGGTGGGTTCATCTGCACGAGGGTGCCGAGTTTTTCATAGGACTCGGGACCAGCCAGCGTCAGGTGGTGCGGCGTTACTTCGCAGCTCGCAACGTCTTTATGATCGGCGAGAAAGAGCATCTCGTCGGCTGTTGAAATATGCAGCACATGGATGCGGGCCCCTGTCTCGTGCGCGAGACGGACAAGGCGTTTGGTGCAGGTCAGCGCGACCTCGGCGGAGCGCCAGACCGGATGGGAAGAGGGATCGCCTTCGACCCGTAAATCGCGACGCTCGCGCAGCATCATTTCGTCCTCGGAATGGAAGGCCGAGCGGCGGCGGGTTTTTTCCAAAATGGCCGCAACCCCCCTATCATCTTCAACCAGCAGCGAGCCGGTCGAGGATCCCATGAAGACTTTGATACCGGCGGCACCGGGGAGACGTTCCAACTCGGGAATATGCCGCACATTCTCATGCGTGCCACCGACCCAGAAGGCAAAATCGCAATGCATGCGATGCGTGCCACGCCTCACTTTGTCGGCGAGCGCTTCGGCGTCCGTTGTCTGTGGATCGGTGTTGGGCATTTCAAACACGGCTGTGACGCCGCCCATGACGGCTGCGAGGGAACCTGTTTCCAGATCTTCCTTATGGGTCAGGCCCGGTTCGCGAAAATGGACCTGACTGTCGATGACGCCCGGCAGAAGGTGCAGCCCCTTGCATTCGATCACCTCGCCGGCCGCTTTGGGGTCGAGCGCTCCGAGGGCTATGATTTTCCCATCTCTCACCCCGATATCGGTTTCCCCGATGCCATCCTGGTTGACGACAGTGCCGCCCTTGAAAAGCGTATCGTAGGTGATGGACATGGTAGGATACTCCGTAATCGTCGCATTGGCTTGAGAAGGTCGCTCATCTGTCCTACGTATCGGATCCAGCCAAAGCAAGAAAGTTGAAATCGAATGCCCGCCTGCCTCTTACCCGATCGTGGCATTGTCAGCGTCTCCGGAGCTGATTCGGAAACGTTCTTGGATAATTTGTTGACCTCGTCGGTCGAAAAGCTGGCCGAAGGCGAGGCTCGCTTTGGCGCACTGCTGACGCCGCAAGGAAAAATCATCGTTGATGGCTTGGTTGTCAAAACAGCCGACGGCTTTCTGATCGATTGCCCCCGTGCCTTGGCGCAGGATTTGGCGCGGAGGCTCGGGTTTTACAAATTGCGTGCGAAGGTTGAAATCGCCAACCGGACCGAGGATTATGCCGTCCTGACCTATTGGGCCGAGGCGCATGCGCCAAAAGGCGCTGGTATCGGCTTTGTCGACCCGAGACTTGTCGGGCTTGGCGAAAGGCTGATTGTCCCCGTAAATGCGGTGCCGGAGGTTACAGCGTCCCATGCGCTTTACGATGCCCATCGAGTGGCTTTGGGGGTGCCCGAAGGTGGCCGTGATTTTGCCTATGGTGACGCCTTTCCGCATGAGGCGGATATGGATCAGCTTCACGGCGTCGATTTTCACAAGGGCTGTTATGTCGGACAGGAAGTTGTCTCACGGATGCAGCACCGCGGCAGTGCACGGACGCGCACCGTGCCCGTCCGCTTTGTCGACGGTGTGGTTCCGGTCGAGGGATCGGACGCCGTTGCGGGTGGTAAGGTTCTGGGCCGCATAGGCTCGACGGATACGGGCGGGCAAGCACTGGCGCTGTTGCGGCTGGATCGTGCGAGCGATGCGATAGCCGCGGGCGAACCACTGACCGCCGGCGGTTTGGCCTTTGTGTTAGAAGGCCGCGATTGGATTCATTTCGAGGTGCCGGGGATAGCATGACCAAAGGTTTGATCGAACATTCCGACGGCAAGAGCCGTTGTCCATGGCCGGGCGTCGACCCGCTCTATGTCGCCTATCACGATACCGATTGGGGCGTGCCGGAATATGAGGATCGGGCGCTGTTTGAGAAACTCATTCTCGACGGGTTTCAGGCCGGGCTGAGCTGGATCACGATTTTGCGGAAGCGCGAGAATTTCAGGGCGTCTTTTGACGGCTTCGATGCGGAAAAGATTGTCCGTTATGCGCCGGAAAAAATCGAGAGCCTCGTTTTGGATGCTGGCATCATCCGTCATCGTGGCAAAATCGAAAGCACGGTGAAAAGCGCGCGCGTCTATCTCGATATTCAAGCCAAGCAGGGCTTTGCCAATTATCTGTGGGACTTCACCGACGGGCGCGTCCTTCAAAACACGCCACGCAGCATGGCCGACATCAAAACCGAGACGGAGATCTCGAAACGCCTGTCGAAGGACTTGAAGGCGAGGGGGTTCAATTTCTGCGGACCCACGATCATCCATGCCTTTATGCAGGCGGTCGGCATGGTGAATGACCATCTCGTCGGGTGCTTTCGTCACGAGGAAGTGAAGTTGTTGGAGCGCAAGCGCTGATGGCACCGCGCAAGGATGATCCGTCCGGCACGACGCTGCCGCCAAGAGCATGGCAACGCATGTTGTCGGGCCGGCGGCTTGACCTTCTCGACCCGTCGCCGCTCGATATCGAAATCGAGGATATCGCGCATGGGCTGGCGCGCGTGGCGCGCTGGAACGGCCAGACGATCGGGCCTGCAATTTTTTCTGTCGCCCAGCACTCCGTTCTGGTCGAGGCCATTTTCAGCACATTGGAAGCAGGAATGCCGAAGGCGGAGCGGCTGGCAGCGCTGCTGCATGACGCGCCCGAATATGTTGTGGGCGACATGATCTCGCCGTTCAAAGCGGTCATCGGCGGCGATTATAAAGCCGTCGAGCATCGACTTTTGGCGGCCATCCATCTGCGTTTCGGTTTGGCTGCAACCTTGCCCGAAGCACTGACCAAGCGGATTAAGGCGGCGGATCAGATTGCGGCCTATTTCGAGGCCGTTACGCTTGCGGGCTTTCAAGTGGTGGAAGCCAAACGCTTGTTTGGTCATCCGCCGGTTACGCTGTCGGCCTATGAAGCGCTTCTTGAGCCGTGGACAGCTGAGGAAGCCAAGCAGCGCATGGTGGAACGTTTTTCGAGTTTGGAGACGCGGTGATGGCGGGTTTGCATGTGTGTTCTCTCTCGCGGCTCAATGAAACGGTGGAGCACGTCGGCGCGCGGCATCTTGTGACCTTACTCGGACCGACGATGGATGCGGCCACTCCCGAGGGCATCGCTCAGGGGCGGCATTTGAAGCTGATTGCCAACGATATTGCGACGCCGCTTGAGGGGCATGTTCTACCCGGCGCCGAGCATGTCGAAAGCCTGATCGCTTTTGTAAAAGACTGGGACCGCGCGGCACCGATGCTTATTCACTGCTGGGCCGGAATCAGCCGTTCGACGGCGGCGGCCTATATTGCGGCGAGCGTTCTTAATCCGTCGTTGGATGAAGTTTATCTGGCGCGGCGGTTGCGGGCTTCCTCGCCGAGTGCGACGCCCAATCCGCGTCTGATTGCCTTGGCGGATGCGATGTTGGGACGCGATGGGCGAATGATCGCCGCGATTGCCGATATTGGGCGGGGTGCGGACGCGTTCGAAGGCACGCCCTTTGAACTTGTATACGATTGACAATCATGACCGAACGCCCGATCGAAACCCCGATTGAAATTGGACTTGCCGCCGCCATTGTGGCGGTGGAGGGCGATACGCCGCAGATTTTGGTCGCGCGTAGCGAGGGCGGCGATGACGGTCTGCCCTATGGTAGTTTTGATCCTCTGTCCCACCGCACGCTTGAAATTGCGTTGCGCGCCTTCGTGGCCGATCAATCGGGCCTTTCGCTTGGCTATGTCGAGCAGCTTTATACATTTGCCGATCGTGGGCGGCATGCGCGTCCCAATGATGGCGCGCCGCATGTGGTTTCAATTGGTTATCTGGCGTTAACGCGGGTTTTGATGAGGGCTGATGAGTTGCCGAAATCGGCGTCGTTTCAACCTTGGTACCGTTTTTTTCCATGGGAAGATTGGCGCGGTGGTCGCCCCCAAATAGTGGATCGCGATATTCTGCCGCGTTTGAATGCCTGGGCCGCTGATACGGCAGGCGAGAAGGCCGAGGCGCGGCTCAGGCCCTTGTCGCGGGTGGAGCGGTTGCGCTTTTGCTTTGGTACCGATTCCGGACCATGGGATGAGGAAAAAGTACTCGACCGGTACGAGCTGCTGTATGAAGCCGGTCTGGTCTTCGAGGCCGGGCGCGATGGTCGCTCGGGTGCGACTGATGCGGTATCCGCACGGCGTTTTGGCGAGCCGATGCTGCACGATCATCGCCGCATTCTGGCCACCGCGATGGGGCGGTTACGCGCCAAGCTGAAATATCGCCCCGTGGTGTTCGAGTTGATGCCGCCAAGCTTTACGTTAACCGCGTTGCAGCGAACGGTGGAAGCGATTTCGGGCCGCCACCTCCACAAGCAAAATTTCAGGCGATTGGTCGAGACAACGGCATTGGTAGAGCCGACGGGGAGCCAGACAACAACCCGCGGCAGACCTGCAGCGCTTTTCCGTTTCAGGCGGGATGTGTTGCAGGAGAGGCCAGCACCCGGCTTGCGGGTAGGAAAGCGGGGATAAAAATTACCCCCCGATGCTGACATGACGCCTGCATCGGAGGGTTGGCGGTGTGAGCGTCGATTAGAGGCCCAGGATGCTCTCGGCGCTGGTGTAGGTCAGGCCTTGCACATCGGCAACGGCCTTATAGGTCAGTTTGCCGTCATGCACGTTGAGGCCGTTCCGCAAATGCTTGTCGTCGATCAGCGCCTGTTTCCAGCCCTTATTGGCGAGCGCGAGCGCGAACGGCAGGGTGCTGTTGTTGAGCGCGAAGGTCGAGGTGCGCGCAACGGCGCCCGGCATGTTGGCGACGCAATAATGGATCACGCCGTCGACCACATAGGTCGGCTCTGCATGGGTGGTGGCCTTCGATGTTTCGCAGCAACCGCCTTGATCGATCGCGACGTCAACGATCACCGAGCCCGGCTTCATGGTCTTCAGCATCGCGCGGGTGATCAGTTTCGGGGCTTCTGCCCCCGGGATCAGCACGCAACCAATCACCATATCGGCGGTGGTCACGAGCTCATTGACCGCGTTGCGCGTCGAGAACACCGTGCGCACGGCACCGTTGAACTGCGCCGAAATCCGGCGGAGCACATCGGTAGAACGATCCACAACCGTGACATTCGCGCCCATGCCGACGGCGATGGTGGCCGCATGGGTGCCCGAGACACCGCCGCCTAAAATGACGACATTGGCCGCTGGCACGCCGGGGACGCCGCCGATCAGCACGCCCATACCGCCTTGCGCCTTCTCGAGGCAATGGGCACCGACTTGTGGTGCGAGACGACCGGCAACTTCCGACATCGGGGTCAGAAGCGGCAATCCGCCCGAGGCCGAGGTGACGGTTTCATAGGCGATGCAGGTCGCACCCGATGCGAGAAGATCTTTGGTTTGCTCGGCGTCCGGCGCCAGATGCAGATAGGTGAAGAGAACCTGACCCTTGCGCAGCTTCTTGCGCTCGGAGGCGAGCGGCTCTTTGACTTTCACGACCATATCGGCGCGGGCAAAAATCTCGTCAGCGGTGGCAACCAGCGTTGCGCCGGCTGCGACATAATCGGCATCCGTTGCACCTGCGCCCAAGCCAGCACCGGCTTCGACAATGATCTGATGGCCGTTATGGGCCAATTCAGCGACCGATGAAGGCACGAGGCCTACGCGGAATTCGTTGTTCTTAATTTCCTTTGGAACGCCAATTAACATGCCACCCTCCCAAGTGTGATTTTGATAAGGAAGGATGCCTCACTCCCGATGAAGGCGCTTGCGAAAGATGGGATAAACACGGTATGATTTTAGAAGATTATGCGGCCAATGTTATAAATTATGGAATGATCTGCGAATGATTGAACTTGATGCGCGTGATCGTGCGATCCTTCGGCTGCTTCAGGTCAATGCCGGCATCACCAATGCCGAATTGGCGGAGCGGGTCAATTTATCGCAATCGGCCTGCCTCAGGCGGGTGAACTTGCTGCATGAGCGCGGGCTGGTGCGCGGCACGGTGATGCTGCTGGACGAGAAAGCGGCGGGACTTTCCGGAACCGCTTTCGTCTTCGTGACGCTGGACCAGCAGGGGCGCAACAGTCTGGACGAATTCGAGGTGGCGGTTGGCGACCATCCCGAAATTCTCGAATGCTATTTGCTGGCGGGTACGGCGGATTATCTCCTCAGGGTCGTTTACGCCGATACGGCCGATTTTGAACGAATTCACCGCAATATTGTCACGCGCTTGCCGGGTGTGGTGCGGGTTCAGTCGACCTTGGCGCTTCGAACCGTCAAGCGCACGACGGCGCTGCCCGTTTAGCAGCTTGCAAGGCTGCTGCGGCTGGCCGATAATTAACGGTATTGAAATGTGAGAGAATCAGTCCCGTGACGCAGTCCATCCCCGCCGATATCGCCGCTTTGCCGTTTGAAAAAGCTCTGGCCGAGCTTGAAACCATTGTCGGCCGGTTGGAGAAGGGCGATGTGCCTTTGGAAGATTCGATTGCGCTTTATGCCCGCGGCGATGCGCTGCGCGCGCAATGCGAGGTGCTGTTGAAAAAGGCCGAAGCGCGGATCGAGAAAATTGCGCTTGACGCCCAAGGCAAGCCAACGGGTACGCTGCCGCTCGATAATGAGTAGTTACGGCTCTCGCGACCTGTCGGAATAGCATCCGCGCAAGCGGCCTCTTGCATCCTGCCCCTTGAAGGTAGGCGCAAGCGAAGCGAGATATGTCTCAACCAAGGAGACGACCATGTCCGCACCCGATCATGACGACCCGATTGCTGGTAATGCCTGGAGCTGTGACGCGATTGAAACCGTGATCGTTCCGCGCGCTCGGGATCTCGGTGGATTTTCGGTTCGCCGTGCGCTGCCTTCGGCGCGCAAGCAGATGGTTGGTCCGTTTATCTTTTTCGACCAGATGGGACCGGCCGAGTTTCTGCTCGGCCAAGGGCTTGATGTCCGACCGCATCCGCATATCGGCCTGTCGACCGTGACCTATCTGTTTGATGGCGAGATCATGCATCGCGACTCGTTGGGCGTTGTGCAGCCGATCCGTCCCGGTGCCGTTAATGTGATGACGGCGGGGCGCGGCATTGTCCATTCGGAGCGGACGGCACCGGAGGAGCGCGCAAAAGCGCCAAAGCTGTTCGGTATTCAAACGTGGGCCGCTTTGCCCGCCACGCATGAAGAAGCGATGCCGGATTTCGCCCATTTTGCCGAAGCCGATTTGCCGCGGATTACGGGTGAGGGGAAGCGCGTCAGGCTGATCATGGGTTCGCTTTATGGCGAAACCTCGCCCGTGCCCTTCCCATGGGATGTGTTCTACGCCGAGGCCGTTTTGGCGCCGGGCGCGGTGTTGCCGCTTGACCCGACCCATGATGAGCGCGCGATTTATGTCGTGTCGGGCGAGATCGATATTGCGGGCGATACATTCGGTGCGGGTCAATTGCTGGTGTTCAAGCCCGGAGACCGGATATCGGTGCTGGCGCTTTCCAATGCCCGTCTGATGCTTTTAGGCGGCGAGCCGATGGACGGGCCACGCCATATCTGGTGGAACTTTGTATCCTCCCGCAAAGACCGCATCGAGCAGGCCAAAGCGGAGTGGAAGTCGGGCCGTTTTGACACGGTGCCCGGCGAATACGAGTTTATTCCGCTCCCCGATTAAAGTGTCGATTGGACTTCGGCGCCGGGAATTGCTTTAACCCCGGCCATGGCTTCACGCATTCGCGCCGATCTCCTGCTTGTTGAACGCGGCTTTTATGAAAGCCGCGCGCGCGCGCAATCGGCGATTGCGGCGGGCCTTGTGACGGCGGATGGTGCGGTGATCGCCAAAGCCTCGTCGACAATCCTGTCGAATGCCAAGATTGTTGCGGGTGCCGAGCACCCTTGGGTGTCGCGCGGCGGGGTGAAGCTGGCCGCAGCGCTGGATCATTTTGGTATCCATCCGGCCGATCGCTTTTGCCTTGATATTGGCGCTTCCACCGGCGGCTTTACGGATGTGTTATTGAAGCGCGGTGCGCGCCATGTGGTAGCCGTCGATGTCGGACACGCGCAATTTCATGAGAAGCTTGCGGGCAATCGCCGGATTACGCTGCTGGAAGGCTTTGACGCGCGCCTATTGACGGCGGCCGATTTGGCCGAGCCGCCGAGCCTCGTGGTGTTTGATGTCAGCTTCATCTCTTTAACGCTTGTGCTGCCGCCTGTTTTAGCGCTGGCTCCCTCGGGTGCAACGCTTGTGGCGTTGATCAAGCCGCAATTTGAAGTCGGTCGGGCCTTTCTCAAAAAAGGGCTGGTGAAAGACGATGTGGCGCGCGACGAGGCATTGGTCCGGATCGAGGCGTTGATCGTCTCACTGGGCTGGCGGAGTTTTGGCATCATGGCGTCACCCATCGAGGGTGGCGACGGTAATCTTGAATTTTTGATCGCAGCGGAGAAGATCGGTTGACCCAATTAAGCCTTGATATTGTCCGTCTAGGTGCCAAAGGAGACGGCGTGGCCGAGGGGCCGAATGGTCCTGTTTATGTTCCGCGCGCCATTCCGGGTGATCGGGTGCTGGTCGATACGGCCTATGGCGAGCCCGAAATTGTTAGCATTGAGACGGCCTCTCCGCATCGTATTGCGCCGTTTTGTAAATTGTTTGGCACCTGCGGCGGCTGTCTGATGCAGGAAGCGGACGAGGCGACTTATTCCGATTGGAAACGGGGTTTGGTTGTCGAGGCGATGGCGCCGTTGAAGGCGGGCGATCTCGTGTTGTCGATCGTTCCGGCGCATGGTGTGGGCCGAAGGCGTGTAACCTTCCATGCGCGGCGCTCGGAGAACGGGGTCGATGTCGGCTTTATGAAGGCCCGTTCGCATGATCTGGTGCCGATTGATGCCTGCCCGCTTTTATCGCCGGGTCTTTCGCGCGCTGCCGAAATTGCGCAGCCTTTGGCAGCCCGCTTGGCTGAATCCGGCAAGCCGCTCGATATTGCGATTACCGAGACGCTTGGCGGATTAGATGTGGATTTGCGCGGGCATGGTCCGGCGGGATCGCAGCTTCGCCGCACGCTGTCGCTGGACGCCGAGTTCTACGATCTGGCGCGATTGTCGATGCATGGCGATGTGATTGTCGAGCGGCGTAGCGCGGAGATCGCTATCGGTCGCGCCCGCGTGATTTTGCCACCCGGCGGATTTTTGCAAGCGACCCAAAGCGGCGAGGAGATTTTGGCGGGGCTTGTGACCAAGGCCTTGGGTAAATCGGCGCGCGTGGCGGATTTCTTCTCCGGTATCGGAACCTTCGCCCTCAGAATTGCCGAGAAAAGCGCGGTTCATGCGGTGGAATCGAATTTGCCAGCTGTCAACGCGTTGCAGCGCGCGATCCGTGAAACGCAGGGCTTAAAGCCTTTGACCGTTGAGGCGCGTGATTTGTATCGCCGTCCTCTTTTAGCCCCTGAACTCAATCGCTTTGATGCCGTTGTGCTGGACCCGCCACGCGCCGGTGCCGAGGCGCAGATGCGCGCGCTGGCTGCGTCAAAGGTTCCGCTTGTCGTGTCGGTGTCGTGCCATTTAGGTACGTTTGCCCGCGATGCGGAAATTCTGGTGCGCGGCGGATTTACGTTGAAATCGATAACGCCGGTAGACCAGTTCCGTCATTCGTCGCATATTGAGTTGGTTGGTGTGTTCGAGCGTGCTGCCTCCACCCTGAAGCGTCCAAGGAAATTACTGGGATAAAGCCGATGACGGATAACCACGCGCCACGAGATGCGGTTATTTTAGGATTGCGCGGACTGATTGGCGACGCCCATGTGTTGGATCGGGATGACGAGATGTCGCCCTATCTGACAGATTGGCGCAAGCGGTTTACCGGCTCGGCGCTTTGCGTGGTGAGGCCGGGTTCGACGGCTGACGTTTCTTCCATTGTGCAGTATGCAGCCCAGCACGGTTTGGCAATTGTGCCGCAGGGCGGCAATACGGGATTGGTGGGCGGAAGTGTGCCGCTCGGTCGGGGCGATGAAATCATTCTATCGCTCGCCCGCTTGAACACCATAAGGGAAGTGGATCCCCGTTCTGATGTGATGGTGGTGGAAGCGGGCGTGACGCTCGCCGCGGTTCAACAGGCGGCGGAAACGGCAGATCGGCTTTTCCCGCTCTCGCTGGCGTCAGAAGGAACCGCCACCATTGGCGGCGTGATCGGCACCAATGCGGGTGGCACGGCGGTGCTGGCCTATGGCAATATGCGCGATCTTGTACTGGGGCTTGAGGTGGTGCTGGCCGATGGCCGTATCTGGAACGGGCTGGGTAAGCTGCGGAAAGACAATACGGGGTACGACCTTAGGAATCTGTTTATCGGCTCGGAAGGAACGCTTGGCATTGTTACTGCTGCGGTGGTGAAATTGTTCCCGGCGCCAAAATCGCGCGCGACCTGTGTGTGCGGCCTAGCGTCGCCCGATGATGCGCTGGCTTTTTTGCAGATTGCCAAAGCTGCAGCGGGCGCGTCGCTGACGACCTTCGAGCTTATGCCAAGGCTTGGCATTGATCTGGTGTTGAAGCATGTCCCGAACACGCGGGACCCGATTTTTGAAGAGCACGCTTGGTATGTGCTGCTGGAGTTTTCCTCCCAATCGACCTATGGGGCCGATGCTATGGCGCAGGCCGTAATGATGGAAGCGGTCGATAAAGCCTATGTCGAGGATGGCGTCTTTGCGGTCTCCTTGGCGCAGCGCGATGATTTCTGGCGGTTGCGTGAATCGCTGCCCGAAGCCCAGACGCGCGAAGGCTATTCGGTTAAACATGATATTTCTGTGCCGCTTGATTGTCTGGCCGATTTGATTGTCGCGGTTTCTGCGGAAGCAAAGCGCATGGTTGCCGGAATCAGGCCGCTACCGTTCGGCCATATGGGTGATGGCAATCTGCACTTCAATTTTCAATCGCCGGAAGGCACCGATGGCTCGGATTTAAAGGCCCATGCGGCAGACTTGCACGCGATGGTTTATCGGCATGTGTTGGCGATGAAGGGCTCGATTTCGGCCGAGCATGGCATTGGCCAAGTCAAGCGCGCGCAATTGGCTGCGACGAAAGATCCTGTTGCGCTCGATCTGATGCGGACGCTGAAGGTGGCGCTTGACCCCGACGGGCGGCTCAACCCCGGCAAGGTGATTTAGAACAGGCTCTGCTGTTCGGGCTTTTTAGGTTTTTCCGGAGGCGCTTCGATGGGTTTGATCGGCCCCGTGCGCGGATCAAACGGTTCCATGATCAGGAGATCATCGGGGGCAGGGCGGACCAATTTCATCGCCTCGTCGAGCGGGTATTTCTCAGCTTCCAGCCAGATGGCGAAGTGGCTTTCCGGAATCATGACGGGCATCCGGTGATGCAGTGACGAAACCAGCCCGTTGGCGTCCGTTGTAACGATGGCGGCGGTGTCGATTTCCGAGCCATTGGCGTGGGCGTAAGGTTCCCACACTCCGGCCATGGCGAAAAGCCCGTGATCGGGCTTGCTGATGCGGTAGGGAATTTTTTTCTTGTTCACATGCGCCCATTCATAGAAGGCGTCAGCGGGTATCAAGCAGCGGCGATGGCGGCTCGCGGCTTTAAAGGTCGGTTTTGACGCGATGGTTTCGCCGCGCGCGTTGAAGAGCACGGGAAACCCTTCGGGCTCTTTCAACCAACCCGGCAAAAAGCCCCAGCGCATCAAACGGAAATGCCGGTTGATGCCTTCTTGGGTTACAACGGCAATCGGCTCCGTCGGCGAGATATTGCCGCGCGGCGGAAAATTGGGCATTTCCTCATAGCCGAAAAGCGCTTGCACTTCGGCCGGTGTTGCACTCAGAGCAAAGCGTCCGCACATCGGATAAGCTTAAGAGGCCTGCAAAACGCGATCAATGCCGGAAAGTGCCAATGCACCCTCGGTCACCGTCCGCGCGAGCGAGGGAACTTCGGGGGCAATCTGCTCGGCAAAGAAGCGGGCTTTGGCCACGCGGCGTTCCCCCTCGGACATGGTCGCATCGACCAAGGCCAGACGGACAAGGGCGAGGCCACCCAAAGTGGTACCGAAAAGCGTTTGATACGGCGTTGCCGAGGCCAGCGCCTCTTCGGGGCGGTTTCTTAAGGCGTCAGCCATCCAGCGTGTCGCATGCTCCAGCGCGGCCAGGGCCTCCGAGAGACGCTGGGGGCTTGCACCGAAGCCCGGATGGTTGCTGGCTTTCAACGCTTCGAGGGTTTCGTGCATTTCGACCAGCAAAGCCTTAACGGTTTCGCCGTTTGAAAGCGGCAATTTGCGGGTGACGAGATCAATGGCTTGGATGCCATTGGTGCCCTCATAAATCGCCGCGATCCGCGCATCGCGCAGGTGCTGGGCCGCACCCGAGCCCTCGATAAAGCCCATGCCGCCATGCACCTGAATACCAAGGGACGCGACCTCAATCCCGATATCGGTGGACCATGCTTTGGCAATCGGTGTGAGCAATGCCGCGCGCTCTTCCGCTGCTTTGCGCTTTTCTGGGTCATTCTCTCGATGCGAGCGGTCCATGGCCGAGGCCGTCATATAGCAGATTGCGCGCGCGGCATCGGTGCGGCTGCGCATCAGCATCAGCATGCGCTTGACATCCGGATGGGCGATGATCGGGCTCATGGTGCCGGGGGCGTCCGACAGCGCACGGCCCTGCTTGCGCTCGGACGCGTAAGCCAGCGCGAGCTGATAGGCACGCTCGGCAATCGCCACGCCCTGCAAGCCTACGCCAAGACGCGCATTGTTCATCATGGTGAACATGCAATTGAGCCCGCGGTTTTCTTCGCCGATCAGATACCCCACGGCACCACCCTGATCGCCATAGATCATCGTGCAGGTCGGTGAGGCATGAATGCCGAGCTTATGTTCAAGCCCTGCGCACCGGACATCATTCCGGTCGCCAAGCGTGCCATCGGCATTGATGAGAAACTTGGGCACGAGAAATAGCGATATGCCGCGCGTACCAGCGGGCGCGTCGGGCAGGCGTGCCAGGACGAGATGGATAATGTTGGGTGTCAGATCATGTTCGCCGTAGGTGATGTAGATCTTTTGACCCGTAATCCGGTAGCTGCCATCTGACGCACGCTCGGCGCGGGTTTTGAGGGCGCCCACATCGGAGCCCGCTTGGGGTTCCGTCAAATTCATCGTTCCCATCCATTCGCCCGCAACCAGTTTGGCGAGATAGATGGATTTAAGCGCATCGGACCCGTGCGCTTCCAAGGCGTCAACGGCACCGGTGGTCAGCATCGGCCCGAGCATGAAGGCCATCGAAGCCGAGGTCCACATTTCACTGCATGCGGTTTGAAGGAGCTGTGGCAGGCCTTGCCCGCCGTGTTTTTCCGGCGCGGTCAATCCATTCCAGCCGCCTGCCGCCCAATCGGTATAGGTTTCTTTCCAGCCTGTTGGGGTAGTGACCACGCCATCCTCAAAACGCGCGCCGACCTGATCGCCGATCTGGTTGAGGGGGGCAATGCGATCGGTTGCGAATTTTCCGGCTTCTTCCAACACCGCATCGGCCAGATCATCCGCGAGTTCAGGCGCAAGCCCGTCTTCGAACAAGGAGGTGAGGCCAAAGGCTTTGGCCATGAAGGCGATTTCGGAGACGGGCGCGCGATAGGACATGGTGGCCTCGGCAAGAAACGATGAAGATGCGCCGACGATAAGCGATCCGGCGGCGAATTGCACCTTGGCGCTGCATCATACATAGGGTTAAAGGGGGCAGAAGGAGCCGATGCCGCTGATGAATACCGTGAAGAACACGCGCCGCCTCGCCAAGGATGCTTCCGGATTGTCGGAGGCCGGCGAGATTTTGCGCACGGGCGGGCTTTTGGCTTTCCCCACCGAGACGGTTTACGGTTTGGGAGCCGATGCCACCAACGGCATGGCGGTTGCTGGTATTTATAAGGCCAAGGGACGCCCGAGCTTTAACCCCTTGATTGTTCATGTCAGCTCGCTCGACGAAGCGCTGGCGCTGGCGCATTTTAATGATGAGGCATTGGCGCTCGCCAAAGCGTTTTGGCCCGGTCCTTTGACCATCGTGTCGCCGCGTCGACCCGATTGTCCGGTTAGTGAGCTTGCACTGGCGGGGTTGGACAGCATCGCCATCCGTATTCCCGCTTCCCCTGACGCCCGCGCGGTGCTGGCTGCGGCGGGCAGGCCGATTGCGGCACCGTCGGCCAACCGTTCAGGACGCGTGAGCCCGACGACGGCCGAACATGTTCTGGAAGATCTTGACGGGTTGATCGATGCCATTGTGATAGGCGGGCACGCGGAAGTCGGGGTTGAATCCACCATTGTCGCGTGCCTTGACGGTAAGACCGTGATGCTGCGGCCCGGCGGTGTATCGCGGACGGCGATCGAGCAGGTGCTCGGCCATCGGCTCTCCGATGCGCCCGAGGCGCAGGATGCGGGCGATGCCCCGCGTGCGCCCGGCATGTTGCTGTCGCATTATGCGCCGCGCGCGATGGTGCGGCTGAACGCGACCGATCTTCAACCGGGGGAGGCCGGTCTCTTGTTCGGTCCCTCTGGGCTGGACGGATCGAAGCACGCGGCGCTTACGTTTAACCTCAGCCCGACAGGCGATGTGGTGGAAGCGGCGGCCCATCTCTTCGGAGCCTTGCGGACGCTCGATGCATCGGGCTCACGTTCCATCGCCGTTGCGCCCATCCCCGAGACAGGTCTTGGCGAGGCGATCAATGACCGGTTAAGGCGGGCGGCCGCACCCCGCGGTTAAGCACGGCTTGCGTTTTCAAAACTGCACGCTATTTTTCTGAATTATGAATATTGTTTTGCGGGTGTGCAAATGAATCGAATTCCGTGGGATGATTTTCGGCTTGTGAAGGCTATTGCCGATACCAAGTCGCTCAATGGTGCTGCGGATATTCTCGGCATCAACCATTCAACGGTTTTTCGGCGGTTGTCCGATCTTGAAAAGCGGATCGGCACGATGCTGTTTGAGCGGCACCGATCGGGCTACGCCTTGACGCCCGCGGGTGATGAAATGGCGCAGCTTGCCGCGCGCATGGATGATGATGTCGAATCCTTCACCCGCAAGCTGGTAGGCCAAAGCCTTATTCCGACCGGTGAATTACGGGTGACGACGAATGATACGCTGCTCGTCTATTTGCTCATGCCGGTGTTTGCCGCATTCCGCCGTACTTATCCGACGATTAATCTCGATATTGTGCTGACGAACCAGCCTTTGAATCTCTCCAAGCGCGATGCCGATATCGCGATACGCGCCACTGATGCGCCGCCCGAGACGCTGGTGGGGCGCCGAATCTGCGGGCTCAACTGGGCCATTTATGGGCTGAGGAGCGAATTTCCCGAGGCGGTTGAGGGGCATTATCCGGATCTGGATGGTTTGGCCTCCCGGTTGTGGGTGTCGCTTGGCGATCAGCTTGGGCATATCCGAGCCGTGCGTTATGTGCATGAACGGGTGCCGGAGGCGCAGATCGCGATCAAGATCAACACCGTTCTCGGGTTGACCGAAGCGGTGGAGGAGGGAATTGGCATTGGCCCCTTGCCATGCCTGATTGCCGATCAGCGCTCCAAACTTGTTCGGCTTACCGAGCCCAATCCGGATTTTGCGACGGGGCTATGGTTGCTGACCCATCCGGATTTGAAGGCATCGCCGCGCGTGCGCGCTTTTCTGGATCTTGCCGCCAGCGAGCTCAGCAAGCGCAAGGCACTGATCGAGGGAACGCCCTTTGCCCCTCGATCAGCCATTACCGCTTAACCGATATTGACGACAACGCGGCCGCGAATGCCGCCTTTCAGGATTTTTGCGGCTTCATCGATGACGTCCGCAAAGGCAATGGTGCGTGTCATCGAATCGAGCTTTTTAAGGTCGAGATCGGTTGCGAGTCGCTGCCACGCTTCAAGGCGGAGCGGCATCGGGCACATCACGCTATCAATACCGAGCAGCGCGACGCCGCGCAGGATGAAGGGCGCGACATTGCCGGGCAGGTCCATGCCTTGGGCCAAGCCGCAGCAGGCAATCGCACCATGCGCTTTCGTCATGCCGATGGCATTAACCAGCGTATGCGAGCCAACCGAGTCAACGCCTGCGGCCCAACGCTCTTTGCCAAGCGGGCGGCCCGGCTCGGAGAGTTCCTTGCGCTCGATAATCTCGGCAGCACCGAGGGATGTGAGATAATCGGCTTCTTCAAGGCGACCGGTGGAGGCGATGACATGCCAGCCCAGTTTGGCGAGCAACGTGACGGCAACCGAGCCCACGCCACCGGCGGCACCGGTCACGAGAGCAGGGCCATCAGACGGCTTCAACCCATGTTTTTCAAGCGCTAGCACGGAGAGCATTGCCGTGTAACCAGCGGTTCCAATCGCCATCGCATGATGCGCGTCGATGCCCTTTGGCAGCTTGATCAACCAATCGCCTTTGACCCGCGCTTTTTCGGCATAGCCGCCGAAATGCGTTTCCGCCAGGCCGTAGCCATTGAGCAAAACGGCGTCACCGGCTTTGAATCCGGCATGCGCGGAGGTCTCGACGACGCCAGCAAAATCAATGCCCGCAATCATCGGAAATTTACGCGGAACGGCTGATTTTCCGGAAAGAACCAAGCCGTCTTTGTAATTAATGGTTGAATGGGTAACGCGAACCGTCACATCGCCCTCCATGAGGTCGGCTTCGGTCACTTGCGCCCAACCGATATGCTGGGTGCCGGCGTCGTCTTTGGTCAGCATCAAGGCTTTAAACGTGCTCATCGTGGTGTGCTCCGGTGATTGGGGGATCGGGTTTGAAGAACTAGGCCGCAAGCGGTTCGCTGCGGGGGACGGCGTGTTCACGGATGGGGAGATTGATCAGGGCGGAGGCGATGCCGAGGCCAATCGAGAGCCACCAGACGACCATATAGGAGCCGGTGTGTTCATAGAGGATACCGCCGAGCCAGACGCCGAGAAAGCCACCCACTTGATGGGAAAAGAAGGCAAAACCATACAACATCGCCAGATAGCGCGTGCCAAACATCACCGCCACGAGGCTTGAGGTGGGCGGCACTGTGGAGAGCCACAGAAACCCCATCGCGAGGCCAAAGATAAGCGCATTGGCCGGCGTGGCGGGTGCCAGAATAAAGCACAAGACGGCCACGGAACGTCCCAGATAGATGACGGACAAAATCCAGCGCTTGGGCATCCGGCCTGAAAGCCAGCCCGCCGTGAGCGAGCCAACGGCATTGGCCAATCCGATCGTGGCCAGCGTCCAGCCGCCCACCCAAGCGGGCATGCCGATATCGTTCAGATAGGCCGGCAAATGGGCGGTGATAAACGCCAACTGAAAGCCGCAGGTGAAAAAGCCCAGCACCAGCATGACATAGCTGGGGTGATGAAAGGCCTCGCGCAGCGCGGCGGCAACCGATTGCTTCGGCCCTTTACCCTGCTCGTTACCACTCAAGGCCCGCGTCGCCAGCGGGATGGAAAGGGGGAGCACGAACAGTAGGCAGGCGGCAAAAAGAAGCAGGGTTTCGTGCCAGCCGACCGCATCAATCAGCGCGCTGCCGATGGGCGGGAAGACAAATTGGCCAAACGAGCCCGCAGCCGTCCCCGCGCCAAAGGCAAGCCCGCGCCATTTTTCAGGCATCAGCTTGCCAAACGCGCCGATCACAAGATTGAACGAACAGCCCGATAGGCCAATGCCGATCAACATGCCTGCGCCAAGGGTCAGCATGCCGGGTGATGTCGAATAAGCCATGACCACCAGCCCGGCGGCATACAGCAATGCACCCAAGCAGAGCATTTTAATGGTGCCAAATCGGTCGGCCAGAGCGCCAGCGAAGGGCTGGCCGATCCCCCAGAGCAGGTTTTGAATGGCGATCGAAAACGAGAAAATTTCGCGCCCCCAACCAAGCTCATGCGACATCGGCAATTGAAACAGCCCAGCCGAAGCGCGGGGGCCGAAGGTTACAAAGCCGATCAGACACCCGCAAATCAGGATGATTTCGGGTGTATATGAGCGTGGGGCAATGGTTTTGGGGTCTGTCATCACATGATCCTTCTGAGCAAACCTCCTATACCCCCATGCTCGAGCAATGGCGAGAGGTACCAAAGCGGGCAAGAGTCTGCCGTTGATCCAATCCGGACGGGATCAGCGCCATCCGGTTTATTGCCCAGAGGCTTTCGCTTTGGTCGGGATTGCTTTTTTATGACAGATCGGCCAAGCACGCTGCATCTCGCAACTGCGAAAGGGAGCGTTACGATGACCAAATGGGTGTACACGTTTGGGGACGGACAAGCCGAAGGCGAGTCCGGAATGCGTAATCTGCTCGGCGGAAAAGGTGCAAACCTTGCCGAAATGAGCAATCTGGGCCTGCCTGTGCCGCCCGGCTTTACGATTTCCACGGAAGTCTGCACCTATTTTTATGATCACGGGAATGCGTACCCTGCTGATCTTGAGGGCGCCGTCGAAGCTGCTCTGGCCCATATCGGTACGATTACCGATAAACGCTTTGGTGACAGCACCAACCCCTTGCTCGTATCCGTCCGCTCCGGTGCGCGGGCCTCCATGCCCGGCATGATGGACACGGTGCTCAATCTCGGTCTCAACGACGTGACAGTTGAAGCCTTGGCCAAAGGCGCGGGGGACGCACGTTTTGCTTGGGATTCCTATCGGCGCTTCATCCAGATGTATTCCGACGTCGTTTTAGGCGTCGATCATTATCATTTCGAGGACATTCTGGAGACGGCGAAAGAGCGGCGCGGCTACACGCTCGATACCGAATTATCGCCGGAAGAATGGAAAGCGATTGTCACCGATTACAAGGCCGTCGTCGAAGCGGAACTCGGCAAGCCTTTCCCGCAAGACCCGAAAGAGCAGCTTTGGGGCGCGATCGGGGCCGTTTTCGGATCCTGGATGAATGCGCGCGCGAATAAATATCGCGAATTACACGGTATCCCCGCGAGTTGGGGAACGGCGGTGAATGTGCAGGCGATGGTGTTTGGCAATCTTGGCGAAACATCGGCCACGGGCGTGGCCTTCACGCGTAATCCGTCGACCGGCGAGAAGGAACTCTATGGCGAGTTTCTGATCAATGCGCAGGGCGAGGATGTGGTGGCGGGCATTCGCACGCCGCAGGACATTACCGAGGCGGCGCGTATGGCTGCCGGCTCCAACCGTCCGTCGCTTGAAAAGGCGATGCCGGAAGCGTTCAAAGAATTCTTGCGCATTTGCCATCTGCTGGAGAAGCACTACCGCGATATTCAGGACGTTGAATTCACCATTGAGCGCGGCAAACTGTGGATGCTTCAGACGCGCAATGGCAAGCGGACGGCGAAGGCCGCCCTGAAAATTGCCGTCGAACTGGCCGCCGAAGGCTTGATTACGCGGGAGGAGGCCATTGGCCGCATTGATCCTTCCTCGCTCGATCAGCTGTTGCATCCGACCATTGATCCGAAGGCCGAGCGGCGCGTGATGGCGTCGGGCCTGCCGGCGTCTCCGGGGGCTGCAACCGGCGAAATCGTCCTTGATTCCGATGAAGCGGAAGCCGCCAAAGCGGCGGGTCGCAAGGTGATTCTGGTTCGCGTTGAAACCTCGCCGGAAGATATTCACGGCATGCATGCGGCGGAAGGCATTTTGACCGCGCGCGGTGGCATGACCTCGCATGCGGCCGTTGTGGCCCGCGGCATGGGCAAGCCGTGTGTTTCTGGTGCCGGGATGCTGAAGGTCGATATGGCCGCAGGCACGATAACGGCTTCCGGCGTTACGCTGAAAAAAGGCGACTTCATCACGATTGATGGCTCGACCGGACAGGTTTTGCTGGGGCAGATCAAGATGATCGAGCCGGAGCTCTCGGGCGAATTCGGCACGCTGATGGGCTGGGCCGATGGCGTACGCCGCATGAAAGTGCGCGCCAATGCCGAAACGCCGTTGGATGCCCGCACGGCCCGCACCTTCGGTGCCGAAGGCATCGGGCTCTGCCGTACCGAGCATATGTTTTTTGAAGGCGAGCGGATTGTGGCCGTTCGCGAGATGATTCTGGCGGATGATACGGCGGGACGACGCGCGGCTTTGGCCAAGCTTTTGCCGATGCAGCGCGCTGATTTTGTTGAACTTTTCACCATCATGCAGGGGCTTCCGGTCACCATCCGGTTGCTTGATCCGCCTTTGCACGAATTCCTGCCGCATTCGGAAGAGGAAATTGCCGAAGTTGCCAAGGCAATGGGGGCAAGTCCTGAAAAGCTGCGCGCACGCGCGCTGGAACTGCACGAATTCAACCCGATGCTCGGCTTCCGCGGGTGCCGTTTGGCGGTGGCCTATCCGGAAATCGCGGAAATGCAGGCCCGTGCTATTTTTGAGGCGGCGGTTGAGGCTGCCAGACAGACCGGACAGGCGGTTATTCCCGAGGTCATGGTGCCGCTGGTGATGGCCAAGCCCGAACTCGATTTTGTCAAAGCCCGAATTGATGCGATGGCGGAAGCGGTAAAGGCGGAGACGGGCGCGAATTTCACCTATCAGGTGGGAACAATGATCGAGCTGCCAAGGGCCGCGTTGCGGGCCGGTGAGATTGCTGAATCCGCCGAGTTCTTCTCTTTCGGTACCAATGATTTGACGCAAACGACCTTGGGCATCAGCCGCGACGATGCCGCGTCTTTTCTGGGCGCTTACACGTCGGGCGGTTTGCTGCCCGCCGATCCGTTTGTAACGCTCGATCAAGAGGGTGTCGGCGAGCTTGTCAAAATGGCGGCCGAGCGCGGGCGCATAACCCGGCCTTCCATCAAGCTCGGCATTTGCGGCGAGCATGGCGGTGATCCGGCCTCGATCAGCTTTTGCGAGGGTGCGGGGCTCGATTATGTGTCGTGTTCGCCCTATCGGGTGCCGATTGCCCGACTGGCTGCCGCCCAAGCGGCGCTGGGTTCAAAGGTCGCAAGCCAAGCTTAACCCTTTGTAAACCATACTGATTAACCGGGCATCAACCTTAACGCGGGATAAACGCGTCAGGGTTGGGGCGCCTCGATTCGGGAACTGTCCGCCCAAAACATAGGGTTGCGGGCGGTTTTCATGCTGCGTTCCAGTCTCTATCGGGCGTTCGGATTGTTAAACCGCTGTGTACTGGGCGGCGGGTTGCTTGTGTCCTTTACCGCGAGCGCAAGTGTCGACGCTACAAAGGGATTTTCCATCGCTATCTATCACGCACCGGTCTCGGTCGGTGCCATTCACGGGGCAGAACGATCGGCTGTTTCCGATGATGATCCGATCATTATCATTCCGGGACATATCGGGCTTGGTCCGGAATTTACACGCGATGGTAGCACTGCGTTACGCCATCAGGACAAGCTCGGTAATAGTGCGGGCGAACGGGTCAACACGCTCGCAAAAAGCGATCCGTTGCCCGCCTTTGTGCCCGGTCTCGACGGACAAACGCCAATGGCGCAGGTCGTATCACGCACGGAAAGCCGAGCCATTTCTACCGCCTCCGGCGCTGATCCGCAGTTTGAAGGTCCAAGCGCGCCACGGGCTCGATCGGGCTCGTCCGGTTTAACGCCACGGGCGATGTCGGCCGGGCGAACGCCGGGTGTTGCCGGTTCATCAACCCTCAGCATCGCGCTGATTTTCCGGAACTTGCCGCAGGTTGCAACGCTCGGTGGTGGCTCCATCGTGGTAAAGACGCTTCCTCCGGCTCGTCTGGCGGATCCCCGGCCAAGTTATGTCGGGCTGATGGATATGCAGAATGGCGAAAAAGAACAGCGGTGCCTTGCCGAAGCGGTGTATTTCGAAGCCCGCAGCGAGCCGCAACAAGGTCAGGCTGCGGTGGCGCAAGTCGTGTTAAATCGACTGAAAAGCGAATATTACCCGAAATCGATCTGTGATGTCGTTTACCAGAACAAAGACCGGTATCTCGGCTGTGAATTTACGTTCGCCTGCGAGGGGAAATCGCTGGCGATCAATGAACCTGAATCATGGACAGTTGCCGTTCGGCTCGCGCGGCAAGTTTATGAGGGGGCGATTTACAATCCGGAGGTGGGCGATTCCACCCATTATCACGCCGATTATGTCCGGCCTTATTGGGCTAAGGCCCTGGAAAAAAGGGATATGATCGGGCGTCATATTTTTTATAGCCTGAAGCCGGGTCTGCCCGGCGGCGTATGCCCGGGGTGCTTGCTGGCCAAGGCGGCGGGGTAGGGCGCAGCAATTACCTTATTCAGGGCAGAGGTCTGGTGGGCGATCTATTTTTCTCGCCCGCAAGGACGTTTGAGGGTTAGCTCACCCCGATATCCAATCCCAAATCGATAACCTTGGCCGAATGGGTGAGGGCGCCGACGGAGATCATGTCGACGCCGCTTTCGGCAATGGCCGCGACCGTTTCGAGGTTGACGCCGCCGGACGCTTCGGTGAGAAGGCGGCCGTTGACGCGGGTCACGGCCTCTTTCAATTGCGCCGGGGTCATGTTGTCGAGCAGCACCACATCGGCGCCTTCCGCGATCACTTCGTTCAGCTGGTCGAGGGTGTCGACTTCGATTTCGATTTTGACGAGATGGCCGATGCTGGCTTTCACGGCACGAAGCGCGGGTACAATGCCGCCGGCTACCGCGATGTGGTTGTCCTTGATCAGAATGGCATCATCGAGGCCGAAGCGGTGGTTGAAGCCTCCCCCGCAGCGCACGGCGTATTTTTCAAAGGCGCGTAAGCCCGGCGTTGTTTTACGCGTGCAGACGATGCGGGCTTTGGTATGCGCCACCGCTTGCACATACAACGCGGTGAGCGACGCAATGCCGGAAAGCCGCCCCATATAGTTGAGCGCCACGCGCTCGGCGGACAAAATAGCCCGCGCTGGGCCCTCGACAGCCAGCACAATGTCGCCCGACGCGACGCGCGAGCCATCCGCCAGATGGGTATCAAAGCGCACCGAGGGATCCATCATGCGGAACGCTGCAATGGCGATCTCCCCGCCCGCAATAACACCATTCTGGCGGGCCGCTACCACCGCGCGGGCGCGTGCCGACGGCGGGATTGTCGCGTTGGTCGTGATGTCGCCCGCGCGTCCAAGATCTTCGAGAAGGGCCGCTTTGACCGCGTCGTCGATGGCGAGGGCGTTGAGGGGGGCTAAAATCATGGTGGTGTATCCTGCATCAAGAGTTCCGCGAGCCGTTGATCGACCCGCAAGATTAAGGCTTTGCCTTCCCGCGGCGCCCAAGAGGCGCGCTGGTTGTGGCGCGGCGTTGGTGGCTCATCCGATGACCTGTGCAACGATCGCGCGGATATCGTCGAGCGTGAATTTGGAGCGATGCGCCAATGCGGGATCGGATTCCGGATAATCGGAGCGATAATGCCCGCCGCGACTCTCGTGCCGTGCATAGGCGGCGGCTGCCACACATAAAGCGGCTCTGGCCATGGCGATGATTTCGGGGGCCTCTCCGGTGGCTTCGATGTCGGCCAGCGTCCAGATCGCGGTCATCAATCCGGTTTTGGTTCGGATGACGCCTAAATGATCCGTCATGGTCTGGCGCAGCATCTCGACAAGATCGGGATCAAACGGGATGGCGCGCGCGGGCGGAGCCTGAGTGGCGGTGACCGGACCGGTTTCGGCCGGTAGCGCTTCGGCCACGCGGGCGGCAAACACGATCGCTTCGAGCAGCGAATTCGACGCCAAGCGGTTGGCGCCGTGCACGCCGGTCGAGGCGACTTCGCCAATGGCCCATAGGCCTTCGCATGAGCTTCGGCCCTGCGGGCAGGTTAAGACGCCGCCCATATGGTAGTGTTCGGCCGGCGCGACGGGAATGAGATCGGTGGTGGGGTTGATGCCGGCCGATTGGCAGGTGGCGTAGACGGTCGGGAAGGCTTCCGCGAAGCGGGGGCCGATCGCAGTGCGGCAATCGAGGAATGCGCCGCGGCCGGCTTGGATTTCGGCGAAGACGCCCCGCGCTACGATGTCGCGCGGGGCAAGTTCGGCGTCCTTGTGCAGCGCGAGCATGAACCGCTTGCCGGCTTTGTTGACGAGCGTTGCGCCTTCGCCGCGCAGGGCCTCGGTGGCGAGCGGGGCCGGATCGCGTCCGATGGCGATGGCGGTCGGGTGGAACTGCACGAATTCGGCGTCCGCGATGACAGCGCCGGCTTCAGCGGCCATGCTGATGCCGTTGCCGCAGGCTTCTTTCGGGTTGGTGGTGACCGCATAAAGATGGCCGATGCCGCCGGTGGCCAGCACCACATCGCTCGCATGGTAGTGGATGAGATTGCCAGTTTCATCACGCGCGGTAACGCCGGTGACCTTTTTCCCATCGGTAAGAAGTGCTTCGGCGGTGATTCCTTCACGCACTGTGATGGAAGGTGTCGAGCGCACGGCGGCAATCAGCGCCTGCATGATGGCGGCTCCCGCCATATCGCCGCGCACGCGCACGATCCGCCGCTCGGAATGGGCCGCCTCGCGCGATTGCACGAGATGGCCTTCAAGGTCTTTATCAAAGGGTACACCGAAACTTAATAGATCGCGGACGCGGTCTCCTGCTTCACGCGCCATAGCGAGCGTGATCGCTTCATCGACAATACCGCCACCTGCCGCAAGTGTATCGGCGGTGTGCATTTCTGGCGTATCACCTTCGGCCATCGCGGCCGCAATGCCCCCTTGTGCCCATGCTGATGATGCGCCTTCACCCAGCGGGGATGTCGCCAGAACGGTGACGGGCCGTGGCGCCAGCTTCAACGCGCAGAACAGTCCGGCGAGGCCACCACCAACGATAACGACAGAGGCTGTCATCAGCGACCGAGCGCGATCATCCGCTCAACCGAAGCGCGGGCTTTTTGGGCAATAGCCGGGTCGACGATCACTTCATCGCGCAGATAAACAAGGCTATCGAGAATTTTAGGCAGCGTGATCCGTTTCATATGCGGGCAGAGGTTGCAGGGGCGAATGAAATCGACTTGCGGAGCTTCAGCCGCAACGTTGGAGGCCATCGAACATTCGGTCACCATCAGCACGCGCTTGTGATGGCCGGTTTTGACCCAGTCGATCATATGGGCGGTGGAACCGGTAAAATCGGCTTCCGCCAACACGTCGGGCGGGCACTCGGGATGCGCGATGATTTCGATGGTGGGGTCGGCCTCGCGATAGGCGCGCAGTTCCTCCCCCGTGAAGCGCTCATGCACTTCGCAATGGCCCTTCCAGAGGATGAGCTTTACCTTGGTTTTGGAGGCGACGTATTGGCCAAGATATTCGTCCGGTAAAAAGATGACGCGGTCCACGCCCAGACTTTCAACGATCTGTACAGCATTGGACGAGGTGCAGCAAACATCGGTTTCCGCCTTCACATCGGCGGAGGAATTCACATAGGTGACCACCGGTACGCCGGGATAGCGCTCTTTCAACAGACGGACATCCGCACCCGTGATGGAAGCAGCCAACGAGCACCCGGCGCGGGTATCCGGAATAAGAATGGTTTTTTCGGGATTTAAGAGTTTGGATGTCTCGGCCATGAAATGCACGCCGCATTGCACGATGATATCGGCGTCGACTTCCGTTGCCTTGCGGGCCAGTTGCAGCGAGTCGCCGACAATATCGGCGACGCCGTGGAAGATTTCCGGCGTCTGGTAATTATGCGCCAGGATGACAGCGTTACGCTCTTTTTTCAGCCGGTTGATGGCGGCGATATAGGGCGCGTGGAAGGGCCATTCGACCGAGGGGATCACATGGCGCACGCGGGCGTAAATCTCGGCCGTCTCGCGCTCGACTTCCGGCGTCCAAGCGAGATTGGGCATCGGCAATACACCAAGCCGCTTGACCAGCGGGGAGGGCGAGCCAACCGGCGCGAGGTTCACTGGCTCCAACGCAGCAGAGGATAAAGCGCTCATCGTCTTCTCCGTTATACTCTTTAAGAGCATAATAAGGGTAAGGCAAAACTGGCGGTTTCGCCAGACGGTCTCCCTAGGGCATAAATGCTCATTTAGAGCATAAGGATTATACGCCGAATGGTGATGGTTGAACAGAGGCAAAATCGCAGGAGGGGAAGGATTGTGATGTTGGTCCGGTCCCCGAGCCTAACGGAGCGCTTTTTAGCCGTCCTTACGAGCGATGAGCGAAGCCGCGTGGCTGGCTGCAATTTAGGGGCGCGCGGCTCTACGATTGAGTTCCCTTCGGAGCCATCAACTGGGTTGCTTCGTTCGTCGTTCGAAACGATTCACAGGATTGTTTCGTTCTTGCTTTGCAAGAACCACTCCTCACTGCTCGCAATGACGGGGCGGGGGGTGTGTGGTTGTGGCCTGCTTCCGATGTCATCGTTCGCAACGACGAAAAAATTACCCGCCTGAAATCGCCGAAAAATCGGCTACGGCCCGTGTTGCTTCGCGGAAGGAGGCAAGCAGGCGCAGCCGGTTGGCGCGTAGGTCCGGATCCTCCGCATTGACCAGGATTTTATCAAAGAAGGCATCGACCGCTGGACGAAGTTCGGCCAAGGCTTTCATCGCAGCTGCAAAATCCTCGTGGGCCACATGGTCTTTGGCATGGCGGGCGGCGACGTCGAGGACGTCGGCCAATACTTTTTCTTCCCCCTCGCCCTTGCCTTTGAGGAGGTGAAGGTCGATGGCCTCGTTGTAGCTTTTGCCGTCTTTCTTCTCTTCGGCTTTGAGAATGTTAGCGGCGCGGCGGAAGCCTGCGAGGAGGTTGGCGCCGTCGTCAGAGGCGAGAAACGCATCCAGCGCCTCCACGCGTTTGACGATCATCAGGAGATCGTCCTGCTGGCCGGAGGCAAGCACGGCATCGATGAGATCATGTCGCTGCCCCTGATCGCGGAGATAGACTTTCAGCCGGTCGTGGAAGAAGGCGATCAGATGGGTGTCGATCTTGTGGGCCTCCAGCGGCAGGCGAATATCATTCTCCAGCACCAATCGCACGACACCAAGTGCTGCTCTTCTCAACGCATAGGGATCTTTTGAACCGGTCGGCTTTTCATCAATCGACCAGAAGCCGATCAGCGTGTCGAGCTTGTCGGCAAGGGCCACAGCGATGGAAACGGCGTCGGTCGGCACACCATCGCTCGGGCCCTGCGGCTTGTAATGCTCTTCGAGCGCGGCTGCGACGTGTGGATCTTCGCCCTGACGCGTCGCGTAATAGCGGCCCATGAGGCCCTGCAATTCCGGAAACTCGCCGACCATTTCGGAGACCAGATCCGCCTTGGCCAACCGCGCGGCGCGACGGGCCAGCGCGGGATCAGCCTTCGCGACGGGGGCCAAGTCTTGGGCCAAAGTGGCGATGCGCTCCACGCGCTCATATTGCGTACCGAGCTTTTCGTGGAAGGTGATGTTTTTCAGCTTCTCCAACCGGTCTTCGAGTTTCACCTTCAGATCGGTTTCCCAGAAGAATTTCGCATCCGACAGGCGCGCGCGCACGACGCGTTCATTGCCGCCAATGATGGTGGCGCCATCATCTTTCGCGATCATATTGGAGGTGAGCAGGAATTTGTTGGCAAGCAAATTCGAGCCTGCCTGACGCAACACAAAGCATTTCTGGTTGGCGCGGATCGTGGTGCGGATCACTTCCGGCGGAATATCGAGGAAGCGTTCTTCAAACGATCCCATCAGCACGACGGGCCATTCGACGAGGCCTGCGACTTCTTCCAGCAACGCGTCGTCTTCGACGAGTTCGAGACCCTGGGCGAAAGCGAGGTCGCGCGCGTCGTTGACGATGATCGCTTTGCGGCGGTCGGTGTCGAGCACAACCTTCGCCTTCTCCAACGCTGCGACATAGTCATCAAAGCGGCGCACATGGATTGGGGTAGGGGCCAGAAACCGGTGGCCATAGGTGATGTCGCCAGACCGCAAGCCATCGACATCAAAGGGAATGATTTCGGGCACCTCTGTATCGCTGCCAAAGGTGCAGAGGATCGAGTGCAGCGGACGCACCCAGCGCAACGCGCCTTGCTCGCCCGACGCTTTGCCCCAGCGCATGCTTTTCGGCCAGGGGAAGGATTTGATGATGCCGGGGAGGAGATCGGCGATAACATCGGCTGTCGGGCGGCCTTTGCTCTCGACGATGGCGATATAGAAATCGCCTTTTTTTGGATCGGTCTGGATGGTGGCTTGAGCGATATCCGTCAGCCCCGCGCCCTTTAAAAAGCCGTCAATGGCCTGTTGCGGCGCGCCAACGCGCGGACCTTTTTTCTCTTCTTTGACGTCGGGCTGATGTACCGGCAGACCCGCAATATGAAGCGCCAAGCGACGCGGCGTGGCGAAGGCTTGGGCGCCCTCATAGAGGCAGCCTCGCTCGACCAGCGCATGGGTCACCAGCGACTTCAAATCCTCCGCCGCACGGCGTTGCATGCGGGCGGGAATTTCCTCGGAGAAGAGTTCAAGCAGAAGATCGGGCATTGGAACGGTCTCGAAACAACAAGGGATGCGGAGAAGCGGGCTTTATGCCCCGCCGCCTTCGGTACGAAGCCACGCTTCGCCGCAGGCTTTGGCCAATTCGCGAACGCGGAAAATATAGCTCTGGCGCTCGGTGACCGAGATTACGCCGCGCGCATCGAGCAGGTTGAAGAGATGGCTTGCTTTGATGCACTGGTCATAGGCGGGCAGCGCCATTTGGTGGCGGCCTTCACCTTTGTTGCCGAAATCGAGCAACGATTTGCACTCGGCTTCCGCATCCTTGAAGTGACGGGCCAGCGCTTCGGTGTTGGCGGCCTCGAAATTGTGGCGCGAATATTCCTGCTCGGCCTGCAGGAACACGTCGCCGTAGGAGATTTTATCGTCACCGTCGAGGCCGTTGAAATTCAGATCATAAACGTTCTCGACACCCTGCACATACATGGCCAGACGCTCAAGCCCGTAGGTGAGCTCGCCCGCGACCGGTGAACATTCAAAGCCTGCAACTTGCTGGAAATAGGTGAACTGGCTGACTTCCATGCCATCGCACCAACATTCCCAGCCCAGGCCCCATGCGCCGAGCGTCGGGCTTTCCCAATCGTCCTCGACGAAGCGGATATCGTGTAGCGACGGATCGATGCCGATGGCGTAGAGCGAGCGGAGATAGAGATCCTGAAGATTGGCCGGCGATGGCTTCATGATCACCTGATATTGGTAATAATGCTGCAACCGGTTCGGGTTTTCGCCGTAGCGACCATCTTTGGGACGGCGCGAGGGTTGGACATAGGCGGCGCGCCAATGCTTGGGGCCGAGCGCGCGCAGCGTCGTTGCCGGATGAAACGTGCCGGCGCCAACTTCCATGTCGTAGGGTTGCAGGATGACGCAGCCTTGTTCCGCCCAGAAGCGGTGCAAAGTGAGGATCAACGCCTGAAACGAGCGCTGCGGGTTCATGGCATCGGAAAGGGAGTCAGACATCAGGCAGACCGTTTGAAATCGATTGGAATTGTTGCGGTGCACCGTATGGAACGGTGCCGCGCTGGTCAAGGTGGCGCAAGGGGCGGAGTAATACGCTCAGCCGATGACGGTCGGCTTGATCCACCAATGCGGATGGCGCCCTGACAGGACTTTGGCCGCGTGTGCGGCGTCGCGGCAGCTTGCGAACAGCCCAAACAGGGTAGCGCCGGATCCCGACATGCGCACAAGATGGCACGCAGGCAGTGCCGCCAGGGCCATTTCGACCTCGCCAATGGCCGGGATAAGGCGGGTTGCTGCCGCCTGCATATCGTTTTTCGCGCTTTTTAAGAGCGTGACCAAGCCATCCGGTGGGAGGGCGGCGGGAACCGTAAAAGTTGGTGCGTCGGCGGTGGTTTCCCCCGGTTGCAGACCAAGCGCGTTGAAAACCGCCGGTGTAGGGCTGCTGATCCGCGGATTAACCAGCACGGCAAACAGACGCGGCAGCGCCAGTGGCGGGTCGAGCCGGTCGCCGATGCCCCGCATGACGCGGGTTTGGCTGGCGAGACAGACCGGAACATCGGCACCTGTCCGCCGGGCGGCCTCCAACAGAGCGGGATCGTTCAAGGCAATCCGGTTCAAGGTCGCAAGAAGGCGCAAAGCAGCTGCGGCATCCGCCGAACCGCCTCCAAGTCCCGAGGCGACGGGCAGGCGTTTGGTCAGCCGAAACGCTCCCCACCGAAGGTCCGGCTTGAGGCTTTGCAGGGCCTTGGCGGCTTTCACAATGTGGTTTTCGTCGTCCGCTCCCCTCAAATGAGCGGCTTCCGGTCCGGTGATGGTCAGCGAGAGGTCGCGGCCTGCCACCAGTTCGACATCGTCACCGATGCCGGCAAAGGCCACGAGGCTTGCAAGCTCGTGGTAGCCGTCAAGCCGTCGGCTTGCAATGTCCAAGGTCAGGTTGATCTTGGCGCGCGCCCGCGTCCTGCTGATCCACGCCATGGGCGGTTAACCGCCGTTGCTGGTCGTGCCCGAGGGGGCCGGTTCATCCGTCAGGCCATGTTCGATTTTGTTGAGGATCTTGGGTAGATCTTCTGGATCGGGGCCGAGATCACGCGCGTGGTTCCACTGGAATTGAGCTTCCAGCTTGCGGCCGAGATGCCAATAGACATCCCCCAGATGATCATTGACCGTCGGATCGGCCGCTTTGAGCTGAACCGCACGCTCCATCAGCTGAAGCGCGTTGTCATACTGGCCGAGGCGATAAAACGCCCAACCAAGGCTGTCGACAATATAGCCGTCGGTAGGGCTTTGCTCGACCGCGCGGCGAAGCATGCGGAAGGCTTCATCGAGATTGGTTCCCCGTTCGATCCAGGAATAGCCCAGATAATTGAGCACCAAGGGTTGGTCGGGGGCGAGTTCGAGCGCTTTGCGGAAGTCAGCTTCGGCCTCGGGCCAGCGCTTCAACCGCTCGAACGCGATGCCGCGGGAATAAAACAGACCCCAATAGCCTTGATCGGGAACGCCAATATCTTTGATTGCGCCCGAATAGGCTTCGGCGGCCTCGGCAAAGGCCTTTTTGGAGCGATAAATATTGCCCAAAGCCACCAAAGGCTCGGTATGGTTGTTCAAACGCTTGTCGAGCGCTTTTAGAAGCGCGATCGCTTCGTCCGATTTGCCCAGTTGCTCCAAATCCAGAGCGCGCTGGATATCGGCTGAAACCCGTAACGAGGCGTCGGCGGGTACCTTTTCATAGGCCGAAATGGCCGATTCGAGCTGCTTCATCCGCTCATAGGTTTCGGCAATGGCCACATTGGCTGCGGCATGATTGGGCTGAAGCCATGTTGCGAGGCGGAGATAGATCAGGGAGGATAATTCGTCACCGTCGCGGGTGACCGCGCTGCCAAGCCCGAAAAGGACTTCGGCGACGCCGTCGCTTTCCGTCTTCACCCGGTCTTCCAGCGGCTTGCCCTCGGCTAGCCGGCTCAAGGCATCCACGACGAGCGGATGGCGCGGAAAGGTTTTGGCCAGCTCAAGATAAACCGCCTTTGCGTCCTCCGGATGGCCGGTTGTAAACAGCACCCGCGCATAGATGTCCGCTGTGATGACCGCCCGCTTATCCGCCTCATAGGCCGATTTCAACAGTTGCAGCGCGTCATCGGGATGGTCGGCAAATTTCGCGATCAGGCCCGCATGCAGGTTCCGGAAAGGTCGGGTGGCCGGTTCATCGGTAATTTTGTCAATCGTATCAATGGCTTTGCGTGGATTACCGGCGCCCAGCAAAATCCACGCCGTCAACAGCGAGCCCGTCAAATCGGCATTTTGTTTGCCCCCGCTCCGGCGCAAGGCGTTGCGGGCCGTCTGAAACTGCTCGCCGCGAATGGCATCAATCGCCAGCACAAGCTGGACAATGCCGTTGTTCGGGTTTTTGCGGCTGACGGTGGGCGCAAGCCTCAGAGCTTCGGTCATATTGCCTTCGGCCAGCAGGGTTACGAAGGCCCGCTCGGCAAGGTCGCCGCTATGCGGATCGAATTTCAGCGATTCGGCGTAATATTGCGCCGCCGAAGCGGTATCGGTTGCCAGACCGGCGACGAGCGCAGCCAGATAATTTCCCGACAGCGTCTCCGCCATCGGGATCATGACCGGCTTGGTTGTGTTCGTGCCGGCGAGGGCAGCCCCCGAAAGCGAAACAGCGACAACAGATAAAAGCCCTGCGAGGGTACTCGTCGGCCGGGCAAAAAGACGGATCATGCGGTGCGACCGTTCCTTACAGCAATGTGAAAGCATAGCGTGTCGATAACGACAGAGCCTTCAAATTGGAAGAAAAACAATAAGGCTTCGTTACATATTCGGGTAATTCGGCCCGCCGCCCCCCTCAGGCGTGACCCAATTGATGTTTTGGGCCGGATCTTTGATGTCGCAGGTTTTGCAATGGACGCAATTTTGCGCGTTGATCACGAATTTCGGATCTGATTTGGCCTCGGCATCCGAATAGGTGATTTCATAGACGCCTGCCGGGCAATAAAGCCGCGCGGGCTCGCCATAGAGCGGCAGGTTTTTTGCCACCGGAACCGAAGCATCAAGCAGCGTCAGATGCGCAGGCTGATCCTCTTCATGGTTGGTCGAGGACAAAAACACCGATGAAAGCTTGTCAAACGACACCACACCATCCGGCTTCGGATAGACGATTGGCTTCACCGAATTCAGCGGCTTCAAGGTTTCGAAATCCGCTTTGCCGTGGCTTAACGTCCCAAAGAACGAAAAGCCGAACAGTTCATTTGTCCACATATCGAGGCCGCCAAGCCCGATGCCGATATAGGTGCCAAATTTCGACCAGAGCGGTTTCACATTGCGCACTTTGCGCAAATCGGCACCGATCGAGGAGAACCGCCATCCAGCTTCATAGTCGGTCAATTCGTCGTTCGAACGGCCGGCGTGAAGTGCGGTATTGATGTGATCGGCGGCCTGAATGCCGGAAAGCACGGCGTTGTGCGAGCCTTTGATGCGCGGGACATTGACGAAACCCGCCGCGCAACCGATGAGCGCACCGCCGGGGAAGGTGAGCTTCGGGGCCGACTGCCAGCCGCCTTCGGTGATGGCGCGGGCGCCATAGGACAGGCGCTTGCCCCCTTCAAAGGTTTCGCGAATCATCGGGTGGGTTTTGTAGCGCTGGAACTCGTCAAACGGCGACAAGGTCGGGTTTTGGTAATTCAGGTGGATCACAAAGCCGACGGCAACGAGGTTATCTTCCAGATGATACAGGAAGGAGCCGCCGCCCGTGGTGCCATCCAGAGGCCAGCCGAAGGAATGTTGGACGAGGCCCTTGCGGTGTTTTTCGGGGGCGACTTGCCAGAGTTCCTTGATGCCGATGCCGAATTTCTGCGGGTCGCGGCCCTCATCGAGACGGTATTTCTTGATCAGCGTTTTGGTCAGGCTGCCGCGTGCGCCTTCGGCAAACAGCGTGTATTTGGCGCGCAATTCCATACCGCGGGTGAAGCTGTCTTTCGCCTCATTCTGCTTGGAAATGCCCATATCGCCGGTGGCAATGCCAACAACCTCGCCCTTATCGCCATAGAGCACTTCAGCGGCGGCAAAGCCCGGATAGATTTCAACGCCCAGCGCCTCGGCGCGCGTGGCGAGCCAGCGGCAGACATTGCCGAGCGAGACAATATAATTGCCGTGATTGGACATCAGCTTGGGCATCAGGAAATTGGGCAGGCGGATGCCGCCCGCCGGTCCCAGCATCAGAAAATGGTCATCGGTGACAGGCGTTTTGATCGGGGCATCCGCATCGTCGCGCCAATCCGGGATCAGGCGATCCAGCCCGATTGGATCAATCACCGCGCCGGACAGGATATGGGCGCCGACTTCCGAGCCTTTTTCCACCACAACGACAGATAAATCAGGGTTCTTCTGCTTGAGCCGAATAGCGGCCGAAAGACCTGCCGGCCCAGCGCCAACGATGACAACGTCAAATTCCATGCCCTCGCGTGGGGTCATGCGTGCTTCGGCCAAATCCATGAATGTCCTCTTTATCGTTGATCGGGACGCGTCGTCCGTTTGCATTATCTATTGCAAGACTTTGGCGAGCCCGCAACCGGAGACGACGCAGTTGCGCGCGCGTGCGACGAAAAGCTGGAAGTTTTCCGTCAAGATCGATAGAGTTGATCTATGGCCAGCTTGTCCGATCACCCCCGTATCATCGCAGGCGAATTGCTCGCGTGGCATCTGGCAGCCGGCGTCGATGCGATGCTCGATGATGCCCCGCATAACCGCTTTTTGGAAGCGGCACGCGATTCGTCGGGCCCTTCCGAATTGGTCCGACGGGAGCCTGGTCGGGTGTCGAACGGGGAAACCGGCGGATCCGCGCGGGTAATCGGGGCAGCAAGCCCGAGGATTCAGGCCAGCCCTGCGGATGATTGGGTGCGCGAGGCACGCGCTCGGGCTTCCACCGCGACAACGCTCGACGATTTGCGCACGGTTTTGGCGAATTTTGATGGATGTGCCTTAAGTCGAACCGCCAAAAGTCTGATTCTTGCCGATCGGGTGACTGAAAACGGCATTTTGGTGATTGGCGATGTGCCGGAGGCTGATGACGATCGAAATGGTGAAGCGTTTATCGGGCGTCCGGGGGCTTTGCTCGATGCCATGATGAAGGCAATCGACGTCGCGCGGAACGATTTGGTGTTAACGACGGCCATTCCGTGGCGTCCACCGGGCAATCGGGCGCCGACGGTGCAGGAACTGGAGGTCTGCACGCCGTTTCTGGTGCGGCAGGTCGAGCTCGTTAAACCGCGTTTCATTCTCGCGCTGGGCGCCTTGCCGGTGCAGCTGCTGGTCGGGCGCAGCGACTCGATTGGCAAGCTGAGAGGGCATTGGTTTGATGTCGAGGCCAATGGCCACACGACCAAACTGATGGCGTGTCTGTCGCCAGCCTATCTCTTGCGCCAGCCTATGCAGAAAAAATACGCGTGGCGGGATTTGAAGTCCTTCCGCCAAGCGTTGAGCGTTCGGTAAGTAGAGGCTGCCCGTTCAAACGACAGGACGGCTCACACCTTGGTCGGATCAGTTGAATTCGGAGCGCAGGCTAGCGATGTTTTTCGCCACCAATGCTTCGCCGGCTGCGCCCTTCAGCGTGTCGCGCAGAATGTGTTCCGACGCTTTCACGGCCGCATCGGCTGCTGCCGCGCGAACGTCGGCCATCGCAGTGGCTTCAGCCTGAGCGATGCGCTTTTCAGCCATGGCACGACGGCGCGCCATGAAGTTCTGGAAGTCGGCATCGACTTCCGCCGAATAACGGGCCGCATCCGATTTGGCACGCGCAATAATGGCTTCCACCTCGTTTTCGGCGGCAGCAAATTTGGCTTTATATTGCTGGAAAACCCGCTGTGCTTCCTCGCGGAGCGCTTTGGCTTCTTCCAGTTCCTTGCGGATGGCATCCGAGCGCTTATCGAGCGCGCCGATCACGGCACCAAAGGCGCCGGCGCGGTACAAGACGCCGATGAAAACAAGAAAGGCGAGGGCAACCCAAAATTCAGCGTCCATAGTGGCGTTCTCCCTTAGGCGTTCGCAACATGCGAGACGGCGGCGGTAGCCTCCGCAACGCTGGGCGCAGTGCCCGTCAGATGCTGAATGATGGAAATGGTCGATTCTGCGGCAATTTCGCCGACATTTTTCATCGCCTTAACTTTAGCCTCGGCAATGGTGCGCTCTTCGGCATCAAGATTGGCGGTAATCTCGGCATCAAACGCTTTGCGCTTGGTGATGATTTCGGCATTGAGCTTGTCGCGCGTGCTGTTGCCGATTTCCTCGGCATGGGCGTGCGCATCGGCCAGAGCCTTTTCGAAAGATGCAATCGCTTCTTCCGTTTCCGAGCGAAGCCGTGCAGCTTCGGCCAGGTCGCCTTCATGGGCTGCTTTGCGGGCGGCAAGAATGCCTTCCACCTGCGGCAGGCCAATCTTCGACATCAGAAGATAGAGAGCGCCAAAAATAATGGCCAGCCAAAGCAATTGGCTGCCGAAGGTCGACGGATCAAACGGAGGAAACACGCCTGATGCGTGGCCGCCATCTTGTCCGACTTCGGAATTCGTTTGTTCGGTCGAAGCCATTATCTTTTCTCGCGTAACAGGTCGATCAAAAGGACCGGCCAGAGCGGACAAGCCGCCCTGGCCAGCAGGATCTTACTTGATCACGAAGAGCAGCAGAATCGCGACAAGGAACGCGAAAATGCCAAGACCTTCGGCAAGAGCTGCACCGATGAAGGCGCGGCCAAACTGGCTGTCCGAAGCCGAAGGGTTGCGAAGCGCACCCGACAGGAAGTTGCCGAAAATGACGCCGACGCCGATGGCAGCGATGCCCATGCCGATGGCGGCGAGACCGGCGCCGATGTATTTTGCAGAGACGGGATCCATGGTTTGCTCCTGTTGGATGGTTGGATCAGTTGGATAGATAACCAGACACGAAATCAGTGCCCGGGATGGATCGCGTCGTTAAGATAGACGCAAGTGAGGATGGCGAAGACGTAAGCCTGCAAGAAGGCCACCAGAAGTTCCAGCGCCGAGAGAGCGACCGTCATTGCGAAGGGCAATGGCGAAAGAATAACAGCCCATGTGCCAGACGCCAGAAGCATCGCCACAAAGCCGCCAAACACGTTCAGCGTGATGTGGCCAGCCAGCATATTGGCAAACAGACGAACCGAAAGGCTGATCGGGCGCGAGACGAACGAAATCACCTCGATCAGCACCAAAAGCGGCAATAGAACCGGCGACACACCCGACGGAACGAACAGGTTCAGGAAGTGAAAGCCGTTCTTATAGAAGCCATAAACGATCACGGTCAGGATCACCAAGGCAGCCAGCGCAAAGGTAACGATGATGTGGCTCGTCACCGAGAAGGTGTAAGGGATCAAGCCAATCAGATTGGCGATCAGCACAAACATAAAGAGAGAGAATACCAGCGGGAAAAAGCGCATGCCCTCATGGCCGGCCGATCCGCGGACCGTATTGGCCACAAACTCATAAGCCAATTCGCCCAAGGACTGGATACGGTTGGGCACCAACGCCTTCTGCGAGGTACCCACAATCATCACGAGGGTGGCGATCACCAGAATGGCGATCATGAAGGCAGCCGAATTCGTGACCGTCAGACCTCCGAGATGGAAGGCGGGTTCAATCACAAATTGGTGGATGGGGTCGATTGCCCCTTCGCCTTCAGCCGCCACGCTCTTCGCTCCTTCGATCTAACCGGAAATGCCGGTTACAAATGTCATCATTTCACAGACGTGCTGGCCAGCTTCATCATGTTCCAGAACCCAGCCGTTACGCCGAGTAGCAGAAACACGATCAGAAACAAAGGTGATAAACCCGACCATTGATCAAGTTGCCACCCGATCAGTGCCCCCACCACGACACCCGCTACAAGTTCCGCCAACATGCGGAAGCCCTGTGCCATGGCTTTGCCGGTTTCGCCACCGATGGCGGATTGCTCCGCCTTTCTTCTGTCGCTTTCAGCCGATTCCGATCTTTTCTTCTCGATCGCACCCGAAAGTTTTTCGAGCCGTTCGTGAAGATCCCGATCCTCACCCTTGCCGTGATCGACCTCTTTCATTGGACCACTTTCCGTGAACACGTGAAGCGCCACGTATCGACGCTTTGCTTGAAGTGCGGCAAACGTCAAATTTGGTCGACCGAGACGAGGTCAAGCCTGCCCTTTCAGGCGCGCGTAACATAGTTTTTGCCCCTACCCCTGTCAAGGCGGAGTAAACTTCGTCTAAGCTTTTGAATTAATTTGGTTTTTGGAATTGGACGAGGGTTATGTGACTTTTGTCCAAGGGGAAAATTGTGGAGAGCGATTTTTCAGCGGAAAGTGAGGCTGTTCCATCAAAATTCAGACTGCCTTTGGGAGAAGGCGGAACAAATGCAAAGCCCTCCATCCGTCTTCAAGACGCCTGCAAAAAGCTCTCGGCCGTTCCTAAATCCACCGATACGAGCTGGCTCACCCCGCGCTCAGCCATGGTGACGCCGAAGAGGCGGTCCATGCGGGCCATGGTGATCGGGTTGTGGGTAATCACAATAAACCGCGTCTCGGTGGTGCGCGCCATGTCGTTCAAGAGATCACAATAGCGTTCCACATTGGCGTCATCAAGCGGGGCGTCGACTTCGTCGAGCACGCAGATCGGCGACGGATTGGTCAAAAACACCGCAAAAATCAGGGCAATTGCGGTCAATGCCTGCTCGCCACCCGACAAGAGCGACATTGTGGAGGGCTTTTTGCCCGGCGGATGGGCGAGGATTTCGAGACCCGCCTCCAGCGGGTCATCCGATTCGATCAGTTCTAGCCGGGCCGTCCCCCCGCCAAACAACGAAACAAACAGACGCTCGAAATGGGTTTTGACTTCTTCAAAGGCGGTCAGAAGGCGCTCGCGGCCTTCGCGGTTGAGGCTGCCAATCGCCGAGCGCAGGCGCCGGATGGCTTCGATCAATTCTGCCTGTTCGGTGGCAAGCGACGTTTTCCGCGTTTCGATTTCGGTCAATTCCTCGTCAGCACGCAGATTGACGGCGCCCAACCGCTCGCGTTCGCCTTTGAGGTGATCAAGCCGTTGCACGATTGATTCGCGGGCTTCCGCGCTGTCCTCAGTGACGCTGCCCAAGCGGGTAGCGAGTTCTTCGGGGTTTTCCTCAAAGCGCTCACGGATCGATGCGATGGCTTGGGTGAGGGATTCTTTGGCCGATTCGAGACGCAGCTCGCTTTTGACCTTATCCTCGCGGGCAGCCATGAAGGCGGCAAGGGCCTCTTTGGCCTCGCGATCGGCGGTGGATAGCGCGGTTTCGGCCTGAGCCAAGGCATCGGCTTTGGCCTTCCGGCTGGCCGTTGCGGTCTCGATCTCGAGCGTCAAGGCGCGGCGACGTTCGGCAAAAATCGCAGGTGAGTCGGCCAATGCCGCGCGTTCGGTTTCGATGTCCGATTTGCGCTGCACAAATTCGGTGTTTTGTGCCGCAGCGCGGGCTTTACGCTCCGCCCAGCCGGTCTTTTCCCGCGTGATGGCGCTGCGGCGTTGGGTGCGGAGGTCGATTTCGCGGGCGAGACTTTTGACGGTTGCTGCCGCCTCGGCCACCGTGGTGCGCAGTGTCTGGGCCTCGGCGCGGGCCGCCTCCAGCGTTAGCTCAAGGGCTTTGGCGTCGGGCAGCGCTTCTTTGCGTTCGATGGACGCTTTAAGACGCTCATCGGTCTCGACGATTTCGCGATCAAAGCGAGCTTTGGCGTCTTCGAGTGCCGAACGACGGGTCACCCTTTCGTTCTGCCGACGTTCGGCGCTGGCCCTTTTTTCGCGCAGCGCATCGGCGGAATGCCGACGGGTGCGAACTAACGCAATGGCCTTGTTTTCTACCTCAATCGCCTGTTTGACTGCTTCAGTTGCCTGTTCATATGCTTGTTTCAAGGCGTCAGCGCTTGCTCGCGCCATGGCTGCCTCGCCTTCGAGTTCGCCGAGCCGGTTTTTTTCTGCCAAGCGGCGCGCGGCGGGCGTTGGAGCGTCGGCTTTGGCGGTAAAGCCATCCCAACGCCAGATATCGCCTTCTTTCGAGACCAGAACCTGGCCCGGTTTGAGCTTTCCGCGCCATTTCTCGCCATCTTCTACCGCAACAAGGCCGGTTTGTCGCAGACGACGGTTCAGCGCCGACGGCGCGTTGACCGAGGCTTTGAGCGATACGATTCCCTGCGGCAAGGCCGGATCATCCGACCCCAAGCCGGGATCCGACCAATGCGCCGGAGCGGACGGATCAATCGAGGCTTCCAGATCATCACCAAGGGCTGCACCGAGCGCCGCTTCGAGGCCTTTGGTAACGGTCAGATGATCCATCAGCGAGGGCCAGCTTGAGCCGTCGCCAGTCGAGAGCAACTTTGCCAGCGTTCTGATTTCGGTTTCTAGGCGCTGGGCTTGCCGTTCCGCCTCTTCCAGCGGGCGCCGCGAGGCCTGCTCGGTTTCGCGAGCGATCACAAGGGTTTGGCGGGCGGTTTCGGCTTCCGCCTCGGCGCTGGCCAAGCCGGTGGTGGCCTCGTCAAACTCTGCCGCGATCATGCGGATTTCGAGATCATTGTCGATCGAGGTGCGGATCGCGTCGAGATCCTGTGATGTTTTACCCAATTCGGCGCGCAGGCGCCCGAGACGATCGCTTTCGGAGCGGATGGTGGCCTCGATCGAGGTTTGCCGCGTCAACAACTCGGTCATCTCGGCTTGCGCTGTGGCGAGGGCACTTTCCGCTGCGCGCAACGCAGTTTCCCGCTCGCTTAATCGGACGGTGGCTTCCTGACTGGCGACACTTGTAGCGTCCAGTTCGGAAATAAGGCTCTTTTCTTCTGCCTCCAGCGTGGTGATGGCGCGATCGGCATCCGCCGCCAGCAGATGCTCGCGCTCCAGATCGCGCTGCATTTCAAGGGCGCGGCGTTCCAATTCCGCCAAGCGTTGGCGGGCGCGCTCCTCATCCGATTGCAGCGTTTCACGTGCCACCATCAGGCGCTGCAGCGCCGCGGCGGCAATGGTTTCTGCCTCGCGCAATTGCGGCAGGGATTCGGCAGCAACCGCTTGATGTTTGGCTGTTTCAGCCTGCCGGAGGCCCAGTTTTGTCAAGGAATCGAGGTCAGTAGCAGCTTGCTGCTCGGCTTTGGCGACATGCGCGCGCGCCTCGCGCCACAGGCCAAGGGCGATGATGCCTTCGACTTGGCGAATATCGGCGGAAAGCGATTTATAGCGCTGTGCCTGACGCGATTGCCGCTTCAAACCGTCAATCTGGCTGTCGATTTGCTTGAGCACATCGTCTAGTCGCGTGAGATTGTCCTCGGCGGCTTTGAGGCGGAGTTCGGCCTCGTGGCGGCGGCCATAGAGGCCGGCAATGCCAGCGGCGTCTTCGAGAATCCTGCGGCGCGCGCTGGGCTTGGCGTTGATGATTTCGCTGATCTGGCCCTGCCGCACCATGGCTGGCGAGCGCGCACCCGTTGCCGCATCCGCAAACAGCAATTGGACATCGCGGGCGCGGACTTCGCGGCCATTCATGCGGTAGACCGAGCCGTCATCCCGTTCGATGCGGCGGGTGACCTCAAGCGTTTCAGCATCGTTGAAGGCCGCAGGCGCTTTGCGATCCTGATTGTCGATGGCGAGTGTCACTTCGGCCATGTTGCGGGCAGCCCGATTGCCACTGCCTGCAAAGATCACGTCGTCCATGCCGGCGGCGCGTAAGGATTTGTGCGAGCTTTCGCCCATAACCCAGCGCAGCGCCTCGACCAGATTGGATTTACCGCAGCCATTCGGGCCGACAACGCCCGTCAACCCCGGTTCGATGAGGAAATCGGTCGAATCAACGAAGGATTTGAAGCCCGTAATGCGCAGACGTGTGAGTTTCATCGCTCACCTCGACGAGGATGAGACGCGATCCTAGCCACCCAGGAGGGGGGTGAGGATTTTGTCGAATTCCTCAAGGCTGAGTGCACCGCTTTGCTTTTGTCCATTGATGAAAAACGTTGGCGTCGAGTCGACCCCGAACACTTTTTCGGCCCGATCACGCACCGAATTTACGGCGTCATAAATGGACTGGTTTTTCAAGCAGGCCTCAAAAGATTCCTGTGTGAAACCGGCCTGACGGATCGTTGCAAGCAAAGATTCCGACGGATTGGGCGTTCCCACCCATGATTTTTGTTGGGTGAACAAGAGATCGACCATCGGATAGTATTTGTCATTGCCATTGCAGCGCGCGACCATAAAGGCTGCGACCGCCAAAGGATCAAACGGAAATTCGCGCAAGGTGAAACGGACTTTGCCCGTGTCGATATATTTTTCCTTGAACGCCGGAAACGTTGCGGTGTGGAAATGGGCGCAATGCGGACAGGTCATCGACGCGTATTCGATGATCGTCACCTTGGCGTCATCTTTGCCTAAAAACACATCGCCCAAAGGGCCTGCGATTTTGAGTTCCTCGTCTTTGGCGGCCTGAGCAACCGCGAAAGAACTCGGAAGAACGGCAGAAAGACCTATGATTCCAAGGGCTTCCAGAATTTGACGACGGCTTGACATGGCGTGTCCTTTTGACATTTCCGGGAGGTTGATTAGCAGGGCAGGGCGGGCTCTGGCAAGGAATTTAGCGGGGAGGCAGGCGCTCATCGAGGATGCCGGAGCCGAGGCGGACCAAGGCGTCGCGCAGACCTTCATCGGCCAGGGTGCCAACCCGCTTCTGGGCTTCCAGAATGGCTTCCGAGCGTGGCTCGGCGCGCTGTTTCCGGACCGGTTCTTTTCGGATAGGGCCTTGTTTAATAACAATTTTTCCGATGCAGCGCCAGCCATAGCGGGTGTTGACCCGCTCGATGATGACAGGGGCTTGGTGCTGGATTTCGAGTGCGAAGGCACCCTCGACCCGAAGCAATAGGGTTGCGGGCTCGGGTGGGGCATCGCCGATCCGCCTCGGCCACGAGATTTTGATGGGTTCACAATGGTTTGCGAGGTTTTGGCCGATGATGTCGGGCCAGCCGGTGACAATGTCGGCGGCCGCAAAGCCTTGCGCTGCCAGCACGGGCCCCAAGCATTCGTCGAGCAGATCGGAAAGCGGGCGGAGGGAGGATTGTTTCATCAAAACCAGATCGTTGAGGAGGCGTATGAGGTAGTCTAAGCCAGTTCGTGCGATAGTTAAAACACCCTTTGCGGTAAGAGAAAGGCAGAAGGCGGTAATGCTCGATAAATCCCTGCTCGATTGGTATGACCGCCACCGTCGTGTGCTGCCGTGGCGCGCTGCAGCCCATCAGCAGAGCGACCCCTATCGCGTTTGGCTCTCCGAGATCATGTTGCAGCAGACGGGGGTGAAAACCGTCATTCCGTATTTCGAGGCGTTCACCACACGCTTTCCGAGTGTCGAGGCGATGGCGCAAGCGGAGCGGGACGAGGTGCTGCGGCTATGGGCAGGACTGGGCTATTATTCCCGCGCGCACAATCTGCATGCCTGCGCGGTCGAGGTTGCCGAGCGGCATGGCGGGCGGTTCCCCGACACGGTGGAGGGACTGCGGACGCTGCCCGGTATCGGCGACTATACCGCGGGCGCGATTGCCGCGATCGCGTTTGGGCGACGGGTGGCGGCGGTGGATGGCAATGTCGAGCGGGTCTTCAGCCGAGTGTATGAGATTGACGAGGCAATGCCCAAAGCGCGGCCGACCGTTGCGCGGTTGACGCAGGCTTTGGTACCCGAGCGGGCGGGAGATTTTGCACAGGCGCTGATGGATTTGGGAGCCACGATCTGCACGCCCAAGAATCCGGCTTGCGGGCTGTGTCCCTGGCGCGAGGCGTGCGGGGCGCACAAGGCAGGCACAATGCTCAATTACCCGCGCAAAGCCGTGAAGAAGGCGAAAGTGATGCGCTATGGCGCGGCCTTTGTCGCAAGGCGGGCCGATGGGGCGGTGCTGATCGGCACACGGCCCGAAAAGGGACTACTGGGCGGTATGGTCGAAGTGCCGAACACCGAGTGGACGGCGGAGCCGGCAGCAGACGATACCCTTCATCTGGCACCTTTGGTGGCAAAGTGGCAGCCCTGCGGAACGGTTGAGCATGTGTTCACACATTTCCCGTTGCGGTTGGCGGTTTATACGGCGGAGGTCGCGGTAGGGGTTGCGGCACCCGGGCCCTATCGCTGGTCCTCGCCCAACGGGGCCGATGGCGAGGCGCTGCCAACCTTGTTCCGCAAGGTTCTGGGTATGGCAAACGATGCTTTATCGCAATTGAAGGCGAAGCTCACCGGTTGATTTTTGGAGATGAAGTAAAGCGGCGATGGTGCCCTTTATGACACATCACCAGCTGGGTTGCTTCGTGTTCGTCACTCACAACGATCCACTGGATCGTTGTGTTCGCTTGGCGAAACACTCCTCATCTCGCAATCACGGACAAGTATCGCCCTCATTACAGGTGGTAATGCAGATCGGCGAGCAAGGTGGTGTGGGTTTGATCAAAGACGTAGATGTCCGTGCCGGTTGTCGTCAGGCCGGTCAGGTTGACTGTTGTGACCGACGTGCCGTTGCTGACTTGGACGCCGTTTGAATCGGCCGTCGTCCAGTAGGAATAATTGGAATTGGCGGCGAGCTGGAGCGTATCGTTGGTGGCATCCAATTTCAGGTCTAACATCGCGTTCGACGACGAGGATGTCTGTACGCTTTGGCCGAGAATTTTTTGAATACCTGCACCATCCATCGAGATGGTTGCAGTGCCGCTGGTGCCGGAGAAATCCAGATATTCGGAATTGCTCAGAATGCCGGTAAACGCCGTGCCGGTGAAGGTGAGGCTCACACTGCCGGAACTGCCCGCGAAGCTGATGCTGTCGCTGCCGGCGCCGCCGTCAAGGTTGGAAAGATTGAGGTTCGACCAATCAAGCTTGAGCAGATCGTTGCCCGCCCCGCCCGACAGCGTATCCGCCCCGCCGCCGCCGACCAGTGTGTCTTGGCCTGCACCACCAAAGATCGAATTGGCATTGCTATCGCCCGTGATACAATCGTTGAAGCTGGTACCGATGACATGTTCGAAATTCGTAATCGTATCGCGATCCGTCGCCACGAGGCCTGTGACCACCGACGGCGTGGCACCGTTCAGCGTCAGCGTGATGCCATTTGTGCTGTTGGTGGTGCCCGAGGCGATGACATAGGAATAGTCGACCAGATCGCCGGCCTGTCCGCCGCCATCCAGCGAGTCATTGCCTGTGCCGCCCGATAGCGTGTCATCGTCCAACCCGCCGAGCAGCGTGTCATTACCCGCGCTGCCGCCGAGGTAATTGGCGTTGGCATCGCCGGTAAAGGAGTCATTGCCATTGCCGCCAATGATGCCCTCGAAATTCATCACGGTGTCGACATCGGTCCCCGCCACAACCGTCAGCGTATAGGCTGTTGATGAGGCAATCGAGGCAATATCAACGGTCAAGCCGTTGGTAACCGTATAGGTAAGAGCAGGATTGCCGGGATACTGATAGGAGAAGAAGGAATAATCGAGCACATCGACCGAGTTGCCATCCGCCGCGCCGGTTCCGTTGCCGTTCAGTGTATCATTGCCTGCGCCGCCCTGAATCGTGTCGGCACCGAGGCCGCCTGAGATTGAATCAGCACCGGCCATGCCATTGAGCACATTGCCGTTCGCGTCACCAATGAGCGTGTCGGCGTTGGGGCTTCCCAAGACGTTGGCAAAGTTTTTAAGGATGTCCGTACCCGTGCCGGATACAGCGGCAATACCTTTTGAAAGATCAACCGAGTTGGGAAACTGCATGCTGTAATATGTATTTATGCCTGATCCACCATCGAAATAGCTATTTCGACCAAAGCCGACGATGAGATCATTGCCTGCTCCGCCATTCACGCTTTCACCTTGCGCATAGATTTGAATCGTATCGTCGCCAGCACCACCGTCCGCGCTTTGGCGGTCTTGACTTCCGGAGAGCGTATCATTGCCGGCGCCGCCCGAAACGGTCGAGCCTTGCGTGTTGATCGTCAGATTATCGTTGCCTGCACCACCAATAATGCCCTGAACATTCAGAAGACGATCGACATCGGAGCCTGCTGTAACCGTCACGGTAACAGCCGCACCATTCAAGCTAACCGTGAGCCCTTTGGTTGTTTCGGTGATATAGGAATAATCGATAATATTGATGCCGCCACCGCCATTGAACGAGTCATTGCCGGTGTTGCCCAACAAGGAATCATTACCAGCGCCGCCGATCAGCGTGTCGTCATAGATTGTGCCTAAAACGCCTACACCAGGGCTGCCTGCGAGCGAAAGGCTCGCAAAGCTGACATTAAGGCCTGTTGTTGAACTCGACGGTAGCAGACTAAGGCCGGTGATCGATTCAATGTTCGAGAGTGTTTGAGTGTATGAATCGGTGCCATTGCCGATGGTCAGGGTAACCGTTGCTCCATTGCCGGTTAAGCTCTCCGTGTAGCCATTATTGGACCAATAAGAATAATCGACTTGGTCTACATAGTTTAGCGTGGCTTTGATCTGACCGCCGCTCAAATATGTACCACTAGCACCATCAATTGTGTCGTTGCCGAGACCGGCGATAATCGAGTCAGCACCGGCTCCGCCTGCAATTGACAGATTGAAGGTGGCGTTCTGGCCAAAGAGATTGAACGTGTTGCTGTTCTTGGTGCCGACAATGCCCTCCACATTCCGTAGCGTATCGGCTTGAACGGCAACCGTTCCGTTCAGGATCGAGGCGTTAAACGAGGTATCGTTGACCGAAACCGACATCGTGTTGGTCGCGTTGTTCAGGTAGGAATAATCGACCACATCGAAGCCGTTGCCGCCGTCGATCGTCTCGTTATTCGCATTGGCTGCGGTGACGACAACCGCTGTCGTGCTGCTGGTAAACCGGTCATTGCCATCGCCACCGAAGAGCGAGTCGGCCGAGCCTGATGTGCCCACCAGCGTGTCATTGCCGTCAACGCCGACCAGCGTATCGCCGCCGCCGCCGCCGATGAGCGAGTCGCTGCCGCCGCCGCCGATCAGGTAGTTGGCGGTGGTATCGCCAACCAGCGTATCATTGCCCGAGCCGCCGATGATGTTGGCGATGTTGACGAGCGTATCCACATCGGTGCCGGCCACAATCGTCACACGCTGTGTGGCGCTCGTCGCATTCAGTGTCGCCGAGAAGCCGGCAGTCGCGTAGGAATAATCGGCAAAGGCGTCCGCTCCCGAAAGCGTGTCGCCACCTGCGCCGCCCTGCAAGGAATCCGCGTCGCCGCCGCCATTGAGGCTGTCATTGCCGACAAGGCCATAGAGCAGATCTTTGCCCGAGCTGCCGGTGATTGAGTTGTTCAGCTCGTTGCCGGTGCCGGTGAAATTGTCATTGCCGGTATAGGTCAGGTTTTCGATATAGCCTGCATTGGCAATGCCGTTGATTGTGGAAGCGATCGGCGAGAGCGTGTAGGCGGTGAGCGAGGTGCTGACGGTGTCGATGCCGCCCGTCGCCAGTTCAACGATCAGATTGTTGGAACTGGAGACATAATACACGTCGTTACCGTCACCGCCGACCATCGTGTTCGAGGTCAGCGTGTCGCCGGTTGTGCCGGTGAGGCTGTCATCGACCAGAATGTCCGCACCGGCTCCGCCCGTGATGCTGTCATTGCCAGCGCCGCCGACCAAGGTGTCGTTGCCGCCGTTGCTGACCAGCGTATCATTGCCACCCGAACCGTCGATGCAGTCGCTCGCTGTGGAGCCGATAATCGAGTTGTTGTCGCCGGTTCCGATTCCGGTAAACGCGCCTGTGCCGATATAGGCCAGGTTTTGAATACCGCTGAAGCGTGACGTGTCGGAGAGGTTGATCGAGTTGGCTTGGGATAGAACGGTGTTGGTGCCCTCGAGATCGATGATCGATGTCGTGGTGTTCTCGTAGAAGTAATAGGTGTCGTCTCCCTTGCCGCCGGAATAGGAGTCGTTGCCGCCTTTGCCATCGAGCGTATCGTTGCCGTCGCCGCCGAGCAGCGTGTCGGCACCCGCGCCGCCAAGCAGTGAGTCGACGCTACCCGCCCGACCATCGACGAGGAAGCCGATGGCTGCCGTGACAGCGGAGAGATTAACCGTGTTGACGCCTGAGCCTAAGCGGAAGGCTTCGACATTGGCGAGCGTGTCGATGTCGCTTAAGCCATTGATGGTGCCGGCATTGGCCGAGAAGGCAAGGCCATTGGCATTGGTTGCCGTGATGGTTTGCGCGGTCGTGAGGTAGGAATAATCGACCGTGTCGATTCCGGCCTTGCCGTCGATTGTGTCATTTTCCGCTCGGCCCGACAGCCAGTCATTGCCGCCATCGCTGCCGACGAGCGAGTCATTGCCCGCCCCGCCGAGCAGCGTATCGACGACCGCGCGCGAGCCATCCATCGAGAAGCCGATGGCAACCGTGCTGGTCGACAGGTCGACCGAATTGGAGCCGCTGCCCAGAATAAACGCCTCGACGTTTTTGAGTGTGTCGATGTCAGTGCTGCCATTATTGGCGACAAAGGTTTTACCGTCCGACGACACGCTGATGGATTGCGTGGCGTTGAGGGCGGTCAGATAGGTATAATCGACCGTATCCGTGCCGCCCCTGCCATCGATCGCATCATTGCCGGCGCCGCCCGACAGCGTATCATTGCCGTTGCCGCCATAGAGGCTGTCCTGACCGTCGCCGCCGGACAAGGAGCCGCCGAACAGGCTCGAGGTCGCCGCTCCCCCGTCGAGCGTATCGTCGCCCGCGCCGCCCGACAGCGTATTGGAACCGGTGCCGCCCTGAAGGAGATCATTGCCCGCGCCGCCGATGATCAGGTCGGTGGCGCCCAGCGTCGCATTGACCGTGAAGCCACGCGCGACCGTTACCGCGGACAGGTCAACCGTGCTGGCTCCCGAGCCGAGGACAAGAGCCTCGATATTGGTGAGGGTGTCGATGTCGGACGCGCCCGCATTGGCGGAGAAGCTGAGGCCATTGGCAGAAGTGGCGGTGATGGTTTGCGCCGTGGTGAGGTAGGTGTAATCGACCGTATCGATGCCGCCCTTGCCGTCAATCGTGTCATTGCCCCTGCCGCCCGACAGGTAATCGCTGCCGGCGCCGCCCAAGATCAGATCCTGGCCATTGCCGGTGGCAATCGTATCGGACGCGCCGAGCGAGCCGTCAATCGTGAGGTTGAGGTTCGAGGTGACGCCGCCGAGATTGACCGAGTTCAGGCCCGAGCCGAGGGTTACGGCTTCGATGGCAATGAGCGTGTCGTTGTCGCCGCCGCCCGATAGCGAAGCCGACCAGTTTGTGTCGCTGGTCCGTGTCAGCGAGAAAGTGGCGGTAGCATCGGTTTGATAGGTGTAATCGACTGTGTCGTTGCCGGCTTTGCCGTCAAGCGTGTCGTTGCCCGCGCGACCGGACAGCGTGTCGTTGCCGCCATCGCTGCCGACAAGGCTGTCATTGCCCGCGCCCCCGACGAGAGAGTCGGTCACCGCCCGCGAGCCATCGACTGTGAAGCCCTGGGACGCCGCGCTCGCCGACAGATTGACGGTATTGTTGCCACTGCCGAGGATGAAGGCTTCGACATTTTTGAGCGTGTCCGTATCCGAACTGCTGGCGATGGCGGCAAAGGTTTTGCCGTCGGCCGAGACGCTGATCGATTGCGCCGATGTGATCGAGGTCAGATAGGTGTAATCGACCGTATCGGAGCCGCCTTTACCGTCGATCGTGTCATTGCCAGCGCCACCCGACAGCGTGTCATTGCCATTGGTGCTGCCGAGGATCAGGTCATTGCCGTTGCCGGTAGCAATCGAGTTGGCGGCACCGAGCGAGCCATCGATCGTGAAATTGAGCAGGTTTGTCGTCACGCCGCCGAGGTTGACGCTGTTGGTGCCATAGCCAAGCGTGAGCACCTCGATATTGACCAGCGTGTCATTGTCGGTGCCCCCCGAAAGCGCGGCAGCCCATGTCGTGTCGTTCGTCCGCGTTAGCGTGAAGGTGGCGGAGCTGTTGGTTTGATAGGTGTAATCGACCGTGTCGATGCCCGCTTTCCCGTCGATCGAGTCACTGCCGACGCCGCCCGACAGCCAATCATTCACCGACGAGCCGATCAGCGTATCATTGCCGCTATTGCCCGACATCGAGAGGGGGCCGCTGCCTGCGGTGAGCAGATTATTGTTGCTGTCGCCATAGATCGAGCCGCCCGATGAGCCGAGCGAGACATTCTCGAAATTCAGGACAATGCCATTGGCCAAGCCGGTGATGGTGCCGGCGTTCAGATCGACGGTCTGGCCTGCGCCGCCGATGGTCGACAGATCGAGAAGGTCGGTGCCGCTGCCGCCATCGAGCGTGATGTTGTTGCCGTAAGGGGCCTGGATCGTATCATTGCCTGCGCCGCTAAAGACGGTATAGCCGCTGACGCCGTGGCTTGAATCGGTTCCGGTCGTGGTGATCAGATCATCATGGCTGCTTCCGATAATGCCTTCGATGTTGGAGAGCACGTCGACATTGCTCGACCCGATCGAAACCGATATGCCGACGGAGGAGAGCGGCTGAAGATTGGCCGTGATGCCGATGCCGGCGGAGGAATAATCCACGACGTCAATGCCGCTGCCGCCGTCAATCGTGCTGTTGCCGGAACCGCGGACGATGGTGTCGGAGCCGCCGCCGCCGAGAATGCTGTCATTGCCCGAGCCCGAGACGATCGAGTCGGACGTTCCGTTCGAGCCGTCGATGGTGAGGGACGGGGTCGTCAGAATGGCGTTGAAATTGACGGTGTTGACGCCGTAGCCGAGCTTCACGATCTCGAAATTGGCGAGCGTGTCGGCATCGCTGCCGGTGACCGTGCTGGAGCCCTTGAGCGCCGTTGCACTCCACGCCGTTGCGCTGCTTGCCGTCAGCGTGAGCGTCTGGCCCGCCACCACATAGCTGTAATCGACCGTATCAGCGGCGCCTTGCCCGCCATCAAGCGTATCATTGCCCAACCGGCCCGAGAGCAGATCATTGCCTGCGCCGCCGGACAAGACATCCCCGCCCAACCCGCCGATGATCATATCCATCCCGCCGGCGGTGCCATTCACGGTTACGCCCGTGGTTTGCCCCGCGAGATTGACACTGTTGATGCCCGAGCCAAGCGTGATGGCCGCGATGTTGAGGAGCATGTCGGTATCGGTCAGGCTCGCCGAGCCGCTCCAGGTGGTGTCATTGGTGCGGCTCAAGCTGAAGATCGCCGAGGTGCTGGTCAGATAGGTATAATCGACCGTGTTCGTCCCTGCGCGGCCGTCCATGACATCAATGCCGTTGCCGCCCGAGAGCGTGTCATTTCCGCTGCCGCCGTAGAGGCTGTCCTGACCATCGCCGCCCACAAGCGAACTGGCTTTCGTCGCGGTGCTGACATCCAGCGTATCATCGCCGGCACCGCCCGAGAGTGTGTTGGAATCTGTACCACCCTTGATCACATTGCTGAGCTCGTTGCCGATGCCCAGGAACCCACTTGCGCCCGTGTAGGTCAGGTTTTCGACGTAATTGGAGGTGCCGAACATCGAGTCCGTGATGGAACCCAGCGTAAAATTCGCCAGATTGGTGCGGATCGTGTCGGTGCCGCCATTATAGGCCTCCGTGATCCGGTCATTGGCGCTGCTGATAAAATAGGTATCATCGCCAATGCCACCCGCCAGCGTATTGTTGCCCACACCGCCACAGAGACTATCTGCGCCGCCACTGCCCAAAAGCGAGTCGCTTCCCGCACCGCCAGACAGCGTATCCGCCGTCCCCAGCGAGCCGTCGACCGAGAAGCCGATGGCCGCGGTAACCGCCGAAAGATCAACCGTATTGGTGCCGTAGCCCAGATTGAAGACCTCGATGCCGTACAGCGTATCGATGTCGGTGACGCCCCTATTGGCGGTGAAAGTCGAGCCATCGGCCGTTGCCGTAAGGCTTAGCGACGCTGCGGCCGTCAGATAGGTGTAATCGGCGGTATCGGTACCCACGCCGCCATCGAGCGTGTCATTGCCCGCGCCGCCTTTGAGCAGGTCATTCCCCGCCCCGCCGAAAAGGCTATTGGCATTGGCATCGCCCAACAGCGTATCGGCATATTGGGTGCCGATGACGTTCTGGATATTGCTGATCTGGTCGACATCGGAGCCTGCCAGCGCGGTGACGGTTGCAGCTCCCGCATTCAGCGTCACCGAAATGCCCGCCGTGTAGGCCCCGTTGGCGTTGATATAGGAATAATTGATCGTGTTGGAGCCGCCGCCGCCATTGATCGTGTCATTGCCTGCGCCGCCGGAGAAGATATCATTGCCTGCGCCACCAAGCAGACTGTCGGCTCCTGCGCCCGTGGCAATCGAGTCGGTTGTGCCGTTCGAGCCGTCTATGATGAGCCCGAGGGTCGATGTGATGCCGCCGAGGCTGACGGTGTTGTCGCCATTGCCGAGCTTGATGAATTCAAAATTCAGCAGCGTGTCATTATCACTCGCCGTGACCGTGCTTGTACCCTGCACAGCCGAGCCGAGCCAGGCATTGTCAGCGCCATTGCGGGAAATGGTCAGCGTCTGGCCGGCAACGACATAGGAATAATCCACCCTGTCGAAACCCGAGCCGCCATCCATCGAGTCATTGCCAATGCCGCCGGACAGAGAGTCACTATACAGGCTACCAAGCAGCGTATCATTGCCACCATTGCCCCACATCGAGTCCATGATGTAGACGGGTGTCGTGACCAAATTGTCGGCATTGTCACCGATGAAGGTGCTATTCCATCCGCCCATAATGACATTGGTGAAATTAAAAATCGAACCGCGAGCGAGGTTGCCGGCGGCCGTCAGAGTACCGGACATCAGGTCGACGATTTGACCTCCCGAATTCCCGATATTTGACACATCGAGGGTGTTGATGCCCGAGCCGCCATCGAGCGTAACATTGTCGCCGTATGGAGCTTGAATGGTATCATTGCCCGCCCCGCCATTGACCGAATAGCCATTGACCCGATTGCCTGTCCCTGTACTCGAATTACCGATAAAATCATTGCCCGAGCCGCCAATGAAGCCTTCGATATTATATAAGACATCTTGATCCGTGGCCGAGACGGATACGGCAACGGCTGTTGCGAGCGTGGGGGTCAGCGTGACGTTGAGATTTGTGGTCGCGTAGGAATAATCGGCGACATCCATCCCCGCTTTACCGTCGATCGTATCGTAGCCGCCACGGCCGGAAAGCGTGTCATTGCCGCTACCGCCAAAAATGCAGTCGGCACCGGTACCCGTGATGATCAGATTGCTGGCACCCAGCGAACCATCGACCGTCACCGCGGTCGTCTGCAATCCGAGACTGACCGTATTGGTTGCGCTGCCGAGCTTCATCATTTCAAAATTGAGAAGCGTGTCGGCATCCGACCCGCCCGCCGACCCGCTCCAGGTCGTGTCATTGGTGCGGGTCAAGGTGAAGGTACCACTCGTCAGATAGGAATAATCAACCGTGTCGATTCCTTGGCCGGCATTAAGCGAGTCATTGCCGTTGCCGCCGGAGATACAGTCACCGCCGACGCCACCGAGGATGGTATCGTTGCCCACGCCGGTATAGATCGTGTCAGCCGTGCCCGATGAGCCGTCCATCAAAAGATTGAGGGCCGTTGTTACCCCGCCAAGGCTGACGATATTGACGCCATTGCCAAGCTTGATCGCCTCGATATTGGAAAGCGTGTCATTTTCGCCCGATGTCAGCGTGCTGGAACCGATATTGGCTGAGCCGAGCCATGCTGTATCGGCGCCGTTTCGCGAGATCGTCAGCGTCTGGCCCGCAAGCAGATAGGAATAATCCACCGTGTCCCAGCCGGCGCCACCATCGAGCGTATCATTGCCCAAGCCACCTGACAGGCAGTCATTGCCGCTGCCCGAAGTGATCTTGTTGTCGAGAAGGTTGCCGATGCCGGTAAAGTTACCGGTGCCGACCGCCGTGTCCCATTTGCTGTTCTGCCATGTGCCATCCGACGTATAGGCCGCTGTGGCGAGATAGTTTAAATTCTCGATCAGATTGCCCGAACCATATTGGGTACTCGACAGATTGAGCGAGGTCAGCGTCGTGTTGATGGTGTCATTGGTATAAATGTTACGCGAGGTATCCGAATAAGTTGATTCGTATATTTTTGTTGTAACATTACGGACATAGAAGGTATCATTTTCGTTGCCGCCGTCGAGCGACATGCCCGAGCCGCTACCGTCATCAAGCGTATCCGAACCGTCCCCACCAAATATATAAATATTGTTCGTTGAGGCAGAGCCGACAAATTTGTCACCGGGATAGACGGTTCCGGAATTGGCATAGCCTAAGAAAATATACTCGAAATTACTAAAATTGATGGTCAGGTTCTTTGGTGTCGGTGATGCCATTCCAGGCATAAAGCCTTGCATCGTACCCGAAAGGCCCGTCATCGTAACGAGTTCGGGGCCAAAGCCGCTATATTGTCCGGGCATGGAGAGGGAGTCATTGCCTCCCGCGCCATCAAAGGTGTTGTTGCCCAAACCGAACGCGAAGACGCTGTCATTGCCGGCACCGCCGAGGACGCTTGACCCTCCCCAGCCTGAGGTAATTGAATCCGATGCGCCAGCGGAACCATCAATCGTGACCGCTTTGGTCTGCAAGCTGAAGTCGATCGAATTTTTGGCATTACCAAGTTTGATGACTTCAAAATTGGAGAGTGCATCATTGTCACCGCCGCCAGACAGTGAGGAGGACCATAAGGTGTCACTCGTGCGGGTAATGGCAAAGGTGGATGTCGGGGCGTTGATATAGGAGAAGTCAACCGTATCGGTGCCGACGCCGCCATCAAGCGTATCGGCGCCCGAGCCGCCCGATAGACAATCATTGCCCCCGCTGCCCAGAACACTGTCGGCACCGGCGCCGGTGGCAATCGAGTCGGCTTTGGCCAGCGAACCATCAATCGTCAAATTGATCGTCGTCGCAAGGCCACCGAGGCTAACCGTATTGTAGCCGAGGCCGAGATTGATCGCTTCAAAATTATAGAGCGTATCGTTGTTGCCGCCACCCGCAATGGAGGACGACCATTGCGTTTCCGAGATCCGCGTCAGTGCGAAGGTCGAGGTATTGGCCAGATAGGTATAATCCACCGTATCCGTGCCCACGCCACCATCGAGCGTGTCATTGCCCAAATAGCCTTTGATCGTGTCATTGCCGACGCCGGCCTGAATCGCATTGGCCGCTCCATCGCCTTGCAGCAGATCATTGCCCGAGCCGCCGATAAGGTTGGCGATGTTGACGAGCGTATCCACGTCGCTACCCGCCGCAATGGTTAGGCCGATGGTCGCGGTCGAATTGAGTGTCGCCGTGAGGTTGGAGGTGACGTAGGAATAATCCGCAAACGCGCCCACGCCCGACAGCCTGTCATTGCCGGCGCCGCCTTGCAAGGTTGCCGGTCCGCCGCCGCCCGCGAGGCTGTCATCCCCCGCGCCGCCATAGAGACTGTCGCTGCCGATGCCACCGAAAAGCGAGTCATTGCCGGTGCCACCATCGAGCGTGTTCGTTCCCGTCCCGCCGATCAGCGTGTCATTGCCCACATCGCCCGACAGGCTATTAAAGCCGGTGCCGCCTGTGATGACGTTGTCCAGCTCGTTACCCAAACCGGTGAAATTGCCTGCTTGTGCGGCCCCTGTCGCATCGGCATAGGCGAGGTTTTCGACATTATTGCCGCCCGCCAGCGTGTAGCTGGTCAGCGTGGTGCGGACCGTGTCGATGCCCTCGCTGGCATTTTCGACGATGGTGTTGCTGGCCGTCGTCGTTGGATCGGTGATGACATAGATGTCATCGCCCTTGCCGCCCGCCAGCGTATTGTTGCCGGTGCCGCCGTCAAGCGTATCACTGCCGATGCCGCCGAGGAGCGAGTCATTGCCAGCGCCGCCCGAAAGCGAATTGGTGCCCGAGCCGCCGGTGATCGTGTTGTCCCCGCCATTGCCGACACCGGTGAAACTGCCCGCGCCGTTATAGGTCAGGTTTTCGACATTGTTGTAATTGCCGGAGCCGAGGTTCAACGAGGTGAGCGATGTCAGGATTGTATCGGTGCCCTGATTGGCCAACTCGGTGACGACATCGCTGGTGCTGTCGACAATATAAATGTCGCCGCCGGTGCCACCCGCCATCGAGTCAATGCCGGTGCCGCCATCGAGCGTGTCATTGCCCGCGCCGCCTTTGAGCACATCATTGCCAGCCCCGCCCGATAGCGAGTTGCCAATCAGGTTGGAGGTGACCAGGCTGGCGTCGAGCGTATCGTCGCCCGCACCGCCTGCGAGCGTGTTGCCGCCGCTGCTGCCATAGAGACTGTCATTGCCCGCACCGCCCAGGATGTTGTCGGACGCGCCCGCCGAGCCATCCACCGTCACGCCATAGGTGGAGGAGAGGAGGGCGGAAAGATCTACCGTATTGGCCCCGCCGCCCAGCTTGATGGTCTCGATATTGCTCAGCGTATCGATATCGCCGGCTGAGATCGACAGGGTGAAAGCGTTATTGGCGCCCGACGTGCTGGTGGCCTTATAGGTCGCGCCCGCGGCGAGATAGGCATAATCCACCGTGTCGGTGCCTGCACCGCCATCGAGCGCGTCATTGCCCGCGCCGCCTTTGAGCGTGTCATTGCCCGCGCCGGAGGAGAGAGAGTCATCGCCTGCCCCGCCAGAAAGCGTGTCGTTACCGCCGAGGGTGACCAGCGTGTCATTGCCCGAGCCGCCGACAAGGGTGTCGTTGCCGCCAATGCCGGTGACCAACATCCCCGTCGCAATCGCCGACAGATCGATTTGATCATTGCCGACCGAACCGCTGATTGTCTTGATATTGGTGAGCACATCGACGTCATTCGCCGCAATTGAGAGGCTGAAGCTCGACGCGTTGATCGCCCCCGCCGTGATGGTGACGCCACCCGTATTGCCGTTATTGGCATAGACATACGCATAATCCGCCGTATCGGTGCCACCTTTACCATCGAGCGTATCGTTGCCTGTGCCGCCCAACAGAGTGTCATTGCCCGAACCACCCACAAGCGAGTCATTGCCTGCATCACCATAAAGAGAGCTGTTGGCCAGAGCGCTGCTGGCATCAAGCGTATCATTGCCCGCTGCACCATTGAGCGTGTTGGCTCCGCTGCCGCCGGTGATGACGTTATCCAGCTCGTTACCGGTGCCGGTAAAGGCTGCCGCACCGCCGGTGAAGGTGAGGTTTTCGACATTGTTGCCACCCGCCAGCGTATAGGCGGTCAGCGCGGTTTTGATGGTATCTTTGCCGTTATTGGCCAGTTCGGTCACAATATCGGCAAGGCTGTTGACGATATAGGTATCATCACCCGCGCCGCCCGCCATCGTATTGTTGCCTGCGCCACCATCAAGCGTGTCATTGCCTTGGCCACCGAAGAGCGAGTCATTGCCTGTATCGCCGTAGAGCGAGTCGACCGAGCCCAAGGAACCATCAAGCGTATCATTGCCCGCCGCACCATTGAGCGTGTTGGCTCCGCTGCCGCCGGTGATGACGTTATCCAGCTCGTTGCCGGTGCCCGTGAAGGCCTGA